>WTIZ01000060.1:0-64995 GCA_011525035.1 Cryomorphaceae bacterium | reverse complement strand
TAATTGGCCAATGGGCAGGCGCGAGCGTTCCGCCCACTTCTTTGCGCAATCGCTCCACCATCTTCTTAGTGGTCGATTCACTCGTTATTCCCAATAACATGGAAATACTCCACCCGAGGGTATCGATATGATTCAATGTAGCACCCGGAGTGAAACTCATCAAAATACGTTCACCGCTTTCTAGGTTATCCACCTTTTCTAATTGAGCCGGTGTAAACAACGACTGCGCCCCTGCCGGTTCCCCGAAGAAGTGGTATTTAATAGAGCCCAATACCTGCTCGGCCTTTTCAGCGTAATTATCAGAAGAAAGTATATGTGATGCTTTTGTTAACATCCAGTACCTCAACACATTATTAAGAAGAATATAACCTTCAACTGGATACTCATCTGCCCAGTTGCTACTGGCCGGCGAATACATCAAATGCTTGTTGTTGAACTCCCAAGCCTGAGCTCGGCGCTCGATCTCTTCTATAGCGTCGGCAACAACACCTTTAATACCAAAGTCTTGTGCCACTTCCATATAAGATAGTGCTGTTACGGCCCACCAAAAAGGACTGTCTGTTCTACCTACTGGGCCTCCAAAGCTTTGTCCAGAGCGCGTTCCGTTCTCATCAAAACTTACATTAGATGGAAAGACGCCACCATCACCAATAGCGTCTAGCAAGTTTAGAATACTGCTTTTAACCGCTGGGTAAAGCGCTTCTTTTCCGTGTGACAAAACAGCTAAAGAAGCAATAGCGCTGTCCCTCGACCAGAGACGCGCGTAGTTGTCTGTGTCTTGAGCGGTAGCGACAAAGCCAAAATTCTTGGCTGAATTTGTCAAAACTGACCACGCTTCTTTTTTAAATTGATGATTCACAGTTATTTAAAGTCCCTTAGTCCAGATTATCTAGTAGAAAATAAAGTGCGCTCATTGAAGCTGCTCCCATCTCCAAACTACGTGGATGGATGGCATCAATGTTGTCCCTGGCACTATGGTGAAAATCAAAGTATCGCTGACTCTCAGGACGGTATCCGATAAAGAAGTTGTCGTATCCACGAAGCGGGCTTAAATCGGCACCACCGCCTCCTTTTGCAAAAACGTGAAGGCCGTAAGGACTCAAAAGACTCTTAAACGTTCTTACTTGCTCGATACGATCATCGTCTGCGCCAATGCCAAAACCTCTTGGAACATCGCCACCACCGTCGCTTTCCATAGCCACCCAGTGATGCACACCGTTTTCTTTGGCCCAACGGGCATATTCCTTAGCGCCGTCTAATCCAAATTCTTCGTTCGCCCACAAGACAACACGAACCGTTCTCTTGTTCTGATATCCGACCTTGTGCATGAGGTTCGGAACCTGCATAGCATGGGCACATCCAGCACCGTCGTCTTGAGCTCCTTGTCCTAAATCCCAAGAGTCTATGTGGCCGCCAACAAGCATAATTTCTTCTGGCTTTTCACTTCCTTTGAAATCTGCGATCATGTTGTAGTTCGTAGCTGTGCCTTGTACACCGCAGTCTAAATACAATTCTAATTCGACCTTTCCGCCTTCCAACATGGCACTCAGCTTATCTGCTGCTTGCCAAGAAATCGCAGCCGAAGGTACCTTTACTTCACTATCTCCATAGCTCATCGCGCCGGTGTGCGGCAAATCGTCACGAAGTAAAGTGACAGAACGCATCACTGTAGCGACAGCGCCATATTTTCCTGCTTCCATAGCACCCGCCCAGCGGTACTTCACAGCGCCTCCATAAGCGTTAAAGGTGCTGATCAGGCTGTGGTCCATATAGGTATTGTAGAAGACTATTTTTCCTTTGACTCCTTCCTCTCCTAACGCTTCAAGCTCTTCAAAAGAACCCACCTCAACAACCTCTGCTTTTACGCCTTCCGCTGGTGTAGGCACGGATCCTCCAAGTGCAGTGGTAGGAAGAGAAACCGGCGCTCCACCGGCATACGCTTTCGACCATTCGTCGCCGCGGTGCCACTTCGGCACCTCTACCGGTTGTAACCAAGCCGTATCAGCCCCAGCATCTAGCATCATTTGCATGGTATAACGAGCCGCCTCATTCGAAGCTTCCGACCCACTTGGACGTGGACCAATCTCAGTACATATATGGTGAAGCCAATTATAGCCTTGCTGTTGGCCCAATGCTTCCGTATATATTGCCTTAATTACCTCTTTTGCATCTGCCGGTGCTTCTTGTGAAAAGCCTGTAGGGCCCAAACAAATGAGGAGAAAGAGGGTAAGTTTTTTCATGTCAACGTCTTTTTCTGTTGCGCGTTTGTTGCGAGATCGCCGGAGAAAAGGGAACCAATTCCAAGGCTGTGATCTCGGCCACTTCTGCCGCCTTTTGAGTTAAGTATTCTTTATCGACCGCAACACCTATGTCGCGCTTGTTTCTATGCTTTGCGTCTACAATATACAGCGTCCACACCTTTTCTTCTTTCGTGGCTAACATCCCGCCGTAAGAGCCGTATTGACTGCTCATGTTTAGGCCGATTAACACCATCTGTTCGCCGTCATTCACAGACTCCCAAGTGCCAAATTTTAGCCCAAATACAGAGAAATACCTGCGGTATCCCTTTGTTGTAAACTGCGTTCCTCTGCGAGCGGTAATGCCTAATAAGGGCACGAACAGAAATCCAAATCCCTGGTATTCACCCGACGCAATAGTAGCAACACAGATAATACCCGTCAGCAGATAAAACCGAAACGGCTCGGGAAAGGCTTTCCCGTTCCTGATATCTACCTCCCTAGTAGACACCTGCCGCGCCTTGCATTAAAAGCCCACAGATATATGCGCCGTAGGTACCAAGTGCATACCCTAAAACAGCAAGCAGCACGCCTACCGGCGCAAGTGCCGGGTGGAAGGCCGCAGCCACCACTGGGGCACTGGCCGCACCCCCAATATTGGCCTTCGATCCCACAGCAAGGAAGAAGTACGGCGCCTTAATGATTTTCGCAACGAGGAACATCAATCCAACGTGAATGATCATCCAAACTAAGCCTACAGCAAAGAGGCCTGGGTTTTCAAACACCTCCATGACATTCATACTCATCCCTATAGTAGCTACAAGGATGTAGATGAAAACAGAGCCCACCTTCGAGGCTCCAGCACCTTCTAAGTTTCTTGCTTTAGTAAAGCTTAGCCCGATGCCTATCGTAGTGGCTATCACCACCAACCAAAAGAAGCCTGAGGTCAAGCTGAATTTGGCCAAAACCGGGTAGTTTTCACTAATAAATGGCGCAATAATGTCGCTTAAACCGTGTGCTAACCCTGTTGCTCCAAACGCGATGGCCAAAATGTAGATGAGGTCGTTAAATGTTGGAATCTTAGATATGCTTGCAGTATACGCCTCCATCTTTTCTTGAAGCGTCAACACTGAAGATGCGTCCGCTTTAAATCTGGCGTCGATATTCTTTGCTTTGGCCACACCAATAAGCAAGAATGCCATCCAAAGTTCAGCGACTAATACATCTACGGTTACCATGGCTGAGAAAATACCTTCGCTCACTTCAAAAACTTCCTTCATCGCGGCCTGATTAGCTCCTCCACCAATCCATGAACCTGCCACGGTAGTCATCCCACGCCATATCTCCTCGGGGTTTGCCCCTACTATATCCGGAGCAATAACGCTAAACAAGAGGATCGAAATTGGCCCCCCGATGATTACACCTACAGTTCCCGTAAAGAACATGATCAACGCTTTAGGCCCGAGTTTTTTCACCTCGCCAAAATCAATGCTCAATGTCAACAGAATGAGGGCAGCGGGAAGCAGATAACGCGAAGCCATGAAATACAATCGGCTTTGCTTAGGGTCAATGATTTCAAAGGTGGTAAGCAGTGAGGGCAGGAAATAACACAGAAGTAGTGCGGGGATGTATTTGTAAAACTTCTTCCAAAACGGACGCTCACTTTTTGAGGTCAAAAAGATTCCGCCAAGCATCGCGGCAAGAATACCAAAGAGCGTCGCATCGTTGGTAATCAATGGGTGTATTTCGTGTGTCATTGTTCGAGTGTTACTAGTTCTAATCGAGCTATTTCGCTCGCTAAGATATTGGAATCAAAGCTATGTGCACCTTCGTAGGTGTTGACCTCTGGATGCAGGTTAAATTCTTCGGCATATAGCGCGCATCGCTCCTGTTTCTTTACTTCGTCAACATAGGGGTCATTCGTGCCAAACCAAGCACTCATATACATTGTCCTAAGCGCCTCTTGGCTTTTTTCCTCTAGATCAGGCGGCCAACTGCCTGCCCAAGCCAACAAGCTTTGAAATGGCACCGTTGTATGTCCTAAAAAGCGCATACCAGTCGCTACGCCTTGGCTAAAACCGACCATGTGTAAACGGGCATTCGGAGCTTCAGACAACACCCAGCGACATACCTCGTTTAAATACAGACGTTGGTTTTCTATGTCTGTAATTCTATCCTCTTTAGTCATCCAAGACGCTCCAACGCGACCCTCGGTTCCTTGGAGGTAAAATTTATGGGCGCCTTGTGGGAACACAAAGGCACGAGCAGGGGTAACCATACTTCTAAAGTGGCGCTGAAAATACTCGACGAGTTGGCCGTAGCCGTGCAAGCTTATCCAAATATCCGTGGTCGATTCATTAAGCGTTCCTAAAACGTCGATGCGTTGCTTCTGAGCGACTTCCAAGAAGAATTTTGACATTAGGCTCCTGGGAAATCTGGTTTTCGCTTTTCGATAAACGCGGTTGTTCCTTCCTTGAAATCTTCTGTATCAAAACAATCGCCAAAGGCCTGGACTTCCACATCGTAGCCGACAGACCCCTCCAATAACCCGGCGTTTACAGACTCAATGGCATAGCCCATGGCTACGATACTGTTTTTCATGAAGGACTTCGCCATGGTTTGAGCTGCTTCGAGTAGATCAGCCTGAGGAACCACTTGATTGACCAAGCCGTAACTCAATGCGGTAGGAGCATCTATCATTTTTGCGCTAAAAATCATTTCTAAGGCCCTTCCCTTGCCAATAAGCTGTGGAAGACGTTGTGTTCCGCCATAGCCCGGAATTAGCCCCAGAGAAGTCTCTGGAAGGCCCATACGAGCATTATCAGATGCGATGCGCACGTGTGCGGACATGGCCAGCTCTAAGCCTCCTCCCAGTGCAAATCCATTCACCGCTGCAATCACCGGTTTCGGAAACTCCTCGATCAGATTAAACACGGTCATGTGCCCCGTTTTTGCAAGCTCGGTTCCTTGCTCTCCATTGAAGGAGGCGAACTCCTTGATATCTGCGCCAGCAACAAATGCTTTTTCGCCTGATCCAGTCAAGATGATAACCTTAGTTTCGGCGTCCTCGCGCAGCAGTTCAAAGGCGCTATTTAGTTCGCTTAACAACTCCTTGTTTAGGGCGTTCAACTGCTTGGGACGGTTCAATACTAAAAGTGCTATGCCGTCATTTTTCTCAATAATGAGGTGTTGGAATTGGTCCATGTTATTCTGTGGTAATAGGTAGTTCAATAATAAATTCTGTGCCCTCAGGGGAAGTCTCAAACCTGATGTTCCCCCCAAAGTTTTCTATAAGGTTCTTCACCATCGCTAGCCCGAGTCCCATCCCGGAGCTTTTGGTGGTAAAGTTTGGTTCAAACACGCGCTCTTGCATCGACTCTGGGATCCCTTCACCGTTATCTCGAACACGAATAGTTGCTGTCGATTCTTGCTTACTCACCAATATGAGTATTTCGGCCTCCCGGCTTTCTGGAACGCTTTGAATGGCATTCTTTACCAGATTGTGCATGATACGTGACCACTGTTCCTTATCAACTTTCGCATACACAGGGCCCGAAGAAATAAAGCGTACTCCACGGTCTGCGTATAGACCGACAGCTCTATTAGTCTGGTATGAAACGTCAAAGCGCTCCAACTGAAGTCCCGGCATCTGGGCGAATCTTGAAAAAGCCTCTGCAATGTGAGTCAAATTCTCTACCTCTTCCAAAAGATTGGCTGCCATCTCGCGCACCTCTTTGATGTCTTTTTCGCGCTCGATCATCTGTAAGGTCAAGCGCATTGGCGTTAGCGGATTCTTGATCTCATGGGCTACCTGCTGTGCCATCTCTTTCCAAGCACTTTCACGCTCACTGGTAGCAAGCTCCACCGCCGTGCGTTCCAGCTGTTCGACCATGTCGTTGTATTGCTGTATCAACTCGCCTATTTCGTCGTTGAAGCGCCAGTCCAACTTCTCATTGGTTTTGTTTAATCGAACCTTCTTTAGTTGTTCAATAACCCTGCGCATATTCTGGCTGATGTAATTCGACAATACAAAAGCCAATACAATACCCAATAGCAACAAGAACAGGTATACAAAGACCAACTGCTTCAGGTATTCAATCTCACTCTCCGGTATAGCGCTATTATCTACACGATATAGGGTTTTTACAATAAGGTCTACTTCTTTATCAGCATCAAGGATTTCGCTCGTGCTGATCAATAAATCGCCAGAATCATCGACCTTTCGTCCCAAAGGAACTCTTCTACCGCCCTTTGGAAATTCATTCAAACGCTCGGGCAATACACCTTGATTTTCCGCCGTATTTACTGAGGCCGCGATACGCTCGCCCTTAGGGTGGTAGATGGCTAAATCTAATTTGTGTACAGAACCTATTTCATTCAACCGTTCGTCAAACAGCTCAGACCACTCGTCATAGGTTCTGGGTACACTGTCTTGACCCGAGATGACATATTCAATATGACTAATGATAGCGCGTTCTTTACGCTCCAGTCTTTGTAAGTGGTAGTCCGTGGTTTCTTCTTGAAAGTGAAACAAGCTGAACGCACCTGTAAGCAAAAATGCCAACAGCAGGTTCAACATCATGAACAAGAATGTACGTACTCGAAGGGTTAGAAAACGCATATTTCGAATTTAGGGTTTTCACGCCTAGACCCGATGTTTTATGTGCGATTTATGCAAATTTTTCGCGCAGCGGCTTCGTAGGAATTATGACTTTTCCTCCAAGTTTAACGCTCTTGACTTCTCCTTTCTTCAGGAGACGCTGTGCGGTAGCTCTTGAGATATCGAAGAGCTCCATTAATTCAGCAATGCTGATGAATTCCTTCTCGAGAATTTCCGAGTGGCTCATGGTTAAAAGGTTTAATGGTGTGGTTGGGCCAATTTAAGTCAAATTGTATTTGACGCAATTGAAATAAAAATTTAGTCTCAAGAGAGACAAAAAATCCCCTTCAACGCACTGCCGAAGGGGATTCTGTATAGTTGTTGCGACAATGCTTATCCAGCAAGAGCGTCTGCACCACCAACAATCTCTAGGATTTCGTTGGTAATCGCCGCCTGACGTGCCTTGTTGTACTCGAGCTTAAGGTCTCCCTGAAGTGCTTTCGCATTATCCGTTGCCTTGTGCATTGCTGTCATACGAGCACCGTGCTCAGAAGCATTAGCATCTAGCAATGATGCGAAGAACTGCGTCTTCAACGAAGTAGGAATCAAATCTTCGAGAATCTCTGATTTCGTTGGCTCGTAGAGGTACTCTGTTGTATCTACTGGGCCTTCTACGTCCATAGAGATCGGAAGCATCTGCTCTGCAGTTGGCTCTTGTACCGCTGCGTTACGGAACGCATTGTATACCAAAACCACTTTGTCAAACTCTCCTGCTAGGTAGCCGTCCATGAGTTTTTGTGCATACTCTGATGCTGCCTCAAACCCGATGTTGTCCCAAAGCTCAGGATTGCGCTCTACAAGACGTGCATCGTCTTTGAATGCGTCGCCTGCCTTCTTACCGATTGCTACAATGCTGAAGTCATCGTTGCTGTCGGCCATCAAAGCTTTTGCCTTCTTCACTACGCTAGAGTTAAACGCGCCACAAAGACCACGGTTTGAAGTGATCACAACCACACGAGTACGGTTGGTATCACGAACAACGCCGTAAGCGTTTTCGCTGCTGTCGAGTGTAGAAGAGGCTTTTTGTAGAATTTCTGTCAATTTAGACGCATATGGACGCATCTGTACGAT
Organism: Cryomorphaceae bacterium; assembly: GCA_011525035.1. Taxonomy (GTDB): domain Bacteria; phylum Bacteroidota; class Bacteroidia; order Flavobacteriales; family Schleiferiaceae; genus UBA10364. Next base: position 57,027 of record WTIZ01000060.1, on the reverse strand, counting down.
GGCATCTTGCGCCTTCTTCAACTTAGCAGCACTTACCATCTTCATTGCTGAAGTGATCTTCATTGTGCTACCAATGGAAGTAATTCTAACTCTTAGCTCTTTTAAATTCGCCATATCTGGGAATGTTTAGACGCTGCGCCAAGGCGCAGCGCTAAGTTTCTTTTTATGCTTCGTACGTCGGCAAAACCTCAGCAACTGAAGCTTCGATCGCAGAGATCTCAGCATCTGTCCACTTACCTGCTGCAATGCTATCTAGCGCAGCTTTCTGGTTTGCTTCCATGTACTCAATAAGTGCTACTTCAAAGGCTTTCACCTTGTTTACCGGCACCTTGTTCAATTTACCTTTCGTACCTACGTAGATAATTGCCACCTGATGCGCTACAGACATTGGGGCGTTTACACCTTGCTTCAAGATTTCTACGTTACGCTCACCCTTGTTAATTACCGCCATAGTAGCAGCATCAAGGTCAGAACCAAACTTCGCAAATGCTTCAAGCTCGCGGTACTGTGCTTGGTCAAGCTTCAATGTACCCGATACCTTTTTCATCGGCTTAATCTGAGCAGAACCACCAACACGAGATACAGAGATACCAACGTTAATCGCAGGACGAACCCCTGAGTTGAACAAATCAGCCTCCAAGAAGATCTGACCGTCAGTAATCGAAATTACGTTAGTAGGAATGTAGGCACTTACATCACCTGCTTGTGTTTCGATAATTGGAAGTGCTGTCAAAGAACCACCACCTTTTACTTTGCCTTTCAAAGACTCAGGAAGGTCGTTCATTTGTGCAGCAATAGTATCATCAGCGATCACTTTCGCGGCACGCTCGAGCAATCTTGAGTGCAAGTAGAATACATCACCTGGGTATGCCTCACGGCCCGGTGGGCGACGTAGTAGTAGAGATACCTCACGGTAAGCAACAGCCTGCTTACTAAGGTCATCATAGATGATCAAACCTGGACGACCTGTATCACGGAAGTACTCACCGATCGCTGCACCAGCAAATGGTGCGTAGAACTGCATCGGAGCTGGATCAGAAGCGTTTGCAGCAACAATTGTGGTGTACTGCAATGCACCTGCATCTTCCAACGTCTTAGCGATACCCGCAACCGTAGAACCTTTCTGACCTACTGCAACGTAGATACAGTATACTGGCTCGCCTTTGTCGAAGAACTCTTTTTGGTTGATGATCGTATCGATAGCAACCGTAGTCTTACCTGTCTGACGGTCACCAATAATCAACTCACGCTGACCACGACCAATAGGAATCATTGCATCGATTGACTTAATACCTGTCTGCATCGGCTCGTTTACCGGCTGACGGTAGATAACACCAGGAGCTTTACGCTCTAGCGGCATCTCGTAGGTTTCGCCCTCGATAGGTCCTTTACCATCAATTGGGTTACCGAGTGTATCTACTACACGACCAACCATTCCTTCACCTACCTTGATAGATGCAATAGTGTTGGTACGCTTTACTGTAGATCCTTCCTTGATGTCTGTAGAAGGTGCAAGCAATACGATACCTACGTTATCTTCTTCAAGGTTCAATACGATACCTTTTTGACCGTTTTCAAATTCTACCAACTCACCAGACTGAGCGTTAGTTAGGCCGTAAGCGCGTGCAATACCATCACCTACTTCCAATACAGTACCTACCTCTTGAAGGTCAGCACCTGATGCCATCCCTGAGAGTTGTTGTTTGAGAATTGCTGAAATTTCAGCTGGATTTACTTCTGCCATGATCCTTTATATTAAGGCTTTGTTTTTCTTAAAGTTTCGACTCGTAAGACGTGTCAATTAATTGGTTTCTCAACGCTCTAAGCTTTCCAGAAACCGTGTTGTCAATCTGGTATCCACCAACGAATAGCTTCATGCCACCGATAGTAGATGCATCAACATGTTCTTTTAGTATCACCTCTTTACCCAACTGAGTTTTAAGGGATGCTACCAACTTCGCTTTATCGGCATCAGCAAGCGCTACTGCGGTAGTAACTTCTGCTTCAACGATGCCCTTGTGCTCGAGCACATCCTTTTCGAACTTGTCGCAAATCGCGGTTAGAATAGACTCGCGACCGTTTTTAGTAATCAATGAAACGAACCCTTCAAAAATTGGTGAGAACGCTCCCTTGAACACTTCGTTAAGGATGGCTTGCTTCTTGTCCGTTTTCACAATTGGGCTCGCCAACAACAGCTCTAGGTCTCTCGAACCTGATACTGCCGCTTTCAGCGTAGCCACATCAGCACTTACTTTTTCTAGCTCGTTTTTCTCAACGGCTAATTCAAGCAAGGCTTTACTGTAACGGGAAGCAACTCTTGGATAATTCATATCCTATTCTTAGTTGATTTTAACTTCGTCAATCATCTTGCTGATCATTGCTGTTTGCTTGTTCTCTGCGCTCAATTCCTGGCCTAGAACTTTTTCAGCAACCTCAATGCTCAATACTGCAGCTTGATTTTTCAACTCTGCCACAGCAGCAGCCTTTTCTGCTTCAATAGCAGCCTTAGCAGCAGCAACTGTTTTATCAGCTTCAGCAGCAGCCGTTTCTTTTGCTTCGGCTACGATGTTGTTTTTCATGTCGCGTGCCTCTTTCAAAATACGCTCGCGCTCTTCACGCGCTTCTTTTAGGATTGCTTCATTGCTCGCTTGCAATGACTCCATCTCTTGGCGTGCTTTCTCTGCCGCCTTCAAAGCGCCTTCAATAGACTGCTCTCTTTCGTTAACCGCATTCAAAATTGGCTTCCATGCGTATCTTCTAAGCAAGAAGATCAAAAGAAGGAATACCAGCGATTGCCAGAAGAATAGTCCTATCGAAAAGTCATTAATTAGCTTGTCCATGTTCTTTGATTACAATCAAATTCTATAATTAGGAAAAATAGGCGGTGCAACCAATCGTTGCACCTGCCTACTTAATTGTCTTAAGCTGCGAAAAGTGCCGCGAAACCGATACCCTCGATAAGTGCAGCAGCAATAATCATAGCTGTTTGGATTTTACCAGAAGCTTCAGGCTGACGGCCAATTGCTTCCATTGCAGAACCACCGATTCTACCGATACCCATACCAGCACCGATTACGATCAAGCCTGCACCTACAATAGTTGGAATTTCCATAGTATATAAAATTTAATTAATACTCTTAGTTTAGTGATGGTCGTGCTCTTCAACGGCTGCACCGAAGTACAGAGACGCCAACATTGTGAAAATATATGCCTGAAGGGCTGCTACTAACAACTCCAAGACATAAAGGAATAGTGTTAATCCAGTAAACGGAATCGCAGCAACGTACGAAGCGAAAATGTAGATCAACCCGAGGATGCTCATGATCACAACGTGACCTGCTAGCATGTTTGCGTAAAGACGAATGGTCAACGAGAATGGCTTCACTACCAACCCGATCAATTCGATTACCGCCAAAACAGGACGAAGTAAAACCGGTACACCTGGCATCCAGAAAATGTGCATCCAGTAATCTTTCTTACCACTAAACTGGGTAATAAAGAAGGTCATCAAGGCCAAAGAAACCGTCACGGCAATATTACCGGTAACGTTTACACCTAGCGGCGTCATACCTGCCAGGTTCAAAAACCAGATGAAGAAGAAAATAGTGAGCAAGAAGCTCATGTAACGCTTATAGTGCTTTTCGCCAATGTTTGGAATGGCAATCTCGTCGCGGATGAAAACGATAAGCGGCTCGAGGAATCGACCTGCTTTGCTTGGTACCAAACTGTTCTTGTACGTTTTAGCAACTCCTCTGAACAAGAAGAACATAAACACAGCCATGAAAATGATCATGAACACGTTCTTGGTGATTGAGAAGTCTAGTGGCTTTTCGTTCGTTGGGTGGTGGTGCTCATCATAAGTGATGGTACCTTCCGCATCCGTCTTGTAAATTTTACTGTGGTGTACCACGTAGTATGAACCATCAACCTCCGCCACAGATTCACCGTGATGGAATTTCGCTGATGAGAAAACTTTCAATCCGTTATCAAATAAAATAACTGGTAGTGGGAAACCTACAGGGCCAACAATGTGAAATTCGTAAGAGTCTGCGAGGTGATGTTCAACGGTCTCTTTAACAACAGCTTTTCTGCCTTCTGTGTCAGACGCTGGGACAAATGCTCCGTGTCCGTGACCTTCTGAATGTGCTTCGTGATTGTCGTCGTGCGCTTCTTCAGCGTGAAGCTCTACAGCATGTGCTTCCTCGCTATGAGTATCGCCGTGGTGTGCTTCTTCATGGTGCGCATCCTCATGACCGTGGTCTTGAGCTACCGCTGGTACTGAGAAAAACATTAAGCCTACGAAGGCTGATAAGGCAGTAAACTTAGAAATCATACAATTTTTGCGTTTCCCGTTTCCGGAATTTTAGCGGCTTAAAATCGGTGCAAAACTAATGAAGAATATTCACGCCTTAAAAGAAAAGATGCTATTTATTTATAGTTATACACGCCTCTATTGGCGATCCTGTTTTCAGGCCCTGTAAAAGACTGCCCTATAGCGAATTAGCGGTCCTAAAAACGTCGGCTATTCACGGTTTAAAATACGCGCCAAAAAGACGGTTTCCACCAATGTAGAAAGCACATAGGGAACAAAGAATAATACAAACTCGTCTTTGGTGAGTTCGCCGTCCGCGTGAAACGCAGGGTAAAAGACAATGAAGAAGGTTAGAAACTTTAAGCCTGTTCCTGCCATAAACAGGAAGCCCAACTTTTCAATATGGCGCTTTCTCCAGCGGAATAAGAAAGTAAATATCACCGCTGCCAGCGCATTATTTACAACGTACGATTTCAGAAGAAAGCCTGCTACCTGTTGACCCGTAAAAGACGATTGTGCAAACACTCCCAAGAGCGCAACAACTAAAAGTGTTGCATAGAATCTCAAAGCCCTCGCGTCGTTCATTAGTCCTTGGGTAATTCCTTGACAAGTTGATAAAATGAAATGCCAACTGCTGCCATCACACAGGCAATGGTGTACCAGTTTTTATCTGACGGGTATCTATCATCAAGGTATTTGCCTAGCTCCGATCCGGCATAGATAAGCACCGCCATTTGCACCCCAAGAGATCCAAAGCGCAAAAATTTACGGTCGTTTTTGTCAGGAAAACCAGCCATTACGGCCTTGATTATGCGGTCTTAGTTGCTGTAGAATCTGCTTCGCCTACTTTCTTCATTACAGCTCCCATACTCACAGAACCATTGATAGAAGCGCCAGGCTCTACCGAAAGTTTTTCAGTCTGAACATTGCCTTCAACTTTCGCTGTTGCTGTCAAGGACAGGGTCTGAGCAACTTTAAGAATGCCTTTTAGAGATCCGGCTATCGCCGCGTTCTTACATTCAACTTCGCCTTCAACGACACCGTGTTGGCCGACCACTAATTTGCCGCTCACCTTTACGTTGCCTTTGATTGTTCCATCAACGCGAATATCGCCGTCCGTCTGTACATCGCCCTGTATTGCAGTACCGCCTAATATTCTATTTGAGGCTTGGGCTTGTTCTGGGTTTTTCTTTGGTGATGAAATCATAGCTCCTTGAAATATTGAATGTAATCTTTTAGCACCTTGTCTCGGTACACTTTGCCAAAGTTCGGATTATTTATGTAAAAAACCTCACTTAATCCAATCGGATAGTATTGTTTGATGTTCGAACCCTGTGATTCGTAGCTATTTAGCCATACAACCGCCTTCGCTTTCGTGCGCAGTCCACTGATGATGACTAACTGTGTATTCTGGTCGTAGAAGATGTTCTGAATGCGAAGATTATCGAACTTAAAATTCTCCTTGTTAAAGTCCGCGAGGGCATTTCTCAAGTTGTTGATGTCAGAATTCTGTGCGGGAATGGCAAAGACAATTTTATGTGGTGCGTTTGGTTGGTCGTCAAACTTGACCGTTCGAACACGAAGATCTCCACTGCCTTTTGAGTTTTCGTCGCCCTTATTTTCGTCTTGAAGCAGTGCTAATATCTGTGTGGCACGCGCCGCTTCGTCGGTGCCTCCAAAGTCTTTGACCACCTTTTTTAACTGCTCAACAACGGCAACGCCATTTTCTTTAAGTCCAAAGACATAGGCCTCGAGCAAGGCTACTTTCGGCAATAACTGGCTTTCCGGAAATTGGGACTTGAATGAAGCAATGGCTGAATTGGCACCCTTAAATGATCCAGCGGTATAGGCTGAAAAGGCTTGGTCGTACGCGCGCTGTTCTTCCTCTGGAACCTCAGGACCTTGTCTGTCGCCGCGGACCAACGCCGCGTATGGGCTGCTTGAGTAGTCCGATAAAAGTATTGTTTTGGCCGTGTTCTGGCCTTCTTGGTCCTCCAAAGAACCGCCGAGTAAGTACTTGCCGTACCACACTTTTGCTGTCGGCGATGCAGCGGTAAACTCTTTGAGGTACCTGCCCCAGGTATCTTCTGCTGCGTCGAAATCACCAAGTCCGTCCTTGTAGACAAACCCTAGTTCGGCCAACGCGTTGGCCTCCTTGCGAAGACTTTCTTTCAAATCGGCTTCGTCCTTTAACACACGAGCCATGTAATACTCTACGCTGTTGTCGTTGGACGGAAGCAATTCTTCGTTTTGTGACGTAGAATCTTGGTCGGCAGCAGCAAGGTCAACATCGCCAAAACCGTCTACAGGCTTGTCTTTCTGTCGCCAATGGTCTTCAAGTACACGATCTCCCCAAGTCCTTTTATATGCCGCCAGCCCCGAAGCGCGGACGGTTGGATTGTAGAAATACCACTTTCCTGAGCCCTGTCCTGCAACCGGTCCCGCATCCGCCAAGGCTGCGTTTTGTGCGGCGTTCAATGCTGCAATTTCTGCTTGTCGTGCCGCTTCTTCCTCACGTCTCTTTTTCTCTTCGATATAGTCTTCAAACTTCTTTCGCAAGGCCGTTTCGCTCATGCCGTACATGGCCTGCAAGCTGTCTTGAAGTTTTACTTCGTTGTAATGGAGAACAAGCTCGCCCAAAACCTCAACGCGCTCTTGCAAGGTGTCCGTGCCTGGATAGCCCGGCGGCAGAACAGCCAACGCACTGTCGTAATAGCCTTTCGCCGGTACAAACTCTCTGAAATCAAACTCAACACCTGCGAGTTTTAAATAGCTCTTACCCTTCTGTTTTTGGTTGTTCACCGAAGACGATATAGACCTGCGTAGGAGCGACTCCCCTTCTGGATAGTGGTCTAGGTCCAATTCTTTTAGCGCCCACACATAGTAGATTTGGTCGCGGTAGGCAATGTTCTTATCGTCCTTGAGCATCTTACGAAGCTCTTTTTCAATGATGGAAATGTCTTCCATGTAGACATCAAAATTTTCGGCACGCTTGATCTGTGCTGAAAACGTAATGTCATAGTTGTTTGGGTGCAGATCTAATACTTGCTCGTAAGCCAGCGCGCTTTCGTAACCCATCCCGAGTTTTGCCAATAACTGTGCGTTGATGTAGGCAAGCCGAACGCGCTCCTCTTTATTTCCGGCGGTTTCGAAAGCCGCTGCCACCCAGTTCTGGGCATCTTCTAGGTTGCCCGACTCAAGGTGGTAAAAAGCATATCCCTTCTGGGCTGCATGCAATCTGTCCTTCGGCAATTTTTTCGTGTAGATTTCGTCCAACAAGCTTTCCGCGGCAAAGGCATTGCCCATTCTGATGTGGGTCTGCGCTGCCAAGAGTTTCGCCCAAAAGACCTCTTCTTCGGCCATCTCTATTCCGCTAAATTGATCGACGATATATGCCGAGGCTTCCAAGGCTTGTATGAACTCGTATTTATAAAACCTGCTTCGTGCGATGAGCAGGTACGACTTAACTACATAAGGGTTGCGCTGTTTTCCAGAGAAGACCATGCTGTGGCCTTTAATCACCTTGGCGCTTTTTTCTAGCGCACGGTCCATTTTAGCAAAAAGCGATGCCGCCTGTTTGTCGTCCGGCCAATAATAGAGGGGCAGAACGTTTTCAAAATCCAGTTCTTCCGTATTCTCAAAACCGTCGACTGCCTCGTTAAAGGCCTCCATGCCGTTAAAGTAGGCGTTGTAATGTGCCGTGGTTTCGTGGTATTTCCGATTCACCCACTTGTCCTGCGTCGTTGAACAGGCAGCGAGTAACAATAGGGTTAATGAAAAAAGAATCGGTCGAAAATGATGCATAGGTCTAATAACGCGCTAAAATTATTTTATTTCATACCACGAGAGAAATTCATAGTGCGATATTTGTCAGAAGAATGGCAAAAGATTCAAAAAACGAGACTAGAGTACAAAGGTGGAGAAACAAATTCCGCTTTGTAATCCTAAACGATGATACGTTTGAGGAGCTCTTGACCTTGAAATTAAGCCCCCTAAACATCTTTGTGTTCTCTGTCGTGACCATTGTAAGCACGATTGCGCTAACCACGACGGTCATTGCCTTTACGCCTCTAAAGGAGCTGATTCCTGGCTATGCCTCTTCCAAACTTCGCCGCGAAGCTATTGAGCTTGCCCTTACGACCGACAGTTTGACGGCTGCAATTGATCGCAACGAGCGCTACATACAAGGTGTTCAGCGCATTCTGCAAGGCGAGGTCATTGATACGGTGCTGCAGGAATTGGAAACAGATACTTCTTCAAACAATGCCGAAATAGTGCTTTCGGACCCTAGTGCGCAAGACAGTGCTTTCCGCGAGTGGGTGGAAGAAGAAAATGCCTTTACTTTAAATCAAGGAGGTGCTGAACTCGGCATTCCCCAGTTGATTTCGCCGATTGAAGGCATCATTACCGGCGGTTTTGACAAGGCCACAAACCATTTTGCTGTAGATATTGCCGCCGCATCAAACACGCCCGTAAAAACCTGTTATGAAGGAACAGTAATTTTTGCCGATTGGACCAGCGAGACCGGCAATATCATCATTGTTCAACACGAGAACAACTTGCTCAGTGCTTACAAGCACAATAGCGCATTACTGAAAGAGGTGGGCGAATTCGTGCGTAGCGGAGAGGCGATAGCCATCATCGGAAACAGTGGTGAGAACTCTACCGGTCCACACCTGCACTTTGAGCTTTGGTTCGAAGGGGCGCCTATTGACCCGCAGAACTTTATAAAATTCTAAAGACTGCTTTCGTAGCCAGTATCGGCGGGAAGGTTGGGTTGTTTGCTCGCCTGAACGGCAAGCGCGTCACAACGCTCGTTTTGAGGATGATTATTGTGCCCTTTTACCCATTGAAATGTCGGGTTGTACTTATCTAGTAGGGGAATCATTAATCGCCATAAATCCGGATTCTTCTTGTCCTTAAATCCTTTCTTTACCCAAGAGCGCAGCCAGCCCTTGTTGATCGCGTCGACGACGTATTTGCTGTCGCTCACCACGGTGACCGCAACTTCGGTACTTTTTAATTCTCGCAATCCAACAATCACAGCGAGCAATTCCATTCGATTATTCGTGGTCTTTCTAAAGCCTCCGTTGAGTTCTTTCCGGTGACCCGCACTACTCTCAAGCACAACACCGTATCCTCCTGGACCCGGGTTGCCACTTGCTGCTCCATCTGTATATATGGTTACTCTCATTGGCTCAAGATTAGGTTCTCTATCCAACGTTCTACAGTGGGTCCGTAGTATTCCAATTCCAGCTGGCGCACTTTTTCTTCAATAGACAACGGTGCTTCCCCTGGCGCTACATCAACGGCGAACTGTGCAACAATAGCCCCCTCGTCATAATGTTCGTTAACCAAATGGATGGTAATGCCAGTCTCTGTTTCACCTGCTTCACTAACCGCCTGGTGAACGTGTTTTCCATACATGCCCTTGCCGCCAAACTTTGGCAATAAGGCGGGGTGAATATTAAGCATGCGCCCTTGAAAAGCTCTTGTCCATGTGGCTGGAATCATCTTCAAATACCCCGCTAGGACGACCAAATCTGCCTTTTGGGTTAATTCCTGAAGCACTACATCACTTTCTGTGCTTGGATCGAAGGTGCGAATCGCCACTTTTTTGCCCGAAAATCGATCAATTACGCCCGCTTTTGTGTTGTTAGTAACTATCAATTCTACACGTGCGAGGTCGCTATCCGAAAAATAGCGGTGCAATTCTTCTGCGTTACTTCCTGAACCTGAGGCTAATACAGCTATCCTGAGCATGAATATTTCTTCTTGAGAGGGCAAAGTTAACTCTACATTCCGGCTGTAGAGGATTACTAAAGTTTTATTTTCTTTGTGCTTGATTACTAAAACAAACTAATCATGTCTGACATTTCAGCAAAAGTAACAGCGATTATCGTTGACAAACTAGGAGTTGACGAAAACGAAGTAAACACTGAAGCAAGCTTCACAAACGATCTCGGTGCAGATTCTCTGGACACTGTGGAATTGATCATGGAATTCGAAAAAGAATTCGACATCCAAATCCCAGACGACCAAGCAGAAAACATTGGTACTGTAGGTCAAGCTATTTCGTACATCGAAGAAGCAAAAGCATAAGCTAAAGTCTTTTTTATGAGCCTTAAACGCGTAGTTGTAACAGGTTTGGGCGCGATTACCCCTGTGGGTAACACGGCCGAAGAAACTTGGAAGAATCTGCTTGCAGGTACTTCAGGAGCCGGTCCTATTACTAGGTTCGACTCTTCTTTATTTAAAACACACTTCGCGTGTGAGGTAAAAGACTTTGTTCCCAACGACTTGCTCGACCGTAAGGAAGCGCGTCGTATGGATCGATTTACACAATTCGGAGTGGTAGTGGCCAATGAGGCCATTGCCGATTCCGGGTTGGATTTAGAAAACGAAAACCTCGATCGTATCGGGGTGGTTTGGGGATCAGGTATTGGCGGTATCGATACGTTCTTTGATCAGGTCAAAGGTTTCGTAGATAACGACCTTAATCCGCGCTTCAACCCATTCCTAATCCCTATGATGATTTCTGATATCACACCGGGGAGAATTTCAATGATGCACGGTCTACGCGGACCAAACTACACCACAGTTAGTGCCTGTGCGTCTTCAACAAACGCACTTATTGATTCCTTCAACCTCATTCGTTTGGGGAAGGCGGATGTCATTGTAACTGGTGGTTCTGAAGCGGCTATCAACCCTGTGGGTATGGGCGGCTTCAACGCTATGAACGCACTATCAACACGCAACGACGACCCAACAACTGCTTCCCGTCCATTCGACGCTGAGCGCGATGGTTTCGTTATGGGTGAAGGTGGTGCAGGAATTATTCTAGAAGAATACGAGCACGCGAAAGCTCGCGGCGCTAAAATTTATGCTGAAATGGTCGGTGGCGGACTTAGTGCCGATGCACACCACCTTACAGCACCACATCCTGAGGGCTTGGGTGCTCGCAACGTAATGGCCAATGCCATCGAAGATGCGGGCATGACACCAGACGAGGTGGATTACGTGAACGTTCACGGTACCTCCACTCCACTTGGAGACATTGCAGAAACAAAGGCGATCCAACAAGTCTTTGGCGACCATGCGTATAACCTCAACATTTCGTCAACGAAAAGTATGACCGGACACCTCCTTGGTGCTGCCGGTGCGGTTGAAGCGATGGCGGCAATCATGTCTTGTCACACAAACATGATTCCTCCGACAATCAACCACTTTACCGACGACGAAAACTTAGATCCTAAACTCAACTTTACTTTCCATTCGGCTCAGGAAAGAGAAGTGCGCGCTGCATTGAGTAACACCTTCGGTTTCGGGGGGCACAACGCATCGGTACTTTTCAAGAAAGCCGAATAGATAGTTAATGAGTTCGAGTAAAGCACGCCTTATACCCTTTCTGAAACGCCCTTCTTTCGATCGAAAAATCAAAGAAGTCATCGGATATTGGCCAAAGGAAGCTGCTTTATACAAACTAGCATTACGACACGCCAGCGCCTATCCTTTTCGCAAAAAGAAAGGAGAGCGCAACAATGAGCGGCTCGAATTCTTGGGCGACGCTGTCATCGATCTTGTCGTTGCGGATATTCTATATTACCGCTTTCCAACCGACGACGAGGGTCACCTTACAAAGCTTCGTAGCAAGATAGTTTCAAGAAACAACCTCAACAGTGTAGCAGACGTACTTGGCGTGCCAAATCTTGTCGTTGCCAACCTTAAAGGCAACCACAGCGAAAGCATCTACGGCGACGCACTTGAGGCCTTGGTCGGTGCTATGTATCTGGACCACGGTATGAAGCGAACCGAACGTTTTATCACAGATAAAATTGTAGATCCCTTCTTGTCTTCAGACAACCTCATGGAAACCACGCTCAACTATAAGAGTGAGGTCATCGAATACTTTCAGTCGGAAAAGACGAACTTTAAGTTTGAAGAAATCGACCGCATGGGCGCTCAGCACAACAGTACTTTTGTGATGGGGCTATACATTGATGACGTCTTGGTGGCCAAAGGAGAAGGCAGTTCGAAGAAAAAGGGCGAGGAAGCCGCCTCGAAGGAGTATTACCAAGCACACATTGCAGATGCCTAGAGTAAAGCACATAAACGCACTCAGCAATGAGAAAATGAACTTCAGTGCGCTTGGTATTCGCAGCGAACTGAAGGACTTCGAGCTGGCCTATTGGTTAAATCACAATTACGACCTAAAGCTCATTGCGCGTCCAGAGGTAACCGACGTCCAAATTGCCGGAAGTATCTGGGAATACAACGTTTACGACGGCACAGACCACAAAGGTGAATCGCTGTGTTTAGTAATGAATATTAGCAGCGGTACACGCCAAGAAGCCAGCGAAACACCAAGCTTGTTTGAGAGTACCGTGCCTGAAAAGCATCTTCTGCCCACTATTAAGCACTGGGACTATGTTTTAATGGCGGAAAATGACGATTTTGCGCTCGATTTAGAATCGGTCCTAAAACGCAATCCTAAAATCACAACTGCCTCTTACTTCGAGGCACACACTCAACTGACACCAACTGAAACACATCTTTTATATGAGATCCGAAACATCTAACAACACGAAAATCGTCGCTACACTTGGTCCTGCTTCATGGCACAAGGAAGTGATGATGGACATGATTAAAGCCGGCGTTAATGTCTTTCGCGTGAACTTCTCACACGGAGACCACGAAACACACCGCCGTACGATCCGTCTCATCAAGGAAATAAACCAAGAGTTCAACTGCAAAGTAGCTGTGCTCGCCGACCTACAAGGACCTAAACTTCGCATTGGAGATGTTGAAGAAGGCGCCGTTATCAACGAAGGCGACACCCTAACGTTTACGACTGATAAAGTAGACGGTACGGCAGAGCTCGTGTACATGAACTACGAACAGTTTCCAAGTGATGTAAATGCTGGCGAGCGCATTCTTATGGACGACGGTAAGCTCATGTGTGAGGTCGTAGAGACCAACAAGAAAGACACTGTAGTAACACGCGTTATCCAAGGAGGTCCTTTGAAGAGCAAGAAAGGGGTGAACCTTCCTAACACCAAGGTGAGCCTACCGTGTTTGACAGAGAAAGATCTTGCTGATGTTGTTGTTGCCATGGAAGAAGGCGTCGAGTGGATCGGCCTAAGCTTCGTTCGTGACGCACAAGACGTCAAAGAGCTTCGCAACATCATTAAAGAGTTCGGCAGCTACGCAAAAATTGTCTCAAAAATCGAAAAGCCAGAAGCGGTTGTAGATATTGACCAGATTATCCATGCTACAGATGCTATTATGGTGGCACGTGGTGACCTCGGTGTTGAGATTCCTTACTCTTCCGTTCCAATGGTACAGAAGATGATCGTAGAGAAGTGTCACATCAAGGCAAAGCCGTGTATTATCGCGACCCAGATGATGGAGAGCATGATCGAAAGCCAAAGCCCTACACGTGCTGAGGTAAATGATGTAGCTAACTCTGTATGCGACGGCGCTGATGCTGTAATGCTGTCCGGAGAAACCTCTGTAGGTAAATACCCGGCGAAGGTGGTAGAAACGATGGCAAGTATTGTGGCGCACGTTGAATCAACCTTCGATGTAAAGCCAATTACGGATAACGAGCCTTCGATTAAAAACGAACGCTACATCACGAAAACCATCTGTTACAACGCTGCAAAAATTGCAGATCAAGTTGGTGCAGCAGCTATTCTTACGCTCACTTTTAGCGGTTACACAGCGCTTAAAATTGCTGGACACCGACCTAAAACGAAGATTGTTGTGTTCACGGCGAATCGTCAGATTATGAACCAGATGTCGTTGGTATGGGGCGTTGAAGCCTTTTACTACGACGGTATGGAAAGTACAGATCAAACCTTTGACGATATCAAAAACATCCTCAAAGACAATGGTGTTGTCGAAACCGATGATTTGGTTGTGAAAATTGCCTCGATGCCAATCGAAGAGAAGGGCTTCACAAACATGCTTAAAATCGCAGCGGTTTAAATAGAGCCGATTCAATACTTAAGAAGCCCGCGTTTTGCCGCGGGCTTTTTTTATCTTTAAAACCATGGCAAAAAACGCACACAATCACCTTTGGGACCACAAAGAGACTCGGCTCGAGCGAACTTTTGTGATGTCTTCTTTTCAGGCCTCGTTAGACTTTGTCGCCGCAGTAGGTGCTATTGCAGAAGCTTGCAACCACCACCCCTTTATTGCGGTAGATTACCGAACGGTTGTTCTTTATTCTACCACACACGATCAGGGAAACGTAGTGACAGATCTCGACCATGAATTGGCCCATAAAATAGATGCTGCGTTTGCCGCTATGGATTAGACGCCGGTCTTAAACTGCTCCAAGAAGCGTTTGTCGTTCTCGGTAAACAAACGAATGTCTGGAATTTGGTATCGGTTCATAGCAATGCGCTCGATACCCATCCCAAATGCATAGCCTGAATAAACCTCTGGGTCTATACCGCTCGCTTTCAAAACATTTGGATCTACCATACCACAGCCCATTACCTCTAGCCACCCTGTGCCTTTGGTAATCTTGTGGTCAACTTCAGTCTCTAGGCCCCACCAAACGTCTACCTCAGCACTAGGCTCGGTGAACGGGAAGTACGAAGGACGCATTCTAATCTTTGCGTTGCCAAAGAACTCCTCAGCGAAGTACATCAAGACCTGCTTTAAGTCTGCAAAGCTTACGTCCTTGTCGATGTAAAGGCCCTCAATCTGGTGGAAAATACAGTGACTTCTCGCGCTGATGGCCTCGTTTCTAAAGACGCGCCCTGGACTAATGGTGCGAATAGGCGGCGTATTGCTCTCCATCGCTCTAACCTGGACAGACGATGTGTGAGTTCGCAATGCCCAATCTGGATTTCTTTGAACGAAGAACGTGTCTTGCATGTCTCGTGCCGGATGCTCTTCAGGGAAGTTTAGCGCTGTAAAGTTGTGCCAATCGTCCTCAACCTCCGGGCCAACACTTACGTTGAATCCTATGCGTTTGAAAATATCTACGATCTCGTCCTTAATAGCGTTAATTGGGTGAATAGCGCCCAATTCTGCTGGAGTCCCTGGTCGAGTAATGTCGCCGTTAACTCCAGTAGCCGCAGTGCTTTCGAAGCCTTCAAGTGCCTCTTTGTGCTTGCCTTCGGCCAATTGCTTTAGTTCATTCAGGGCCGCACCAAAAGCCTTCTTCTGTTCCGCAGGAACGTTTCTAAATTCCTTGAACAAGTCTTGAATGGCGCCCTTTTTGCTTAGGAATTGTAGCCTAAACTGTTCTGCCTCCTCTTTGTTAGTCAAGGAGATAGATTCAATCTGATCGCGGAGGTTTTGAACATTTTCAAGCATAACAGCCTAGTCTAATACGATTCGTTTGTTGTAGATTTGGCAAAATTACTGAATTACAAGCATGAAACGCTTATTTCTTTTATTACTAGTTGCGGTTACTTTTTCTTCATGTGAAGAAGGTGCTACTGAATACTTCGTTAAAGTTACCGTTACCAACGAAGACGGCCTGCCTGTGCAGAACGCTGCGGTAAAGATGTTTACACCCATCCAAAACTCTACTGAATGGTACAACTTCACAGACGTGAGTGGCCAAGTGGTGTTTAGATCTGGCTTCGAAGCCTACCACGACATCAAAGCGTGGAAGATGGTTTACGAAGGTTGCAACTACGTAAGACTGGTTCGAGGAGAGACAATTGACGTAAATGTTGTACTTTACCCAATCGGAGACCCTAATGGTTGTGTAGAATAATGAAGAAGATAGTTTTCCTTTTTGCGCTAAGCGCCTTTTTGTTTTCAGGATGTCGTATTGATAATCCTACGTACTCTTTCAGAATCAAGGTAACCAACCCTGACGGTGTGGCCATTCAAAACGTTGTGGTAGAAGCGTCGGTTGATGTTCCTGGCCACCGCGAAGAAGCTTATATGGTAGACACCACGGGCTTTGACGGAGTGGTAGAGTTCGAATACGATTACGAAGCTGTATTTAAGATTTTAGGAACGCGCGGGGGCAACCCTTACACACACATTGGTTGCGGTTTCGTGAAGCTTGAGGCTAACCAAACGGTAGAAAGCTCAATCATTCTACTTCCTTACGATCCATCTGACCCAGGTTGTTAACCTTGGGCCGATTCAAATAAAAAACCCCCGAGCCGCTGGCTCGGGGGTTTCTTTTTCTAGATATATCCGTTGGACTTAAAGTAATTGACAACCGCCTGTTTCATCAGGATGGCCTGTTCGCCTGCCTTTAGTGTTGGTAGTGGTTTAAGCGATTTAAAATGCGGCCACCCCTCCTCATCACGTTTCTCAAATTCGTAATAGCCGTAGGGCTCTAAAACCGTACATATGGCAACATGAAGAACGTTGATCTTCACGTCCTTTTTCATTTTAATGTATCCCATCTGAAGCTCCTGGGTGCCCACAAGCAACAGGACGCCGTCTAAATCGATATCGCCATCGCCAGGAAACTGGTGGGAAAGTTTGTCTAGAAGGTGGTGCCAATCGGCTTTTAATTCTTCGCTTCTCACTATTTTGCTTCTATGAAAGGATTAGACCTCGTTATCTTGCTTTTTACGGCGTTTCTTGTTGCCAAAGGTATATGGAAAGGCTTTGTAAAAGAAATTGCTGGAATCGTTGCTGTATTACTCGCTGTGATTGTTTCATTTCTTTACCACGAGCCGGCAACGGCTTATTTCGGTAGCAAGTTTGAGTTCGACTACCTGCCTGTAGCTACCTATGTTATTTTATTTGTGGCCGTCTACGCCGCGGTCATGCTTTTAGGCAACCTCATAGACAAGATTCTTAAGACCATCTTCCTGGGAGGAATCAACCGAATTCTAGGAGGTGTCTTTGGCGCGGTAAAATCGGCACTGTGGCTAACGATTTTGACTTACGCATATTCTACAGCTAAAAACGGGGTGGGGTTCCAGCACCCTGAATGGATCCTGGACTCCCAATACTTTCCGTTTCTCGTAGATTTCAGTGAAATCCTCTCGGGTTATTTAGCTTAACGCCGCAACACCTGGAAGCTCTTTACCTTCCAAGAATTCTAGCATCGCGCCACCACCTGTTGAGATGTAGCTCACCTTATCCGCAAAACCAAATTTGTTGATCGCGGCAACACTGTCGCCACCACCTATCAAAGAGAACGCGCCGTTCGCGGTGCTCTTAGCGATCGCCTCAGCAACGCGTTTTGTTCCGCCAGCGTAGTTCTCAAATTCGAACACGCCCATAGGACCGTTCCAGATAATCGTTTTTGCTTCGGCCAATACCGCCTCAACTTTAGTGATGCTCTCTGGACCGTTATCTAGACCCATATATCCTTCTGGGATTTCACCAATTGGACACACGCGCTCCGCAGGAGTATCTGCAAAATCTTTCGTGATTAACGTATCTACAGGAATCATAAGGTTACAGCCGAACTCCTTCGCCTTTGCGATAAGTTCATTGGCCAAATCGAGCTTGTCGTCCTCTACTAGTGAAGTGCCGACTGAACCACCCATTGCCTTAACGAAAGTAAAGCCCATACCACCGCCGATAACTACGGTGCCTACGTTCTCTACCATGTTGGTAATTACGCCAATTTTTGAGCTCACCTTAGCACCACCAATAATGGCTACAGTTGAAGCCTTATCGCTTCCCAATGCTTTCGAAATGCTCTCCACCTCACCGTTCATTAACGTGCCGAAGCCTTTATTGCCTTCTTCGAAGAACTCAGCAATGATTGCTGTTGATGCGTGTGCACGGTGTGCCGTTCCAAAGGCGTCGTTCAAGTAAATATCTCCGAGCTCTGCTAGTGAAGCGGCAAACTCTCTATCGCCTGAGGTTTCCTCGTTGTAGTAACGCAGGTTTTCTAATAATACGATCTCGCCGTTCGATGCTGCTGCGATAGCCTCGGCAGCTTTATCACCGATACAATCTTCAGCGAAGTGAACCTTAGTGCCCGTCAAAGCACTAACCTCATCCACCAAAGAAGACAGTGTAAGCTTAGCAACACGCTCTCCTTTTGGACGGCCCAAATGGCTCATCAATACTGCTTTACCACCGCCTTCAACAACTTTCATAATTGTTGGAAGTGCCGCTTTAATACGAGTGTTGTCTGTGATATTTAGGTTTTCGTCTTGTGGAACATTGAAATCCACACGAATGAGTACATTCTTTCCTGAGAAGTCGAAGCTTTTCATATATTTTTGAGTGTTGAATTGGTCGGCTAATTTAAGCGAAATTCTACGGTAACATCCATGGTTAGAACATATAACAATAACAGCCTGCTAGAGCAGATAAAACACGCAACCGCCACAAGAAAGTTGCACCACGCCAATCTTATTTCTAGCGGGCAAGGAGAGGATGGGCTTCCTTTAGCGTTGGAGCTCTCGAAACTGTTGTTGTGTGAACACGAAACTGGATGTGGATCCTGCCGAGGATGTACCCGTGTAGCGAAGTTGGAGCATCCCGATCTGAATTTGACCTTTCCCATAGTCTCTGGTGGCGCCACAGGAACTTCGGATGATTTTCTGGTCCAATTCCGCCAGGCATTTCTCGAGAATCCATTCCTCGACCCGAACAGCTGGCAACAAACCATTGCTACCAAAAACCAACAGCTTCAAATCCCCGTAAAGGAAATCCAGAACCTGCAACACAAGCTTAGTCTCACAGCAGCTGAAGGAAAAAATAGGGTGTTGCTATTGTGGATGCCTGAGGCCATCAAAGTAAGTGCATCAAACAAGCTCTTGAAGCTTATTGAAGAGCCTCTAGACAATACCTACATCATCTTTGTTACCCACAACAAAGGAAGGTTGCTGCCCACCATTCTCTCACGTTGTGCACCGTGGCACTGCAAACCATTGACGGCGGATGCGTTTGAACAGCACTTTAATGGAGAAGCTGAAAACTTAAAGGCGCTTTTGAATATGGTGTTTGCACCAAATCTTGGTGCGGCAATCACAGCGAAAAACGATCCGAGCACCACTCAAATAGAGCTCTTTGCCCACTGGATGCGCACGTGCTATAAAGGGGCTCCTGTGGAGATTACAGCGGTCGTCAATGAATTGGCCACACAACCGAAAGAAGCTGTAAAAACCTTGATCACTCGGTCTATGCACTTCCTCGAAAGGGGCTATTACCACAATGTTCAAGCGACCGATTCTTCAGCGACCGATTTAGGCGCCATTAACGTTCAGAAGCTCAGCACTGCTGTTGTTCCAGCGGGCGCACAGTTAATTACAAAAACGTTGGGGTCTTGTCTAAGAGATTTAGAGCGGAACATCCATTTAAAAACCTCGCTCACACACGCGAGTTACCAATTACACCGCGCATTTAGAGGACAATAAACTAGCCCAGTTTAAAGACGTAAATCTTTGAGCTTGTGTTGGTTTTACCGGCTTTCAAATTGCTCACAAAACCTCTGTAAAGGGCCTTTATCCAGTGACCTAGGGTTTTGTTTTCTGTGCCGCTCTTGTATTGCTCGGATAGTAACGAGATGTAGTAGCTGTCCATATTCATTGGGATGACTTTTTGCAAGTCAAAACCATGGTTACCCAACAGCTTAGAAACGCTCGCCTCTGTGAAGTGGTGCGCATGAATCGGTACATCCCAGGCCGCCCAATATTTGCCATAATGCTCGGCATCATGACTCTCAGGGTTCGGAACCGCAATAACGAGGTGTCCTCCAGGTAGAAGCCTTTCTTTGAAGCTTGAGAGTAATCCATTTAGATCGTAGATGTGCTCCAATACATGCCACATCGTAATGACCTCTACACCTTTTTCTACACCCTCGATGGAGGCGCTTACAGAGCCGAAAGATTGAGCAGCAGCACGAGCGTTATCGTTGATTTCCACACCGACCGCGTTTTTGCCGCTTTGTACCAATGTTTCTAAGAATTGGCCCGTTCCACAACCGTAATCCAAAACAGTGCCTTGACCAGTAAACACAGCATTGACGTAGGAAAGTTTTCTTCTCAAATTAACGCCGCGCAACACCTGATATACTTGTCCGAAAAGACTCTTGTTTTCGTTCGTGTGGCTGATGTAATTTGGATTATCGTAATACGGTCCAATTTCAGCTTCAACCACCCTAGGGCTGGTAAACAGGTGTGAGCATTCAGTACATTTCTGTACCGTGAACTCTTCCTTGCTTGTAGAATAATCTACGGTGCTTACTGCCTCCTCAAACGACGTTGCCTCACAAACAGGACAATGTTTCAACTCTTCTCTCATAGCGTATTTAAGTCCTGCCTTTTATCGTCCCATATAAACGAGCAACACGTGAATATCGCTCTGGCTTATTCCGCTAATACGGCTGGCCTGTGCAATAGTGGCTGGACGAATGGCATCTAACTTATCTCTTCCCTCAAAACTAAGGCCTTTTACCTTGTAGTAGTCAAAGTTTTCAGGGATTTCCTTATCGTTTAAGCGCTTCATCTTCGCGACGTTTTCCTCTTCGCGCGCAATATAACCGCCGTACTTAATATCAATTTCTAGTTGTTCAACAACCTCGTCTGTCCACCAAGATTCTCCTGAATAATATGGCTCAAAATTCTCGAGCTTGATGTTAGGTCGAGCTACCAGTTTGTTCGTCTTAGTTTTCTCCTTAGCCGGCTTTTCTTCTTGAGCGGTTAAGACTGTATTGATTTTATCCAACGGCAAACTCTTATCTAGTGCGGTTTTACCTAAACCAATGAGCTCGATTTTTTCCTCAAGCAACTTCTTTCTTTGCTCCCCAGCAAGGCCTATTTCATACCCTAACGACGTCAATCGTAGGTCAGCATTATCTTGTCTTAAAAGCAATCTGTATTCGGCTCGAGAAGTGAACATTCGATACGGTTCCTCAGTACCTTTTGTAATGAGATCATCAATCAATACTCCGATATATGCATCGTTTCTACCTAGAATAAAAGGCGAATCGCCGCGTACAGCACGAACCGCATTTACCCCGGCCATCAAACCTTGACAGGCCGCCTCTTCATAGCCCGTTGTACCGTTAATCTGACCCGCAAAGTACAAACCACTTACTAGCTTCGTTTCTAGTGTGTGCTTTAACTGCGTAGGAGGGAAGTAATCGTATTCAATAGCATAGCCTGGGCGGAAGAACTTCGCGTTTTCAAAGCCTCTTACTTTATGCAACGCTTCGTACTGTATCTCTACAGGTAAACTTGTTGAGAAGCCATTCACATACACCTCTACAGTGTTCCAACCCTCAGGTTCAACAAAGATTTGGTGGGAATTTTTCTCTGCAAATCGATCAATTTTATCCTCGATTGACGGACAATATCTCGGGCCCGTACCGCGAATAGCTCCATTAAATAGGGGAGAGCGATCAAAGCCTTTTTTCAAGGTGTCGTGTACTTCTTGTGAAGTGTGGGTAATCCAACAGCTCCTTTGCTTCTCTAGTTTTGACTGGCCTAAGAAACTGAATTGTCCAGGATCTTCGTCGCCCGGCTGTTCTTCCATGACATTAAAATCAATAGTTCTGCCGTCAATTCTCGGTGGTGTACCCGTCTTCATTCTGCCTGCTTCAAAGCCTAGCTGAATAAGCTCTTCAGTAATTCCAGTGCTGGCTCTTTCGCCGGCTCTACCTCCACCGAAGTTTTGATCACCTACATGGATCAAGCCGTTCATAAATGTACCACTGGTGAGAACCACGGTATGTGCCTCGAAGGTCATTCCTAACGCAGTTTTTACCCCGTGAACGGTGCCGTCAGATACTAGCATTCCAGTAACCATATCTTGGAACATGCTCAGGCCTTCAGTTTCTTCAAGCAGGTCCCTCCAGTACTGTGCAAAGAGCATTCGGTCGCTTTGAACACGGGGACTCCACATAGCAGGTCCTTTGCTTCTGTTCAGCATTCTAAACTGAATCATACTCTTGTCCGTAATGGTACCTGAACCGCCTCCTAAAGCATCTATCTCCCTGACTATCTGGCCTTTAGCTACTCCACCCATCGCTGGATTACAGCTCATTTGACCAATAGTCTGCATGTTCATCGTTATCAGTAGCACTTTAGCACCCATCTTGGCAGCACAGTAACTAGCCTCACAGCCGGCATGACCGCCACCGACAACAATTACATCATATTTTTCATCTAGAACCATCCTACAGTCGGTCTAAAATTTCATTTTCTTTTGATCGCATTACCGCTTTCTCTTCGTCGGTTTTATCGCCAAATCCTATCAAATGAAGTATACCATGGGCGATAACTCTATTTCGTTCTCTCTCCAAAGGCTCATCATTCTGCTTAGCGTTGTCTTCTATTCTATCCTCACTAATAAACAGCTCACCAGATATCTTGTTTCGACGCGTGTAATCAAACGTAATAATGTCTGTGTAGTAATCGTGATTCAAATGCTTTCTATTTACTTCTAAAAGCTCTTCATCGTTCATCCAATGAATATAGATATCACCAAACCTCAGGTCTTGATATATATTTTCAAAAACTGATATGATATGTGCTTCTACAGGAATCAACTTACTTCTTTTTCAACACCGGCAAAGGTAAGTCGCTTACGGTATTGTTTGAAGGTTTAATAATAATCTCTGTCCCAGTCTCAGAACTAGACTCGTCCCCAGTATTAGCCTTACGCTCCTGTCCTTGTTCTTCCTTTTGAAATTCTGAATCAAAGCTTTCCCATAATCTGTTTTCAAACTCACTTTGACTTTCATCCTCATTGGGTGTGCCAAATAGAAGTTGTCTTTTTAATTCTTCCAGTTTTTGAGATTGTAAACCATCGCCTAATTCCTTTAGCCCATTTAACTTATTATCTATTTCTTTGAGGAGCTCTTTGGTGCCTTTTCCTTGTTCGCCTGGCGTTTTACCCTCTTCTGCCGGCTTTCTAGAAACACCTTTTTTGCCTGGTTTTTTACCTTGACTCTTTCCGGATTCTGAGCTTTTCTTTTTTGAAGGTTTGTTTCCTTTTTTGCCCTTACTAGGTTTACCCGTTTGCCCTGGTCGGCCTTTCTTACATTCCTTTTTAGAGCTCGCTAAAGATTGTTTTTCGCTCTGAAGTATATCATAAAGAACCGCGTTTAGATCATTTAATGCAGTAACCATATAAGCGGTTTTAACCTCAATATTTTTAGAAAGTAAAAGTGCGGACTCTAACTCTTTCACTGCATTGGTAATAGATACGGCTGCATCATTTAACACCTTGCCTAACATTGGATCGGTAATTAAAATAATCTCCAGAGAGTCTAAAATCTCTCGTTGAATGGTTAATAATGTTCTTTGCTCTCTGTAACGTGAACCTGATTGTATTGCTTTATTTACCTCTTGAACAACACTGGTTTTCCAAGAATTCTTAAGCATTCTTTTTAAGCGTTCAACATTTTCTGATTGTATATCAACCGTGGATTCAGCTAGCAACTGCTTTAATTTTTGAGCACTGTCTTTCGCTTGTTCTTCTCTTTGGTCACCACTTTTATCGAGCGATTCAAGTTTATTAAGCTCTTCCTTTAATTCTTCTTTGTCTGTAGTGTTCAGTTCGTTGATGGATGAATTTATCACTGAATCTAGTGGCTCATTAGTTTCACGTGAAACCATTTCTAAGGCATTGATCAACTTCTGAATTTCCCATAACTCATCCAATGCCTGCTCTATAACATCTAATTTCTCTTGATCGGGCTCAGTAGGATTTATGTTTTCATTCTCATCCAGCTTTTTCTCTGATAGCTTTCTGAGTTCAAAAGGTTGTTTGTCTTTAATCTCTTGTTCCTTAGAATTCACATAAGATTTGAATTGTTGAACTTTTAATGTTGCATTCTGACTCAACTCCGATTCTAATGCTTGGTAAGTCATCTGTGGTCTCTGTACAGTCCGCTTAGTACGTTGATTTAAATTATCATAAGCCTCGATACTTACTTTAGTATCCTTCCACTCTACTGAAAACAACCCTAAGCCTCTTATTTCTTGTGATTCAATTAGAACTCTATCTAGTCTAAAATCATCCGTACACTTGATTACTAAAGAATCATAGTTGTTTTCAATTATCTCAATATTCGGAGGAAGGTCCTGTGTTACTTGCACTGGTATCTTAAATGACTGATGTAAACCGCTAAACTCTAAAAACTCAGTTTTCGTAGTAATAATAGACTCGGGTAGGTTGTTTTTTGTTTCACGTGAAACAACTGGTTCTAAATATTCCGTTAGTAAACCCTTAAAGTTTACTGCTACGGAACTACCGCTAATAGCTTTTACAGTATCAGATAAACGGTAAGATTTAATATTTGTATAAGACGGCGGTGTAATAAAAGCTGACCACGACGTAACAGATATTACAGAATCACAAACGATCCATAATTCTTTAACTAGTCTACCGTTCTTTAAAACCTTGTGTTTAGAGTTCTTTATAACAACACTTGGAATTTCTTCTATTTCTACGTTCCAATCTAGAAACTGCGACAAGTCCGGTTCAGTGTAAAACTTGGTGTGAATGGTATCTGGTAATATTCGTATATCCTCACTAGTTCGAAACTGTCCCGTAATCAACTCCTCGGTACTTATTTTTAGTGGTTGATAGAATAACAGTGTAACCAGAGTCAAAAGAGTAACACCTATAAGTATATAACGATAGGTCCAGTGATACTTAATCGTACTTATTAATAAACCTAACGTGGTTTTACTTTCTAATAAAGCTATACGAGATGACCATTCTCCTATTTCACCTTTCTCTCCTAAATCTAAAGATTGGTTGAATCGACCCCCATCGTATTCCTTAACTACCTTCGCTAAATATTTATTCGAAAGAAAACGAACACCCAGAGCTAGTAATAGGTAGCGCAGCGGGTATATAAGAGCGGTTAACAGCGTCAATAATATATATATCTTACCTACCTGTTGTATTCTAAACAACCCTGGAATAAACCATAGGTTGATAGTCGTTATAAAGAGTGCTGTAAAACCACTTAGAAAAATAGTTAATAAACTGAAATACAATGATTTACGTAAAAAAATACGTCTTACAAAGTCTTTTATTTCTATTCCTTCTTTCATGTCTTACCAGCTGTCGTACATCTAGTACTTTAACCTCTTATGATAACTACACTTTTCAAACAAAAGGTAAGCGTAAGAATCCTGCGATACTATTTTTCTCAGATCTAAATATAACGGCCAACGACTCTTTAGTTAAATACTTGAGTAAAGATTACTACGTAATTGAAATTCAAGAGTCGGTAGATGATTTTCTAACAAAGCTGAATGCTGATAATTCACTAACTCGTGGTATTACCGGACTTGCTTTATATAATCATATTGATTCCCAGATTAATCTCACAGGTATTGCTGCCTCAGGGTTAGAATGTATTCATGTTTGTTCTTGGGGAATGAATACTCGTACTCCTCAAATCAAACTTTATCCCTTGTTTGAAGGAAGTCTCAATGATCATTTAAGACTAGCACTTGGGGGTGTTAGTACTGTTTTTCCAGCGTACAGTAAAGAGCTTGATGCTCTGGAAATTTATAATAACATTAATAACGTGTACCCACCTTCAGGTATGTTATTAGGTTATTCCTATAGGTACCTAGAAAGTTTAAAAACACTTGATATACAAACTCAAATGTCGAGTTATGAAGGAATTTTAGATATACAGGTGCTTCATTAAGAACACGCTATCTTTCCAACTCTCCGTTCATGTCTACCTCCTTCAAATTCATTAGTAAGGAAAGCAGTAAGAATTTCTTTAGCCTCTTCAGTACTCACAAAACGAGCAGGAATAGCAATAATATTTGCATTGTTGTGTTGGCGAGCTAGTGCTGCAATCTCTGGCAACCAACATAATGCACCACGAATATTTTGATACTTATTCACGGTCATATTAATTCCGTTACCAGAACCACATATAACCACACCAAGAGAACAAGTACCCTCAGATACTAATGAAGCTACTTTGTGTCCATAATCTGGATAATCAACACTATCGCTAGAAAAAGGTCCTTGATCTAATACTTCCGCACCATGTGCTTCAAGCACTTTAACTAATTCCGCTTTTAATTCTACACCAGCGTGATCCGTCCCAATAGCAATCTTCATAATACTTGTTGTTTTTACAAAGGTCGTAATTGTTGTGTATAACCTAGTTGATTAATGTGAACAACCTATGAACAGGATTTTAAAACTCAACCTTGTATTATTCACATATTCTTACATATGGAAAATATTTTTTGAAGAGTGGTTTATAGTTGCTGTTACTTCTTCAAAATCGGTCCACAGGAAAAGGATACATACTAACAGTACTAAAATGAATTAATCTTTAACAATCCATACTTCATTTTATGAATTAACACTGTGAATAACCTTAGTAAACTCTATTTACTTAAGTAATTACAGTACTTTGAACCTGATAACAACTATTGATAAGTCATAAATCATAGGATTACTATAACAGAGTTATCACGGTTATCAACACACTATTACTATTACTATATTCTTTTAAAATGAATTCTATTATATATAAAGGTGATTGGATAATTAAAGGTTCCAAGGTTACTTATGAGAATCCTTGGATTAAAGTTAATCATCATGATGTCCTTACTCCAGGTGGAAGCGCTGGGATTTATGGAGAGGTTCACTTTAAAAATTTAGCTATTGGCATTTTACCAATCGATAAAGACGGTTACACCTGGCGTGTGGGTCAATTTAGATTTCCTTTAAATACTTACTCTTGGGAGATTCCTGAAGGTGGGGGACCACATGGTACCGATCCTTTAAAAAGTGCAAAACGTGAGTTATTGGAAGAAGTAGGATATACTGCAAAGAACTGGACGCCGCTTCTAGAGATGCATTTAAGTAATAGTGTAAGTAATGAAAAAGCCATTGTTTTCATAGCTGAAGATCTTACCGAAGGAAAGAGTCAACCTGAAGACACTGAAAATCTAACCGTTGAGAAGATTCATTTTTCAGAATTATACCAGCAAGTGATGGATGGAATAATTACAGATGCAATTAGCGTCGCTGCAGTACTTAAATTATCGATTCTAAGACCTAGGTTATTAAATATCTAAAAACGCTTTAAATCGCTTCATAACCACTTCTACAGCTTTTGAATTAGGGTGAGTACCATTCGATTCGAAGAAGGAATAATCTCGAAGCTCATCATTGATAATTTCAAAACTTGGGAAATACACAACTTTTGGAGATGCTAACAGATCTTCTATAACTGTTCGTAAGATTGACTTACCTAGAAAATTTTCCTGAAGTCCTATCCGTGTATAACGTACCGGGCTCACAGTGAAAATGATTTTTACATTTTCCGGCAGTTGCTGTAACGTGTGTTTCCACTCAGCTATTATTTCCTCTTTACTCAATAACCTTCGTTGGAAAAATTGTCCTGGTAATTTGTGGCAATTATTAACTAAATGATCTTCTTTAAACCAAGCATGCGCCGTTCCTAAAGAGATAATTAGAACTACTTCTTTACCAGGTTGGTTGAGATATTGCTTGCTCGCATTTCTTGCATTTTCCAATGCTTCTTGAAGTCTCTTTTCATTTTCATCCTGCCACTTATTAGCTGCATCGAGCTGGTGAAAGGTTCCTTGATGATTAAAAATGGGTGATAATTCCTCATTACAAAAAATCCAGCGCAGCTGTTTTGCGATGCTGATAGGATTAAAAGAAGTGCCTAGAGGATTGAATTGGTACCTATATCCCCATGTGTTTAGATAAGGATCGAGGTTACTAACAAAGCAGCTACCGATACCTAAAAAAAAAGGGGGCGCAGAAAGTTCTTCTGTCCCCACTTTTACTGCTGTAATCATTTTTTAGATGTTGAATTCAATGCCTTGTGCAAGTGGTAAATCTTTACCGTAGTTCAAGGTATTGGTTTGGCGGCGCATATAAGCTTTCCAGGCATCTGATCCACTTTCACGACCACCGCCAGTTTCTTTTTCCCCACCGAAGGCTCCACCAATTTCAGCTCCTGAGGTACCAATATTCACATTAGCGATACCACAATCTGATCCACTTTCACTCAAGAAAATGTGTGCTTCTCTAACGTCACTTGTCATAATTGCACTGGACAAGCCTTGCTTCACATCGTTTTGGATAGCGATGGCATTTTCTATTTCACCTTCATATTTCAATAGGTAAAGAATAGGGGCGAAGGTTTCTTTTTGAACGCTATCATAATTGTTTGATGCTTCAACTATACAAGGTTGAACATAGAATCCATCGTTATAAATTCCACCTTCAAGTACTTCACCCCCGTAGAGTACTTTTCCACCTTCAACCTGTACATTTTTGATGGTATTTAGGAAGGCATCGACAGCATCTTGATCAATCAATGGTCCTACATGATTACCTTCATCTAGAGGGTTACCAATTTTAATTTGACCGTACGCTTCAATCAAAGCGTTTTTCACTTTATCGTAAACGCTCTCATGGATAATAAGTCTTCTTGTTGAAGTACAACGTTGACCACATGTTCCAACTGCACCAAACAAAGCACCTGTAACAGTCATTTTCAAATCACATGTTGGCGTGATGATGATGGCATTATTTCCACCTAATTCTAGAATAGACTTTCCAAATCTTGAGGCAACTTGAGCACCAACTATTCTTCCCATTCTAGTAGAACCTGTAGCTGAAATTAATGGCATTCTCTCATCGTGCGTCATCCACTCACCCCGTGTATAATCACCGGTGATGATTGAAGAAATACCCTCTGGAAGATTGTTTGCTGCAGCAACTTTATTCCAAATGTGTTGGCAAGCAACGGCACATAATGGTGCTTTTTCACTGCCTTTCCAAACTACAGTATTGCCACAAACTACGGCTAATGCAAAATTCCAAGCCCAAACAGCAACCGGGAAGTTGAACGCAGAAATTACACCTACAACTCCAAGTGGATGCCACTGCTCCATCATATGGTGCGCGGTTCTTTCGCTTTTGATAGTCAAACCGTATAACTGGCGTGAAAGACCAACGGCAAAATCACAGATATCAATCATTTCTTGGACTTCACCTAAACCTTCTTGGTAGCTTTTTCCCATTTCTAAGGAAACTAAGGCACCAAGTTCTGCTTTCTCTTCGCGTAGGGCATTTCCAAATTGGCGCATGAGCTCCCCTCTTTTAGGAGCGGGCATACTACGAAGTGTTTTAAATGCTTCAGAGGCGGCAGCAACTACTTCATCATATTGCTCTTTTGTCGTAATACTTACACTACCTAATTCCAGGTTATCAATAGGAGAGTTAGAAGTAATTGTGTCATTGTTTTCCATCCACTGTTGACCTGTTGAGGTTCCGTGGATAGTACCAGTAAGGTTTAAAGATTCTAAGATCTGAGAAGGTGTAAATGCTTCCATGTATTGGGTTATAGATTCCCTTTAAAAATACGATGAATAGCGCTGTAACTGGTTGGATTAAAAAAAGACTTTCTCAAAGGGTTTCGAACAACTCTACGAGTTACTTTTGTTATTTAGAATAAATCAAAATAAGATGCGATACCTCCTTTCCTTTCTTACTGGACTAGTTCTATTTTCTTGTGCTGCTCCGACAGTGGAGCCAGCGGACGATACAATCAAAGTAGTTTGTACTACTAGTATCATGACGGATTGGGTAAGCAATGTTGCTACTGATCAAATGGAAGTTATTCCACTACTGAAAGTAGGTATTGATCCACACGTGTATAAACCTTCAAAAAAGGATTTAGACCTGCTGCGCGAGGCAGATGTCATCATCTACCACGGACTTCATTTAGAAGGGAAGATTATAGAAGTGCTGGAGCACATGGAGGATAAACTTATTATTGATGCTGCTAAGAATTTTCCTAATGAGCTCATTATTCGCGATCCAAATTTCCCAGCATCGACTGATCCGCACGCGTGGTTTGATAAGGAATTAGCACAAAATTCAGTTAAAACTATTGTAGGAGAATTGCTCCAAAATTATCCAGACAAAGCAGCGGGTATTGAGTTAAAAATGGGCCAATACTTTTCAGTGATGGATTCGGTAGCTTCAGAGGTAAATAACATCGTAAACACTATTCCAGAGGAGCAACGATTGGTTATTACTACACACGATGCACTCAGTTATTTTGCTCGGGATTATGGATTACGAGTTAAGACTCTCCAAGGCGCTAGTACTGTAAGTGAGTTTGGTCTACGAGAGATTACAGATTTGGTTGATTTTATCGTTGAGCAGAAGGTTCCTGCTATCTTTCTTGAAAACATCATTAGTCCTCAGGCTATGGAGAGTGTTCAAAGAGGTTGTGCGTCAAAGGGGTTTGAAGTTAAAATTGGACCCGAATTATTAAGCGATAGCTTAGGGAGCGAAGAAGATCAGAACACGTATTTTAAAATGCTCATCTTTAACGCTAAGACCATTGCGGAATACTTAAAATAATTGGACGTACTACTCAAATACCTCAGCTTAGAAGACCCAAACGTTCGTTATGTGGTCATCGCTATTGTGCTTCTTGGAGGCATGAGTGGTACTGTGGGTAGCTTTAATTTTCTAAGGAAGAAAACGCTAGTAGGAGAGACTGTTGCACACAGCATGTTACCTGGTGTGTTAATTGCTTTTCTTTTAAGCGGTGTGAAGAATCCAGCAGTGATGATTTTGGGAGCCGCCATCAGTGGCTGGATGAGTATCTGGGTGGTGGATTATATCACACAACAAAGTAAGATCAAAGGCGATAGTGCCCTTGCAATCGTGTTGTCAAGTTTCTTTGGTTTAGGTATTGTCTTACTCACCATGATTCAATCAAGGTATGTTGGGAATCAAAGCGGGCTAGATCACTACATATTTGGAAATGCCGCGGCAATGACACCGGCGGACAGTATTGCTTTTGCAAGCGTTAGTCTAATAGTTCTTGGATTAATCATAGCAAGCTATTGGAGTGTCAAGGCCATTATTTTTAATTCTGATTACGCCCAGAGCATTGGTATTAGTAGAAAGAAGATAGACACTCTTATAAGCATCATTACCATACTTACCATTAGTGTTGGTATTAAGGCTGTTGGTATTGTCATGATGAGTGCGCTTTTGATCATACCGCCGACAGCAGCTCGCTTTTGGACCGATCGATTGGTTCCCATGCTTATTATCAGCGGTGTTTTCGGTTCATTAGGAGGTTGGATAGGGGCGTTTGTAAGCTATTCCCAAACAAATATGCCTACAGGTCCATGGACCATAGTAAGCGTAAGTATTATAGCTTTCATTTCGATGTTGTTCGCACCGCGCAAGGGTATTGTCTATCAGCGGTGGAACAAACTGTTGCTTCGCAGAAGAATTAACGAAGAAAATCTTCTTAAGGCTGCGGTTCAAAATGAAGTGCGCGGCAAAGGCAAGTTGTTTACTCGTGAATCTATTAATCAACGACAGTTTTTTGAACCAAACCTTTGGAACAGAACAGTTGGCCGCTTAAGCAGCAAAGGACTTATTCGTCCCGTTCATGGGGGATTTACCTTGAGTACAGCGGGTAGGAGTTACGGTGCAGACATTGACCGCCGCCACAAGATATGGGAGGTATATCTCCAGCGTCGAATGCAAATGAGCGTTCATTTGGTTCACGATGAAGCGGAAACCATGGAACACTTTTTAACCCCAGAGATTGAAGAAGAAATTCTACGTGAGTTAGGGCTGTGTTCGAGGTTCAATCCGCTATTGGAGATTCATGAAATTATTCCAGATCCAGATCTAGTGTAATATGGATGCGATTTGGATAATCATAACCGGTTTTTTGGTGGCCTCCTCTACAGGAATGCTAGGGAATCTTTTGTTGTTGCGTAAAATGAGCATGATGGGTGATGCCCTTTCTCATGCGGTGCTGCCGGGAATAGTTATTGCCTATTTAATCAGCGGATCTCGTGCATCACTTCCTTTGTTATTAGGAGCGATTATCATGGGGGTTTTAACTACGTTTTTGATCCAATTCTTTTCTTCTAAGGGAAAAATGCAGGGCGATGCAGCAATGGGTACGGTATTCACCTTCTTGTTCGCAGTAGGCGTCATTTTGGTCACTAAATACGCAGGACAGGCAGATATTGACGCCGATTGTGTGCTTCACGGCGAGCTTGCTTTTGTACCCTTGCAACAGACCACTCTATTTGGCCTTCGCGCTCCGAGTGCTGTATGGACATTGTCTGTGCTTTTCATTTTTACCCAAGCGGTTTTTTGGCTTGGCTACAAAGGGTGGGTTCTCACCAGTTTCAATCCGGAATACGCAAAAAGCGTGGGTATAAGAACAACCCTCTGGCACTATGCATTAATGGCGGCTACCTCAGTGGCTACCGTGGTGAGCTTTGAAAGTGTAGGCGCTATTCTGGTCATTGCATTTTTAGTAGTTCCTGCGGCAACAGCATACCTGCTCACAAAAGACCTGAGGTTTATGGTACTTTTTATTGTACTTCAGGGGTTGTTGAGCGCTGTAGGAGGGTACTTTGTATCTGATCTATTGGAGGCCTCTATCAGCGGATCGATGGCGGTCGTAAGCTTCTTGTTATTTGTGCTTTCTTTTATTCTACAAAAGAAAAGAGGGCTAAAGTCCCCACTTTAACCCTCACTCGCTTAACACAAAAACACGTACGATAACTATATCGTCATATACGTTAGTGCAAAGCACGTGCCAAAAAATAAACCGAAGGGTTAAATAATGTTAAGAAATCAACAACGCTAGGTTTCTATACTACCAAGTCGCGTCTGGATATGTGCGTGCCAAGCTTTGCATTTCACCGAGAATGTAGCCAAGCTGTGCGCTGTGAATACCATAACGGCCGCCGGTCTGCATCCACAGTTCGGGTGATGGCATGATGAGGGTTGCCATTTTTAATACTTCTGCCACCTTCTTTATCCATTGCTCTTTGAACGAGACAAACGAGGGCAGCTCTTCTTTAAGAATTTCGAACACTGGGTGGTCTTCAAACAACTCACCGCTCCACATCCATAAATCGTCTACGCTTTTTTGAACCTTGTTGTGGCTCTCTTCCGTTCCGTCCCCTAGGCGTACAACCCATTCTGCACTCCATTGTGCTTGGTAGGAAATCTCCTTAATAGCCTTCTCCGCGATTCCCCTAAGAGCCTCGTTTTTGCAGCCCCTTAGCGCATCGTATAAGTAGAAGTTAAAGGTGTCAATGAAAAAGCTGCGAACTACTGAATCGCCCCAGTGACCGTTGGGTTGTTCAACGAGCAACGCGTTTTTGAATTGTAAATGATCGCGGAAGTAAGCAAGGGTATCTTCCGTGGCATCACCACCCTCTAACCGAGCCAATTCTTGGTAGAGCAATCGAGCCCTGCCAATATGGTCCAATGCGGTATTAATGATGGCGATATCTTGTTCTAAGACAGGACCGTTTGAACACCACTTGCTGAGCTGCTGCCCCAGGATGAGCGAATCGTCTGCTAAAAAGTAGAAGTATTCTTTGAGCGCTTCGTCTTTTGTAAAGTCGCGCTTGACACCGTTTAACCAACCTCCTGCCATGGCTTACATGTGTTCGACATCATCAGGGATGTCATAGAAGGTGGGGTGACGGTATACCTTATCGTCCGACGGAGTAAACAGAGGGTCTTTTTCGTCGGGCGAACTTGCGGTTATTTCCTCTGAAGGAACAACCCAGATACTAATACCCTCGGAGCGCCTTGTGTAGACATCTCGTGCATTTTTTATAGCCATTTCGGCATCAGCAGCATGAAGGCTTCCTACGTGTTTGTGGGACAGTCCATTCTTACTCCTGAGAAAAACTTCCCAAAGCTTCCAGTTAGATTCACTCATAGCGGTAACGGTTAATGGTTATGCGGCCGAAGCATCGTTAGAGGCACGATCTGCTTGCTTCTTAGCATAAGCGTTTGCTGCTTCACGAACCCAAGCACCTTCTTCGTGTGCCTTTACATGATGTGCAATACGCTCTTTGTTGCAAGGGCCATTGCCCTTGATAACCTCATAAAATTCAGCCCAGTTAATTTCACCGAAATCGTAGTGGCCACGTTCTTCGTTCCACTTTAAGTCGGCATCAGGAATAGTAAGGCCTAGATATTCTGCTTGCGGAACCGTTTTATCTACGAACTCTTGACGAAGGGTATCGTTGCTCTTGCGCTTGATTTTCCACTTCATGCTTTGCTCAGAATTTGGGCTATTGTCGTCAGAAGGACCAAACATCATGAGTGACGGCCACCACCAACGGTTCAAACTTTCTTGAGCCATTGCTTTTTGTTCCGGTGTTCCTTGGGCCAATTTCATCACGACCTCATATCCTTGTCTTTGGTGGAAGCTTTCTTCCTTACAAATCTTCACCATGGCACGTGCATAAGGACCGTAAGAGGTTCTGGTTAGCATCACTTGGTTTTGGATGGCCGCGCCATCAACCAACCAACCAATGGTGCCCATATCTGCCCATGATGGAGTAGGATAATTAAAAATAGAGCTGTATTTCGCCTTGCCGCTCTGTAGGTCGGCAATCATTTTTTCTCTTGGCTCGCCCAAGGTTTCGGCCGCAGAGTACAGGTAAAGTCCGTGGCCGGCTTCGTCTTGAACCTTTGCTAGCAAGATGAGCTTGGCACGAAGCGATGGCGCACGAGTAATCCAATTGGCCTCAGGCTGCATACCAATGATTTCACTGTGTGCGTGCTGAGAGATTTGGCGGATAAGGGTTTTGCGGTACTTTTCAGGCATCCAGTCCTTCGGCTCGACCCTGTTTTCAGCGTCGACGTAAGCCTGGAATTTGTCCTCTAAAGAAACGTTGGTTCCCATTTTCTGTGTATTTGGTTGCTTACAAAGTTAAAACACAACACGCTATCTTCTGTTATGGTTTAAAATTCGGGTTTACCTTTACCCTCCAAATTACGAAGCATGCTGAAGTTTTTTAAGAAAAAGAAAGAGGACAAGCCGTCATTAATGGCGGACACGAGTAAATCGACCGACACTTCTTTTTACCCACTAACCATCTCAGAAGTACGCAGAGAAACAGAAGAAGCAGTGAGCATTGCTTTTGATGTTCCGACAGAGCACCAGGAGAAGTTTACTTTCTTGCCGGGCCAATACCTGACCCTAAAAACAACTATTGCAAACGAAGAGGTGCGTAGATCGTACTCAATCTGTGCCGCGCCCAGCGATGGAGAACTTCGTGTAGCGGTCAAAGAAATTGAAGGAGGAAAGTTTTCTACCCACGCCAACAGACACCTAGAGGCAGGAATGACCATTGAGTCGATGCCGCCTATGGGTAATTTTAAGTGGCAGCCAACAGGAGAACCATCACACGTAGTTGGATGGGCAGCAGGGTCCGGAATTACTCCGATTATGTCTATTGCTAAAACTGTTTTAGAGAGCGATTCAAGCAGCACTTTTACGCTATTCTATGGAAACAAAAACAGCAACAGCATCATCTTTAAAGACGCGTTCGAAGATTTAAAGAACACCTACGTTGATCGTCTAGAGGTTCACCACATCCTTAGCCGTGAGGACCAAGGAAGTGACGTTACTAAGGGCCGTATCGATGGAGAAAAAGTGAAAGCCTTCAACGAGAAGTTCTTTGAGGTAGGCGCAACAACAGCGCACTTTTTGTGTGGTCCGTTAGGAATGATAGAAAGCGTTACAGAGACCCTAGAGTCTTTAGGAACACCTAAGGAGAAAATTCATTTTGAGCTGTTTAATACGACAGCGGCAGGAGCTGCCAAGAAAGAGGTGTCCTCTTCTGCTTCTGGCGCCTCTGCTGTTACAGTAATCTTGGACGGCGAGGAGACTCATTTTGAGGCTACGGGCAAAGAATTCATTCTAGACGCAGCGCTAGATGCCGGTGCAGATGTTCCTTATGCTTGTAAAGGCGCGGTTTGTTGTACTTGTCGCGCTAAGGTTCTGGAAGGCTCTGCGGAAATGGTTATGAACTATGCATTGGTAGACGATGAGGTGAAGGACGGGTATATTTTGACCTGTCAGGCACACGCGACTAGCGACAAGGTAGTAGTAAGTTTCGATGAGTAAAAGCAGCCCAAGAAAGAATGGTGTGAGCGATGAGCCCGGACCGTCGTTTCATGAAAAGAAGCCGAAAAACGCCAAGGACTACAACATTGGCAAAGGCGCTAAAAAGCGCATGAATAAGGCAAAAAAATACGGCACTGGCGGCCGTAAAAGGAAATAAA
Source organism: Cryomorphaceae bacterium (assembly GCA_011525035.1). GTDB lineage: Bacteria > Bacteroidota > Bacteroidia > Flavobacteriales > Schleiferiaceae > UBA10364. The sequence goes on along the minus strand of WTIZ01000060.1, from coordinate 20,669 downwards.
AAAGCCCGGCTCACAAGCCGGGCTTTTTGTTTACTTCTTCCAAGTATTGTTGGTAATGTCTATATCCAGAAGACGTTGACTAGGATCAATCTTAACTTCTATTACCTCCTTTCCGTTGGATGGGATTTTGAACTCGTAGTTTGGGTGTGTCCAGGCCCAAGGAGTAAGCACATCGTACTTCGGATCCTTCTTCGCGCCATACATGCTTACTAGCGGAATATTATAGTGTTCTACCAAGCCGCCAGCATAAACCACTTCTATATCAAGCGGCATTGGGAATTTACCTTTTCGTTCGAAGAGCACTGTGGTGCCGTTCATTACCGGGCTAACTTCTGATATACTGTAATCGATAGACTTCACTTGATCCTTGTAATAGCTCAGGTACCAATCCAGCTCTAGGTCGCTTTCGCGCTCCATGATGCGCAGGAAGTCATAAGGCGTTGGGTGCTTGAATTGCCAAGCGTTCCAGTAGCGTTTCATACCACGGGCAAAAGCCTCTTCACCAATGATGTATTCCAGCTGATTCAAGAACAAAGCACCGGCGCTGTAGCTGTTGATGCCATAGACCATATTGTAGTTGAAGTGGTCCGCAGGGGTGCTTAGCGGTTCTCTCAAACCTGAAGTATCCAGGTACACATAGTTGCGGTAAGCCCTAAGGTGTGGGTTCTCAGCATTGTGCTCAAAGAGTACATTCATGCACTCCTCCTCGGCATAGGAAGTAAAACCTTCGTCCATCCATGGGTGAGCCGCTTCGTTGGTGGCGAGTACACCGTAGTACCAGTTGTGTGTGGCTTCGTGCACAAAGAGCCCCGTGAAGCCCTCAAATTTATCACCGCCGCCCAAAATCATGGTACACATCGGGTATTCCATACCGCCGTCACCGCCTTGGATGATGGAGAATTGTGGATAAGGGTATCGCCCAAAATGGGCAGCCATGAAGTCAAAATAGCGTTGTAAATAATCTGTTTTTAGCAGCTCCCAATTCGCTGCGTTGGCCGTTTCAGGATCAAACAACAAGTGGACTACAGGACCGTTTTGAATGTCAATCTGTTGGTGAACGTAATCAGGATCTGCCGCAAAGGCAAAGTCGTGAACACGTTCCGCCTTAAAGTGCCAGCGGCGCTTTTTGTTCTTTCGAACGCGCACCTTTTCAACACCGCCGTAGCCAAAACCTACTTCATCAGGATTCTGAAGCACACCAGTTCCACCGATGAGGTAATCGCGATGTGCATCAATGGTTACGTCGAAATTCCCCCACACACCGTAAAATTCGCGACCAACATATTGATCAGGGTGCCAGCCGTCCTCGTCGTACTCTGCAAGCTTAGGGTACCATTGAGTCATGGTAAAATCGATGCCTTCTTTATTATCACGTCCAGAACGACGAATTTGCTTTGGCACTTGAGCCTTCCAGGCCAATTCAAACGTGGTCGTACTGCCAGGAAGCATCGGCTCGGCAAGTTCAGCTTTAAGTACTGTTCCGCTTACCGACCAAGACATCTCTATTCCGTTTTGGGTAAGCACCTGAATGTCTTGATAGCCAATTTCATCTTCGCCCAATCCATAAATACGGTCTTGAACGCGGCGGTCAGGATCCTTGATTGTGCGGCTGCGGACATCCATCATACTTTCCGGTTGGAATGCATTGAAGTATAAGTGGAAATATGCTTTGCGCAAGGTATCCGGACTGTTGTTCGTGTAAGTGATGGTGCTAGTTCCATCATACTGGTGCGATTCCACGTCGAGGTCGATGTGCATCTTATAGTCGACGGCCTGTTGCCAATATTGGGCTTGTGCGCCAAATGCGCCAAAAATGAAAAGAAGTGAAAGGAGTTTTCTCATTTGTTGTGGATTACATGAAGTGGTCTAATCGGCCATTGTCTAATAGACGCGGCCCTTTTTCGGTCATTTGAAGGGTACAGACCTCGTTATAGGCGTCGTGTTCCAAGAACAGGTGATAGCCCTTCTCAGCGGCTTCGGTAAAGATTCTTTTGCGCTCATCGAGAGTGATTAGAGGTCGGGTGTCATAACCCATTACATAAGGAAGCGGTATATGACCCGTAGAAGGCAAGAGATCCGCCATGAATACCACAGTCTTTCCCTTGTATTCGAGGATAGGGCACATTTGAGCGTCCGTATGTCCGTTGACCACGAAGGCATCAAAACCCAAGCCGGTATCTATCCTGTAGGCGTCGTCTGCCGCTTCAATAAATTTAAGCTGGCCGCTTTCTTCAAGCGGCAGGATGTTCTCTTTTAGAAAGCTTGCTTTTTCGCGAGCATTTGGTTCGGTCGCCCATTTCCAGTGGCGCTGATTCGTCCAATATGTGGCGTTTTTAAACGCAGGTTCGTAGCCCGTGCGGTCCTTGTTCCACTGCACGGCACCACCCACGTGATCAAAGTGGAGGTGGGTTAAGAATACGTCGGTAATATCATTTCGGTTGAACCCATGGCTAGCTAACGAAGCATCAAGGCTGTGGTCCCCGTGCAGATAATAATGGCTGAAGAATTTCTCACTCTGCTTGTCGCCGATACCAGTGTCAATTAATATGAGTCGATTTCCGTCTTCAATAAGTAGCGAGCGCATGGCCCAGGTACAAAGGTTTTTTTCATCGGCAGGGTTAGTTCTTTCCCACAAACCTTTAGGTACAACGCCGAACATTGCGCCGCCGTCAAGCTTGAAATTACCGGTGTGAATTGGGTAGATGGTCATCTTGGATAGGATTTTTCCCGAAGGTACAAAAGGGGTGGTGGAATTGGCCACCCTAATTGTCCTAAACATTATAACTGATTGTGCGTTAATTGATTGTCTTAAATCCGCCGTACCGTAAGACAAACAACATTAGCCTAACAGGTGACTTTTCACACGATTTATGTCGACGAAAAGCACGATGTTAGCGCCACTAACAAAACCGTATTCTCATTATGAGCGCTAAAAATTTAGCAAAGCAAATTCAGCAATTTGAAGCTCCGGCCCCTATATCCTGGAAGCACTATTTAATAGATGGTCAAATGCACACTTGGAGCGGCGATATGGAACAAGTGTACAGCCCTATGGGCCCCATAAACGCAGACGGCACCACCCAGAAACAATACTTAGGAGAGGCTCCTACGCTTGATGAAGCAGCAGGCTTGAAAGCGTTGGATGCAGCGAAAAATGCATACAACAACGGTCGTGGTTACTGGCCAACGGCCAGCGCTTCAGAGCGCATCGGCGCCATGGAGAAGTTCTTGGAGATCATGAAGACCAAGCGCGAGGAGGTGAGCACGCTATTGATGTGGGAGATTGCTAAAAACAAGAGCTCTGCGTACAAGGAGTTCGACCGTACGGTGGACTACATTGAAGACACTATAGAAGAATTTAAAGAGCTCAACCGTCGCGGCTCAAAGGTTGCTCGCAAGGGAGCCATTATTTCTCAGGTAAGACGCGGACCACTGGGCGTAGTGCTCTGTTTGGGCCCGTATAATTATCCCCTAAACGAGACCTTCTGTTTGCTCATTCCGTCAGTTTTAATGGGGAACACAGTGGTGTTTAAGCCGGCGAAATATGGCGTTTTGTTGTTGACTCCACTACTCGAGGCGTTCCAAGAAGCGTTTCCTCCAGGTGTAGTAAATATCTTGTTTGGTCGAGGACGTACGTTGGCAGGGCCGATTATGAAGACTGGCGATGTGGACGTGCTTGCCCTCATTGGAAACTCAAAAAGTTCGAACGCATTGGTTGCTCAACACCCGAAGCCAAACAGGTTGCGCCAAGTGCTCGGCCTTGAGGCTAAGAATCCGGGCATCGTCTTCGATGATGCGAACATTGACCTTGCGGTTAAGCAGTGTGTAAACGGCGCCTTGTCCTACAATGGGCAACGTTGTACTGCGTTGAAGCTGATTTTTGTGCACAAGAGCATTAGCGGCGAGTTCATGGAGAAGTTTAGTAAGGCAGTTGATGGATTAAAATTGGACCATCCAGAAACAGACGCCATGTTGACGCCACTACCAGAACGCAACAAGGTTGAGCAAATGCAGGCGTATGTGGATGACGCTGTTGCTAAAGGCGCAAAGGTGATGAACGCCAATGCCGGAGCCGTAAGCGACACCACGTTCTTCCCAACAGTGTTGTTCCCGGTAAACAGCTCTATGGACATTTTCCACGAAGAGCAGTTTGGACCGGTTGTTCCGATTGTAGAATATGAAGATCTTGAAGAGGTAATGGATTCGATTTCACAATCGGATTACGGCCAGCAGTGCAGCCTTTTCAGCGAGAACGAAGCGACCATTGCTTATGCTGTGGACAACATGGTAAATCAAGTGTGTCGTGTGAATATAAATGCAGCGTGTCAGCGCGGACCGGACTATTTGCCGTTTACCGGCCGTAAGGATAGTGCGGTGGCCACTTTAAGTGTTCACGACGCATTACGTAGTTTCTCTATTCGCACAGTGGTTGCGTCAGGAGACGATCAAAAGAAACTAGTAGGAAGTGTCATTTCTAGTGGCGAAAGCAAATGGATGACGACGGATTATTTGTTGTAAGCGATGACCTAAATCGTGTAAAAACCCTCGGATACAGGCTCCGGGGGTTTTTTATTTCTATCAAGTTGTGATTTGGGATTGGTGCGGATTGCCTTCGCTGCGCTCAGGCGGACCGCATTGTCACCTAAGGTCAGTAAGAACGCCCCGGTCCTTTGCTGCCGCAAAGCCCTTGGGTTTTTAGTCATCCACTCTCTCAAGCAAGCTTGGCGAGTGTCTAACTAAAAAACCCCAGCTCGCATCGCGAGCCGGGGCTTTTCTTCTTCTGAGGTTCCGAGCGGACTCGAACCGCTGTAGCTGGTTTTGCAGACCAGTGCCTAGCCACTCGGCCACGGAACCTTAGGGAGGCCAAAAATAGGAGAAAATATTTAACGGCCTCGAGTTTATTTTGTCTCTATCGTTCTGCTGTAAAAGTCAGCGCGACACGCTCAACATCTCCATTGATGGGTGGGTTGAGCTTAGCGACGTTCACCCATGCTTTTTGAACCATGGGATGTTCGTTCATAATGCGATCAATCATGCGCTGGCACACCACCTCGAGGAGCTTCGCACGAACGGCCATTTCTTCTTTGGCGATGGCATTTAGCGCAACGTAATCGACAGTATCCACGAGCTCGTCAGAAGCCACTGAGGCGCTGAGGTCAGCCCATACGCTGATGTTTACCTCGTAGTGGGAGCCTATGACAGCTTCCTCTTGCATACAGCCATGGTTGGTGTAAATGCGGATTCCGTGAACGTCAATTTGATGCAATGCGGTCATTATCCTAAAACTTCTACTGCTTTAGTAATGCGAGAAAGGACTTCTTGTTTACCAAGGACCTCACAAATCGTGAACATAGATGGACCCATGCCTTTACCGGTTACTGCAAGACGGAAGGACGGACCCACTTTTCCAAAGCCCAATTCTTTTTCTGCCAAATAGCCTTTGAACGCGGCTTCAATATTGGCTTCAGTGAAATCGGTCAGTGCGTCAAAGCGGGCAGAAAGGTCCTGCATCATGCCGGCACTATCGTCTTTCCACTTTTTGTTGCGAGTTTTCTCGTCGTACTCGGTCGGAGTTTCGAATAGGAATCGGCCCTCGGTGAGCAGATCTTGCGGGAACGTTGCACGCTCACTCATCATCGTTGCAATCTTGCCTAGGTGCGCTTCGTTGTATGAAAGGCCTTCTTTATCTAGCTCCTTTTTAAGCTCAGCGGCCAATTCATCTTCACTCAATGCACGTAGGTACAGTTGGTTGAACCACTTGCCCTTTTCGAAGTCGAATTTTGCGCCAGATTTAGAAACCTTGCTCAGGTCAAAGGCGTCAATTAAACCTTGAAGATCAAAGACTTCTTGCTCGGTGCCTGGGTTCCACCCTAGTAAGGCAAGCATGTTGATGAAAGAGCCTGGGAAGAAGCCAAATTCGCGGTAACCACTAGCTGTTTCGCCTGTATCAGGGTTGTTCCAATCGATAGGGAATACAGGAAAGCCAAGGCGGTCGCCGTCGCGCTTGCTCAATTTTCCCGGCCCGTCTGGTTTCAACAAAAGCGGAAGGTGAGCGAATATTGGGCGCTCCCAACCGAAAGCTTCATAAAGCATAACGTGGAGCGGTGCAGAAGGCAACCACTCTTCACCGCGGATCACGTGAGTGATGCCCATCAAATGATCGTCAACGATATTGGCCAAATGGTAGGTCGGCATACCGTCGGCTTTGAAAAGGACCTTGTCGTCCATGTTGTTGGTGTTCACGCTCACCCAACCGCGGATAGTGTCCTCGAAACGAACTTCGTGGTCGCGTGGAAGCTTGATGCGTACAACGTACGGCTCACCTGCTGCAATTTTCGCGTCAACCTCTTCTTTTGGAAGGGTCAATGAGTTCTTCATATTGCCGCGAGTGATGTAGTTGTACTGCCAGTTCGCAGCACCAGCATCCTTTGCCATTTGGCGCATAGTGTCCAGCTCTTCCGAGGTGTCGAAGGCGATGTATGCCTTGTCGTCTGCGAGCAGCTGGTCTACGTATTCACGGTACATTGGCTTGCGTTCACTCTGGCGGTACGGGCCGTTTCCTCTGTCTTCGCCGCCAATTCCTTCGTCAGGGCTAATGCCACACCAGGCCAAAGCCTCAATGATGTATTGCTCAGCACCCGGCACAAATCGTGTTTGATCCGTGTCTTCGACACGCAACAAGAAATCGCCGCCGTGCTTCTTGGCGAACAGGTAGTTGTATAATGCAGTGCGCACCCCACCAATATGAAGGGGTCCAGTAGGAGATGGTGCGAAACGAACGCGTACGTTTGAACTCATTATTCTGTCATTTGAATTGGTGCAAATGTACAATCGCTTAAACCATTAGGAAACACTAACTTTGTTTAATAAACACATCCTAAATATGTACCCAGAAGATATGATTGCGCCAATGCGCGCAGAGCTTGCAAATAGTGGATATGCTGAAACAAAAACACCGGAAGAAGTGACTGCTGCGATTACCGCAGAAGGAACCACTTTGGTAGTGGTAAACTCTGTATGTGGTTGTGCTGCTGGTTCGGCACGTCCTGCAGCAATGGCCGCGGCAAAATCTGAAGTGAAGCCAGACCGTATGATTACCGTATTTGCTGGTAACGATAAAGCGGCAGTAGACGAGGCGAGAAAGCACATGCTTCCGTTCCCTCCATCTTCTCCAGCAATGGCCTTGTTTAAAGACGGCGAGCTGGTACACATGATCGAGCGTCACCACATTGAAGGTCGCACGGCACAAATGATTGCCGGAAACCTACTCGGCGCATTTGAAGAGTACTGCAAGTAATTCCAACCACCTATCATGGAAAAGAGTAAAAACATTGAGACCCTTGCCATTCACGGCGGGCAGCACCCCGACCCAACCACCGGGGCAGTAATGCCGCCCATCTACCAGACGTCGACCTACGTTCAGGAGTCTCCGGGTAAGCACAAGGGCTTTGAATACAGCCGCAGCCAAAACCCCACACGTTTTGCCTTAGAGAGAGCTATTGCTTCGCTTGAAGGCGGTGAATACGGCGCGGCATTTGGATCAGGACTTGCGGCCATTGATTGTCTATTGAAATTCTTGAAGCCGGGCGACGAAATCGTAGCCTGTAACGACCTCTACGGCGGCACATACCGCTTGTTTACCAAGGTTTTTTCTGATTACGGCTTAAAGTTCACTTTTGTAGACATGTCTGATGAAAGCTGGGCAGAGGCTTTAGGCGCCAATACCAAAATGGTTTGGATGGAAACCCCAACGAATCCAATGCTGAATGTGTTGGACATTGAGGCCGTTTCGAAGAAGGCCAAGGCGGCCGGGGCAATGATGGTGGTAGACAATACGTTTGCCACGCCGTACTTACAGCGACCGTTAGATTTGGGAGCAGATGTGGTCATGCACAGCGGAACAAAATATCTCGGCGGCCACAGTGATGTGGTACTAGGCTTGTTGGCAACAGCGGACAAGGACATTGCCGAAAAGATGTATTTCATCCAGAACGCGTCGGGAGCCATCCTTGGGCCGATGGATAGTTTCATTGCCCTGCGCGGCATTAAAACGCTGCATGTTCGCATGGACAGACATTGTGAAAATGGAGCTGCGGTAGCGCACTTCTTGGACGCTCATCCTGCAGTAGACCAAGTGTTTTGGCCAGGACTTGAGGGACACAATGGACACGAGGTTGCCAAGCGTCAGATGAAGAAATTTGGCGGGATGGTGAGCTTTACGGTAAAGGACGAAGGCTTTGAAAAAACAGCTGAGGTAGTAAGTGCTTTGAAAGTAATTACCTTGGCAGAAAGCTTGGGAGGCGTCGAGTCTTTAGCTTGTCACCCGGCGTCGATGACACACGCTTCCATACCAAAAGAAGAAAGAGAAAAAGTAGGAGTAACGGATAATTTAATCCGCCTCTCTGTGGGCATAGAGCACGTGGACGACCTGTTGGCCGACCTCGAGCAAGCCCTCGACAAATAAGTAGTTATGAATAATAAGTTTGCGGTAATTGGTTTGGGCGTATTTGGCTCGGCCATTGCCAGAAAGTTATCCGAGCGTGGCGCCGATGTAATGGCGATTGACGAAAGTGAAGAGCGCGTTCAAATGATTGCGCAAGACGTGGCCTTTGCGGTACAGCTTGATGCAACAAATTCGGCGGCACTTGAGTCTCAAAATCTGAAAGAAGTAGATGCTGCGGTAGTGAGCATAGGCTCTAGTTTCCAAGAAATGCTGCTGTGTGTTTTCCAGCTCAAAGAGATTGGCGTAAAGAAAATTATTGCCCGTGCACAGGGACCTGTTCAGCGCAAGATCTTGGACAAAATGGGTGTTGACGAAATCTTGAGCCCCGAGCTTGAGGTGGCGAATAACGTCGCAGAGCAACTGACCAATCCAGGCGTTAAAATGTGTGTTGAACTGCCGGATAACTACGAGATTATTGAAGTTGAGGCACCATCGAAAATCATTGGACGTACATTAGAAGACATTGGTCTTCGCAAAAAGTACAACCTCAATATGGTGACTGTTTTGAAGAAGACCACCAGTGGCGAGGGCGACGAGGAAAAGACAGAGCACCACATTTACGGTGTGCCGGAGCCAGACAGTACAATCGCCGAGGGCGATATGCTTGTTCTTTTCGGATTGAACAACGATGTGAACAGGTTCATTGAGATTAACGCATAGTGTCTGCACTCAGGCATATCATTATTACCGGCGTTAGCTCAGGCATAGGCCTAGCAATCGCACGCGCTGCGTTGGCAAAAGGCTATGTCGTTCAAGGTGTTGGGCGGAATTCGCCAAACGAATTAGACGGTCAAGAAAATTGGACCTTCACCCCGTGTGATTTGACCGACTTAGCTGCAGTGGACGGCGTCGAATTCAAAGCAGGAGCCCACACCGTTCTTGTAAATAACGCAGGAACACTCGGGCCAGTTGCTCAGAGCGAAAACGCTACTGCTGAAGAAATCAACGCTTGTATGCTTTTGAACGTAACTGCTCCAATGCGCCTTACAGCGAGATTCCTCAAAGAGGTGGCGGGCGAAAAGCAAGTGTACTTTACAGGGTCCGGTGCTGCCCAATATTCCATTCCCGGTTGGTCGGCATATTGCGCTTCTAAAGCGGCCATTCACATGTATGCTGAGGTGGCGGCACAAGAGTATCCTGATGTAGCCATCCATGCCTTTAAGCCCGGGAAAGTGGACACCCCTATGCAGGCACAGATTCGAAAAACTACTATAGAAGACTTTCCTTCTGTCGCACATTTCATTGAAGAATATGAATCGGGCAACCTAGTCGATCCGAACACCGTAGCAGAACGCTTGTTGTATGTGATTGAAGCCCAGGAGAAGCCAAGCGTGGTTTTCCCTATTTCACAAATAAACCCTTTATCATGAAGAAATTGGCCCTTATGTTAAGCGCTCTGTTTTTAGCAGTAGCATGTACGAACGAACCGACGCCATCAACACAGTTTATTCGCCAGGACATTTTAGGTGAATGGACGTTGAGTCAAGTTGCGTACAGCGGTGAAATGCCCAACCCGCTCAATCCTTCTGCCTTGGTGCAGTTTTCCGGGCTGGGTACACAACTCATTGGCTCCGTGAATATTTATGAGATGCCAGACACTGGCAATATCGACATTGCCTTTGTGGCCGATTTGAATTCCATCCAAGTTCCGGTTTCCTTGAAAAGTTCTGGTTCATGGACGCTCACCAACAACGACAGCACCTTAGTTTTGGATAACGACAGCGTGAGTTTCAACTTTGTGATGGTTAGCGGACTGCCGACCCAACAAGTTTGGACAACGTCGTTCATGCAGATTCCAGCAGATAGCAGCTACTGGGCAGATATTGATTTAGAATTGACCTTGATTAAATAAGAAAGGCTACCAGCAATGGCGAGAGTATTAACAGGCATCCAGAGTTCTGGAAGACAACATTTAGGAAACATCTTGGGCGCAATCCGTCCGGCGATAGAAATGAGCAAAGACCCAAAGAACGAGGCCTTTTTGTTCATTGCCGACCTGCACAGCTTGACCACCGTGAAGGATGCTGATGTTCGTAAGGAAAACTTGTTGGCCACTGCAGCCGCTTGGTTGGCTTGTGGGCTGGATCCTGAAAAAGTGGTCTTTTATGCACAGAGTCATTTGCCGGAATGTACAGAGTTGACTTGGTATTTGAACTGTTTTACGCCGTATCCGATGCTGGCCAATGCACACAGCTTCAAGGACAAGAGCGACAATCTTAGCGACGTGAACGCGGGCTTGTTTGACTACCCTGTGCTTATGGCTTCGGACATTTTATTGTACGACGCACACATTGTCCCAGTTGGCAAGGATCAAAAACAGCACTTGGAGATCACGCGCGATTTGGCTTCGAGTTTCAACCATAAATACGGCGAGACTTTCGTGTTGCCGGAAGCGAAGATTTCAGAATCTGTGATGACCATCCCAGGTACCGACGGTCGCAAGATGAGCAAGAGCTACGGAAATGTGGTAGACGTCTTCTTGCCTAAGAAGCAGTTGAAGAAGCAGATCATGGGTATTCAGACCGATTCTACACCGCTTGAAGACCCTAAAGACCCAGAGACGTGTAATGTTTTTGCCCTTTACAAACTCTTGGGAACGGACGAACAGATCGCTGATTTAGCAGCAAAATACCGCGGCGGGAACTTTGGCTACGGACATGCAAAAACGGCACTGCTTGAGCTCATTTTGGAAGAGTTTGGAGAAGCTCGTGAGAAGTTCGATCACTACATGGCCAACCCTGATGAGGTTATGGCGGCTTTGAAGGTTGGTGCAGAGAAAGCACGACCGGTAGCAGCGGCTACCTTATCAAGGGTGCGCGAAAAGCTCGGCTTCTAGTTCCAGTTAAACTGAATTTGTTGTTGTTGACCTTCGGCTTCAACCTGAAGAATATAGTTGCCTGCAGCCGCCTTCAAATTACCTAGGTTAAGTAGATTTTTGCCTACTTCCACTTTTTGAGAACCTTTAGCAATCACTTTTCCTTGAGGGCTAATAACCCTGTAGTTGGCGGTACCATTTTTAACCGCTCTGAATTGTGCCATAAGAAGGTCTTTCGAAGGGTTTGGAGCGACCAATAATTCTAGGGCCGATCCTGGCAATTCTTCATTCAAACTCAAGCCACTGTTCCGCACTAATCCAACCCTGTAAATGGTGGAGCTAGCAGAACTTTGATTGGTCATGCCGCCAAAAAACACATTAGCCGCGGGAGAAGAAATTCCGCCGTAAATGTATCCTGTCCAAGTGGTGTCTGTACCAATAGAGTCTGCCTGCAGTACGTGGTGGTTATGCACTAATTCCTCGTTTAGAAAGAACTCTGCACCGGCACCCAAAAGCCCAGGCATAGTAGTGCTAGACTTCGTTTCAGAATAGGCTCCTGCACGTTTTTCAACGATACCTATAGTGTTGACAAAGGGAACATTGTTGTCCTGCATCATGGTCCCGTTTGAATAGTAATACTGTGCAATTCCTCCAAAGAATACCGTATACATAGCATCCTGATCTTGACCATAAAGAGATAAAGACGGACAATGGTAGTGATTCAGGTATTGGCTAAAGTTGGGTACGGAGGTGAGGTTGGTGTCGTGAATCTCTACAGCGTTTAGGTAGGGAAGGTCGGCGGTTTTTTGGAAGACCCCAGACCAAATATTGAAGTAGTAGTCGGTGCCGTCACTCATGTAGGTAACGTTATAATCCCGGCGGTGTAATTCGTCAGTATCGACGATTGGATCCAATTTTGAAATGGTCAGATTGGGGAAGGTTCCGCTCACGGAAAAAGGCAATATTTCCTCCGTGTAGCTTTGGGTGTAAGTATTGTGTCCCATCGGGTTATATTGACCGTCGAATCGGTGCCCCCCAACCAACCAAAATTTGCCATCAAGATGCATGAGTTTACCGCCGGTCACTGCGAAATCTTCATCTGAAAAGACGGCAAAATCTGAGCTGTCCAAAGTGCCGTTAGATTTGATCGAGGCAATGGCTGAAGGAACATTTACAACGGTCAACATAGGGTGGGTGATGTGTACAGAGCCAGCGGACAGTCCGTAACCACCAACAATGTATAAGTAATCACCTACTTGGGTAAAATTGGCGTTCGTCCCGCTTAATTGAGCTTCAAGAGTGTCGTTGTTTAGCCCGCTTAAAGGCGCCCAATGAACGGTAGAAGAATCTGGATGTATGACCACGGCGTTTAAGTGGTGTCCCGCGGCATCAAAAGCTTGCCAAGGCTGACGCTGGTGGAGCCCATCTGTTCTGCCGCCAAGGATGAGCCAATCTCCATTATGTTCGGCCTTGCTGTAGGATTGTAGTCCAGGTGCTCCTGTAATGTTTACAGCTTCTAAAACGATGTCAAAAGGAAAGGTACTCTGCGCTTTCGCAAGGCTTGACACAAGGAATAAAAGGAAGGCGAATCTCTTCATGATTGACGGTAGTCTTCTGGTAATTCCTTCGAAAGTATTTGAGAATTAATGATAACTATGTGACATATATTACATTAGCGCCGTGAGAAAACTCGGGAGCTACATACATCACCTCTGGTACTACGTTTGTGCGCTGGTATCTATCCTATTGTTGTTGCCGCTGCTTTTAGCGTTTGCAAGGCCTGGGGCGAAATATGAGGCCTTCTTTCGTGTGGGTAAATTATGGTCCCGTATCTACTTGCTCTTAATGGGCGTTATTCCGCGCCCAAAGAAGTATGAGTTGAAGCACAAGGGACCGTATGTATTGGCAGCGAATCACGCATCAGATTTGGACATTCCAATGACCTTTTTGGCGGCGCCGTCTCCAGCGGTATTTATGGGTAAGGCGGAGCTCTTGAAGCTGCCTCTATTTGGTTATTTCTTCAAGCAAACCTCCATTCCCGTAGATCGTAGTTCATTCGCCGGCCGCAAGCAAGCGATGCGCGATGCAGACCAGCGCATTAAAGACGGGTACAGCGTCGTGATTTATCCTGAGGGCGGCATTCCGCCGCAAAAGCATTTGGTTGGGCCTTTCAAAGCCGGAGCGTTTAAGCTGGCTGTAGACAACAACGTGCCTGTGGTCTTGATGAGCATTTATCAAAACAAGTTTCGCTTAGGCGACTGGGGCGAGAAGTCTTCGTTGGGCTTTGTGGACTCCAAGGTTTTGGGAGAGTTTTGGCCCGATTTAGAATCGGACAATCCAGTACAAGAACTAAGCGATCGTTGTTACCTCGCGCTGGCTAAAGATTTGAAAAATTGGGGCCACGAGGGGAAAGTTGCCTTACCTTTGGACTAAAGAAAGAAGCATGAGCATCAGTCTAGAACAAATCAAACATTTGGCACACTTGAGCCGCCTCGAGTTTAGCGAAGAAGAGCTAAAGGAGATGCAGGGCGACATGGGCAAGATTCTTGAGTTTGTTGCGCAGATCGACGCCTTAGACCTTGAAGGCGTAGAGCCTTTGACACAGATGAGCGAGAGCACGGATGTGATGCGTGACGACCAAGCGCAAGGTATGCTGCCGAAGGAAGAAGCCCTGAAAAATGCGCCGGATGCAAATTCTGACTACTTCCGCGTTCCAAAATTCGGAAAGAAGGCCTAGAACCTTTTTCTTTAAGGGCTTGTTTGAAAACAAAAGCCTCTACAATGAACATATCAGTAATTCAAGGAAGCCCGCGTTCCGGGTCCAACTCTGCTAAGATTGCACAATTCTTATGCGATGCGCTCAATGCCCAAGAGGGTGTGACCGCTACGGTTATTTCCTTGCGCGAATTAGATTTTCCAAACTTTGACACCGGTCGCGACATTCCTCAGATCCCTATGATGCGTGCAGCATTGACGGATGCTGACGGCGTGTTGTTCGTATTCCCAGAATACAATGGCGGAATGCCGGGCGCCATGAAGAACGCCCTAGATTACTTCCGTCCAGAATACGACCTTAAGCCAATGGCAGCCGTAACGGTGAGTTCGGGTCCCTTTGGTGGGTTAAACGCATGGCACGCCTTCCATTCTTGGGCGCTGTACGTGGGCGGTATTTTACTGCCGAACAACCTAAAAGTGAGTGGCGCCGGAAACCTCTTTGACGAGAGCGGCAACCCTTCTGAAGAGCACTTCAATCTGAATTACCCAAAATTCTTGGACCAATTCCAGTGGCTCGTCGCAAAAATTAAAGGCTAAATGTCTTCTGCGGGAGCGCTTCATAGATGCCGCAGCTGGTTCTCTGACCAAGGTTGGAAGCCCTTCCCGTTTCAATTGCAAGCATGGAGCACCTACCTCGACGGCGGGTGCGGTCTAGTCAATGCCCCAACAGGTAGTGGTAAAACCTATTCGTTGCTGTTGCCGGCCATCGCCGAGGGCGTGGAGCGCATGAAAACGGACCCCAAGTCGTGCGATGGCGTTCAACTTATTTGGATCACACCGATCCGTGCACTAGCGAAGGAGATCCATCAGAGCGCGGAGCGAGCCGTTCACGCCTTAGGCGCAGAATGGGAAGTGGGTGTACGCACTGGAGACAGTACGCAGAAAGTCAAGCAGGCACAAAAGAAGAAGCTCCCCCAGATATTAATCACTACGCCCGAAAGCATCCACGTGATGCTTAGCAATAAGGGCTATGCGAAGCTCTTCAAGAATCTGCGCGCTGTCGTTATTGACGAATGGCACGAGCTGATGGGCAGCAAGAGAGCGGTGCAGTGTGAATTGTTCCTCTCAAAATTTAGAGCGCTTCAGCCAGAATTGCGGACGTGGGGCATTAGTGCCACCATCGGCAATATGGAGGAGAGCATGGAGATCCTTATGGGTGCCGAACCGAGCGCGGAGCCGCAGATCATAAAGGCAAATATTGAAAAGTCATTGGTCATTGAGCCTGTGTTGCCCGAGGAGGTGGAGACCTTGCCGTGGGCCGGGCACCTGGGCATACGATTGCTAGATCAGGTGGTGCCGCTCATCCACGAGAATCAAAGCACGTTGATATTCACCAACACTCGTGCGCAGGCAGAGATTTGGTTCCAGCAGATATTGGCTGCAGACCCCTCATTGGCGGGTATATTGGCGATGCACCACAGTGCCATTTCGAAAGAGGTGCGCGCTTGGGTGGAAGAGGCCCTGTACGACGGCCGACTCAAGGCAGTCGTTTGTACCTCTTCTTTGGACCTAGGGGTCGATTTTAGACCGGTAGACTGCGTTGTGCAAATAGGATCGCCAAAGGGGGTTAGTCGGTTTGTGCAACGTGCAGGTCGATCGGGCCACCGGCCAGGGGCAACCTCAAAGATTCACTTTGTGCCTACACACAGTTTGGAGCTGTTGGAATGTGCAGCACTGAGGAAGGCGGTCGATGAGAAGGCCAACGAGGACAGAATGCCTTATTTAAGGAGCTTGGACGTGTTGATCCAGTACATGGTCACCCTTGCGGTGAGTGACGGCTTTAGAAGCGGAGAATTGCTTGCTGAGGTGCGCGGAACGACCAGCTTCGCTTCGGTGAGCGATGAGGAATGGAATTGGTGCTTGGACTTTATTGTTCGCGGCGGCGAGAGCCTCGAGAGTTACGACGACTTTCACAAGGTCGTTGTCGAAGAGGGCGTGTACAAAGTCATTTCGCGAAAGGTCAGCATGCGCCACAAGTTCAACATCGGTACCATTGTAAGCTCGACGATGGTCAAGGTGAAGCTTCAGAAGGGCAAATTCCTGGGCCAAGTCGAAGAATATTTCATCTCCAAACTCATTCCTGGCGACGCCTTTTGGTTTGCCGGAAGGTGCTTGGAGCTCGTTCGGTTCAAAGGGGTGGAGGCCACAGTCAGGCTCTCCAAGCAGAAGAAAGGACAAGTCCCTTCGTACATGGGCGGACGCATGCCACTCAGTGCGGAGCTGGGCTATTTTTTGAGGGAGAAACTGGAGGAATCGGCCACGCGAGACTCCTTTGAAGATCCAGAGCTTGCCCTTGTACAACCCATCATTTCCTTGCAGAAGGAGCGGTCTGCTGTGCCTACTAGGGACCAATTCCTCATCGAGTACCTCGAGGACAAAGAGGGCCACCACCTGTTTGTATATCCCTTTGAAGGGCGACTGGTGCACGAAGGGTTGGCCTCCTTGCTTTCCTACCGCCTCGGTCATTTCGGGAAGCAGACCTTTAGCATTGCTATGAACGATTACGGCTTCGAACTCTACAGCGATCAGCCCATACCCATAGAAGACGGTCTGGACAGCGATATATTCTCTCTAGAACACCTTCGAGAAGATTTGGTGAGCAGCCTCAATGAAAGCGAGATGATGCAACGCCGATTCCGAGATATCGCCCAGATTTCAGGCCTCGTATTCACGGGATATCCAGGCAAAAACATCACCACAAAACAGCTCATTAACAGCACCAAGTTGATGTATGAGGTCTTCCGAGACTATGACCCGGACAACCTCCTGCTTCGCCAAGCTTATGAGGAGGTGCACGAGTTCCAGTTGGAGGAGGCGCGCATGCGTGCTGCCCTCGAGCGCATTGCCAACCAAGAGACCGTTTTCAACCATATCGACAAGCCGACCCCTTTGGCATTTCCAATCCTCGTAGACCGATTGCGCGAGACCATGGGCAACGAGAGCCTTGCTGAGCGCATCAAGCGCATGCAGCTCGATTTCGGGTAAAGCGGCCCAAAAAATTTTGGGCATAAAAAACCCCCGCGCCACCGGCGCGGGGGTAGTCATTAATTTTTTCTAACCCCTACTGAAAGCTCTGCGCGATGGCAGCATAGCGCTGGTAGAAGTTTTGCTGATTCTCCTGATCGTGCATCTGTATGTTGCGGAACAGCATCTGGTAGAACTGAAGATCAGTGCTCCATTCGTTTCTCATACGCTTGCGATCGTTGCGGTCCAGACCTTCGTAATAGGTCAATTCGCTATCGAGGAAGTCTGCAAATTCATTGGTCAACTGACGTGCTTTGTCCGTTGCTCCAGCGCGGTAGTAAGAATCAATGATTCCGAAGAGGAAGTAATTGTAACCGAACTTCTCGGCCGGCATTTTCTCCATTGCGAAGTCGAGGACTTCAACCGCTTTAGCGTTCTGTCCTTCTTTGGTTAATTCGTTCGCTAGGCGGCCGAAAATTGTACGGAGGTTGTAGCTCAAGCGACGGTTCGTTTCGTCAAGGTATACCTCAGGAAGCTCCATGTTTCCGTAAGCAAACTTGTTCATCAAGTTGTCGTACATGATGTCCGTATCCACCTTACCGTAGTCGATGCCTTGCGTGTTGTTCGGCGTGTATACCGGTACAAAGCGGTAGGCCATACCTTCTAGGCGGAAGTAATCGTTCAACCAGAAGTAGGCCTTAGGATTGTTTCCAACGGTGATAGAGAAGTAGATAGGACGCTCCCAGTTGTTGTTTGCAATGAGGTCAATGACCATCAAATCACGCTTGGTGATCACGTTTGCTTTCCAATTCCAGTCGATGTAGTCCACAACGCTCGCGCTGTCTTTTACATCAACTACACCGTTGGCAAATACAGCCTCCTTATCGATGTTGATGCGCAACTTCTTCTGTGGGTACAACGGCAATTCTTTGTTGCCTGAAGTTTTGAACTTCACCTGAGCATCGTCGCGCTTGGTGAATTGAACGAAGTCTTTCACGTCCCAACGCCCTTTCACGCCAAGGTCACGGTAGTACAGGACATCGCGAGTTCCTTGAACGTATTGGTTCCACTCAAAGCTGAACGGTACCGACTCTCCATCGTAAGCTGCGCGACGCTGCTGATCGATGTACCAATCGGTATTCAGGAGACTCAAATTGACAACGCGGACATCTGTTCTGTAGCCTTCCACTTCTTGGACGTACCACAATGGGAACGTATCATTATCACCATTGGTGAAGAGAATTGCATTTGGCTCACAGCTGTCGAGATATGCCTTAGCAATGTCGCGTGCCGTATATCTGTTGCTACGGTTGTGATCGTCCCAGTTTTCTGCTGCCATACGAACAGGCACTGCAAGCATGGTTACACCCACAACGAGGTAAGAAGCCACCATTGGGCTCATCTTGG
Organism: Cryomorphaceae bacterium; assembly: GCA_011525035.1. GTDB lineage: Bacteria > Bacteroidota > Bacteroidia > Flavobacteriales > Schleiferiaceae > UBA10364. Next base: position 2,205 of record WTIZ01000060.1, on the reverse strand, counting down.
TGCGCAGGGTGTCCCACAAACCAAGGGCTCCAATACCAATCCAGATGGCGTAGGCATAGAAGGAACCAACGAAGGCATAATCACGTTCGCGCGGCTCGTAAGGCTTGTGGTTGGTGTAAACTACAATGGCTAGACCTGTGAGCAGGAAGAAGAGCGTGACAGCCCAAGCGTCCTTGTTGTTTTTCTTGTATTGGTAGTACAGGCCGAAGATTCCAAGCAGGAACGGCAGCATGAAGTAGGTGTTGCGCGCAGGGTCGTTTTTCCACGACTCCGGCAAGTTGTCTTGTCCACCCAATCGGATGCTGTCGATAAACGGTATACCTGTAATCCAGTTCCCTTTGGTCAATTCTCCTCTATGCTGGGCGTCGTTCTGACGTCCTGAGAAGTTCCACATGAAGTAGCGGAAGTACATGGTACCCACTTGGTATTGGAAGAAGAACTTCACGTGCTGTGCAAACGAGATCGGCGCATCTGGGTTTTTGATGCCCATGATGTTGATGTAGTTCTGCTTGTACTGTGGGTCGTCGTTCCAGATTCTCGGGAAGAAGCCCATGTATTTAGGGTCGTAATTTGGCTTGCTGGCCTTCTTGTCGTCGGTCATCAAGTATTTGGCATCAATTTTCAAATTGCCGCCATTTTCTGAAACGTACGCTTCAGCTTCGCTACGAAGTTTGAATGCAGTCACCTGCTTAGGACCTTTCATTACAGCAAACCCTTTCTGGTAGACTGGCTTGCCATCATCAAACGGCTCTGTGCGGTCGTAAGGCGCATTAAACGACTTACCATAAAGAATTGGCCAATCACCGTATTGCTCACGGTTGTAGTAGGCCAAGAGCGACATTGCATCTTCCGGGTTGTTCTCGTCAATAGGCGTGTTCGCATTCGAACGGATGGCCAAGATGATGAACGTTGAATACCCCATTACGATGAGCATCACCGCTAATACAGCCTGCTGTGCTAACGGTTTTTCTTTGCGAGCTGTCCAAAGCACACCGAAGACAACAGCACCCACCAAGATGAGCGTAGCAGCCACTGTACCTGAGTGGAACGGCAGACCAAAGTTGTTTACGAAAGTGATCTCTAAGGTGCTAAACAGTCGAAGTACGATAGGAATGATAAAGGCAAATACGAGACCCAAAACAGCGATGCTTACACCGTTGGCGATGATGAAGCCGTTGCGCGTTGGGTTCGGGTATTTTTTGAAATAGTAGATCATTCCAATGGCAGGAATGGTCAAGAACACAAGGATGTGAACACCTACTGAAAGCCCCACCAAATAAGCGATAAGCAGCAACCACTTGTTGGCATTAGGATCGGTATCCACCGCTTGCTCCCATTTGAGCACTGCCCAGAAGGCTACTGCGGTAAAGAACGAGCTCATGGCATATACCTCGCCTTCTACTGCAGAGAACCAGAAGCTGTCCGAGAACGTGTAAGCCAACGCGCCTACAGCACCCGCACCGAGTACGGCGATGATGCCCGCATTGTCTAGGTTCTCTCTTCCGCCCAACAGTTTCGCAGAAAGTGCCGTGATGGTCCAAAAGAGGAACAAAATGCTGAACGAGCTCGAAAGCGCACTCAAGGCATTCACCATCAAGGCTTGATTCTCTGGCGAACCAGCGAATTGGCCAAAGAGGTTACCCATCAACTGGAAGAAAGGCGCACCTGGAGGGTGACCCACCTGAAGCTTCACAGATGTTGCAATGTATTCCCCACAATCCCAGAAGCTGGTTGTAGGCTCGATAGTCATGAAATAAGTAATCGTTGCGATGGCAAATACCGCCCACCCAGCGATTGTATTGAGCTTATTGTAATTCACGTATTCTGCTTGTTTAGCGGGATAATGGGCATCCCGTATTCAGTAATTGCCCCGAAAATAAGAAAAACACAGCCCCGCAGCCTTGAAATGAATGTTAAACCACAAAATTTTCCTTGGTTGTTTTTCGCATTTTGCCATTTGGACTATATTTGCCGTCCCCAAAGGGGATGATTGCCCGATAGTGTAATGGCAACACACCGGTTTTTGGTACCGTTATTCTAGGTTCGAGTCCTAGTCGGGTAACGATAAAAGCCCTTCACGAGAGTGAGGGGCTTTTTTTATGCCCTGCGACCTGAGCTTGCTCAGGGGGAGGTTTAGAGTGAAATCAAAGGGTTTTACAGCACAAAACCCAGCGCGAGTGACCCAACGACAACCTCTTCTTCAAA
>WTIZ01000039.1 GCA_011525035.1 Cryomorphaceae bacterium | reverse complement strand
GTGGCGTATTAAACGTCCGTTTCACTAGGCTGCATCGCCCCTTTCAATCGTTTGATGATCCACCATCCCAAAGGGACATAGGAGATCCAGAACAGCAGATAATACCCTAGAGCGATCAACAATAGTTTACCCGATATCACTACTCCACCCCATTGTGCCCAGGTAGGGAGAATTTCTAGAAACCAAGCATAGTAGACGAGTAAAATGCAAATTGAACTCCCCACCCAATACTTGCGGAGGAAAGATTTGAAAAAGAGTTCGTACGGCTGACTACCTACCTTTTTATACCATACCCAATTCAACCACGCATGAAAGGGCAATGAACCAACCATCGCGATTCCGCAACTAATTAAGAATACGAATCCAGCTCCGTCAAGGTAAAACGTGCCATTAGGTATGTTGATCAACAGAATCACTAATACCGACAACAGCAAGCTACCCAAAATAGCGCTACCTAGATAGTAAGTAAGGGCATATTGAGCGGGCATTACAATCGTTTAAGGTGACTGACTAAAATTTCCTTTTTGCGATTACTTACAGGTACTGTTGAGCCCTCTTTAAGCAATACATAGCCACCGTCTGCGCTGATGTAGCGAGAGATCATCTCAAGATTGACCAAGTGGCTTTTATGAACGCGCTCGAAGCCAGCAGGTCGAAGCAATGTCTCGTATTCCTTCATTGTTTTTGAAGCCAAAACACTGGTCTTATCTGCCAAATAAAAAGTAGTGTAGTTAGAACTGCTCTCACATCTGACGATATCTTCAACATTGAGGATGTGCATGCCTTCAGTAGTTGGAATGACCAATTTTTTAGGCGCTCCTTTCGCCGCCTCGCTTACGACTTCTTGTCGCTCTGAACCGACCTTTTCGCCAGCCTTACGTACCGCCTTTACGAGCTCCTCAGCATCGATAGGCTTGAGCAGGTAATCCAATGCTGCGTGCTTGATTGCCTTTACTGCAAACTCATCGTGTGCGGTAGTGAAAATCAATGAGGGCAGCGCCGAACCGTCCCATTTTTCAATAAGATCGAAGCCAGATTCGCCGTTGAGATTAACATCGAGAAAAAGAACATCTATGGATTCCTCCGCCAATATCGCAATAGCCTCATCGACAGTATTGCATTGCGCCACCACATTCACCTCTGGACAAAACAGACCTAACTTCCCAGCGAGGCTTTCCAAAACAGGTTGTTCGTCGTCTAACAGTAATGCGTTCATAGGCGTATTGATTTACTTGAAGCTACAATTTAATCTTCGCTCGGTAAAGGAAGAATGAGTGAAACACGTGTTCCAAGAATTGAACCATCGTTCTCAACCGATTCCAACACGAAGCCATAAGGTGCCCCATTCTTCTTGGTCAGCAGATCAAGTCGTTCACGGATAATCGCAAGACCGTGGCTCTTTGAAGCCGCTTCAACATCCGCAATTCCGGGTCCATTGTCTTCAATTACAATGTGCAATGCTTGCTCTTTAACACTGATCTGCGCAAGGATTGCTCCAGGCTTACCGCTGGCGAAATTAGGACGCATTGCATGTTGAACAGCGTTTTCCACCAAGGGTTGAACGAGCATTGGGGGCAGCTTGGTATCGTAGAGATCGAGGTCGTCGGCCACGTCAAGCTGCCAAGTGAACTCGCCGTATCGCAAAATGCAGAGATCCACGTATTTGTTCAATAAGTCAATTTCATCGGCCAGTACCATTTCATTGCTGCGCGAGCTCTCGAGTGTAAGGCGCATCAGTTTGGCCAATTTACCCATGTAGAGTACCGCATCTTTTGGTTGGTTTTTGAAAATGAAATTTGATATCGCATCGAGGGCGTTGAAAAGAAAGTGCGGATTCATTTGACCGCGCTTGCTCTGAAGCTCTGCATCGGCAAGGCGTTCTTGCAATTCCAATCTTTCGTTTGCCCGCAATCTCTCGCGACGCTGCCAAAACACGACAATAGCCGCTAAGACCGCAATGATTGCCGCCCACGAGGCAGGTCTCTTGTACCAAAGCGCTTTAATTGTAAAGATGAACTCCGCCGGAGTACTCGCGGCGAAATCTGCGCGGGTATCTACTTGAATTTGTACGGTATAAGCACCGGGAGCTGGGTATTCTAAAAGAATTGGCCCGCCTAAATCCCAAGATTCCCAAGGGCCATCATTCACTTTATACCTACCGAGGAGCGGCGAATTACTTTCTACATCCACACTGGCAGAAAAGGCAATTGAATTTGGCGCCGTCAACGCCCCTGACAAATCTGTCGAAGCAATACCGTCAATATATGTTTTGAAGGAAGTGGTGTGGGGAACATTGGGCTCGCCTGCATCGGCAAAAGTGTACATGCCCGAGGGGGTCGCGATGTACAACGTATTCCCTATGAGTGCAACGTCGTAATTGCCTGGGCGCAGGTCAGGAAGTTCTCGATGCGGATCTATGGTGTAAAGCAGGAGGCTATCGCGTTTTACTGCAACGCCCGAGGAGGAGAAGGTATACGTTAGGTCTGCAACAGAATCTATATCGTAAGCCTCTTCGTACGATTCACGAACATATGCCAATCTCGTAAAGTCGTCCGTGCTCCAGTTGCCTTCTAGGAGTTTATTGACCTGAATACTACCCAGTGGTGTCCGCGCCATGGGGCCGTCAAATGCGAAAATAGGCAGCCCTGAGCCGACCTTTTTCCAGTTTTGGACACTGTGGTTCCACTGGTAATAACCGCTTTCCGCACTAAGGAGTAATCCATAATCCGTAGGAGCCATATCAAAGATGAGGCCTTTGAAATTTTGTCGATCGAGCTCAAATCCTGTGTCGTCTAATGTGACCAGTTCCGAACCCATTCTTAAAAAGTTTAAACGATCAGAACCCAAGGTCATGCGCCAAATACCTGAGGCCTTGTCGCTGATCTGTTTGGCTGCGTCGCTAAATCTTACCTGCACGCCATTAGCGGTAACAATGTATTTGGTACCGTATCCGCTTACGACCTCTATGGGGTATGCTTGCAAATCACCCTGAACCTGCGGTACGAGGCCCGTATCGCTCTGGCTAAAACTGTAGATGGAGTTTCGGTTGAATTTCTCAAATCGAGTGCTGGGTTTAATGAATCCGTCGAGCAGTTCATACACACCAGAACCCTGCGTTCCTAAGTACAATCGGTCACCTTCAAAAGCGGCACTAATAACGGGATCTGAAGGAAATCCTTGTGCTGGGCCAAAGGACTGCGCCAAGGCCGAAACGGTGATAAAAAGAGAGAAAAGCAGGAGTGATTTCTTCATACCACAATGTTAGTCAAAAAGAGTCAGTACTCCCTGTGAAAACATAATCATATAATTATGGTTATAAATAACGAGACCTGTATTTGCTAAGGCTTATATTTGTCTGTACACACAACAAGACTCTTTTTAGGTTTATTATGAATTACACGCTACGCCAATTGCAGGTTTTTCGTGCCATTGCCAATCATGGTAGTATTACCAAGGCAGCCAGACATCTGCACCTAACGCAACCCGCTGTAAGCTTACAGTTTAAATCATTCTCAGAACAATTTGACTTTCCGCTCATCGAGTATCAAGGAAAGAAGCTCGTAATCACACCCCTTGGAAAAGAAGTGAAGATTCATGCCGAGCGTATCCTAGATCAAGCGAATGCTCTAAAGCTGATGAATGAATCTTTAAAAGAAGAACTTACAGGTACTCTATTGCTCTCTATCGTGAGTACAGGTAAGTATGTAATGCCGTATTTGTTGGGCGAATTCTTGGAAAAATATCCCGCTACTGACCTCATCATGGACGTGACCAACAGAAGCACTGTTGTGGACCATTTGATTGATAACAGTGTCGATTTTGCCCTAGTGAGTGTCGTCCCTTCAAAACCGGAGCTCAACAAACTCACCTTGTTTGAAAATGAATTGGTGCTGGTTGGTAACGAAGTGTATGCGCAACGCGCTAGAAAAAATCTAGATAATTGCCGTTTCCTTTTCCGTGAAACCGGTTCTGCAACGCGCCATGCTATGGAAGAGTTTATCGCCAAGCAAGACATCAAGGCAGACCGCATTTTGGAATTGACCACTAACGAGGCCATCAAGCAAAGTGTGATGGCAGGTCTAGGCATTTCATTGATGCCGAAAATTGGGATTAAGAGAGAATTGGACCAAGGGCTCATACACATCATTCCACACGAGGCATTGCCTATGACCACACAATGGAATCTGGTTTGGCGCAAGAATAAAAAACTAAGCCCAGTGGCATCGAGTTATCTCGAGTTTTTAGAAAGTAGACTTTCTCATTTCTCTTCCAAGTTCAATCGTTAAATTTGCGTTCTATGAAGAGAATTTACACCCTGGTTTTTGCCTCCTTTTTATTGTTCAATTGTACTTCGGACGAGAAGCGTCTTGAAATGCAAATGGATGCCATTTTAGAATGGATCGATGAAAGCGGACTTGAATTTACAGCCAGCGGCAGTGGTCTGTATTATCATGTGGAGCAAGCTGGAAACCCAAATCGCATTCCAGATAGTACAAACGAAGTCAGCTTCAAGCATGTGGGGTACTTGCTCGATTCAAGCATATTCTCTAACGGTTGGTATGCCTCAAACTACATTCCACTACCGGCACTTGTCGAAGGTTTCCAAGAGGGATTAAAAATCATAGGCGAAGGCGGTCGTGCAGTCATCATCTTCCCGTCGAATCTTGGATATGGCGATAATGAACGTGCCACAATTCCTGCCTACAGTCCACTGATCTTCCGAGTAGAACTCGTTAGCTACTACTAAACTGGGATAACTTTTACTTCTTCACAATCTTTGCTTAAGACTGAGGTTTAGCAGGAATTTACATGGAAACTAAGGTCCATGTATTCCCCTATTCCTGCTTCATTACTCTTTTGGAGCATCCCTTTCCTGTTCACGCCTAACACCGAACATACGGCCTATTTTTCGGGTCAATCCTACGCTGAATTCTCCGAGTTCAAAATGGGGCTCAGGCAGGCCAAGAATTTTGGATTAGAGCTGGAAAACAGAAGATTGGCAGACTTCGCACAACAAACCATTGCTGCGAGTACGGGCGTCTCATTACATGAGCATCTTAGCTTCGACGCTGGACTACAGTTCATTCGTTCTTTTCAGAGCAGTGCTTCTCATACCCAAATTCACGTAAATACAAGCCTCCTATTCCGCCAAGAGTTGACCCAATCACTGGTTTACCTCTCCCTTGATCCTGCTCGGCAATCCTTTGAATTTAAAGCTGCCCACCTGTACGAACTTGACCCCCAATGGCGCCTTGGAATGGAATGGGACTCCGAAAGCGACGCCCTGCAAATCCTCACCCATTACACGACCGATCGAGTTCTTCTGACTCTCAGTATAACACCGGAATATCAAAGGTTTGGCTTCGCCCTAAAATACCAGCAACTGTGGATTCAAATAGCATTGAATACGGGCAGTTCTATAAATGCACCCGTACTCTTAGGGCAATGGTAAAGATCCTTTTAGTCTTACTTTTCATCCCTCACTTAGGATTTTCCCAGGTACCTCGTGAAGCCCTTACTGAAGAAGCTTTAGAGGTTATTGATACCTCTTCCTTAAACAACATCTCTGCACAACACCTTTGGCAGATATTCGGGCTGCCTAAAGACGCTATTTTTCACTTCATTTCTTACCGCAATACCTTCGGTTCCATTGCACATACCAGCGAATTGTATTACATCGACGGGCTCGATACACTCACCGTAGAATACCTCCTAGATATGTTTCCCTTAAAACGGGTCGTGGAGAATTCAAAAGGTCAAGTTGTTTCAAAATCTAGCCTAAGTAATGGCACTGTTCGATTGAGCAACTCACTACTCCTAAAACATCACCAACACCGCGCCGCTCTTCATACCGTTTTAAAGAATTTCAAGCCTACCTTAAACGGGTATATTTCTAGTTCTACTAAAAACTCAAAATGGTTGATCGGCGATTACTCTGTGCATTGCGGACAAGGAATTCTTCTCGGTAGACCGGGATTCCCTTCCCCAACAACGAATGAATACTTTCGCTTCGGTCTAGGAGGGCAAACAGGGGTATCTTCTTCAGGAATGTATCGAGGTGTTGCTTGGCAACATCAAAACAAAGGCAATACCTTTCTTGGTGCCTTAAGCCAGACCTCACCGCTTCTCATTTGGCAGAAGAACCGTAGCATCTATTCTTATGGAGCAGGACTCAAAGGCAGTGAATGGACCGTCTTTGGGAAATACTATGAAGGACCTCTTCGGGTGTTCACTGAAGTAACTCGGGAAAAACAACACGTTGGTGGAAACCTCTTGTACCAAGATGTATTGTTTGAACTCAACGTACTGCGAACTAAAGAAGGTTTAACTACTCGGAAATACTTGAGCTGGCAGGACCGCCTAGGGCGTTGGCACGTGATTCATAATGATGGGATTCTTCGGGTACAACTTCAAAATAAGAATCTCCGAATCTTTGTGAATGAGCATAGAACAGGCACAATTGAACGCTCGTACCGATGGAAACTTCAACTCCAGCGCTCCAAAATAAATTATGATTTGCATTGGCATCAAGGAACCTATGGGCTTAGCGTTCGTCATTCATGGCTCCATGGACCCGCGAAGTACCATCTTTTGTTTGCTGCGGTAGATCACCGAGGAAGTCCTGTATGGCTTGGCATTCCTGCTGCGAGAGGTTACCTTGGTGCAGTGGCCATACATGAGGATTTTAGTGGAATAGTAGCTAAAGTGGCTATCGGGCCACTACAGATTGGCACGACGATCAACTTTGAAAACATTCCCAAGAGTGCGCTACAAATGAGCTATTTCACTTCGCTATAGTTGAGAAAAATGGTTCCAAAATTCAGGATAGCTTTTGGCCACAACCGATGGGTCATTTATGGTAACAGGGAATCTTAAAGACAACGGCGCCAATGACATTGCGACCCTGTGATCCTCCAAAGAATCATAGGACTTAGGCCCGCTAGTGAATATATCTGGATAATCCACACAAGACAAACTGTCTCGGGTAGACCTTACCGTGATGCCTAAGGATTGTGCCAATTGCTCCAAGGCCACAATTCGATTGGTTTCCTTGGTTGTTAGAGTTTGTAGTCCATGAATTTCAAAAGGTACCTTGGTGACCAACAACGTCGTGATGAGAGCCTGTGCTAGGTCCGGTTCAGATATCAAATTTGCGGTGAACTTGCCCAACGGGAGTATGGGCTTTTTGGTCAGTATCAAGGAGCCATTTTCAAAGGCGCTCTTCACCCCTAAAGGCTCGAAATAATCCAATACTCGACTATCTCCTTGAAGGCTCTCAGGCTTAAATCCCAACAATTCAATGTTTGCCTCATTCGACAGCGCCACCACTTCGCACCAAAAGGCCACTGCAGACCAATCGCGTTCAATGAACAGCTCCACCTTCTTTGGTTGTTGACCTGCACTAATTTTAAATTCCTCGGCGGTTAGTAGTACCTCAAATCCCGACTCACGCAAAAGGGCTGCCGTCATCACCAAATACGGCTGTGAAGGAGCACTGTCCCAAGTCAAATGCAATCCCTCCTTCATTTTAGGACTAATGAGCATCAAGGCAGTGATGAATTGCGAGCTACTCACGTGCCCGAGATGTAAACGTCCGCCTTTTAGATTCCTTCCTTGGATGCGCAGCGGCGCCTCGCCTTCAGCTGCAGTATAACTCACGGAAGCGCCTAGCGCATTTAGAGCATCAACCAATGGCGCTATGGGTCGCTTATTCAGGCGTTCTGTGCCGTAAAGTTCCATTTCAGCACCTTCTTGACACGCCCAATATGCCGTTGCAAATCTCAAGGTGGTTCCGCCTGCACCAACCATGGCGCTATCGCCTAAATAGCCGTCGAGCACCTGTTGTAGATAAACGCTATCACTGGATGTGCTCATACCGCTCAAGGTAATCTCAGGATACATAGCGGCTAGAAGAAGCGCCCTATTGACCATACTCTTGCTAAGGGGCAACTCAAAGGTCCCTTGTACGGGCTTTGTAATATGCTGAAGTGAAATACTATCTAGCATCGGCACTTTGATTTAACCAAAGTAAAGCCGCAGACCAAGTCTCTATACTTACGGGGTTGCCGAAGGTGGGTGCACCTAGACGTTCGAGAAGTACAAATTGAACTTCACCGTTTTCATTTTTCTTATCGGCCAATTGGTGGTGCCACAGCACTTCGAAATCTTCCATGGAAACATTGGCCCAAGGATATCTCTTGGCTAATTCCGCCTGAAGTCCTTGCTGCTGACTTAACGCCAAAGCGACGTGCAATCCTTGAATGACTGCACGACCGTGTGAAATCCCATTGCCTTTGCTATGCATCAAACTTTCCCATGCATGGCCAAAAGTGTGTCCAAGATTTAAGATTTTACGAAGTCCGCTCTCTTTAAAATCGGACTCCACAACTGCAGCTTTCATCGCTACCGAACGTTTAATCTCTTCTTGCAAATCATCATTTGCCGTCCAACTCAAAACCTCAGGCCAATCAGTGCCAGTCAACAGGGCATGTTTGATCATCTCACCGTGGCCACTCGCCCATTCTTCCTCTGGAAGTGAACCTAGAAAGGAAGCGTCGACAACCACCATATCCGGCTGGGAGAAGGTTCCTACCTGATTTTTCAAACCACCAATATTGATTCCTGTCTTTCCCCCAACCGAAGCATCTACCATAGCAAGCAATGAGGTGGGTACTTGAATAAAGGGAATTCCGCGCTTGTAGGTCGAAGCTACGAAGCCACCGATATCACCGACTACCCCACCGCCAAGATTGATAAGGAGTGCATTGCGATCCGCTCCATGCTCTAGAAGCGTCAACCAAAGTTGATGGACCAAATCAAGACTCTTGCTATCCTCACCCGGAGGGATTTCCAAAATTTCAAAATCAGCTTCTAAGGCAGTGAGCTTCTCAGCGAAAGCGGGTATGCAGATACTGGTGTTCTCATCCACCAAAACAAAAGTCTTCGAAGGCTCGTTGTTCGATAAATATTGGTCTAAAGCGGCAAATCCGTCTTGGCCAAAAAAAATGGTGGATGCTGTTGTATTCACACTTCAAAAATAACACTTCTCAGCACTATATTTGAGTGCCCAAAACACAGAGCATGATCGACTTTTCGAATACGGAGATTGCCTTTAAAATGAAGACCAACATGGACTTGCGCCAAAGCAAGCTGTTGTTCTCCACCCTGAGTTCGCCTTCCGTCGTTAGTGCCCTGAAATCAATGACTCTCGCATCCCTCCGCCTACACCTGCCCATTAAAGGCCTGGTCAAGGCAACTGTTTTCCGCCAGTTCTGTGGCGGAGAGAGTGTAGGAGAATGTACACCACAGATTGCACGTTTATCAGAAGGTCATGTCGGTGCGATTTTGGACTACAGCGTCGAGGGGAAGGCCCAAGAAGAAGATTTTGACAGAACTCTTGCTACCACCATTGAGACCCTAGAATACGCTCAAAATAATGCAGACGTACCCTTCGGAGTATTCAAGCCAACGGGTTTGGGAAGTATCGATATCTACGAAAAAGTAAGTCTTGGAAATCCACTTACCCAAGAAGAGCAAAAATCCTGGGACAACACCTTGGAGCGCTGGAGACGAATCATTGAAAAAGCCAATGAATTAGGCGTTCCAGTAATGGTCGATGCAGAAGAAAGCTGGATTCAACCTGCCGTAGATGATTTGGCCATTCAATACATGCGCACCTACAATCAAGGAAAGGCAATCGTATACAATACGGCCCAACTCTATAGGCACGACCGACTGGCACAGCTCACCGATGCTCTGGAACTTGCCAAGGATGAAGGGTTCATATACGCCGTTAAAATTGTACGCGGTGCCTACATGGAAAAAGAGCGGGAGCGTGCATCACGATTGGGTTATGCCTCTCCTATACAACCTGATAAGGCATCTACTGATAAGGATTACAATGCTGCGCTGACTTTGATTTTAAATCATCTCAGCCACATGGCTGTAGTCATCGGCACCCACAACGAAAATAGCGTGGCGCTCGCTGCTACATTACTCTCGGAGCAAGGCCACCCCCTTGACCATGCACATGTTCATGTGGCCCAACTCTTTGGAATGAGCGATCACATCAGCTTCAATGCCGCTGCCGCAGGATTAAACACTGCCAAATATTTGCCGTTTGGACCTGTTAGAGATGTCTTGCCCTACCTGTTTAGGAGAGCTGAAGAAAATACTTCTGTCGAGGGACAGACCGGCCGAGAACTCAGCCTTATTCAAAAAGAACTAAAGCGTCGTAAAGGTTAGTCGATATCCTTTTCCAAACGCAAAACCTTAACGGTATCACAGTTCTGCAATACCATTTTGTAGGCATAGCTGGCGTGTGAAAATCTAACGAGATATTCACCACAAGGCTCTTTGCGCGGCTCACTGGCACCGAAGGCCACACGACCGTCAACCACAGCGCGGTAATAAAGACTGTCCTTACTTAAATCTAGCAACGGTTGAACCAGCGTAGTAGAATCCACGACCTTGGTTCTGAAGTTCTTCTTGACACGTGCCTGTGGACCATAGGCATAATCAAAATCGCGATCGCCAAAGAATGCCAAAACGATTAAGATTCCTAGCCCAATACCTATTGCATAAAAGAGTAATCGACGTAAAAAAGCCATGAATGTAAAAGCGGTTAGAGGTTACCAAATAATAGCGCATCACTCGAATACGGCAAATCGAAGTGTTCACCGAGGTGACGCTTGGTCAAAAGACCGCGGTAAAGATACAGTCCAGCACGGATGTTCAAATCATAGTGCAAGCTATCTTGAACTCCACCATTATCTGATAATTGCTGCAACAATGGGCCAACGATATTGCTCATGGCAATGCTCGAGGTGTTTCCAACCGCGCTATTCATATTGGGTACACAAAAATGTAAAACATCGTGCTTAACGAATGTTGGCGCACGGTGCGAGGTGATTTCTGAGGTTTCGAAACAACCGCCGCTATCAATACTAATATCAATGATAACGGAACCTATAGGCATGGCTTCCACCATGTCTTCAGTAACGACCATGGGAGTTCGCCCCTCCACCGGTGATAATGCACCAATGACTACATCGGCTTGCGCCAGCCTTTGCTTGAGCACAACATCTTGTATAAGTTCTGTTACTATTGCTCCGCCTAACTGCTCTGAAGCATAGCGCAGTTTACTGATGTTGGTATCCAGCATCACTACTGCCGCGCCCATTCCCCTGGCCACTCTTGCAGCAGACATGGCTGCCACACCGGCACCGATAATCACTACACTCGCAGGCGCCACCCCTGGCACTCCACCTAATAATTTTCCTTTCCGTTTACCAGATAAGCCGTCTGCCAATAAGTTTGCTCCTAATCGTGCTGCTTGCTGACCTGCAATTTCACTCATGGCAATACGCAAGGCACTTTGATCTTCAGCATCGCGTACTTCCTCAAGCGCAATACCTGTTATTTTTTTATCTGCAAGTGCTTTGAAAAAACTCCGATCACGGGTTCTTAGCTGTAGGGCACTGATCAACGTTTGATTGCCCTTCATCATTCCAATTTCCTCCGCTGTTGGCGGCGCCACTTTAGCGATGATGTCGCATTGAAAAATTGCCGAGGCTTCTGCTGCAATTTCTGCACCTGCATCTGCATATTCTCTATCCTCCCAACCGGCCAAGAGCCCCGCACCCGTCTCCACGAGAATGTTGTGCCCATTTTGTACCAATACACTTACAGCCGCCGGGTTGAGTAATATTCTATTCTCCTCCATGTCGCGCTCTTTCGGCACGCCAATAACAAGTTTTGCTCCTTTCGTCTCTACGGCCAAACGCTCTTCTTGCGTCGCCCAAGCCGTCTCCGACCAGCTTAGATATTCACTCATGGTTCCATTGTATTTCGGAGACCGCTACATCCGAGAAAAATTCAATCGTTCGTGCATTTTCACTCTCCCGTTTGATGTAAACGACTCCTACCCTGTAAGGTAAGAAAGATTCCACTTTTTCGGCCCATTCGATCCACATTGGATGTCCGCTTTCGATGTATTCTTCAAAACCGAAGTCATAGGCTTCTTCTTCGTGGTCAATTCTATATGCATCCACATGGTACAAAGTGCCCCTGGGTCCGCTGTGCTCCTCAATCAATGCAAAGGTCGGTGAGGATCCGGCGCTATCGCTACCCCACTGTTTAAGTAGTTCGTTACACAGGGTCGTCTTGCCACTACCCATAGGCGCTTGCAACAGATTCACAGGATGCTGAGAAGCATCTAGAATGGCTTTCGCGACCTCAGGCAAATCGCTGAGACCAACGCCTTCAAACCGGATTGGATTATTTTGCGTCAAGGACGACATAAGGAATGATTAACTCCTCCAAAGATACCCCACCGTGTTGATACGTGTTGCGGTAGTATTTCACGTAATGATTGAAGTTGTTCGGATAAGCATAAAAGTGATCGTTCAGGGCGAAGATGTATTCATCAACGATGTGATGCTTGGGAAGGCCAATTTTTTCTGGTGACTTCACCACAAAACTGTGTTTGCCTTGATAACTCATACCATTACCGTTCTTAAATCTGAGATTGGTGGTCAAATCGCGCGTTCCAACCACCTTGGTCGCCTTGTTCACATTTACGGTACCATGATCCGTAGTCAATACCACTTTAAAACCATTTTCAGCGGCCCATTTTAAGGCCTTGCGCAATGGTGATCCTTCGAACCAAGTGGCGGTAACCCTGCGGTAGGCATTATCGTCCGAGGCCAATTCACGAATAACTTCAACATCCGTTCGAGCATGGCTGAGTGTATCCACAAAATTGTACACCAAAGCCACTACATCTGCTTGTTTGTTCTGGTGGATATTGGAGACGAATTTATTCGCCACACGCATGTTGGTGACTTTGTGGTACCTCACCTGCTTAGCGCCTAGTCCCAAGGACTTCAGCTGCTCGGCGAACAACTCTCCCTCAAACTCATTCTTGCTGCCCTCTTCATGCTCCTCCTTCCAATATTGCGGCATTTTCTTCTTGATGTCTGCTGGAACCATACCTGCAAAAAGCGCATTACGCGCATATTGGGTAGCACTAGGTAGGATGCTGCTGTAAATATTCTCGGAAGCAATATTGAAATCTTCAGAAATCATCGGCTTAATGACCATCCATTGATCCAGTCGAAGATTGTCAATTACTACAAAAAAGACTTTTTCACCTGTCCGAATCTGCGGCGCAACTACATTGCCCACCACCTCGTGAGACAACATTGGTCGTTCGTTTGAAGAGAACCAACTTTCGTAATTGTTCGAGATGAACCTACCAAAAAGCTCATTCGCCTCGTTCTTCTGAGTGGCCAAAACACTCTTCAGCCCGTCTTCAGAACTTTGGTCGAGTTCAAGTTCCCAACGCAGTAGCTCCTTGTAAAAATTGGCCCATTCTTCCCAAGAACGAAGGCTTTGCATATCCATGGTTAGCTTTCCGAAAACCTGTTGATACCCGCGTGTAGCCTGCTGAGTGACCAATTCCTTACCCTTCAGAATCTTTTTCAGAGACAACAAAACTTGATTTGGGTTGACCGGTTTGATCAAATAGTCCGCAATCTTAGAACCAATAGCCATCTCCATGATACTCTCCTCCTCGCTTTTGGTGATCATTACCACCGGCACCTCAGGACGTATTGATTTCATGCGCTCAAGCACCTCAAGCCCTGTCAAACCTGGCATATTCTCATCCAGGAATACAGCATCAAAAGGTTGGCGTTCGAACTCCTCTAGAGCATCATTTCCGTTATTACAGGTCTCAAACGAATAGCCTTTGCCCTCCAAGAACAACAAATGTCCCTTGAGCATGTGAATTTCGTCGTCTACCCATAAAATATTCGGCATAATTGGTCGTTTTATTCTTGTTAAAAGTAATGCGTGTACACCCCTGCTCGCCTCAAGACCTGTACTATTTTTACGTCACAGGTAAAACTATTGACATTGAGCACAAAGAACAAAATCATTAACGACCCTATTTACGGGTTTATTACTGTTAAAGATCCGCTTATTTATGAGCTGATTGATCACCCCTACTTTCAACGTCTGCGTCGCATTAGTCAATTAGGACTTACTTACCTGGTTTACCCTGGTGCGTATCACACAAGATTTCACCATGCCATCGGCGCCATGCACCTTATGGGCCGTGCTATCTATACCCTGCGTCAAAAAGGACATGAAATCACACCCGAAGAGGAACGTGGTGTACTCATAGCCATTCTGTTACACGATGTAGGTCACGGACCTTTCTCACATGCTCTTGAGCACACTTTGATCCCTGGAGTAAGCCACGAAGCACTGAGCTTGAAAATAATGGAGGAGCTCAACCAAGAATTTGACGGTGCACTAACCTTGGCCATCGATATCTTCACAAACAACCATCCAAAGGCCTTCTTGCATCAGCTCATTTCTTCGCAGTTAGATATGGACCGATTGGACTACCTCCGACGCGACTCCTTTTACTCGGGAGTTACAGAGGGTAGCGTTAACTCTGAACGTTTGCTCACCATGCTCAATGTAAAGGACGATCAACTCGTGGTCGATTCTAAGGGGATTTATAGCGTTGAAAAATTCTTGGTGGCAAGACGCCTTATGTATTGGCAAGTCTACATGCATAAAACAGTTCTCAGCGCCGAATTTATGCTAGTCAACATACTAAAGCGTGCCAAATACCTAGCGAACCAAGGCGTAGAACTAACCGGCACCCAGGCCCTAAAGCATTTCCTGCACGCTGACTATACGTGGAATGACTTTGAAGAAAACCCAGCAATCCTGAAGAAATTCCTAGAACTCGACGACTTCGATGTCATGAGTGGCATCAAGGATTGGGCAAACCACAATGACCTCATCCTCAGTGACCTCAGCAGTCGAATCATCAATAGAAACCTGCTGAAAATTCGACTTCAAGAAACACCCTTCGAAGAAGAATTGGCCGAAAAAATGGCAGAGGGCATTAGAAATCAATACGGTTTTACCCACGGGGAGGAGCGCTACATGCTCATCGTTGATAAGGTGAAGAATCACGCATACAACAACAAAAAAGGACACATTAACCTGCTGTACAAAGACGGCCACACCAGCGACATCAGTACAGCCGCGGATCAAATGACCATCAATGCGCTTAGCGAACCTGTAGAGCGCCATTTTATTTGTTTCCCTAGAGAATTGAGACACCTACTATGAAGCACACACCAAAAACTCTAGGATCCATCTGCGAAGGATTACATATTCCGTGTCCCGCGGGACAACAATCCCTCGAGATTAGTGGCGTGGCCACACTGGAGCAAGCCACTGCCGGTGACCTTAGCTTCTTGTCCAATTTAAAGTATGCAGCACAGGCTCAGACTTCCAGCGCATCGGCCATATTGGTCAAAAAAGGTAGCGTTGTAGAAACCAAAGCGGTGCTCATCGAATGTGACGACCCCTACATGACCTTCACCATGTATTTAATAGGTCTTGAACGCGAGATAGGTGGTGTGAAAGACCAAAGAGCACAAGCCCTTATCGCTGACGATGCTGTGATTGGCAAAGACTGTATTATTGAAGCTGGTGCTATTATCGCCTCTGGCGCAATCATTGGTGATAACTGTCGCATAGGTGCCGGGGCTAAAATTCTTTCCGCGGCCCGTTTAGGCAACCGGGTAGTGGTCGAAGCAGGAGCGGTAATTGGCTCCCAAGGATTCGGCTTCGCACCCGACGAAAAAGGGGTGTATCATGCCATACCACAGCTCGGAAAAGTCGTTTTAGAAGACGATGTGTTCATAGGAGCCAATACAACCGTGGACAGAGGGGCTATTAGTGATACCCGTATTGGGCAAGGAACTAAGATAGATAACCAATGTATGATTGCCCACGGTGTTACCATTGGCAAAAACACTGTAATGGCAGCACAGACGGGGGTTGCCGGCTCTACATCCATCGGAGATGATTGTAAGTTTGGCGGCCAAGTAGGCATCATCGGACACCTGAAAATTGGCAATAATGTGACTATTTATGCCCAGAGCGGTGTAATGAACGATGTTCCGGACAATAAGGTTATCTTTGGCTCGCCAGCCCTTGACCGTAGACACTTTTTGAAATCATTCGCGGCCTTCAAAAAACAAGGCCTTTAGATATGCTGCAACAGACACTCAAAAAAACTGTTTCTTTTGAAGGTAATGCCCTTCATACCGGTGAATCCGTAAAAGTCAATCTAGTCCCGAGTGAGGCGAACACAGGCATTGTGTTTGTACGTACCGATCTAGACAACGTGGAAATCCCAGCACTCGCCAAACACATCAATCGCACCAACCGCCAGACCATTCTTCAGAAAGGTGATGCATCTGTCGGAACGGTGGAGCACTTAATGGCTTCCCTGTATGCCCTGGGTGTAGATAACCTACGTGTAGAGCTGAATGGAAGTGAGATTCCAATTTTGGACGGTTCTGCAGCACCATTGGTTGACCTCATCACAGAGGCAGGCATGGAAGAACAAAGCGAAGAGAAAAACTACTACGTTTTAGAAGAACCGTTTACGTTCAAAGACGACGACGGTTCAGAAATTATGGCGCTACCTAGCGATCAGTTTGAGGTTAGTGCACTTATCGACTATGGTACCTCTGTACTGGGGCCGCAACACGCGCACCTCGACCACATGACCAACTTCCGTGAGGAAATTGCCAGCGCACGTACGTTCAGCTTCCTAAGAGAACTTGAACCCCTGCTCGATCAAGGGTTGATCAAAGGCGGCGATTTGAACAATGCCATTGTATACGTGGACCAAGAAATTGCCCCAGCAACCTTGGACAAACTCAAGGCGGCTTTTGAAAAAGAAGATGTTCAGGTAACCAATAGAGGTACCCTTAACAATATTGAATTGCGCTTCTCAAACGAAGCAGCAAGGCATAAATTGCTTGATGTTATTGGAGACATTGCTCTATTGGGTCGTCCGCTTAAGGCACGCTTGATTGCAACGAAACCTGGACACGGCGTAAATGCAGAGTTTACAAAAGCTCTAGCTGCTAAAATCCGCAAGGAGGAGAGCAAACCAAGACCACCAAAATATGACGCAAATACCCCACCGGTTAAAACGGTAGAGGATATTATGGCGTTGATCCCACACCGTTCACCGTTCCTTTTGGTCGATAAGATCATGGAACTGACAGAAGACCGTGTAGTTGGTGTTAAGTCGGTCACTATGAATGAACCGTTCTTCGTTGGTCATTTCCCAGGCTCACCGGTTATGCCGGGTGTACTGCAAGTTGAGGCAATGGCACAATGTGGCGGGATTCTTGCACTTAGCTCAGTACCGGACCCTGAGAACTACCTAACTTTCTTCATGAAGATTGACAACGTGAAATTCAAGAAGAAGGTCGTTCCAGGCGATACATTGATTTTTGACCTCAAACTCATCACTCCAATACGCAGAGGTATCGTTCACATGCTCGGTCGAGCGTTTGTAGGCGACACGCTGGTAAGTGAGGCCGAGTTGATGGCGCAGATTACCAAATAATGATTCATAAACTCTCCGACGTACATCCATCCGCTAAAATTGGCGACCAAGTAGAGATTGGTCCCTTTACCTCCATAGCGGCGGATGTTGAGATTGGAGAAGGCACTTGGATTGGCCCCAATGTCACCATCATGGACGGTGCCCGCATCGGAGCGAACTGCCGAATCTTTCCAGGATCAGTCATTTCAGCGGTACCCCAAGATTTAAAATTCGAAGGTGAAGAAACCACCGTTGAAATTGGTGATCGAACCACCATCAGAGAATGTGTAACCATTAACCGTGGTACCAAAGCATACGGTAAAACCACTCTTGGCGAGGACTGTTTGATCATGGCCTATGTGCACATTGCACACGATTGTATCATTGGAAATCGCGTAATCCTAGTAAACTCCGTTGCCCTTGCAGGTCACGTAGAAGTAGGCGATTGGGCTATTATCTCTGGATTGAGCGCCGTACACCAATTTGTAAAGATTGGCAATCACGTTATGGTTGGCGGAGGCGCCATGGTTCGAAAAGACGTACCTCCATTCATTACAGCAGCGGGTGATCCATTGACCTACGCCGGAGTAAATAGTGTCGGTTTACGTAGACGCAGCTTCCACAACGACGCAATCAGAGAGATACAAGATATCTACCGCATCCTCTATCAAAGCGGTAAGAACATTAGCCAAGCTCTAGAAGTAGTGAAAGCCGAATACGGTCAAAGCACCGTGGCCAAAGAAATCATCGCATTCATCGACGCTAGTGACAGAGGGTTAATTAGAAAGTAGCCTTATGATTACCCTTGGAAATCTTCAAAAGACCTTTGGCAATCAGCACATCTTACAAGGAATAACCCACACCTTTGAAACGGGCTCTAAAACAGTCATTCTGGGTTCGAACGGTTCGGGAAAATCTACATTAGTTAAGATTTTATCAGGCGCACAGGAAGCTACCGAAAACCCTCCTCAGTATAGCTTTGAAGGTAAGAAGACCCCATCTGCAGAGGCCGGAAGCATTTGTGCTATCGCCGCGCCTTATGTAGCCCTAAATCCTATGTTCAGCCTCAAGGAGACTATTGCTTTCCACAGGAAAATGTGTGGTTTTACTCAAGGTGTAGATCTGGACCGATGGATCCATGAAGCGGGGCTCACACCGCATTTAAATAAGCGAATTAAGACCTACAGCTCCGGCATGAGGCAACGCGTACGACTGCTATTGGCTATCGCGAGTCCAAGGCCTGTACTCTTGTTGGATGAACCAACAAGTAATTTAGATAAGGAGGGTATAGAACTCTACAAGAGAATGATTCAAGAATTGGCCACAGATAAGACCATTATTGTTGCAAGCAACTACCTCACGCACGAGTATGACTTCTGCAGCAGTGAACTACTCCTTGAAAAGCATTATTAATCCATGAAATAGCCCCCTGCATTTGCAGTATATTTGGGCAACAAACAACTCGATTATGGCAAGTACTTCAGATATTAAAAACGGAATGTGCATCAACTTTAACGGTCAGCCGTTCCAAATCATTGAATTCTTACACGTAAAACCAGGAAAGGGCGCTGCATTTGTGCGCACGAAGATTAAAAACCTTGAGACTGGTCGTGTTTTAGACAATACTTTCCCTGCGGGTTCAAAGATTGAAACGATTGACGTAGAGACTCGTCAGTACCAGTTCTTGTACAACGACGGTACCGACTATCACTTCATGAATACAGAAAACTACGAGCAATTGACCTTTGCTAAAGAGCTGATCAATGCGCCTGATTTCTTGGTTGACGGTATGATGTGTCTTGTATTGTTCCATGCCACAGAGAACAGAGCGATGGCGGTAGAGCTGCCGCGTACAGTAAACTTGAAAGTGACTTACGCTGAACCTGCAGTAAAAGGAAACACGTCAACAAACGCTATGAAGACTGTGACTGTTGAGGGAGGTGCTGAGGTTCAGGTGCCTTTGTTCATTAAAACAGACGAAGAGATTGTGATCAACACCGCAGACGGTTCTTACAAGGAACGCGCGAAGTAAGCATCACGCACACAATACATCGAAAACCACCTCTTTTACGGGGTGGTTTTTTTATGCAATAGTTTCGATAATCGTATAAACTACAATGAACAGGAAGAACAGCCACATGGCTAAGGCTAGTTTACCCCATTTCACGCTTTTCCCTTGTTCTAAGACATCCACTATACGTTCTTCTAGTTCTCCCAGTCCTAAAGCTTCAAAGTCTTCCTTCGGCTTGGCTTCATAGGCCAATATTTCTGGCACTAGATAATAAACCTGCTCACTGTCATCATACTCAAACCAATGCCTCTCAATACCTTCTTGAGTATCGATTAGCGCGTCCAATTCTTCCTTAAGAATAGCGCGTTCGCCTATGGTTTTTTGCAAGTGATCTATGACCTTATCCATAGCGCCAAATTTAGGGCAAAAAAAACCGCCGCTCCCGATGGGAGCGGCGGCCTTTATTTCAATCTAAGATTAGATTACATGTCCCAAAATACTTTTGCGAATGTATCATCACCGTTGAATTTAGCACCAGCTGCTTCAACATTGCTTAGGTTCAATGAGTACTCATCCAATGGGTAAGAGTAACGCGAAGGCGTCACTGTTTGAGCCAAGTTGGCTGTAGCCATAGGAATATCGTACTGACGAACTGCAGCATAAGCTTCAGCCGCGTTGCTGTACATAGCAATCCACTTCTGAACACCGATCTGAGTTGCAGCAGTAGTAGCATTGAATGCCACCATTGAGTGCATCATGTAAGTATCAGCATCAGCAGAAGAACCACCCCACTCTTCGATAGAAGCACGAATAGCATTCTCGTAGTGTGTAGCAGCATCGCCTGTTCCTGCCCAACCTGCAACAGCAGCGTGAGCCATCAAGAACTCAGTTTCAACGTAGCTAATCGCAGCGTGAGACCAAGTTGGATCTTCCAAGGCAGTACCTGGCTGAGAGAACTGGTAGTAATCTGACTGCAATCCGTGCGGAGCACCGATTACAGAATCAGAACCACCAAGGTTCTTGAAGAAGCCAGCACGACGTGGATCAGCCAAGCCATTCAATACATCACCTAACGTAGCAGAAGCGATAAAGTCAGTACGACCGCTCTGAACTAGTGTTTCCCACATTGGGTGTGTATGAGGAGGAGCTGATGAGTAGAACAAACGCATATCATCAGCAGATGAAGCGAATACACCACCAGCGATAGCTTTCTCACCGTATGTTTTTGCCATTGCAGCATCAGCGTCGATCATACGAACCGCCAAACGCAACATCAAAGAGTTAGCTGCCATTTTCCAAGAATCAGCACTACCACCATAGATGATGTCTGAGCTGCCGAAAGCGTTTGAACCGCTAAGGTTACCTACCGCTGCGTCTAAACGAGCCAATAGGTCCGCGTAGATTGCCGCATCATCATCGTAAGAAGGAGTGTTAGATTCACCTAGAGCTTCCGAATAAGGAACATCCCCGAAAAGGTCAACCAACAAAGAGTAAGCAAGTACTTCAACTACCTCGATAGCTGCTTCAGAAGCCGCAATTTCTGCGTTTGAAGCAACAACATCAGCCAAAGCTGAACGCGCTTCTTCACAATCGCGAATTACCGTAGTGTACATGCGTACGAATGTATTTCCGTTTACGTCACGATCGTTCAACTGGAAGTTTGATTCGTCAACGTACGTAGTCTGCGTCCAGTGCTGAGACCAAAGACGCAAGTTGTTCAAGTTCACATTTTGTACAGACGTAAAGTCATAATAACCCATAGTTGCATTAGCGAATAACGCTCCTGCTGGTACAGCTTCTGGAGCTTTACCGTTTACGTTAAGGTCAGAAAGATCACTAGTACAAGAAGTGATAGCAAGTGCAGCTGCTGCTGCGAATAATATCTTTTTCATTTCTCGTTACTTTTTAGAATTTAACTCTCAAGTTGAAACCGACCTCACGTAGTGATGGATATGCACCTGATTGGTATCCTTGTAGGTTACCTGCAGCAAGACCTGCTTCTGGATCAGAGAACTCAGTGTTCTTGTAAAGAATAGCCAAGTTTCTACCAATCAAGCTGATGTCTACACCTGCAACTGGCAAATCACCCAATGCTGCAGTTGGTACAGCGTAGGTTACTGCAACCTCTCTCAACTTAATGAAAGAAGCATCGTGTACGTGCAATTCCTGAACGCGGTTAGTCCATCCCAATGATGTACCGTAGTCGTTCATCCATAAGTGTGGAAGCTCACCACCAACGTTCGTTGGGTTGCCGTCAGCATCCGTAGATCCATCCCAAAGTTTTGGTGTTTCAATACCGAGGTATGCAACCTCAGCAAATGTCAAACCACCACCATCTTCTAGGTTAGAACGGATTGGATTTCCAGCAGCGTTAGTACCTGCTTGGAAGTCGTATACACCTGTTCCGTAACCGTAGTAAGTATCTAATGAGAAGAAGTCACCACCCATCTGCATATCAATCAACGCAGAAGCAGTGATGTTTTTCCAAGAGAACGAGTTGTTGATACCACCTCTCCAATCTGCTTGGATGTTACCAATAACACCGTAATCACCTGCCCAGTAACGAGCACCGCCACGAGAGTTTGACCAATCGTAAACTAGTGGTGCACCACTTTCTGGGTCACGTACAAACTGAGTACCTTCTAGCGCACCGTAAGCTTCGCCTACACGTGCAACCATATTCATACCACCTTGTACTGAACCAAGAATCAAAGACTCTGAGTCACCGAACAACTCAACTACTGTGTTGCGGTTACGCGACCAGTTGATGTTGATGTCCCATTGGAAGTCTTTTGTCTTCACTGGAGTTACGTAAGCACTTAATTCCAAACCTTTGTTGTCGATTTGACCAGCGTTCACATACTTGTAGTACGTACCTGTTGCAGAACTTACCTGTGCAGGAAGAATCTGGTTGTAGGTAGAACTCTGGTAAGCACTGATATCTAATCCAGCACGGTTCTTAAAGAACTTCATTTCGATACCTGCCTCTGTGCTCTCAGTACGCTCTGGCAACAAGCTTGAGTTGTTTTGAGTAGAAGGAGCAGAAGCAAGAGTAACACCATTGAATGGTGTACCGATTCCGTAAGCATCAACAAGTGCTTGTGCAGGTGCATCAGCACCAACAGCTGCCCAGTTCAAACGAACTTTACCGAACTCAAGTACATCAGAATCAATAAATTCTGAGAAGATGAAGCTCAATGTTGCTGATGGGTAGAAGTATGTATTGTTTTCTACAGGAAGTGTAGAACTAACATCTTGACGCGCTGAAAGATCAGCATACAAGAAGTTCTTGTAGCCAAACGATGCTTGACCGTAGAAACCATCAACACCAATCTGGTATGCAGTCTCAGATGGTGCAGCTGGAGCTGCAACTGAGTTACTCAAAGCATAAACTCCAGGTACAACTAGTCCACCATTTGTAGCAGCGTAGATGCTCTGGAATGAAGTACGACGTTGGTTGTAACCAAGCATACCTGCAAAGCTCAAGTCTCCGTTGTCGCCGAAGTATTTGTTCCAGTTCAAGAACAAATCGTTGTTGCGTTCAGTAAACGAACGGTTGTTACGAGAGTAACGGCTTACATCAACAGAACCTACTGCGATACGCTCTTCACGAAGTTCAGAGTATGTATCCGCTGTCATACGACCTGTTAACTTCAACCACTCATTGATCTGGTATTCCGCCATTATGTTACCAACGATACGATCACGTACGTCAGTTGCAAAGTTCTCAAGCGCTGAGAAGTAGAAGTTATCAAAGTAGTGAGGCTTTGTAGGAGCAGCTGCACCGTAACCGTAAGCGTTCCAAGAGTAGTTCTTACGACCGTAGTTCATGTATGCATCCTTCTGAGCCGCCATATCCGTAGATACAATGTACCATTGACGGAAACTTTGGTTAGGGTTACGAGAATCGTAACCAGTACCGTAACGACCTTTACCTTGTTGCTGAATGTAGTTCGCTTTTGCACTAATCGTCAACTTATCAGAAGCGTTAAAGCGACCACTAAAGCTTACGTTATCACGACCAATATTTGATCCTGGTACAATACCTTTTTGATCGAAGCTTGTTGCAGATAAGCGGAACGATGTGTTCTCACCACCACCATCAATCGCAAAAGAGTTGTTGCGTGTTACGCTTTGCTCCCAGAAGCTCATTGCGCGGCTATCCGGCAATGCGTACTTCTTAGACTGACCGTAAGTAGGCAATTCAGGGAAGATTGATTCCCAATCGTATACATCTAGATTTGGATCTAGTGCAATACCCCATGATGCATCTTCACCCATTGGAAGTGCAATATCAAGGTTACCATCACCATCAACGTCCACAGCTTGTGCACGACCGTCGGTGAACGTAGAATCACCTGGCGCAGTTGTGATGTACGAAGGACCGTAGAAACGACCGTAACCAGGACCGTAAGAGTTCTGGTGACGAACGAATGTACTTTCATTCACACGACCAACTGTAATACCAGTACTTGCAGTGATACCCAAAGTCTTCTTACCCCCATTAGCCTTACCGCTCTTGGTTGTAATCATTACTACACCATTCGCAGCACGCGAACCGTATAGGGCAGTTGCAGCAGCACCCTTAAGTACCGAGATGTTCTCGATATCCTCTGGGTTGATATCCATTGCAGCGTTACCAAAATCGTAACCACCACGACCGCGAGCTACATTGCCGCTGTTACCGGTAGCATTCGAGATTGGAATACCGTCCACTACGAATAGTGCTTGGTTATTACCTGTAAGAGATTTGTAACCACGGATTACTACGTTGGCAGAACCACCAAGAGTACCTGAACTCTTAATGTTCACACCAGCTACTTTACCACTCAAAGAGTTCATAAAGTTAGCATCCTTAACCTTGGTTACTTCCGCTCCATCAACTTCTTGAGTTGCATAACCTAGGGACTTCTTCTCACGAGAGATACCCAAAGCGGTTACAACAACTTCATCAAGTTGGCTGGCAGCAGCCTCCATTGAAACTTGTAGGAAATCCGAAGAAGCAACTACTTCTTGGGTCTCCATACCCATTGAAGAGAAAACCAATGTTGCCCCTTTCTCTGCAGTCAACGAGAATTTCCCGTCAAAATCAGTCAAAGTTGCATTGTTGGTCCCCTTCTGTGCAACCGCCACACCTGGTAACGGTTCACCTGAAGCAGCATCACTAACGACACCAGAAACCGACTGTGCAACAGCGAAGTTTACTGATAGTACGAATAGTAGTACTGACCACAGTGACAATTTGTTTTTCATTGTACCTGTTTTTGTTAAACGAATGTTAATCCTACTAAGTTGCCAATATTTCTATGTATTTCCAAAAATTATCATCGCCATTTGCTTTGCTAATGCCACAAAGGGCAATTTGAAACAACAAAAAGCCCCCAGGCGCTGAGCGCCTGGGGGCCAATATTTTGATCTATTGATCTATAGGATTACATATCCCACCATAGACGTTGTGAAGCGTCTACCCCAAACTTAACATCTGGTGAAGATGTAATTGGGAATGGTACATTATCTGCGTTGTACAAGTACTCACCTTCTGGGTAAGGCATTCTACGTGGCATACCGCTAAGGTTTGCACCGTCAGGAGCACTTAGTGCAGGGAAACCAGTTCTTCTCCAGTCAGTCCAAGACTCACCAGTTGAGAACATAGCTACGTACTTCTCGTTCATGATCAACTCTAGGTCAGTAGTAGTTGACAATGCACCAACGTACGTTGCGATATCCGCTGCATCAACACCCAACCAAGTCATGTTTGATTCGATAGCTGCTTCTAGTGTAGCACGTGCGCTAGTAGCGTCACCACCTGCCAACTGAGCTTCAGCCTTAACAAACATAATCTCGAATGGAGTTACGATTGGTAGTGGTGAAGTAGCACCACCCAATACTGGCATAGTCAAGCTATCCGCAGAACGGTACAACGTTAGACGTGGATCAGAAGATGCCTCCATCATATCGTACATAGTACCGAACTGGCTGATGTAACCAGCACGATCGATAACAGTAAACTGGTACCATGGGTTCTGGTTCAATGCAGCTTCGAAGCCGATTGTACAGTATACACCGCCGTTGATTGCGTCATCACAAGCAGATACTACATCAGCAGCATTGTACTGAGAAGTTTTGCTCAAGTGATTCAAGTAACGCGCACGTAGACCGTCAGCAGTCGCAGCCCAAGCTGCCAAATCACCACCGTGGATCAAATCGTCGCCACCTGGCATTACATCAGAAGGCTCCAACAAGTTCGCTTTACCGTCAGACAATAAAGAGAAGATTGTAGCGTAGATATCTTGTTGGCTATCGTATTCAGCCTTCAATTTATCGGCACCTTGCAATGCGTCAGAGTAAGGGATGTCACCGAAGTGATCCGTTAGAATACCCAAGTACATTGCTGTCATGATTTGAGCAACACCTTCGTAAGCTGGAGCATTTGCTTCCGCTGCTTTCTCTTGGATCAATTTTAGATCGTAAAGACCACCAGCGTAAGAGTTATTCCAAGGAGTGTTGAAATCACCTTCACCAATCTGTGCGTAACGGTTGTGCGCCAAAGATTGACGATCCGTACCAGTCATTTGCTGCATAAAAATGCTAGTCAAGCGAGGCAATACATCACCCTGCGTCATACCGTAAGAGGCCTGAGCAGAAGGAAGAAGAACCTCCATACTTACGTCAGAAGGACGGTTTTGATCGAGTTTGTACTCTTCCAACCATGCATCTGAACAAGCAGTAAACCCAACTGCGGCTACCGCTAAAATTGCTAATGATTTAATTTTCATAATGCTTTATTTTTTAAAGGTTAGCCTTCAAGCTGAAGATTACACCCATAGTGTTAGGCATGTTGAAGTAATCCGCACCCTGGCTGTTTGTAGCACCTGAAAGGTTAGTTTCTGGATCTACACCACGGTAAGGAGTTCTCAAGAAGATATTACGTCCGCTTACACCTACAGTCAAACCTTTAAGTTTAGTTGCGCTAATCGCATCAGCATCGAACTTGTAGCTCACACCGATGTTTCTTAGACGAACCCAGCTACCGTCCTCAATGAATGGACGAGAAGCACCTGTAAATCCTGATAGTGGACCTAGAGCGTAAGAATCGATATCGTTCAAGATAGGAGTTGTGTTAGGCTGACCGCTAATATCGTTACCGTCAGCGTCAACAGTACCAGGAGCGTAAACACCACTGTTACCCATTACAACATCTTCCCAAACAAATGTCTCACCACGACCTGCACCACTTGGGTGAACGTCAGTATCAATGTGAGTACCGAAGTAGTACAATGCACCACGAGTACCGTTCCAGATGTCACCACCTTGACGGATGTCCCAAAGCATGTTGAAGCTCCAGTTCTTGTACGTAGCGTTTGAAGTAATACCCATCAAGTAATCTGGGTTAGGGTTACCTACTACAACTTCAGTTGAAGAGTAGATTGGGTATCCGTTTGCGTCAACCAATGCGTTACCAGCCTCGTCACGAGCCCAGTCATCACCGTAAAGCGTACCGTATGCTTCACCAACAACTAGACGTTGGTTAGCACCGAAGAATCCCCATGGAAGACCAATTACGTCTACACCGTCAGCCAATTTCTCAACTACGTTACGGTTACGAGTAAATGTCATACCAGCATCGAATGTGAAGTCTTTAGTATCTACTAGGCTAGCGTTCAACTGAAGTTCAACACCAGTGTTTGTCATAGTACCTGCATTCATAAACGTGCTTGTAAAACCTGAAGAACCTGCAACTGGTACAGCTACGATCAAATCTTCTGAACGCTGCTCGTACAATGTAACGTCAGCGCTAATCTTGTTTTGGAACAAGCGGAATTCAGCACCAATCTCGTTAGTTACAGTAAACTCAGGACGTAGGTCTGGGTTACCCAAAGTGTTGCTCTGCGTAAAACCTGTAGCACCCAAGTATGGGAAGCTAATACCGTTAATCCAACCTGAACCAACACCTGCTTGGTTGAAGTATGTTGCGTTAGAAGCGAAAGAAGGCTCAGAACCTACTTTAGCAGAAGACAGACGCAATTTAGCGTAGTTCAATACGTCGCTTTCAATATTCAATGCCTCAGTCAAAATCAACGACAAAGAAGCCGATGGGTAAACGATAGGCGTTGCAACGTTACCGAACGTAGACGCTTGGTCACGACGTGCAGTCAATGTCAAGTATGCCCAGTCAGCGTAGTCAAACTGCGCTTCACCGTACACACCCCACAAACGACGACCTGTTGTTCCTTCGTATGCGAACTGGCTTTGAGCGTTGCTCATGTTGTAGAAGTTTGGCAATGTCAAACCTGAACCGTAAGCGCTAACGTACTTACGATCACGCTGGTTAGCGTTGAAACCTCCGAAGAAGTTTGCACCGATAGGACCTAAGTCCATGCTGTAACGAGCAGTAAGGTCGTGGTTTTGTTCCTTAACAGTGTAGATTTCGTCAGAAATAGAACCGCCTGGGAACGTACGAGAGTTGATAGAGATGATCTGCTTACGAGCATCAGAGTACTGGTCAACACCGTAACGGTAGCTTACCAATAGACCATCAACTGGTGACCAGTCGAATTTAGTGTAACCAAATAGACGGTTTACTTGATCCGTGAATGGGTTCATGTTAATCGTCCAGTATGGGTTATCGTAACCACCACCAGCGCGGTAGTTTCTCTGAGAACCATCTGCGTTCATAAATGCAGCTGGATCTGTTGGATCCGTTGCACCGTTTGAGTTGTCAAATGTTGGAGGCGTACGCAACAAACCTAGCATCAAACCAGATGTGTTAGAACCCTGCTGAACACGGTAACCACCTGAGTTAGTGTAGGCCAAAGAAGCAGTCGCTTTCAAGTTAGTCGAAATCTGACCTGAACCTGTCAAACGAATAGTTGTACGATCGAAAGTGTTCAATGGAACGATACCGTCGTCTTGCAAGTTTGCGATAGACAAGTAGTAAGAACTTGCTTTACCACCACCTGAAAGTGTCAACGAGTTGTTCATTCTTCTTCCGTTCTGGAAGAAAGTCATTGGATCGTAAGGTGTAACACCTTGACTAACCATTGCTGCTGGATCTTGAGTGATAACGCCGTTCGCGTCGTAACCTAGATCCGTTAGGGCTGGACCCCAAGAGAATGGGTTACCAGTACCACCAGCATAAGAACCGAAGTAACCCTGAGAGTATTTGCTCTGAGTTTCTGGCAACTTATTAATTTGTGAAATCTCCATAGAAGAGCTTACGTTAACAGAGAAATCTTCTCCGTAAGAACCCTTCTTAGTAGTGATAAGAATTACACCGTTCGCACCACGAGTACCGTAAAGTGCTGCAGCTGCACCACCCTTAAGTACCGAGATAGTCTCGATGTCGTCTGGGTTGATATCAATTGCACGGTTTGAGTTTGCAACACCCGCACGCAAATCTGAAGTTGCGATTTGAGAGTTGTCAATTGGCACACCATCAACAACCATCAAAGGCTGGTTGTCGTTCGCAGTAAACGTTGCGTTACCACGAATCTTGATGTACGAAGCAGCACCAGCAGCACCCGATGAGTTGGTTACTTGAACACCACTCACCTTAGCAGAGATACCACTAACGATGTTTGATTCACCTGATTCCTTGATAGAAGCACCTTTTACTTCCTCTACGCCGAAACCTAGGGCCTTTTTTTCACGAGCAATACCACCGGCAGTTACTACTACCTCCTCCAATTGTTCGAACACATCTGGAAGTTCTGGCACCTCGCCTTTCTCTGGTTCGTTCTGTGCAAACGCAGTAGCGCTAAAAGCAATCAGAAAGGACCAAACGAGTAAAAACTTGTTTTTCATTGTACCTGTTTTTGTTAAACGAATGTTAAGTGGCGTTAAATATGCGCCAATCCTACGTCTCAAACAAGGACTTTACCAAAAAAGTTCACCTTTTAGAAGGTAGTATAAGCATACCTTATATTAAGGTATTCGTAAGCCTAATGATAACTTACGTAGCATCAAGTGTTTACCTAAATGTCAATACCATAGAATTAGGCTTCCGATTTGGCACTAGAAGTGATCGCAAGCATTGCAATCATCGCCGTAAAACCCCAGAAAGGGGCACTTGCCTTATCCATGTCCAAGAAGTTGTTCAAGAATCCGTGCAAATAGTAGGTGATCAAGCCAAGAAAAGCGACTCGAAGTAGTCCTTTCAATCGGTCATTATTTAACCTTTGGTATGAATTGATACTCACGACAATGACCGTGATGATGATACCTAAAAAGGTGAGTAGGCCAAAAGTGCCGGATTCCGCCAATGGACCTAAGTATTCGCTATGCGCATTCCCCCTGTTTCCGCCATTGGTGGAAATGATGGTTTTCTCGGAAGGTTTTTGATAGGGTGCGTACAAGAACATGTAGGTTCCAGGACCGTGTCCCAGGAATGGGCGCTCTGCATACATCCTAATGGCACAATTCCATCGATTGATACGCTCCAGGTTGGAGGCATCCGTGCTCACATTTGTTACCGAAGCCACATGTTCGTTCAAATCGTCCGAAGAATCCTGCGTGTTGCGTTCGAACTTCGAACTGATGTAAGAGAAATTGAGACCGGCAACTAAAAGCACTAAACCTGCCAGCGACCAAACTACCGTCTTTGACATGCGGAAGGCATACACCAAATACACCGCACCGGCACCTACCAGGGAAAGCCAAGCTGCGCGAGTGTATGAGAGTACGGTGGCTGCAGTAAGAATGACCAAGAGTACAGCGGCAATGGCGTTAAACCCCCATGAGGATTTACGGAACGTGAGGTACAGCGCCGCGGGGTAGAACATAGCCAATACAGCGCCGTAAGAGGTGTGTTCTTTGAACAGCGGGAACATGACCCAAGTAGAGGTCTTTTTGGTGAAACCGTATTGACTGTGGATGACCATTGTGTAGGTACAGGCAATAATGAGCGGAACAAGGAAGAGCCAAAGGAATCGGACCGCATTTTTAGGATCGCGCAAGAATAAATGCCCCAATACGAAGTAGTAAGGCACGATGAACCACACACGTGTAATCCATTGCTTTAATGAGACTAAAGGAAGTTGGGACGTGATGACTGTCAACAGCATCCAGGCCAAATAAATGTAAATGGCAATGGAGATCGGGTGTTTAATCAGACGCATGTCATACTCACCCATGAAGAGCATTTTGACGATGACCAGACCTGTGATTAACACAAGCAAAGGCTCTGTGGGCAAGGAAAGGCCAGCACCCCCAGTAAGGTCAGTAAGGTTCACAGAAAGAGGCGTGGATAAGACCACAAACCACATGGCCCAATCTAATCGGTACAGGGTCAGCCATACCACGAGCAAACCGGCGGGCAAAAGCAAAAGTTCCCACCACTCTTTGGCCACAATCAGACCAATGAACGGTAAGACGAGCAGTGCAATGATGGCAATGCCCTTAGTGCTTATTTGCTTGGCCGAAGTCACTACGCTTCAGCGCGAAGTTCCAAGAAAGTACCGCGAACAAGCAGGGTAAATACCACGAGGATAAAGACAGCGAAACCAACAGCAAGGATGAGTATGCTGCGTTTTGGATACGTCTTGCGTTCGGCAGGACGTGCTTCATCTACTTTAAAGGTGGCCGGAAGGTTTTGATTCACATCCACCTTGGCCTGGTCAAACTTCGTCTTAAGCTTTACCTCTTCCTCTTTGAGCAATTGAAGCTCATCGCGAATGGCGACATATTTACCACCGTATTTCGCCAAGGTATCTAGACGACGCTCCAGCTGCTTGATGCGCGATTGAGAAGCACCGGCTGCCAATGCAATAGCGTACTGCTCATTAAAGACCGCACTCTGGCTTTCGTAATCGTGCACTCCTTTGAAGCGAAGTTCAGTGATCTTATCTTCCATGGTCTGAATCTCCTTTTGCAAACCACGGTATTCGTTTTCTACAATCTGAAGTCCCATCTGAGCGCGGTTCTTTGCGACACGACGCTTCACCTTATCTACGAGCTTGTAGATATAATTGGCAATATCGGCTGCTATCTGTGGATCGGTATCAAGCACATTGATTTCTACCGACATGAATTGGGTACGGTTGAACTCAATTTTGTTTTCGTACTCTTTGAAAAGCTTCGTACGTGGATAATCAGAAGCCGTATCGATGTCATAGTGGTTCATCAAATCAAATTTGGCAATGACACTGTCGCGAATCTCACCAGAGCTCAGAATTTGCAACAATTGTTCAGCTTGTTGCTCATCGCCGTATTCAAAGATATCCTCATCGCCGTACCCGTTGGTCTGCGGAAGGAGGGCCTTCGAAACAGAATTCGTGGTAGATGGGAAGAGAATCACCTGCGATTCGAAAAGCGGCTTAATGAAGGTAGGTCCGCTAAAAACCACAGCGACTACCATGGACAGGAATGGAATAACCACCAAAGGCTTCCAATTCTTGTAGACAAACGAGATCAAATTTGAGCTGCTGTATTCCATATTCAATTTATTTCCAGTGTGTTAAATCCTTTTCTAGAAGTTTTTCTAATGCTTCAATGGACGGTGCAAAATAACGAAGTAAAAACGAGCGAGCCGCCTCTTCCATGCCTTCAGGCTTGGCTAAAACGATATTTTTTACGCTTGCTTTGATTTTTTCCGGTAAAATGGAGGCTACTGCGGGGCCAATTCCACCCAGCACCTTGCCCACCGCCTTGTTCTTGGGAACCTCAGCACCGTGTTTCTCTACCGCCAATGGTTTCAATTCCTCTTTCAAGCCCAGAAACTTCGATATGCCTTGAAGGGTCGCTGCTGGCTCTGCCAACAATTCGTCCTGCCAAACCACATGAATTTTATCCATTGAGAAGTGCTTGAGCCAGCGCTCTAATTGCGGCGCGTAATCACCCAATTCCAAATAACATTCGTCCCAGCCCCATCGTGCCGTTTCCAAAGCGCCTTCCGCCTTGATGGCCTCCAAAAACGATCGCTGTTCCTTACCATATTTTCTCGCCATGTTGTAATGACTGTAGGCCCTGGTCGCTGGATTTCGAAGACTCACAATGATCTTTGCTTCCGAATTGTAACTAGCAATATTTTCTGCTGCGTTTATTGAAGGAAGGTAGGCCGTGGAAGCGTCTAAAATGTACTGCGCCTCGCCAGCCTCTGAGACCAGTCGGTCATAGTTTTCGCGTCCCCTTACAAAGGCCATGTGACGCTGGTCCAGTGCATCTGCCTTAAAATATTGCGCTTCATCCCAACGCAGCATTTTTTGGTAACTCGCAGAGAAACCTTCTGCATAGATGTCGTCGCAAAAATGACCCGGTTCTTTGATTGCTAAAGGACTGATCTGTGGATGATTTCCCAGCATCTCTGCCAACGCGGTGGTCCCTGCCTTTGCCGCACCAATGAGAAAGAGGTTCGTCTTAGTCATGGCGGCGAATTTTAGTCAAAAACGGAACCGCGATGACCCCGTGGTATTTGTAGACGAGGTAGGCCGCCCAAATGTTCCAACCCATCATGGTCGCCGTGGTCGCTACTGCCGCGCCGAGGGGACCGTAAAGCGGTATAAGCACAAGGTTGAAAACGATGTTGAGCACCGCGATAATAAGCATGGTATTGCGTGCACTTTTCTCGTAGCCCGTCATGTTGAGAATGTTCAACACAGGACCTGCAAAAGCGTTGGTGAGTTGCCCCACGGCCAGAAGTACGAGCCATGGGTAGGCTGCGCAAGCCTCTTCCACCCCAAAGAGCTGAATGAGGAATGGGCCGAGAATGAGGATGCCAAGGAAAATTGGACCCGCAGTAATAAGGTTCAACTGTGCCACCTTGTGGGCCAATTCATGCAAACGCTCCCGCTGCGTGCTCATGGCACTGACCATGGGTGCTACGACCGTGTTCAAGGCAAATTGAGCGAAGGTGATGAGCGTGGCAATTTTGAAGACAATACGGTACATACCCACACTATCTTCTGGCAGGTAATACCCCAACATGAGTGTATCGGACCAACTGATGACCAAAAACAGGGAAGAAGAAATGAGCATGGGCGTTCCTAAACTGTAGAGCTGTCCCTTCCAACCGGAGGTTTCGGCCTGCTGCCCCTTGGTCAGGTTCAAGATGTATACCGTAGTCCACAAGAAGAACAGCCCTGAGATGCCCAAGAGTAAGAATAAGGAGGTTTGTGCTGCGGCGGCCGCTGTGTATGCTTCGGGGAAAGGGATGAATGCTATCAGCGCGCCGACGAAGACGTACACTGTCCCGTGCTGGTTCAGTGAAAAAAGAAGGCTCTTGCCCATGGCGCGGAACACCTCAGCATTGAGGAGCATGAGGGTGAACGGAATGATGGCAAAGGCGGCAGTTGCAATAACCTTCGTGGGTGTGTTTTGGAAGAAGAGGTCGGTTAAGAATTGGGCCCCGAAAAAAACTAAAATACTGCAGGCGATGGAGAGTAAGAAGACGCGGGAAAGTACAGCGAGGTAGAGGGCTCGACTGGCCAAATTTGCCTCCCTGTCTCGGGCCATTTCACGGACCAAGACGGTATCTAGACCCCAGCGACTGACCGTAGAACCGATCAGTACAACGGTGAAGGCTACCTCATAAATACCTACGGAGAGCTCGCCTCCGACTCTGGATAAGCTGAAAAGAAGGACATAACCGCCCAAGGCTCCAATGACTTTAAAAAGGAGCACAACAGCACCGCCCTTGGCAAGGGTTGCACCGATGGGGTTTTGCATGAATTGGTTGATCCTACTTCGCATGGTTTTGTGCCAATTAAGCGCTTATGGCGGCGAATATACCGCTTTACTAACGCGCAAGAGTTGGCTTTTGTACATTTGAAACATGAAAATCGCCGTGAACGCTCGTTGGTTACTGCCCGGAAAATTAGAGGGTACTGGGGTCTATACCCTGCGAATGCTCGAGCAGATCATTCCGGCTTTCCCGCAACACGAGTTTCATTTACTCTTGGACCGTCAGGTCGATACGGACCGATTAGGCCTTGATTTCCCCAACCTCTCCTACCACGTGGTTTCACCTCCAGCCCGCCATCCATGGCTTTGGGCGATGTGGAACGATTGGGCCGTTCCGCAAAAACTAAAAAGACTTAACGTAGATCTGTATTGGTCGCCCGACGGACTGCCCGCGAAGACCAATATCAGACAGTGGCTCACCATTCACGACCTGAACTTTGAGCACCATCCGCAGTGGGTCCCAGCACCGGTGGCGAAATATTACAGTAAGAACATCAAAAGAGGCGCTGAAGTGGCCGAGAAGGTCTTTACGGTGAGCCATTGGAGCAAGAATGATCTAAGAACTACTTACGGGTTACCAGAGGATAAAATTTCGGTGACTTACAATGCTCCGCAGAGAAAATTTTCGCCGGGTACCTCCAGCAATGAAGACGCTTATTTCTGTGCAGTGGGTGCATTGACCCCGCGTAAAAATTTGAAAACGCTGCTTTTAGCTTTTGATAAATGGTGTTCTGAAAGCAGTGAGGATTCCATCAACCTTCGGGTAGCAGGCGAACCACATTTTAGCGACCCTGAATTAAAAAGTGTGGTAAGTGGTTTGAAACATCCGGATCGCGTTGAATGGATGGGCCGATTAAACGATGGTGAGCTGGAAGAATTGTACCGCGGCGCCATTGCCTATTGTATGCCAAGCGCTATGGAAGGGTTTGGCATTCCACTGGTGGAGGCTATGCAGTGCGGAACGCCTGTTATTGCGTCGGATAATAGCGCTATAACGGAAGTGGTTGCCGATAAAGGTTTATTAGTTCCGACCTACGATATCGATGCTTGGGCGGCGGCTCTGGAGCGTATGCAACAAGAACGTTCGCATTGGAGTGCGTTGGCGCTGGAACGCGGGAAAGATTTTGATTGGGCCACGAGCGCCCAGCCATGGATTGATGCATTGAAGGGATGAAATTGCAACACGATATAGATGCGTTGTTTGAGGCGGGCACAGACGAAGCTGGGCGCGGGTGCTTGAGTGGACCAGTGACCGCTGCTGCCGTTATCCTGCCAAAGGACTTCCACCATCCTGTACTGAATGATTCAAAGCAATTGACAGAGAAGCAGCGGTACATGCTGCGTCCCATCATTGAAAAGGAAGCTATTGCCTGGGCAGTCGCTCACGTGAGCCCTGAAGAGATCGATGAAATCAACATCTTGAATGCGAGCATTCTCGGGATGCACCGCAGTATTGATCAATTAAAACAACGTCCCGATTTTATCGCTGTAGACGGCAATAAATTCAAACCGTATCAAGACATCCCACACCATTGCCAAGTCAAGGGCGATGCTACCTACATGAATATTGCAGCGGCTTCAGTGTTGGCGAAGACCTACAGGGACGACCGGATGAAGGAATTGGCCACAGAATATCCAGAATATGGGTGGGAGCGAAATGCAGGCTATCCCACCAAAGGGCACCGCGATGCGATTCGAGAATTTGGCGCAACGCCGCATCACCGCAAGAGTTTCCAGCTTCTACCGGCACAACTCAACTTGTTTGGCGATTAGCCAATTTGTGAAAAACTAACCTCCTCCACCATACTTGGAGCGCCGTAGAGGTCGTTAGCTTTGAACCAAAGCCTTGGTTCATGTTACACCGCACTACTTATTTCATTTCCCTATTCTTCACGCTGATTTTGGCCAGCTGTTCCAGTGCGCCGGAGTCCAACCCTTCTACCGCGCTTATCCCAATGAATAGCGCTCTAGTGCTGCGTGTAAATGATGCGCAGGAATTGGAAAGATTCGCGGATTCCACCCAGCTGCCCGCAGCGGCGGCAGTTCCCGTGGCAGATTTGATGAGCATGAGTACCGGAATTTGGACCGGAGCGCTTTGTGGTTCTGGTGCAGATAAGATGGACTGGATATGGACGACGACCGTGGGTGACAGCAGTCGAATGAGCGGCTATACGGACGGGGCAATCATGGCACTAGACTCTACCTATTTCGCACTCAAATCTGGGTCTTCTGCGGCAATTAGCACCAGTAAAATGTTGTTGCAAGCAGCGATGAATCAGATGGGTAGCGGATATAATATCATCGACAATGCGGGCTTTGAGAAACTATGGAACAACGCAAACAGCTCAGATGCATTGAATCTTTTTGTGCAGCACGAAGAGCTTCCTTCAGTGGGAACTTGGTTTGCGGGTGAAGATTGGAATTGGACCGAGCATCTGGCAGCCTGGTCTGAAATAGATATCGATTTTGGTAAGAGCCGTGTATTGCTTACTTCCGTGAGCATCAACCCCGATTCGACAAACACCTTTTTCAGCACATTCGACGCTTCTCCTTCGGGCACATCTGTAAGTGAAATCATAGCGGCATCCGCCTCTCATGCAGTAAAGATGAATGTCGGCAATACTGTAGAATGGCTGCGTGGATACAATGGATATAGAGGCAAGAAGCAGCGACTGAAACAAGCATTAGCACTTCTAGATCCGCTCGAGATTGAGCCGCTCACGGCCGCAAGTTGGTTCGAAGGCAGTTTTGTCAATGTGGGCTACGGCCAGGAAAAAGTGGTTGCTGCTAAGCTCACGAATGCAGATGCCGTCAGTGAGCAACTGAAAAAAATAAGTCCAGGGAATTCGTTGTTCCAAGGTCACCCTAGTGGCACGCTGAAGGAAGGGGATCGCTTCCTCTTTAGTGCCCTGTTTGGGTGGTGGTACAAAAACCTCGGTACACCTTCGTGGATGATTTATGACGATTGGTTGCTGGTTGCGGCTTCAGAGCAAACGCTAGAAGTCTATGCGAATGAGTTGGCTGCAAAGGCCACGTGGGAAAACGTAAAATCCCTACGCGCACTAGCCAGCGGTATTGACAAGAAGGGACACTTTGGCGTTGCGTTTACGGCACAATCGGAATCGGCCACGAAATATCTAAAGTTCCCCGAGCAAGAAGGCGCCAAGGAATTTGTGATTCACGGGAATCTTGAAGTTAAAAATGACCTCACCTTTGGCAATGCCCGCAGCACGGAGGTGGAAAAAGAAGAAATAGAAACGAGTACCTACTTGTGGTCTACAGCGCTAGAAAGTGCCGCTACGGCAGGTCCTTGGATCGTTAAAAACCACAGGTCCGGCAAGAATGATGTTGTCGTACAAGACGAAAACCACACTTTGTATTGGATTGCTGCCGACGGCACGGTCAGCTGGAAGAAGGCGCTCGAGGAACCTATAGCAGGAGCGCTTCACCAAGTGGATCTTTTCAAGAACAACAAATTCCAATTGCTCTTTGCAACAACGACCAAATTGCACTGTGTTGACCTCTTGGGACGCGATGTAGAAGAATACCCCGTAACCCTCCCTGAGGCAACAGACGTTGGGGTGAGTGTGCTCGATTACGACCGCAATAGAAACTACCGCTTCCTTGTTGCCGCCGGCACCAAACTATACAACTACTCGAGCGAAGGAAAACGCATTGAAGGTTGGAAAACGGATGCTGCCAGCGAACGACTTGTTACCGCTCCCGAGCTGTTCCAGAAGAACGGCAAAGACTACATTGTTACTTCCACGGCTACCAAGCCGCTCATCTTAAACAGACGTGGTGAAGAGCGCATTAAAACGGCCAGTGCCACTGCTTCCAACGGTCGTTGGGCAATTAAAAACGATGCCATTCCTTACGCAGAGCGTGTTGGAGCGCAAGGCGAACTACAGCGCCAAAGCTGGGACGGTTCGAGCGCTACCTCTACCGATCCTATGGGTGAAGTACGCGGACTGAGTTTTGAAAGTTACGGCAAGGTGGTTTGGAGCGCGGATGAGATCGAAGTTCGCAGTGAAAACGGTACTCAAAGATTCAAGTCCGAAGGCATAGAAAATGTATTGACCTACCCTGGCGGTACTGGTCTCATCATGGGGACATCTGCCGTCCAAGTGGTGAACCTTAAAACAGGAGAAAACTACGGCAGCTTTACCGGCAGTTCAGCGGTGGCAGGTAGATTAAGCCCAACAGGAATGCCGGTTTTAATCCTTCGTCAAGGAGCCGCCATCATTTGCTATGAGCTTTAATTTTTAGGCTCGACGATAAGGAAGACGGCCGTATCGTTTCCAATGTTGAGCACCTCGTGCCAAGGCACCTTTTCATTATAAAAGGTATAGCCCTCTGGAATAGTTACTTCGCGAGTTCCTTTCGCGTCTGTGATGCGGAAAGTCCCTCCCTTGAGGGTGTAGCCAACGTGCTTAGGATGGTAGTGCTTTTCATGACCGATTCCGGGAGGAAAGGTGCAACGAAGGGTACGAACACTCTCGTTTTCAACCAACACCTCGCAGACTTTTTCGCCTTTCCAACCGGCTTCTAAGGGGTCAGGAAGCTCCTGCTGACCAAAGCCGGCAAAGGGCAAAAAAATCAATGCTAGTAATGAACGCATTACTTTTTGCGGAAGAAGATTTCTATTGGCGCACCGTGGAAGTCAAATTCCTTACGCATTCTATTCTCTAGATAACGCTTGTACGGTTCCTTGATGTACTGCGGAAGGTTCGCAAAGAAGGCAAACTGCGGTGTACGCGTAGGCAACTGCGTACAGAATTTGATCTTCACGTATTTCCCCTTAACTGCTGGAGGTGGATAGTTTTGAATGATCTCTAACATCGTATCGTTCAATTTTGACGTTGAGATACGTTGCTTGCGACGTTCGTATACCTTCACTCCTTCTTCAAAAGCCTTCAATACACGTTGCTTAGTAAGAGCGCTAGTGAAGATGATTGGGAAATCTGTAAACGGCTCTAGTTTCTTTCGAATGTAGGCCTCGGCATCGCGCATGGTGTTGGTTTCTTTCGCAACCAAATCCCACTTATTTACTACGATAACCAAACCTTTCTTGTTCTTCTCGACCAAGGATACAATGCTCAAATCTTGCGATTCAAAACCACGTGTTGCATCCACCACCATCATACACACATCTGCATGTTCAATAGCGCGAATAGAACGCATGTTGGAATAGAACTCTAGATTCTCGTGCACCTTGCCCTTCTTACGAAGCCCGGCCGTATCGAGCAACATAAAGTCAAAACCAAATTTGTTGAAGCGGGTATTTACCGTATCGCGCGTAGTGCCAGCGATGTCCGTAACAATGTTGCGTTCCTCGTCAAAAAGCGCATTTACAATGGAAGATTTTCCAGCATTTGGACGACCTACGATAGCCATCTTTGGAAGGTCCTCAAAATCGTCCACAGGATTTTCATCCATGTGCTCGGTGAGTTCATCCAAGAGGTCACCAGTTCCCCCTCCATTTACCGCAGAGATGGTATGGTATTTTTCAATCCCAAGGCCGTAGAATTCCGTAGCCTCCAACTCAAGCATGCTGTTGTCTACCTTGTTTACGGCATACACTACAGGCTTTTCCGTTTTACGGAGTAGATCAGCAATGATTTTATCAAATTCCGTTAGGCCCGCTTGTAGGTCCAACACAAAAAGGATGACTGAAGCTTCATCAAGGGCCAATTCTACTTGTTGGCGAATCTCTCCTTCAAAAACATCCTCTGATCCTTCGATGTACCCACCGGTATCGATCACTGAAAATTCTTTACCGTTCCAATCGCTTTTCCCGTAGTGGCGGTCACGAGTGACACCTGCAACAGAGTCTACAATAGCATCTCTGCGCTGGATTAGTCTATTAAATAACGTGCTTTTCCCCACATTTGGGCGTCCCACGATGGCAACGATATTGCTCATACCTACTGTTTATAACCGAAGCGCTTTAGATGTAAATCACTATCGCGCCAGTTCTTTTTAACTTTTACAAAGGTCTCAAGATGCACCTTCTTAGCAAAGAACTTCTCGAGTTGTTTTCTTGCACCTATACCTACCCTCTTGAGCATGGTGCCACGGTGCCCAATGATGATTCCCTTTTGGGAGTCGCGCGCCACATAAATGACCGCGCGCATTCTAATGATATCCTCCGTCTCCTTGAAGTCCTCTACATCAATCTCTACAGAGTAAGGAATCTCTTTCTTGTAATTCAATAGGATCTGCTCTCGAATGATCTCACTTACAAAGAAGCGCTCTGTCTTATCGGTCAAGGCATCCTTTTCAAAATACGGTGGACTCACAGGCATCAACGAAATCAGACGTTCCAACAGATACGCTGTGTTGGCTTCTTTTAATGCCGAGATGGGAATGATTTCCGCATTCGGCAAGGCCTCGCCCCAATAGTCTACTTCCCCTTCAAGTTTCTCTTGATCAGTGGTATCTATCTTATTGATGATTAATAGAACTGGGACTTTAGTTCGGAGTAACTTTTCAAAGAATCCTTGATCTTTCAAGGCCCTATCTCCAGGTTCTACCAAATAGAGAAACACATCCGCATCTTCAAAGGCGTCCGAGACGAACTTCATCATGTGCTCCTGCATCTTATACGCAGGTTGAATGACACCCGGAGTATCTGAAAAAACGATTTGGTATTCTGGCTCGTTAAGAATGCCAAAAATACGGTGACGGGTAGTCTGAGCCTTTGGTGTAATGATGCTCAATCGCTCACCCACCAAGGCGTTCATCAACGTGCTTTTTCCAACATTTGGATTGCCTATGATATTAACAAAACCCGCTTTGTGTTCCATGCGGCAAAGATGCGGCGAATATTCTTTATAACCGCGCCGGTTATTCTGCCCAGAACTGGTCCGAAGCTGGTACCGGCTTGTTTCTACCCAAGAAGAGCGGATTGTGCCTAAAAGAGGCCATTAAATACCAAGCTG
Source organism: Cryomorphaceae bacterium (assembly GCA_011525035.1). Taxonomy (GTDB): domain Bacteria; phylum Bacteroidota; class Bacteroidia; order Flavobacteriales; family Schleiferiaceae; genus UBA10364. The sequence goes on along the minus strand of WTIZ01000039.1, from coordinate 11,392 downwards.
TAGAACTCACGCATGGCTCTGTATTCGCGGTTGCCCAAAGGTTTCCTGATCCGTAAGTAGTGCCTTGGTTAGCTGTGTACGGCAATCCTTCACCAACAGGGCCCGTGAGCCATCCTTTTTTCAATTCGTCAAGTACTGCTTCCGCCTTTTCTCGGTCTCCAGCTACCCAATGCATCACCGCCACTTGGGCAGTTCCTTCAAACCAGAGGACATCTTGATCCTCATCAAAACAATAGCCGTCAATAGCTTCACCTGTTTCCGTACTTGTCACCGATACTTCGTAACGCGAAATAGAGGCGCGCGCAGCATCATCAAAGTTGGGGAATGCACAATAGCCCCAAGTGTTGCAATCCAAAGCAAATTTGTAAGGAGGGTTTGTTGGCCATGCGACAAAATTACCGTCGGCAGCGTCCCACTTCTCTTGCTCAAGATGTGTAAGAATACTTTCGTGAACAGTGCCATACCCTTCAAGGGCCGCAAAAGCATCGATATTGCCCTCGGTGATCTTATGGATGGTGTCCCCATTTGCTTCATAACCGCCCCAAAGACCATAATCCGTCTCGTCGTTTAAGCTCATGAGCCAAAACTCAAGGGAAGCAATGAGCCCGGTGTATTTATCTGATTGTGGGTAGTTTTTCAGTGCAATCAACAACCAAGCATTATCGCCCATCCAACGCCTTCCTGAAGGCACACCTAGCGGAGATCTAAACTGGTAAAAGCCACCCGGACCACTCTCTAGTTCCGTCTCTCGAATAGACTCGAAATAGTCAAAGATGCGCTCTGCACTCTGCATTTCTCCAGCTAGAATAAATGCAATAGCCGCTAAAGCTTGATCGTAAGTGCTCACGAGAGTACCATATGGAACCGTAGGAAGTAGTCCCACGGTATTCTGTAAATCTTTCAAATAGGCTACCGCCAGACTATCTTCTTGCGTGGCAACTTTGGTTGCCCAATAGGTGGTACTTAGCGTAGTAGCATTCTCCACTTCTGCAATCAAAGTATACTGGAATTCCGGATCTACTGGGTAGAGCGAATCTGTTCTAAGCAAATCTGTTTCTTGCGCAATGCCGTCCAAGGGTGTGTAGGAGTGAAACTGCCCATTAAGGTGCATTTCCACATTGGACAAGGGCTGTCCAGAGGTTCTACTGATCACATAAACCGTACGGTCTTTCGGCTCCTCAACCTGTTTTCTGCAAGAACTAAAAACGACTATGGCCGCTAAAAGACTAAAACTTAAGCTTCTCATTTTTATCCCAAAGTCCCCATGCAGCTCCAACATCACCTTCTTTTTCAACTTTCCAACTTTCATCGAACGATGAAAAATAGAACATTTCGATGCCACTTTCGTTCGACCATCGAATAGAATTAATAAAATACTTGAGGCTATTGTTGAACGATGCATGAGCACCACCTATGCTTTGACCACTCGAAGGCCAACCCGTTTCGGTGATGATTACACGCTTTTGACCACGTCCTGCATCCTTTGCTTCTTGATACATCTGCTTCATATACATGAGCGAGTACTCTAGGGAACAACCTTCCCAATACGGATAGCAATTGGCCAAAATAACATCACACGCATCTGCAATTGCAGGGTAATCGGTGAATTCATAGTAGGCATCCACATACCCTACTGGCACACCTTCTACCTGTGCTTTCACACGATTGATGTAATCAAGCAATTGGGCCGATTCCAGATCCTCTCTATACAACACTTCATTTCCTACAGCGGCAACATCAACGACGCCTTCGCCACAAAGTGCGATTAGACCAGCAATCTCTTCTTCGTTTTTTGCTAGATCATCGCCAAGCCATGCACCTACCAGCGTTTTAATACCAAGTTCGGTAGCAACTCGAGCGATAATTTCATTTCCTTCTGTGCAAGAGAAGGTTCGAACCCATCCTACATGAGGCTTTAAGATCTCTAGCTTACGACGAATCTGTGTTTCTGTAAGTTGATCCCCAGGTGCCTGACCCTCGTCATAGGCACTAAAACAAATTCCGTGAATACCGGCATCAAGCAACTTTTTGGCCTCTGCCTGAAGTTCTGCTGTAGACATTGCAAGGGATGGTCCTCCTGCAAGTGACATGAATTTATCTCCTCTAAAAGACATATTGGTTGGTTTGAAAAATAGTTAAGCTTCGGCGGCCTTTCGAGCATCTAATTGTGCACGAACTTCCTTCGCGTAATTCTCATCTACCTTGTAGTTCCACATCACTGCAATAGCAATAAGTGTACAGATAATTGGAAGACCCGAGAACACCAAACGAAGACCTGTTACCGCTCCCTCTGGCTGCACTTCTGCACCACTTTGGTAATTCACCAAAGTCAAAATAAGACCGCTCAACGCACCTGCGAAGGCAAATCCAAGCTTCACCATCCACCAGTAAATAGCTCCAAAAACACCCTCACGGCGCTTGCCGGTATTTAGCTCGTCGATATCAAGAACATCCGAAGTCATGGACATCATGATGGTGAACAATCCACCGATACCAAAGGAGTGGAACGGCAATGCAAAAAGGAACATATACGGCTTACCTGGAATCATTAAGAACCAAAGCAGTGTGTATCCAATAATGGAAATAGACTGTGACAAAATAAAGGCACGCTTCTTACCCATGGTCTTCGCCATACGAGCGACAATAGGAATAACGATAAAAGTGGTTACAATAGCCCCTACAGAACCAAACAGGGTTGGCCATACGCCAGGAGCAGCACCGTCAAAGAGGTGCGAACGAATCACAAAATAGGTGAAGCTGGCTACGGTGTTAAAACCGTTGAAAATTAAGAAGGTCGCAATACACAACTTTCTAAACGGTGGCGACGAAAATGCCTCAACGAAGTTCTTTGCAATCTTCTTTATACTGCCCAAAATCCCTCTGAAATCTAGAGGCTCGTAATCGCTTCGATCTTTGGTGCTTTCTCCTTTGATAAAGACCGCCGGTGCAATGGCACAAAGCGTAAATACTACTGCTACCCAAATGGATAACGTACGCGTTGCTTCATCCGCAGACGGGAACCAAGCCGGATCGTACATGATCACCCAGAACCACGGCGCAATAACCCACGCCCACTGGCCGATCCACTGTGAAATGGCCATTACACTTGTACGCTCGTGGTAGTCGTCGCTCATCTCGTAACCCATGCTTACGTAAGGAACACCGAATATGGTCAGACCTAAATAGAACACAAAAGACCACACCATCACATAGGTGAAGTTGTAAGCAATACTGTTTTCACGGTACAACTGCCAAAGCATGGCAAATGCAAACCCCATCAGTAAGGCACCCCAGAAGACGTATTGTCGACGGCGTCCCCATGTACTTCTTGTGTTGTCAGAAATGAAACCCATGATTGGGTCCATGATGCTATCAAAGGCTCGTGGCGCAAAGAAAATGACCCCCCACATCCAACCAGGGAAACCCAAATCTTGGACCAATACCACCATGAATATACTCATAGCTGCAGGGAACATTTGATTGGCTAACATGCCAATACCAAAGGCTATTTTTTGCCCCATAGGGACTGTATTCGTTGCACTCATCTACGCTTCAGATTTAGGTGTTTTAATAATAGTTTGAAGCGCTTGTGCCTCGATAGAAATCGTAGTCATTTCACCGCCAATCTCCAGATCAAAGCTTCTGGCTTGCGCTCCTTCATTAAAGACCACTACGACTAGTGATCCATCTGTATTTTCTGCTGCAGCAACCATTAATTCTTCATCACTGCAAGTTGCCTCAACCACATTTGCACCTGGACGAATAAACTTGCTGAAATGCTGTAAGACATAGAACATCGGCGTGTAGTAAATCTCGTCGTTGTCGGTATCAACAATTACCGGTGCAATACACCAGTTATTTGCCCAGTTCGGACCACCTTGACGATCAAGCACCATATTCCAATCGACCCATCCTTGTACCCAATGGTTCAAACAACCAATGATATCGCGTGCATAACGGTTGACCGGTGCGTATTTCGGATGCAAGTGACGGTTGGCCTCCTCACGCCAGTAATAGCCCCAGTCCGTGGCTTCTTTCTCCCAATACCAATGGTCATTTTTCCACTCAGGGACTTGATTGTCAATACATGCTTCCGTTTGAAGCAAGAGCATTTCTGGCGCACTATTGTAGGCATATTCCAATTCTTCTGGGAAATAATCGTAAGTACTTTCGTACCAGTGAACTGCCATACCGTCGTAGTATTTCTTGGACTCTTCGTCCTTGTACATTACATCCGCCCATTCTTGGATTCCTTGACGGTTCTGATCATAACCTAAAATGATCAAATCTCCTTTGCCATCTGCTTCAAGTTGGGGACCTAAATGCTCATTTACGAATCGAGTCATTTCTTCAGGCGAGTAATGCATACTCTCCCAATTACCGCCGTTACCGTGCGGCTCGTTTTCTACAGTGAAGCCCCATAAATCAATACCCTCAGCGGTATATGCATCCACATACTTGCTGAAGAACAACGCCCACGTTGGGTAATATTCTTCCTTGAGTTTGCCGGCACGCCATTCGTTGTTGTCTTTCATCCAAGGTGCTGCGGACCATGGTGAAGCAAAGAGTTTAAAACCCTCTTCACTAATGTTCTGCGCATCCTTAATCATTGGAATGAGGTCGTCGCGATCTTCTTCGATGCTGAAATGTTCCAGGTTAACATCACCTTCCACAGGTGTGTACGAGTAATTACTCACCGAAAAATCACACGAATTCATGTGTGTCCGTGTTAAACTGTACGCAGAGCCTTCCTTAGAAAAATAGGCTTGCAGTACCTCCATGCGATTTTCTGGACTCAGCTGGTTCAAGTTGTAGGCCGAAGATTCTGTAAAAGCACCCCCGAAACCAATAATTTCTTGACGCTTGACCTCGGTATTTACCGAAATAGAAGAATGGTTTTCTGTCTTCTCAAAAGCACTTACCTGTTCTAAATTCTTCCCGGATGCTGAAGTTTCAAATACGTTCACTTTCATAGTTGATTCTGGGCTACAGGCCTGAATCATCAGGCCTAAGGTTAGGACGGGTATGAGCTTCGTTTTCATCATTCTTTCTTAAATCGGTCTCTAACAGCAGCAAAGACCTCCTTTTTCGTTCTGTCAATATTGACAATTCCCCAAAATTCCTCATTGGGTGAGCCGTCGTATGGAACACCGCTACTGTTCGGCGCCCAACCTCCAATATCCTGAATTTCCGGATTACCCGCTTTCCACCAACCGTCGGTAAAGGAAAATAGCGTCATTCCTTCAAATTCATGAGCGTGAGGTTCTAATTCATCAATGATATGACTTACCGCAACCGCCTGAGCACGTTCGTTCACGCCTTGCTCAAGAGAGTCTTTCTCGATAGTCATGTAGCTGTCTGCCCCCAACTCTGAGAAATAAAAGGGCTTATCACTTTTCGATCGCCAATCGGCAACAAATGACGCAGGCAGATCCCAACGATACACGTTGAAACCCCACATGTCTAGATGTCGGCCGTAGTACATGGCCGTTGAATCTGGAACCTCGCCATGGGCCGTTGTAACTAGGTGTGTACTATCCTCTGCGTGGATGGCATCTACTGCTTTTTCTAGTGTTGTGTACCAATTCATTAAATCACCGTCAAACCATTCCGGATGGTAATTGTATTCGTTGCCCAACTCCCATAAGTAAATGGCAGGATGGTTCTTGTACTTGGTGACGTATTCCAAATATGTGCCAGAATACAAATCATAAACACTGTCTTGGTTGTATCCAAAACTGGTGATGACCTTCATTCCGCGCTCGGCAAGTTTATCGAGAACATCTTCATCTGTAATGGGCATATACACACGGATGACAGAAATTCCAGCCTCCTGCATAAGGTCTAAATCCTGGTCGATAAACTCCCAACTACGCTCGGTGTTCCCGACGTTTACAGGGTGGTAACATATGGCTTTGAAATACTCCGCAGGGACCGATTGTTCCACTACAACTGGATTTGGTTCACTGCTACAAGCAGCCAACAAAACCATCACAAAAAGAGCAGCAAATTTCTTCATCTTAACGTCTTCTTTTTGGTGCGCTAACGGTTTGCAAAAGGGCAGTGGTATCTCCTTCAAAAGTCTTTGTTATTGCTTGACCTCCTCGAGTCAAGCCTTCAAAAACGCCGTCATCCACTAAATCCCATAAGCCGTATTTGGCTTGCCCATCCAAGGTGATTAATCCAAAATGATTTTCAGATCCATCGGGATGATTAGGGTCCTTCCATTGCTCGTCGAAGGCTTCGAAATAAAAGCAGCTTATCCCTTCTGCATCCGTCCATTCACGCATGGCATTGTGGTAGATGGCTTGCTTATACTCGTCAGCTGCAAAAGAGCCGTTGTTCCCGTAAAATCCAACGCTAACACTTGACCAGCCCGTTTCACCAATATGAATAGGCTTGTCCGGTGCAATACCGTGCACATAGGCCTTCACACTTTCGTATTGACCTTGGGCATAAAACGCCGCACGTTGCATCGCCATTAAAACACGGTCGTGGTCAGAAAATCCATTGGCTTCATCCGCTGGACTCTCCCAAAACGCACTGTTGTAATGGGTATCATGGAAAGGATAGGTATGCATACTCACATAGTCCACCGCCATAACCAGCTCTTCCAATTCACGCACATGGTAGGCTTCTTCCCCGCCGCCCCATGAGGCGAAATTATCTGAAGAAGTCACCCAAAGGTCTGCCGGTAATTTCCCCATACGCTTCAACTCTTGGAGGTAGTTCACATACTTCAAGATGACTGAAGGATGGACAAAATAGCTTGCCGCCCAATGCACCATAGCTTCATTACCTACAGCAATGATCTTCACTATATCAGGGTACTCGTTGGCATAGCGCACTGCCTTTTGAATCTCGCTTGTGTTGTTCTCCTCACTTTCCTTGCTGTGGTCTGGAGCCTCAGAAGTCCAAGCGCCTTGACAATCAATCCAAGCCCCGAGCATAACGTACATTTCGAAGGAAGGATCTTCTTCCTTGAGCGCTTTTATGGCCTTGAGCACGTTTGGTGCGTGTGGAAGTTGTAGGTTGTACGTACGAAGCAATCGAACTCCCATGGCTGACATGATCTTTAAATCTTCTTTCAGCTCTTCGATAGTAGGTTGCTCGTCCCTATTCTTACCTCGATACCCTCCGTATGAAATCGCTCGGTACTCTGGGTTCCCGAGAATTTCTTTTGCACTCTTACTCATTGCCATAGGCTCATTCGTAGCATTACAAGAACTCAACATCAGCAAAACTACCAATGCGCCAAAGCCGAGAATTCTTCTTCCTGCTCCTTTCATTCAATCTTATTTCACAACAGATACGGTGATCTGTTTTACGTTGTTCGTTCTACGGAACAATTCAGAAGTCACCTCGGCACTCAAAGTGCTGCCGATTACTTCTTCTGTACCTGATTTAGTTTGTACGACCACTTTGGCTGCTTCAGCACGTTGGTAAACTACAGGGACCTGACAGTATGTGAAGGCCAAACCGCCGCTTGGAACCGCAACCTTAGCTACTTCATTATCTAAATTAACATACTCGAATTCGCTTGCAGACTCCAAGAATTCTTCTGCGCGAAGGATCTTAGGTACAAAGCTCAACTGGCCGTTTTTAACCGATACACCAAGCTCGCCGAATCGGCTGATTAAGTCCTCCTTAACCTGACCTGTCATTCCTGGCTGCTGTGCACCTTTACCGCCCGGTGTATGCGAGTATGGATCTGTTGGGAAGGCACCGTATAACTCTGGACTCTTGTGCGCTCCAATACCGGCCAAGATTTCGAAATAGTGATCGTACATGCGTCCAATCAATGTTCCGTCTTCGCTCTGTAATGCAGCGTTCGTGTTTTCGTAAGCCGCCAACAGGAGCTTACTCACCATGTGCCAGTAGATGGATCCCAAACCTTCGTAACCGAAGAATGTACCCGAGCGACCTGTAAACGACTTGTGGTCGAACACCTCTTCAAAGATTGCTGCTAGAAGACCTCGGTCGGCTGCCACAAGCTCGGCATATTTCCCAGGCAATGCATCTAAAGCAGCGTGTAAACTGTTCACGTTGTTGAACATGCCGTTGAAGTGGTATACGCCATTTCTATCCTTAAGCACGACAGTTTTATCACCTGCCTCAAGAAGTGCTGCCACTAAAGTTGAAGCTTCAGCACGAGCTGCAGGAATGCAGTTTTTCGCTGTGAATCTAGGTAAGTCTTTGTTTGGATATAGAATGTAGCTGTACTGGTCTTCACGGAACAATGCGCTCGCTTTCAAAGCATCCAATACATCCGCGCTCTGCGCCGCCGATAAGTACTTCGAACTCAATACCGCAACCTGACCTTCTAGCATTTCTGATAGGTAGCTCACTTTAACAGCATCGCCGTCGACAGTCATCAAATTGTACGCGTGGTACAACCCGTCCTCACGCTTGTTCGCGCGAATACTTTGTTCCATATACGCTTTGGCCAATGCTGCAAAGCTGCGAATCTCTTCCGCGCCTACAGTTTCAAAACCGCCCGAGAAGCCACTTTCATAAATAGCCAAGCGGTAGGCACTTGCCGGTTCACCCAAAGCATCTAATACTGCCTTGCGCTGAACATCATTAAAGCCCGATTCGATCAACCCTTCATTGTCCTTTAATGCGGCTACTACGCCACGGAAGAAGGTAGCTAGCTCAGCACTTAGCTTCACATCACCGTTCTCTCCTTCGAGCATACCCTCGAAGAAATCCAAGAATCTGCGTAGGTAATACAACGTAACCATACTCACCCCGTTACCTACAAGTGCATTGTTGGCATCGTTCCATTCCGGACGCTGTGTATTCATCCAAATACCGCCTTCTGGGATAAAGTTGCTCACCTTAGCAAGGACTGTAGCGAGAATCTTCTCAATGAAATTCACCTTGTGAATCTCTGATTTACCGTTCAATAGCAAGGCGCCATCTACCCCTACAGAAGCGCGACGTTCTTGAATCGCCTCTTCTTCCTTGTGGTCGAAATCAATCGTGTTCTTTGGATCCTTGAGAAGGTCTTGGTATTCCTTAATACGGTAAGGAACGTTCGCATACACAAAGTGCTCCTGTCCAAAATACTCCTTCAAGGTACCTGGATAATAAGCCTCAATGAACTCCAAGAATTTCAACAAGTAGATGATCTGGTGATCACCCCAGTACCCAATGTACGACCATGGGTTGTCCGGCTCAATTGTTTCCCAATCGAAACCGTCTTTTACCACACGGTACGGGTTATATCCGTCAAACGTAGTTGCGTTCAAGAATTTGTGGATCATACCCTCCATAAATTCAGGGTACGAATGTGCTAGCGCCTCCCAATTCTGGAAGATGTCACGCCAGTTTCCTTGGTAATCGAGGATTTTTTCTCCTGTCACCTCGTCACGTGTATTGATCGAGAACTTGTTCCAAGGACGTGAAGGATCCCCGTGACGACGGCTAAACTTCAACGGTAAATATTCTAAGGCAAGGCGCTTGAAGTCCTCATCTGGAGTAGCTTCAGCCAATGCTTTTAAAGTTTGAAGGTCGAATACATCTTCAAGACCATCAATCAAATCCGCAGTACGCGCATACACCTCTTTGTTCGCCTTGGCCATGTACTTATCAAAATCGGCCTTCTCGATGTTGTAGTTGTCGTCGAAAATCCCTCCACGCATGATGTTAAACATGGTATTGGCAAAGTGACGGATGTTGAGTAGTCTATCGTTGGTAAGCTGCAAACCATCCGAGGCAGCAACTAATTCAACCAAATGCTGAGATCCTTCTTCAACATCGGCCAAAAGCTCAGCCTTGAGCGCTTGCGGGTCGCTGAGGGCCGCCATGAGGTCCGCAACCTCCACAGGTCCTTTGTTTACGTCAGCTACAATGCTCCATGCTTCAGAAGCGCCTGCCGCGAGGTTCACCTCATCACATACGAAATAGGCACCGCGCTCTGCTTTAATATCAACCTCTTGAGTCGGTACGGCTCCTTTGCGGAAAGCATCGAGCTGCTTCGAACACAACAGTTTCGTTGAATTTGGTCGGTCCAAAGACCAGGCAACGTTTACTCGCAACGCCTCACTAGGCTCTGCTTTATCTACGATTACTGCACTCAAAGAGAACAAGCCAAGTCCACTTTCTTTCTCAAGCTCACACTTTTTGTACGCGTCAACAAGGTTCGATGAAGCTTGCTGTAAAGCCGTCTCAACACCGTAAGGCATCAAATTCTGAAGACCGTCTGCAAAACGCACACGTGCAGCATCAGCTCCTAGATTGGTTAACTCAGATTTACGAACGTAGCCGTATTTATCGCTAGAATTCCAATCGTAAGTAAACGACAAGCCCAGATCATGGTTGATTTCTTCAAAGCGAATCTTGTTACCGTAGGCATTCTTGTACAGGTTTCTGCTCACCTTGTATACTCCGTCGTACTTCGACGAAAACGGCTCCCAAAGGCTTACTTTATCGCCTCGCTCAACTAAACAAATCGTTTTTGAGCCGGTAAATTCTGCGCTCTCTGTAATCTTATCGTCCGTGTAGTAGGGAAACAATGCGAATTCGCTGTTTTTTCTACCTGCAGATAATCCACCAGTACTCGAAAGGAACATCCAGTGATTTGAATTACTTACGATGCTCATGAAGAACGGACGCATGGCATCGTAGTTGGAAATTTTATAGTAAGATTCAGCGTCAATTTTGACTTCCTCTCCTTTGACCACAACGTCGTGGCCTTGCATCAGTTGATCGCCTAGAAAAATAATTTTCTCTTCTTTCATAGTGTTTGTTGTACCCCCTATTTCAGGACATGTTTCATTTTAACGGGTTAGTGATACACTTAATCTGGCTTAGGTTCAGCATCTTTTCTGGGCCAATTCAATTCAAGGCATTCTCAAGGCCTAAGTTGAGCCCTAAACGCCAGTATTTTCGGCATGTCAAGGCATAATTTCCCCTAAAAATTTGCTAAAACAAGTATAAAAACTAGAATTGACCTGCAATCCGGACAATTGCAGGACAAAACAAATTTCTACATTTTATGCTCCAGAGTGCCCTTTAATACTACCTAGACTAGTGTATCTTCACCTATATCAACATCTTGGACCATGAACAGCGCCCTACGCTTTATTCTTCTTCTCTCATTTTCATACCTAGTACCGCTGAATATCAGCGCACAATGCGGCCAAAACTACGATCGCGACGTACGTCGGATTGTAAAGGCATCCGAGAAGCTGCCTCACGAAAAAACAAGGATTGTTTTCGCCGGAAGTTCCACCTTTCGACTCTGGGACAACATGGCTGAAAGTTTCCCGGAATACGAAGTGGTCAACGCCGGCATCGGAGGCTCGTGTTTCGATGATCTCTATAGATATAAGGAGCAACTCATTTCAGACACGAAACCAGATATCCTCGTTATTTATGAAGGGGA
>WTIZ01000030.1 GCA_011525035.1 Cryomorphaceae bacterium | reverse complement strand
GTTTTTCGACTTTTCCTTCTTGCGATCTTCGCGTGGTTTACGATTCTTGCGATCACCACGAGGTTTATCGCTACGTGATTTGTCTTTGCGCGGTCTATCCTCGCGCTTATTTCGCGGGTTTGAACCTTTCCGGCCTTTACCCTTGCTGCTCGGACCTTTCCATTGTGGGCCTTCACCAATATGTTTTGGCGGCTGCTCTTTGTCCAATTCTCTCTCGATCAAACGCTCAATTTTAGAGAACTTGAACATGTCGTCAGGACATACAAGTGTCACGGCCATTCCTTCTGTTTTTGCACGCGCCGTGCGGCCAATACGGTGCACGTAGTCCTCCGCATCACCTGGAACGTCGTAGTTGATGACGAGATCAATGCCCTTGATATCAATACCGCGGGACATCACATCAGTGGCCACCATAATACGCGTCTTACCGCTTCTAAAGTCTCTTAACGCTTCTTCGCGAGCATCCTGCTCGTAGTCCGAGCTGATTCCTTGACAGGCATACCCTTTTTGCTTCAGCTTACGGGCAAGCTTTTCAACTTTCTTCTTCGTAGAACAGAAAATAATGATGGAGTTAAAGTCGTCTTTATCGCCAAGAACGTGCTGCACGAGCTTTACTTTCTGCTCTTCGTGTGCCATGATGACTTTCTGCGTAACTCCCTCCGCAGGTTTAGAAATAGCGACAGAAATCTCCTCAGGGTCTTTCAGAATTTGTTTCGCGAGCTGGCGAATTTTAGGCGCCATGGTTGCTGAAAACATCAAGCTTTGACGCTCCTCAGGAAGCTGCTTGATAATTTTAATGATGTCGTCAAAGAAACCGATGTCAAGCATGCGGTCCGCCTCGTCTAAAATGAGGTGTTTCACCGTATCGAACTTCACATAGCCGCGGGCGATGTGCGCAAGCAATCGACCAGGAGTAGCAACAATGATGTCCGCGCCGCCTTTAAGAGCATCTGCCTCACCTTCCCAGCTTACACCGTCGCCACCGCCATATACAGCATAGCAAGAGGCATTGGTGAAATACGCAATTCCTTGGATCTGCTGCTCAATCTGGATGGCCAACTCACGTGTTGGACACAGGATCAGTACTTGGACACCGTCGCTTTCTTCTTCAGCAACTTGGTTCAAGGTTGGCAAGACAAAGGCTGCGGTTTTTCCTGTGCCCGTCTGAGCACAACCGATCAAATCTTTGCCTTCTAATATGGTGGGGATGGCCTTTTCCTGAATCTCTGTAGCCTCTTCAAAGTTCATATAGAACAAGGCATCAAGCAGAGTTTCGTTCAGGCCAAAGTCGGTGAATTTCTTCATCTATTTATTCTAGGTAGATATCCACCCTTACCTCAATGTCTCGCGCAATTATTGTTTTGGACCAGCCATCGCCAAGACCCCAAAGGTCTCTATTCACGGTAAAGGTGCTTACCAAATGATTGGCCGAAGTTTCCTCTACTTCGATCTCAATTTCATTTGATACTCCCCGCAAGGTAAGGGAGCCTCTGAGTTTATAAGTGGTTACCCCTGAGGATTTTCCAACAAATACGACTTCCTTGGCTGTAAAGTCAATTCTAGGAGTCGCCCGAGTATTGAAGAATTCTTCCTTGTCCTTCAAGTGGGAATCACGAGTGGTATTTCCGCTCTTAATCGTGTTTGCATCCAATGTTCCGGCAATGGCCACAAGAATACCCTCATCGTATTCTGCGGTACCTCGTGCTCCAGCAATAGTTCCTTCAACGGTGTTGAAAATCATGTTTCCAACCTCAAAGGTGGCTTTTGATGATGATGCAAATGATTTTGTTTGAGCATAAACGCTTCCTGCAAAGAGCACAGCAAGGAATAGGGATAGTTTTTTCATAGCTAAGGTGAGGGGCCTCGATATTTTATGGAATGAGACCCAACTCCTTTAATAACTCGTGCCTATTGCCGTGGTTCGTGAATTCATCAGAAATCTTCCTTTTCACCAGTTTCACTTCCAGGTCTTTATCGGCTACAAGGCCTGCTACAGCACCAAATAAGCCCCCTGTTCCTAGACCCTCTTCAAGGACCAAAACATTGGTATAACCTTTAAGGATTTCAGCTAAATCTTGAGGTAGCGGTTTAACTTGACCTACATGTAAGTGATCAAAAACGCCAGATGCTACAAAGGAAGAAAGTGCGCCCGTAGAAAGCAGCAACGAATTTGACTCTTCTCGTGAAATCCACTTCTTAGGTTCAAATTTCTCCGCAGTGCCACAAACCGTTTTGGCTTTTGGATAGCGAATAAATAAGGGCCCTTCCAGCAAATCTTGCCTCGAATAGGCTTCTGCCATCATAGCTTGAAGTTCATCGCCATTACGAGGATTCCAGACAGTTGCATTCGGTACATCCGCTAGATAACCTGCATCAAATACACCGTGATGCGTAGGACCGTCCGCACCGACCAAACCGGCTCTATCAACCAAGAAGACGACGGGTAGGTTTTGAAGCGCTACATCGTGAATGACTTGGTCCATGGCACGCTGCAAAAAGGTACTGTAGATGTGTACCCAGGCTCGTCCACCGGCAGCGGCCATACCGGCCGCAGCGGTCACTGTATGGGGCTCGTTAATCCCTGTATCAATAAACTGCTCTGGGAATTCTGCACGCAATGGACCAAACCCGCTGCTTGCAAACATCGCCGGAGAGAATACCCGCAATTTGTCGTCTGACTTTAATATCGAACGCATCTGCTCCGCCGCCCACCACTGGAAGGTCGTTCCTGGTTGGTAGGATTTACTCTTGCTTAAGTGCGGCTTAGTGGTACGAATATGAAGCACCTGTTTGCCGCCACGATCAATGACCGATTTCAAGGACTCAAGTAGCGCTAAAACATCATTGCCCTCGGCAAGGTAGCTGTATTCCCAGCCTAGACTTTGGATATAACTGCTATAACGGTTGCCCTCGTGCAACGCTCCTACCGTTGGGTCTATGCTCCCGTCGTTGTCGTTGAGAACAACCACCGCATCTCCTGCTAGAGTGGCTAAATGATTCAATGCCTCAAAGCTTTGACCGCCTGTCATAGAGCCGTCTCCAATCACCGCTACGCGCTTGCGCTCGCGGCCCGATGCTGCATCGGCAATACATGCTCCAGTAAGCACACTTAATGAGGTAGATGCGTGTCCAGCCCCAAAGAAATCATACGGGCTTTCATCGCGTTTCAAAAACCCACTTATTCCATCTTTGGTGCGTTGCGTACCCAAGGCTTCCAAGCGTCCAGTAATGGCTTTATGGACGTAGCCTTGATGTCCAACATCCCAAATGAGTACGTCTTCAGGAGTGTTCAATAGGTAATGCAGAGCCACCGTTAATTCCGCCACAGCAAGGGAAGATTCTAAGTGAGGAATCTTATCCTTTACACGTGCTACGATCTCTTCTTTGAGTTCGTTGGTAAAGGTGGTTAAGTTGACAGGTTCTATGTTGCGCAAGCGCTCAATCATTGGATAAAATTAGCGCAAAAAATCGGGTGAAAAATAAAAATTCCAGCGGCGCTGTGCGCCGCTGGAATTGTAGCTTAATCTAGAGCTTAGGTTGGGTATTTTCACGCTATTAATCTCGCAAAGAAGCGCTGCATTCTTTCAAACAAGAAGTACATCACTGGTACAATCACGAGTGTTAAGAAGGTTGCAAAAGTCAGGCCAAAGATGACCGTCCATGACATTGGCCCCCAGAACACCACGTTATCACCTCCAAAGAAGATGTTCGGATCGTTCTCGCTGAAGAGCGTATAGAAGTTGATATTCATACCGGTAGCTAGTGGGATCAAACCAAGGATGGTTGTGATGGCCGTCAATAGTACTGGACGTAAACGCGTACGGCCCGCTTCCACGATGACCTCGATAAGCTCAGGATTGGCGAGCTTGTCGCTTTCCTCCATTCCCAACTCTTCTTTTTTACGTGCGGTCAACTGCTTGATGAAATCGATCAAAACGATGGCATTGTTCACTACAATACCCGCAAGTGAAATGATACCAATCATCGTCATCATGATGACAAATTCCATGCGGAAGATGACCAAACCTAGGAATACCCCAATGAGGGAGAAGACTACGGTCACCAGGATGATGAATGGTGTTGAGGCAGAATTGAATTGGCTCACAAGGATGAGGAAAATCAAGAATACTGCGATGAGTAGGGCCCCAGAAAGGAAGCTCAATTCCTTCGCTTGTTCCTCTTGCTCTCCTGTAAAGTCTACCTTAATTCCACGCGGCAATTCGTAATCATTCATCACCTCTTTGATGGCGTTTACAACCTCGGTTGGATTGGCACCCTCGAGCACATTGGATTGCACAGAGATTACGCGCTTTAAGTCAATACGCTTCACCGAAGAGAACGTCGAAGTTTTCTTTGCCTTGGCGACAGCTGAGATAGGCACTTGCTTGATGCGGCCAGTCGCTTGATCGCGGAAGGTGATTTTTTGGTTCATCAAATCTTCCACATTGTAGCGGTACTCGTCCGTCATACGAAGGTTGATTGGGTAATCGTCCTCACCGTCTTTGAATCGGCTTACTTCCTTACCGAAAAGTGCAGTACGCATCGCATCACCAATCTGTGCAGAGCTCAAGCCCAGCGCACGCGCCTTAATACGGTCTACTTCGATCGGCATTTCCGGCTTACCCGTTTCAACATCGAGCTTCAACTCTTCGATACCAGCGATACCTTTAGAGTTAATGAACGTACGAATCTCATCGGCCGTTTGGACCAATTCAAAGTAGTCGTCCCCTGCAATCTCAATGTTTACTGGAGGCCCTGTTGGCGGCCCATTGCTGTCTTTGGCTACACTCACGACCACACCAGGGTAGTTGCTCAGCGTAGCACGAATCTTATTAAGTACGTCTGCACTGTTCACGCGGTTGCCTTCTGTATCTAAACGCTCGGCAAACGGGTGGAACTGCACGGTAATCTTCGCTTTATTTGGCGTCTGTGCCATCGAAGGACCGGCATTTGGATCCGAAGTTCCTTCACCCACTTGGGCAATCACAGACTCTACCATGTAGTTCTGAAGGTCGCCGTTCTCGTCGGTAAAATTGAACTCGTTTACAATGGCCATCACCTCTTTCTCAAGCTCCAAAGTCACCGCATTGGTTTCCTCGATGTCTGTTCCAATCGGCATCTGGATATATACCATAGCCTGGTTCGGCATGTTCTCCGGGAAGAACAAAGTCTTCGGCGGGAAAGCGCCTAAGAGCATTCCAGAGAATACAAGAAGTACAAAGGTTCCGATGAAGAATACCATAGGTTTTCTTCCGTTCAAGGCGTAATTCAACACGCCCTTATAGCCACCTTCTAATGCTGGAAGCGCTTTGCCTTGGAACCACGCTGTAGCAGGAACTACCAGGTACGCATAGATGAGGGCAAATACCCCGCTGTAGATAAACAAGTTTCCGAAAGCCATGGCACCTGCACCATAGGCAATGAGGGCACCTAGAACGATGGCCACAATCGAAATCATGTTCAATCTTTTCTTGTTCAATGGTGCTTCCTCTACTTTCATCAGCGCTGAAGTAAGTCCCGGGTTGATCACCAAGGCAACGAACAACGAAGAAGAAAGTACAGTGATGAGTGTCAACGGCAAATACTTCATGAATTCGCCGAAGAGACCTGGCCAGAAGGCCAGTGGCAGGAAGGCTGCCAACGTGGTTGCTGTAGAAGCGATGATCGGCAAGGCTACCTCTCCGGCACCCAGTTTCGCTGCTTCGATGCGCGAATATCCTTCGTCCATGAATCGGTAGATGTTCTCAACGACTACAATACCATTATCTACCAGCATACCCAACGCCAATACGAGGGCAAAGAGTACGATAGTATTCAATGTGATGCCCATCGCGTTCAGTATCACGAAGCTCATAAGCATAGACATTGGAATGGCGATCCCTACGAAGAGTGCATTGCGCAATCCAAGGAAGAACATCAATACCAATACCACCAAGAGCATCCCGAAGATGATGGAGTTTTCTAGATCGGCCACCTGAGTTT
The DNA here is from genome assembly GCA_011525035.1 of Cryomorphaceae bacterium. GTDB lineage: Bacteria > Bacteroidota > Bacteroidia > Flavobacteriales > Schleiferiaceae > UBA10364. The sequence goes on along the minus strand of WTIZ01000030.1, from coordinate 46,951 downwards.
TCGTTTGCTCAGAGGTGTCATTGGTCACCGAAATACTCAAGTTATCCGGGAAGTAATCGTCCTTTGAATCCTCCAGCAGGCCGGCAATTTTTTCACTTACAATAATCTGGTTTTCACCAGAGCGCTTGAATACATCAAGCATAACTACCGAAGCGCCGTACTGACGCGCGTAGGATTCACGCTCTACCTCATCAAATTCGATTTCTGCCACATCTGCAAGACGCACAAGCTGCATCTTCTCGCTCTTGATGATCACATTGCGCAATTCGTCGAGTTCACGAATCTCACCAACCACGCGAACGTTGCGGCGGTAGCCGTCGACCAATAGGTTACCACCTGAGATGGTCATGTTTTCGTTTTGGATGGCCCCAGCGATGTCGCGGAAGCTCAGCTCGAGGCTCTCCAACTTTTTCGTGTCTACCAACACGCGCACTTCCTTGTCGTCGATACCGCGGATGTCCACTTTAGAAATCTCGGTCAGATCTTCAATGCGCTCCTCGAGGTATTCGCCATAGTCCTTGAGTTGGTCTAGGGAAAATTCACCCGACATATTGATGTTCATAATCGGCATCAATTCCGAGAAGTTCAGCTCAAATACGTTAGGGTCTGCCGGCAAATCTGTAGGGAAGTCTGGCTGGCCCATGGCCGCGTCCACCTTGTCTTTCACCTTTCTAAGGGCATCCTCTGGGGTGACGTCAAAGTTGAACTTTACTTGGATGGTCGAATAGCCCTCTACCGAAGTAGAATTGATCTCATCCACGCCCGAGATACCATTAATTTCCTTCTCCAAAGGACGGGTAATCAGCTTCTCAATATCCACTGGAGAGTTTCCAGGGTAAGGAGTACCGACGTAGATTTCTGGCGTTACAATTTCAGGGAATGCCTCAGAAGGCATCGAGGTGTAGCTAAAAATACCTGCCGCGAAGATGATTACGGTCAGTACATACACCGTCATACGGTTCTTCACCGAAAAGGTGGAGGGTCCGAACTGCTTGATTAAACTCTTTTTCTCTTCCATGTTGTTTGGATGGATTTAGGGATTAACCCAATACTACTTCTTGACCCGTACGAACGCTACGCGATCCTTTTTCTACCACAAGCATTCCAGCCTCTAGGCCTGAAACGATTTCCGTTTGGTCCTCAAATGTTAGACCTGTAGTTACCCAAGTTTTTACCACCTGGTAACGGTCTGTTCCTTCAATGTTTTTCAAGGTGTAGATGAAGTCGTTGCCTTCGACATCTTGTTGCACTAGGCTCGCTGGAACCGTCAACGCTTCGTCGTTTCTGTAATCCTGAAGTGCAACATGTACCATCTGATTTGGCTTCACACCGTTTGCCTCAGGCAAGCTTACATTGATAGAGAATGTGCGGTTACCTTCTTGAATGAATTGACCCACCTGTAGCACCTCTGCAGCCACTTCATAATCCATAGAAGTAAAGGCTACACTCGCTGGAGTTCCAACGTGTACGCGATTTGCGTAGCTCTCTGGAACGTCAGCTTTTACATACACCCCTGATGTGTTCACCAAACGAATGGCAGGCATCTGTGGACCCGCCAACTGGCCTTCCTTCGCAAAGATGTTGTCGATAGACCCGGCAAACGGCGCGCGAATTTCACTCAGCTCAATCTGCTCCTTCAAGGTTTTCACCTTTTGCACCAAACCGTCGTAGTTGTTCTTGGCTTGCAAGTATTGAATTTCAGAACCAATCTGCTGGTCCATCCAAAGACGCTGTTGTTTTTCAAAAACCGTCTTGGCCAATTCCAATCCAGTCTGCAACTCTGCCAATGAAGACATCATGATATCTGTGTCTAGAGACAATAGCAATTGGCCCTTCTTCACAGACTGTCCGTTCTTCACGTAGATCTTCTTTACAGTCCCGCTAGCTGTCGTGTATAAATTGATGCTCTTATCTGCCTCGACCATACCGAAGACATCGAAGTAATGCAAGAACATGCTTGGCTCTACAGACTTCGAAGTCACTACGTCGTATACTTTGTTGGTATCGAGTGCCGCCAATTGAAGCTCAACTTCAGAAATAAGCGCGCTAATGCTATCGCGTGAAGAAACCAATGCCTCCTTCTTTGCTTTTAGCTCATCCGTGGTGCCCACTTCTTCTGGCGCCCCACATGCTACAAGTGCAATACTGCTTAAAATGAATACTACTTTTTTCATGTCCTGTTCTTATTTCTGTGTTTGTTTAGTCATTAAGTATTCCAGTTCGGACTTCTTGTCCAAGGCATTCTGGGCAGCCATAAATTTGGCCTGCAACGCCTCTTGGTATTGTGCTTCACTCTGGGTCAATTCCATCGAAGATGTCATCCCCTCTTTGTATTCCAACCTTCTCTGATCGCGAATACGCTTCGCAAGCGCTGCGCTTTCTTTCTGAGCGAGGTAATCTGCAATTCCTTGGTGGAAGTCGTTGACCAATGCAGCATGCTGCATCACCAATCCATCTTCCATTTGCTGCAATCCAATCTTTGCTTGATCGCGCTGAATTTTAGCTTCCTGCACTTTGGCGCGTCCGTTGCCTGAAGTAAATAGAGGAATGCTGATGTTCCCGGCCACCAAGCTGCTCGGTATATCTACCGCGTTATCACCGAAAATGTTGGCCTCGCCGCTCATATATTGGATGTTGTTCTGGTAGCTCACACCTATAGAAGGCAGGTACCCCAATTTCTGATTGAGCAATTGAAGCTCTGCACCGTCCACTTGGTTTTCCATACCCATGTAGTCAATTGTTTTCGTCGGGTCAAAAGCTATATCGGCCATGGCAGACGCTGCTGCGGCATCAACCACCAAGGCATCCATCTGGTCTGCCAACAAAATATCTTGCTGCACCGGGAATCCCATCTGAAGCTTGAGAAGCATCTTCGCCACTTTCGCTTGACCTTCCGCATAGCGAACAGCATTCTTGATGTTGTTGTAGTTGAGCATCATCTGATCGGCATCCGCTTTAGATACCAAACCCGCCTCGTTCATTTTTTGCATTTCAAAAGCGAGGTCTTGTAAATAGCCTTCGTTCGCCTTCAATACGCCGATGCTCTCCTCGCTCAACAACGCCAAATGATACGCTTTGGCCACTTCTCTTTTAAGTTCGGCTTTGCTCTGCTCCATACCGATAGAAGCACCGTCCTTGAGAACTTTCGCTGCCATAAGTCCAACAACATAGGATCCGTCGAAAATCAACTGATTCACCGCTAAACCGGCCTGGGCCTGGTAGTCCGTTCCGAATACCAACTCGTCCAAAACACCATCGCCGTTAAAATCGGTCACCAATGCACCAAGCTCGACATTGTAAATGTATTGTCCACTGGCCGATGCCTGAGGCAAACCGTAAGCAAGGTTCTGACGGTAAATTTGTTTGGCACGCTCTATCTCAAGCTTGGCAATCTGTACACCGTAGGCATGGTCAAGCGCATACTCCTGGGCCAAAGCCAAGGTGAATTTCTCTTGAGCACTTACGGTGCTAGACAAGCACAAAGACAGAAAGAGCAATCCTAGTTTTCTCATTCTTCGTTGTTTATTATTTGATTTAAATATTGAATTCCTTTGTCGGAGGCTATCCCTCTGATGTGGTACCTGAGGCTTGTTTGACGTAATTCGTCAAGGTCCGCCGGACGCTCCGCAATGTTGTTTTCGTGAGCCGCCAAAATGTGTCCGTAATACAGGATAGTGATGTGGTCTACAGCAATGTCTTGACGGTACAGCCCCTCTTTCATCCCCTTTCTCAAATTGTCCTGAGTGATCTTGAATACGAGTTCCTCGCGCTTCTTTTTTAACCGCGGGGCCAATTCCGGATAGTACTGCTCCAGCTGTCCTATCAATCGATCCTCATCGCCGCGCATATGCTTTTCCGCAAAGCGCTCAATAGCAAAGAGGTCATCAATGGCATTGCCCCCGTTTTTCTCAAGAACTTCATACAGAATGCCTTCCATGCTTTGGGCAAAAAAGCTGAAGGATTGAAAGAGAAAATCGGGTTTGTTCGACACGAATTTGTAGAGCGTCTTTTTAGAAATTCCACAGGCACTGGAAATTTGTTCCATGGTAACTGCCTTGATTCCAAACTTTTTGAAAAGCTCGAATCCAGTGGCAAAAATTTTTACAGCGTCTGCAGTAATGCTCATTCGTCGTTAGGGTAGGTACGGAGGCCGTTTTACTTCACTTCGGAAACGAAATATCCATAAATCGTTTCCTGGGTTTCCCTCTTGCAACAATTTTTGTGCCATAATGTTGAGTAAGTGTTGATTTTTACGGAAAAATCGTATTTTAAATGGGCTACTTGGTGCATATTTGTAGCAAACAACACGAAGAATGAGCATTTCGAAAATCTTACAAGAGCCGACATTAGGCAGTGTCATTACAGTTAAAGGATGGGTACGCAGCTTTAGAAGCAATAGATTCATCGCCCTTAACGACGGGTCTGCATTGGCCAACCTACAATGTGTCGTAGACTTCGAGAATGAAGATGAAAACCAGCTAAAGCGCATCACCACAGGTGCTTGTTTGTCAGTTACTGGTGAACTTGTGGAGAGCCAAGGAAAAGGTCAAAGCGTTGAAATTAACGTACAGTCTTTTGAAGTTTTAGGCGATGCTCCTGTGGAGGAATACCCGCTACAACCGAAAAAACACAGCCTTGAATTCTTGCGTGAGATCGCACACCTGCGTCCTCGTACGAACACCTTTGGGGCTGTATTCCGCATTCGTCACGCCTTGTCGTTTGCGATCCACAACTACTTTAATAAAGAAGGATTCTTCAACTGGCACAGCCCTATCATTACTGGGTCAGATGCAGAAGGTGCAGGTGAAATGTTCCGTGTTACTACGCTACCAAACGGCACAGACCAAGAGAGCAGTGAGGACTTCTTCGGAAAAGAAACACACCTTACGGTTAGTGGACAGCTCGAAGGTGAGCTTGGCGCAATGGGATTGGGTAAAATCTACACCTTCGGCCCAACATTCCGTGCTGAAAACTCAAATACAACGCGTCACCTTGCAGAGTTCTGGATGATCGAGCCTGAGATGGCATTCTTCGATCTGGAAATGAACATGGACCTCGCGGAAGACTTCTTGAAATACACCATTCAATATGTCTTAGACAACTGTCGTGCGGACCTCGAATTCCTCGACAAGCGTTTTGCAGACGAGCAGAAAACAAAACCGCAGAATGAGCGATCAGAACAAGGACTCATCGAAAAGCTCGAATTCGTAGTAAGCAACGACTTCGTGCGCTTGAGCTATACTGAAGCCATCGAAATCCTGCGCAACTGTAAGCCTAATAAGAAGAAGAAATTCAAATACCTCATTAACGAATGGGGTGCAGATTTACAAAGTGAGCACGAGCGCTACCTCGTTGAAAAGCACTTCAAAGCACCGGTAGTATTGTTTGATTACCCAGCCAACATCAAGGCTTTCTACATGCGCTTGAACGAAGACGAGAAAACCGTTCGCGCCATGGATATTTTGTTCCCAGGCATCGGCGAGATTGTCGGCGGTTCACAACGTGAGGAGCGCTACGATGTCCTCAAGCAAAAAGTCGCAGATGTCGGCATCCCTGAAGAAGAACTATGGTGGTACCTCGAGACTCGTAAGTTTGGAACATGTGTCCACAGCGGATTTGGATTAGGCTTTGAGCGCTTGGTCTTGTTCGCAACAGGCATGGGCAACATCCGTGATGTTATCCCGTTCCCACGTACGCCAAAGAGCGCCAACTTTTAAACGACCTCCCACCCCTAACCTATGTTAAAGCAAACCCTATCACAAAAACTTCAACAGAAGCTGAGTCCTCAACAGATTCAGCTCATGAAGTTGGTGCAGCTGCCGACACAAAGTCTGGAAGCTCGCATCAAACAGGAGTTGGAAGAAAATCCAGCACTTAACGAGGGTAGGGAAAAGCAAGAGGACAACTTCGAAAATGATAATTCCGACGATCGTGAAGTTCGCGACAGCATGGAAGAAATCAACTGGGACGACTATCTCCGCGACGATGATATCCCAGAATACCGCACCAGAGCCAACAACTTCAGTGTAGACGACGAATTGTACGAAGCACCGGTGGTTGTCAGTGAAAGCTTTCATGAGAGTCTCATTAGCCAACTTCGGTTGCGCAACCTCAGCGAAGAGGATTTAGAATTGGCCATTTACCTCGTGGGTACCATTGATGACGATGGTATTCTTCGACGTTCCATGGAAGATATTGTCGATGATCTCGCCTTTTCTCAAGGTGTGTTCACAGATGAAAAGGAACTAGAGCGCCTGCTAATGATCATCCAAGATTTAGACCCTGCAGGTGTCGGCGGCCGCGATTTACAGGAATGTCTCGTCCTTCAACTAGAACGTAAAACTCCGTCGCTGCGCGTCAATCTTGCCTTGAGTATCCTAGAGGACTACTTTGATATTTTCGTCAAGCGCCATTATCAAAAATTGATGGACCGCTTGGGCGTCCAAGAAGATGAGCTGAAGGAGGCTATTGAAGAAATTGGCCGATTAAATCCCAAACCGGGCGGCTCCTCAAACCTTAGCAGACCCACCGAAAACGTCATTCCTGATTACAACCTTAAGATCGTTGACGACGAACTGGAATTGACCCTCAATGGAAGGAATGCTCCAGAACTCAGTCTAAGTCCGAAATACCGTGAAATGTTAGAGCATTATAAGGCCAGCGGACAGAAGAATAAGTCAGAGAAAGAGGCGCAGCTTTTTGTGAAGCAGAAGCTTGATAGCGCCAAATGGTTTATTGAAGCCATCGTACAGCGTCAGCAAACACTGATGTTTACCATGGAGGCCATCCTCGAATACCAACGCGAGTATTTCTTGACCGGTGACGAACGCAAACTCAAGCCAATGATCCTCAAGGACATTGCGGAGAAAATTGAAATGGACATCTCGACAGTGAGTCGCGTTGCTTCAAATAAATACATTCAAACGCCTTACGGAACTTTCTTGATCAAACGCTTCTTCTCAGAGTCAATGACCAACGCAGATGGTGAAGAAGTAAGTACCCGTGAAATCAAGAAAATTCTTGAAGACGTCGTATCCGAGGAGAACAAGCGCAAGCCACTTACTGATGAGGCATTGGCCAAGATTCTGAAAGAAAAAGGCTACCCTATCGCTCGTCGAACGGTCGCTAAATACCGTGAGCAACTCGACATTCCAGTAGCCCGAATGCGAAAAGAACTTTAGTGCGCTACAGCTTCAAACATATTCTTGCTCAGCTATTGAGCTATGCATTGCACCCAGGGATTCTTCCAACCGTCGGAGCATTCTACATCCTTTTTGTACACCCTGATGTTTTCGCCATCGAAAGTATCGCGCGCGTGCTGTTTGTCGTGTTCACAGGCACGTACCTCATCCCCATGCTTGTCATTTATATACTCACCGTATTGGGCATTATTGAGAGTGTACACCTCATTAAAAAGCAAGACCGCATATATCCTTATGTAGTCGCTGCGTTTAGCGCCATCCTAACCTCTCGTATTCTGATGAATATGGGTGCACCCAAGGAAATCGTCTACAGTACCCTAGCCAGTGCTTTTGTTTTAGTCGTTAGCTCTGTGCTCATTCCTTTCTTCAAGAGCAGTGCGCACATGGCTGGAATAGCTGGATTTACAGGGTTGTATCTCGCCCTCTTCGAAAAATACAATGCAGGAAACCTAAGCACCATGCTAGTACTTGTAGGCCTTTGTTGCGCCATGGCTTGGGCACGCACAGCTCTTAAACGCCATACTCTCAGAGAACTATTTAGTGGTGGCGTTCTGGGCTTTTTTAGCCTTTACGTACTTCTTTCTCGGTAAATCGATTCGTTTACTCATTCTCCTTGTGCTCGCAGAATTTTATGTAGATATTTATGCTACTGAAAAATGCACAAGAACAACAACCTCATGAAAAACGTCATTCGTCTCTTTATTCTTGCGTTCGCATTCTTAGGAATGTCAACCGTCGCTGAGGCCTCGCACAATGCAGGTGGTGATATTCAATACGAATACATCAGCTCCACAGGTAACTCGCACAAATACAAAATTACCATGCGTCTGTACCGCGATGCGACAGGTATCAACCTGCCTGCTTCTGCAACAGTATACGCTTGTTCTGCCAACTTTGCTACCGTTAGTGCTACTCTTTCAGAGGTAGGTACTACAGGTGGTTCAGGGGTAGTGGCTCCAACACTTTTCGACTGTGTGAGCAGTACGAATGCAGGGGTAACTATCAACGTAATGCTTTACGAAGGTGAAATCACACTACCAGGTAATGCGCCAGATTGGACGTTTGCATTTAGTACATGTTGTCGTAACCCAGCGGTTGACAACATCACCAACCCATCATCACAAGGCTTCTACATTGAAGCAAAGCTGAACAACCAGATTGGTCAAAACAACAGCCCGGAATTCGTAAGTGAGCCAGTACGTGCATTCTGTACAGGTCGTACTTTCAACTGGAAGCAGAGTGTTGTTGAGCCAGACGGTGATTCTATTTACTACCGTATTTCACACGTGAAGGCAGGTGCTTCAGGGTCTTGTTCGCCAACGAACATTCCTTATGCTACAGGTTGGACCTACGATCAACCGATCACTACTAACCCAGCAAACTCATTGTACATGAACCCTTCTACAGGTTTGATTACTTTCAAACCGTCTGCTATTGAGATTGACGTAATGGCAGTAACCGTAGATGAGTACCGTTACGACTCTACATTGTATGTATGGCGTAAGATTGGTGAGGTAAACCGTGATATGCAGATTGCCATCGCTTCTGTGTGTACACCACTTGCTCAAGCCGGTGTACAGCTTGATTACCAAGCACCAGGCATGTACCAAGATCCTGTAAACGGTCTGCCAACGGTAGATTACAACTGTTTGGATTCTTCAGTGACTTTGAAATTCGCTGTGAAGTTGGATTGTAGTTCTATCTCTCCTGACGGTACAGACTTCCGTTTGACTAAGCCTGATGGTCAACCATTAGCTATTGAGTCCATCACTGCGAACTGTGATAACAACTTTGAGGCTTCTCAAATGACCATCAAACTGTTCAAGCCACTTACCAAGAACGGTAAATACTTCTTGTATTCTAAGGTGGGTAACGATGGAAACACGCTCTTGAACAAGTGTGGTTTCCCAATGAACGAATTTGATACTATCCAGCTAAATGTAGAAGGCTGTTTCAACGCCGACTACCAGTTGGAAAACGTAACTATTGAAGACGATAAGAATCCGGTGATCGAATGGAGCGCTGATACTTCGTCGTACCCGAACTACCTATTCCAAGAATGGCAGATCTTCCGCAAGGATCCAGGCCAGACACAATGGAACAAAGTGGGTACGGTATTCAACCAGTACAAGTACGACTTTAAAGACAACCAAATCGGTTTTATCAAGGTTGATCAAGACAGCTACGACTATCGCGTCGACATGAAGTTGAACGACGATATGCAGGGTCCTACTGGCGATGCACACAGCATCCTCTTACAGAGAGATAATGGTATAGTACCAATCGTTGATCCTGATACCAATGCGATCAACCTCATCTGGAACACCTACAATGCTTGGCCAGTAGACAGCTACACTGTTGTGCTGCAAGAAAAAGTAAACGGTACTTGGATGCAGGAGTTTGTGCACGATCACGTAAGCTCGCCACAAAACCCTGTACTAGCGCCAGATACAACGTATGAAATGTTTGTAGAACTCGTACCGGGTGAATACCGCGTATGTGTTCGTACAACCAACCCAGGCGATACAGTATACACCGCCTACTCAAACTGTTTGCCAATCATCGTGACTACGCCTCCAGTACCAGATACTGTAGTAGTACCAAACTTTATCACGCCGAATGCGGATAACGTAAACGATGAATTCATCCTACAATACGTAGACGATTACGAAGACCTGAGTCAAGTGACTATCTACAACAGATGGGGTGATCGTGTATGGCAAAGTGAACCGCTCTACGACAACTCTAACCCGTGGAGAGGAACCAATCAAAACGGCACCAAATTGGCCGACGGTGTATACTTCTACACCATCGAGCTTCGAAACGATGCTGACCAGTACGAGTACACCATTAACGGTACGGTCACCATTATGGATGCCCGCTAAAATGTCCCCACTCGCTTAACACGCGAACACAGCCCGGCTCCCCCACAGGGAGCCGGGTTTTTTTATCTTTACCTCAATGGCAAACACACCCGTACACATTCAAAATCTGCTCAAGACCCTGCCGCATAAACCGGGGGTCTACCAGCACATTGATAAGGACGGGAATATCCTTTACATCGGGAAGGCAAAAGACCTGAAAAAGCGCGTCAGCAGCTATTTTACCAAGAGTGTGACCAGTGCTCGTATCGCCGTCATGGTAAAGAAGGTGGCCGACATCCGGACCATTATCACAGATTCAGAAGGGGATGCCTTGTTGCTTGAAAATAACCTCATCAAGGAGCACCAACCGCGCTATAACATCAACCTGAAGGACGATAAGAGCTACCCCTATATTACCATCCGTAAAGAGCGCTTTCCTAGAATCTATGGACTGCGCAACATAAAGCGTGACGGCAGTGAGTACTACGGTCCGTACCCATCAGTAAAAGCGATGAAAGCAGTGCTTGAGCTGATCAAGCAGATGTACCCAACGCGTACCTGCAAGTATCTTCTAAGTGAGGAAAACATTGAAAAAGGAAAGTTTAAACTGTGTCTTGAGTACCACATTGGGAATTGCAAAGGGCCGTGTGAAGACCTCCAAAGTGAAGCGGACTATAACGCAGATGTCGATGCTGCTCGGAAGATCATCAAAGGACAGCTCGGTGAGGTAAAGCGCAACCTTAAGGAACGAATGGCCGATCATGCTGCAAACCTCGAATTTGAACAGGCACAGTACTGCAAAGAGCGCTTGGACGCTCTAGAAAAGTATGCTGCAAAGAGTACGGTAGTTAGTTTCCGTATGACCAATATTGATGTGTTCAGCGTAAGTATGGATGCTGAATTTGGGTACGTCAACTACCTGAAAATCGTTGAAGGCGCCATCGTTCAGAGCTACACCGTTGAGATGAAAAAGAAGCTTGAGGAGGAGCCGCAAGACTTCTTGCACCTGGCCATACCGGAGATACGCGATTTGTTTGGTTCCACCTCCCGTCGTGTATTCACCTCTCACCCTGTTGCCCTAGAGCTCGAAGGGGTTGAATTTGCAGTACCGCAGAAAGGGGAGAAGAAGAAACTCATTGACCTCAGCATTAAGAATGCGATGTACTACCGTCAGGAGAAGCTCAAGAACATTCAGATTGTTGATCCCGACCGCCACGTAAAGCGCATCATGACCCAGATGAAGACGGATTTGCGCATGCCGGAGGAACCTCGTCACCTTGAGTGTTTTGACAACTCGAACATCCAAGGAACAAATCCTGCATCCGCCTGTGTCGTCTTTAAAAACGGGAAGCCATCGAAAAAAGACTACCGAAAGTTCAATATCAAAACGGTCGAAGGACCCGACGATTTCGCTTCCATGGAAGAGGTTGTACACAGAAGGTACAGACGCCTGTTGGACGAAGGAGAGCCACTTCCACAGTTGATTGTAATTGATGGGGGTAAAGGCCAGCTAAGTGCTGCCCTGAGTTCGCTCGAACGACTAGGACTTCGAGGTAAGATTACCATTATTGGCATTGCCAAACGCCTAGAAGAAATCTACTTCCCAGGGGATCCCTACCCGCTGTATCTCGACAAACGAAGTGAAACACTAAAGATCATTCAGCAGGCACGCGACGAAGCGCACAGGTTCTCGTTGAGCCACCACAGAAACCGCCGAAGCAAGGGGGCTTATAAAAGTGAATTGGACGGCATTAAAGGCATTGGCCCAGAGACCATCAAATCATTAATGCGCAAGTTTAAAAGCGTGAAGAAGGTGAAGGAAGCACCTTTCGAGGCGCTCGTAGAATGTGTCGGTTTGCAAAAGGCGAAACTCTTACAGACCCACTTGAAGGATTAATCCTCCTTGACCAAATACGATTGCCAGCTCGTGTGGAAGAACAGCACTGCCGTCTCGTTGCGCTCGTTGAAGTATTGAATCATACGCGCCACCGTCGTAACAATTTCTTTGGCCTTTTCAACGCGCTCTTTCAAGATCAGGTCAATGCTATCAATGTAAATGGCAACACCTGTATTTGAGACGCTCATGTCCTCAGGATCCTTATCCTCGTCTTCCTCACCACCAAGAATCTTAATTATTGGCCAATTCAGGCCTCCAGCATTTAGCTCATCGCGAACTTCTGCTGCATCGACTACAAACTGAATAGAGGTACCTTCAAACATGTCTCTGAGAATTTTGACAAAGGTCAGATAAAATCGGTGATCTGGTCCAATTCTTTTTTAGAGATATCCGGAACCTCAACATTATCCTTCGCATACCCAACCGGAAGCAATAAAAAGGGCTTTTCGTTCTGTGGGCGCCCAAGAATTTTTGACAAGAATCCCATGGGTGAAGGCGTATGCGTCAGGGTGCTTAACCCTGCTGCATGGATGGCGGCTATTAAGAATCCACAAGCAATGCCTACACTCTCCTGCACGTAGTAATTCTTGGCCTTGCTCCCGTCTCCATTCACATCATAGTTCTTGCGAAACACTACGATAAGCCACGGAGCATCTTCAAGGAAAGGCTTTTGCCAGTTCGTGGCAAAGGGCTTGAGATCATCGAGCCACTCTTCTGAAGCGCGACCTCCGTAAAAGGCTTTTTCCTCTTCTTCAGCTGCCTCGCGAATCTGCTTTTTAACTTCAGGGTCTTGAACGGCTACAAAGTGCCACGGTTGCTTGTTGGCACCGCTCGGCGCACTCGCTGCTAATGAAATCAATGCTTCGATCTGCTCCTTTGAAACCGGCGCACTAGAATATTCCCGAACGCTGCGTCTGGTACTGAGGTTTTTCTCGAACTGTTCGAAGAGTTTGAGGGCCTCCTCTGAATTTGAAGGCCACGGCTGGTAAGGAATCATAGGTGCATCCATACCCGCCAAGTTAACTTTTATTTTGCCGTATCGCTAATGACTTTACCGTCGCTGATACTGACCACTCTTTTGGCCTTTGCAATGACTCTATCGTCGTGGGTCGCAAAGACAAACGTCATGTTTTCTTGAGCATTCAGCTGCTCCATAATGTCTAGCAATTTTGAGGTGCTCTCAGAATCCAAGTTCGCGGTAGGCTCGTCTGCCAAGACAAATTTCGGCTTAGATGCCAGGGCACGTGCCACGGCCACGCGTTGCTGCTGCCCCCCGGAGAGCTGTCCCGGACGCTTATCTTCCTTCCCTTCCAAGCCCACTGCCTTCAAGAGCTGCTCGGCACGTGCCAATCGCTCTTCCTTAGGGCGATCTTGAAGAAGCATGATGAAGCTCACATTCTCGGTAGCACTGAGCACAGGAATAAGGTTATACGCTTGGAAAACGAACCCGATGTTGTGCAATCTAAAGTCAATAAGCTCATTGTCTGAGAGTGCTGTGATGTCGGTGCCGTCAATGAGTATGGATCCCGAAGTCGGTTGGTCTAAACCACCAAGAAGATTGAGTAGTGTGGTTTTACCGCAGCCCGAGGGACCTTTGAGTGCGGTAAACTCGCCTTCGGTAATGGTCAGATCAATCCCGTTTACTGCCTTTACAGGAACAGCGCCTTCGTACACTTTGTGAAGCCCACTTACTTCAATAACTGCTTTGCTCATACTTAATTTCCTCTAATGGCTCTCACCGGGTTTAACTTCAATGCCTTATAGGCCGGGAACAATGCTGCAATAAGTGCGGTCATGATGACCATTACAGCGATGATTACATAATATTCAGGTACAATCTCTGGATAAATTGTACTCTGCATGCCCAGCTCTGCGAGGCCGTCTTTTTTGGTACTCAAATCGAGACCTACCTCCATCATGGCACGAACACTTAGGTCGCCGAGAACAATCCCAATCGGCCCCGCCACTAAACCAAGCATCAGGGTTTCTATCAAAATCATAAAGAACAACTTGCGCTTGTTCATACCCACAGCCATCAACATCCCCAACTCTCTACGACGCTCTAGTACCGCCATGAGCATATTGTTAATGATGCCAAAAAGAAGGGCGAGCATGATAATACCGAGAACAAGGACGAGCATAATGCCCATCATATCGTCGGCAAAGCCAAGTTCCGGGCTGTTTTGCTTCCACGAAGTGATGACAGTTGGTAGTGCAACATTTGCACTAATCGCAGCTGTTTTCTCCTCCGTATCTTCACTCTTATCGTAACTAATCAACACCTCATGGATAAGCGATGTGCCGATAATTCGTTCGACGTCCTTCTGCTGAACGTAAATATTGAGTTCGTCCCACGCTGCGTTTAACGTTCTGTAGATCCCGCTTACCCTGAATGAAGCTTTGTGAATGACTCCGTTGTGATCCTGAAAGGTGAGGACCATTTTCTTCTTCATTCCAAGCCCCATTTTCTCGGCCAATTTTTCACTGATCACTACCCCTTTGCGCACTCGAGTTTCAAAGAAATCGCCCTCGAGCATGTAGGTCGCAATGGTCGTGTTGGCGCGTTCACTTTCAGCGTTTACACCGATGATTCTTGAGGCGCGCGTTTGCTTCGCCGAAGCAACCATGCCCTGCAGCATCGTGCGGGGGGCATAACCAGTCACAAAAGACTGCTCTTCCAATGCAGCGATGAGATTTTCATACGCCTCAGGAGCAATGATTGCGCTTGGACTAGGGTCTTCTAGAAAGTCTGATGAATGCGCTTGACTATGACCTAAGGTGGCGCCTATTGCTGCCGCTGTACGTTCATTGTTCATCCCGAAAGAGAATCCAATGATGAGGAGTCCCGCCCATATTCCTATGGCAATGGAGCTCAACACAATGATGGAGCGAATTCGGGAGCGCCAAATGTTGCGCCAAGCGACTTTGAAGATCATGATCGCATGCTTTCTATCGGATTCAACTTCATGATTTTTACCACTGCATATAAACTCACCAACACTCCAATGATAAAGATGATCGTCCCATGATTGAGGTTGATGATAAAGGAAGTGGTGGTGTAGAGTTTGGGCTCGAAATTGTACTGCTCAATAGCTTCTTTCATCTGACCACTGAGGTCGATGGGGTTGTACTTAAAATAGAATTGGACCGGCTTAACTACCGCCATACCAACGATGGCTCCACCCATGATGAGCATGATGTTTTCTAGTAAAGTCACAAAGGCCAATTTGGTTTTCTTCATCCCTATACTGACCAAAATTCCAAACTCACGCTGGCGTTCAGCAACCATCATAATGACGGTACCCAACAATACAAATGAGATGATGAAATAGAGAATGGTCACGAAGATGCGCCCACCGGCCATGTCCACCTCAATGGTCTGAATGATTTCTGGGAACAACTCCTTCCACTCTAATACCTCTAACCCTTCAGCTCCTGAACCTTTGAGTGCTGCGCCTATCGCCTCGTAATCAGAATCTTTGTCCACGGCCACAACAAGAGTGGTGGCTCGATCGGTACAGTTGTACATGTATTGAGCTTTCTGTAAAGGCATTAAAACCAACTGCTTGTTCAACTCCGGATTGGTCATTCTTGCAATACCACCTATTGGAAAAGCACCATATGCCGTAGCGCCATGATAGCCTTGACCCATGAACAACAAAGTATCGCCAAGACCCACATTAAAATATTTTGCCAAGCCCTCACTGACCACGATCACACTATCGTCCCTAGAAAAACTACGTCCTTCTAACAAGATGTCGTCCAGCTGCAAACCCGGCAATTCCACGGCAGGATCTATTCCCATCACCAGTGAGCCTTTCGTGTTGCTGCCGTGGTACAGCAGCGAAAAACTTTCCATTCTTGGGATCAATCGGTCCACACCGTCGACGGCAAGTAGCTCTTCGCTATTCACTGCACCGAGATCCATAGTACGGTCCAAACTCTGGTCGGCCCAAAATCCATCCTCATGAATCTGAAGATAGCCGAAATTATTGCCGACGATTTCGTGGATCATGTTCTCCCAAACGCCGACTTGGAAACTGCGCAACACAACGGCGAAGATGACACAGAACATTACCGCAGCGATGGTGATGACGCTCCGTCCCTTGTTCCTCCATATGTTGCGCCAAGCAAGCTTGAGCATTATTTCACGTTTTTGATGTTGGCCTTGGTAAAGAAACTATCCGGTATAGGTGTGGTAAAGTCCACATAACTGTAACGAATCTCCGTATAGCTCTCTGGATCCTCCGCAGGGATCATCTTAATGACTTTTGGAAGTTTACGACCGTCAAAATTGGTCAACTCAGAGGCTTGCATTTCAGTAATTAAAAATTCGTCTTCGTCGTAAAACTCTCCGCCCAATTGTACGAATGTAGCTTTATCGATGTAGGCAACTATTCTACCCCAGACGACCGGTGCATCAGGCTTTGGTGTCAATTCCAATACCCAGCAATCTGCTCCCGCCACCTGCTTAGAACCTGTAATCTCAGGGGTGTAATCGACCGTCAAGGCACCCGCATTAATCAAGGCGTCGTTTGAAATGTCCGTACCCATCCAGTTTTGAACCAATGCCGCAGGCAAGGCCACCAACTTTTTGATCGCAGGGACATAATTCCATATGTCTTCACCATTCTTCATAAAAACTGTACCCGCATCACGTTTAGGTCCAGTAATTAAGATGCAGCTCATATCGGTACCCTTGTTCCAAAGCTTCGCATCCATGGTACGTTGCCAACCAGGCCGAACCGTAGTAATACTCACTTCGGCTGTGCTCTGCGCACCGCGTAAGTAGGCCTCGCTCTTTTTTAAAATCGTTGAAGCATCTTGGGCCGCAAGCGTGGTTGCTAGGGCAAAAAAGAATATGGTTAGAATACGTTTCATTTCGTGTTGTTCTGCCTAAGTAACGCCCTCATTTCTTCAAAGTTTTGAGCTTAACCTAGTTTTTGGGCCAATTTTGCCATCTCTTTTTTCGCCGATTTCCCGTCGTATAAAACCGCATGAACAGCCTTCACGATCGGCATCTTCACCTCGCGTTTTCTGCGAAGCTTATGGACAAGCGGAACGGCATAATACCCCTCGGCAACCATAGTCATTTCTGCCTTGGCGCTTTTTACGGTATACCCCTTGCCCAGCATATTACCGAGCATTCTGTTGCGCGAAAATTGGCTATATCCTGTGACCAATAAATCGCCCAGATAGGCACTCTTGTTAATGTTCACCTTGGTGTCGCTCACCGCTTTCATAAACCTGTTCATCTCACGAGCCGCGTTGCTCATAAGGACTGCTTGGAAGTTGTCGCCGTAGCCCAAACCGTGGTACATCCCAGCGGCAATGGCGTAAATATTCTTTAATACAGCAGCATACTCAGTTCCGTACAAATCGTCGCTTAGGGTGCACTTCATGTAGTGACTCTCCATGCATTGCGCAACCATCTTTGCGACCGATTTTTCTCTAGCGGCAACGGTTAAGTAGCTCAATCGCTCAAGGGCAATCTCCTCAGCGTGACAAGGGCCAGTAATCACTACAATCTGCTCTTCTGGAACTTCAAGAATTTCGTTTAAGTATCGGCCCACAATCATGTTTTCATCGGGAATAATCCCCTTGATCGCAGTGGCCACAATCTTTTTGCGGAGCAATGCCGGATCTAAATCTGCCAGCACCTCCTTGACAAACGCGCTTGGCACTGCAAGCACTACAATATCTGCCTCAGCCACACACGCCTCAATGTCGGTGAAGACTGAAATGGCCTCCGGCTTAAATCCAACGGAACTCAAATAGCGCGGATTGTGGTGGTAGCGCATCACATGCATCGCACTTTCACTGTTGTGCATCCACCAGGCGCAATGCCCAAGGGTATCACTAAAGATTTTGGTGAGGGCCGTCCCGAAGGACCCACCACCAATGACTGCAACGCTATGTGATTTCTGCTCCATTAAAAAGTGATTTCTGCTTCTATCTCTTCATCCCCACGCTTGTAAACGATGGTGGTGGTATCGCCCTTCTTGAAGGCGCCCAGGGCCCCCATGTAGGCATAGATATCATCGATGGTAAAGTCACCTATTTTCAAAACGATGTCTCCCGCCTTCATGCCCGCGTTCGCGGCCGGACGGCCCTCGGTAGCACCGTCAATCTTAAGGCCAGGTCCACCAAATAAGTAATCCGGTACAACGCCGAGTGTCACAGAGAAACGCGGTGTGGTTTTCTGCTCTGCACTGGTTGTTTTCTGGAAGTTTAGGCGTTCGTAGGAAGACGTACGCGCGGTAATGGTGTAGACCATCGAAGCCAATTTTGCCATGCCCTTGTAATTCACCTTATCAGCATCGTCGGCCGGTTTGTGGTAGTCTTCGTGTGTTCCTGTGAACAGGTGAAGTACCGGTAGGTTTTTGTAGTAGAACGAGGTGTGGTCTGAAGGGCCTACACCGGCAGGATCTTTCTTAATGTCGAGGTCGTGGATGGGCGCGTCTAGGATTTCATCCCACTGCTCGGCGGTACCTGTTCCGGAAACTTGGAGGCGGTTATCGCGGAGGCGACCCACCATATCAAAATTGATCATGTATTCTACCGTTTCCAATGGGAAGGTCGGGTGCTCAGTGAAGTATTTCGAGCCGATGAGGCCACTTTCTTCGGCGCTGAAGAAAAGGATGACGTAGTTGTAGTTGGTGTCCTGACGCTTGCCGTAGTAGCGGATCGCTTCGAGCAAAAGCGTGGTGCCCGAACCGTTGTCGTCCGCGCCGTTGTGGATGGCCGGAGCGCCTTTGTACAAGCTGTTTTCGCCGCCCAAACCGATGTGGTCGTAGTGGGCACCAAGGACGACTGTGCGCGCCTTGTTATTGTTAACGAATCCGGCGAGGTTGTATCCCGTGCTATAGCGCTCTTTCATGCTTACGGCGAGGCTCACTTTTTGGGATTTCTTGGCCAATTTTTCAGCGGCTGCCTCATTGCGCACAAAGAGTACTGGAATGTCGATGGAGTTGATAGCCTTGAAAAATTCAGGAACGTCCGAGGCCGTTTTTTCAGGGTTGATCAGGAGCACTGCAGCTGCACCTTTGGCTTTAGCAAGTTTAAGTCGTTGGTTCACGCTATGGTAGGCTGCATAAGCGCTGTGCGGGTGAACGCCGTCTGGAGAACTAACGTTGAGTACGGCTATTTTACCTTCAAGGTCCTTGCCTTGGTAATCGTTATAGGAACCGTCTTCTTTAACGATACCGTATCCTATGCTCAGCGTTTTTCCGGAGATTTCACCATTGCCGCTGTAGGCCACGGGGTAGAAATCCACATGAGGAACGAGGACTTTTTTGCCCAATTTAAGGCCCGTCTGATCGTAATCTACAGTAGCATATTCTGGTACTGGAAAGGCTTGGCGGTAGCCGTTTTCACCGTAGGGCTCCAGACCAAATTCAGCCATGCGCTGCTCAATGAAATCACGTGCAATATCACTTCCAGGAGTTCCAGGCAGACGGCCCTTGAGGGAATCTGATGCGAGGAAGAATAGATCCCGTTGCATGCGCTTGGGAGCCTCCTTATCGATAGCTACTTCTTGTGCCTTTACAGGTAGGGTAAATACTAGGGCGAGAATAGGTACAATAAATCGCTTGTTCATGAGTTCATTATTAAGGTCGCCCAAAGGTACGACCCAAAGGCTATATTTGAGGTGTGAGTAACGGTATGAAACAGCTCGCCGGACAAACGGCGATTTACGGATTGAGCAGCATTTTAGGGCGCATGATCAACTTCTTGTTGGTGCCCCTGCAAACCGCAGTTTTAAGCCAATCGGAATACGGGGTCAATGTAGATTTCTACAGCCTTATTGCCTTTCTCATTGTCATCTGTACGTTCGGTATGGAAACGGCCTATTTCAGATTTAGCGAAAAAGAAGGCTGGGACGAGCGCAAGGTCTTTGGGACTTCCATCACTATGATTTTAGTCGTCCTCGGCGCCCTTGGGGTACTCACTTACTTTGGTCAGAATACGTTGCTAGGTGCCTTGCGGTATGAGGACACACCGGAATATTTGGGCTATCTGTTTGCCATTTTGGCCTTGGATGCACTGGCCGCCATTCCCTTTGCTCGACTCAGAAGACAAAATAAAGCCGTTCGATTCGCTGGAATAAAATTGGCCTTGATTTTCTCAAACGTCTTGGTAAACCTGTACTTCTTCTTGCCCGCGTTGTGGGAATTGAATGAGGCGACGCCTTGGTTCACACACGAACTGAGGGGCGTTCAATACATTTTCATTGCAAACCTTTGGGCGTCTATCTTGATGTTTGTGCTCCTTCTGCCCACGTTTAGAGGATTCAAATTCAGTCTTGAAAGAAAGTATACCAAAGGATTGTTGGCCTTTGGAATTCCACTTTTGATTGGTGGATTGGCCGGGATTGCCAACGAGATGCTCGATCGCCAATTGCTCAAATATTTACTTCCACAGGACAGTTGGGCGCAGGGTGTGGGTATTTATGGGGCAGTCTATAAGATTTCGATTTTCTTGGTGCTGTTCAACCAAGCCTTCAGATATGCTGCCGAGCCTTTCTTTTTCAAAAACGCCAACCTGGGCGATGGAAAAGAAAAAATGGCGAAAGTCATGGAAGGTTTTGCCTGGGTGATGTGTGTGGGCTTTGTCCTGATCATCGCAGGGTTGGATTACTTGAAATTCTTTGTTGATGAGAAGTTTTGGGTCGGCCTTCATTTGGTGCCAATTCTACTGCTCGCCAATGTCGTTCTTGGCATCAACACAAATCTGAACATGTGGTATAAGGTGAGCGACAAGACCACCTACGGCATCTACATCACGTTTGTGGGCCTATTCTTTACAGTGGTTGGGAATGTTGCACTTATTCCTCAGATGGGAATTCTAGGGGCCGCTATCACTACGCTTATTGCGTATACCGCCATGTTTTTCGCCAGTTTGATCTGGGGAAACCGCAACTACAAGGTGCCTTACAACTGGAGTAAGATTGGAGGGCTTGTTGTGGTTTCAAGCGGTTTGGCTTTTGCCCTTCACTATTTTCCATTGAGCGATGTCTCACTTAAAATTGGACTCGGACTCACTTACCTTTTCGTTATGTTCATGGTGGAACGCAACGGACTCTTTAAATTCGTATTCAGAAAATGAAAATCCCAGTAATCTACAGCGGCAAGCATGCCCTTCCTCAATTTGAAACGCCGCAAAGTGCCGGCATGGATTTGCGTGCCAACATAGATGCTCCAGTAGTACTGCAACCCGGCGATAGAGCGCTCATCCCCACAGGTATTGCAATGGCCTTGCCCGACGGATTCGAAGCACAGATTCGCCCACGTTCTGGACTAGCCTACAAGCACGGTGTAACTGTTTTAAACAGCCCTGGAACGATCGATGCGGATTACCGCGGCGATGTGGGCGTCCTGCTGATTAACCACGGCAGCGAGCCCTTCACGGTAGAAGATGGCATGAGAGTTGCACAAATGGTCGTGGCCCAATACAGCCAATTCCAATGGGAAGCCGTCAGCGACTTGAGTGATACAGATCGCGGTGCTGGTGGATTTGGAAGCACAGGAAAGAACTAATAACAACAACCAATAAACCCTTACAAACATGAAAATTATCGTACCGATGGCAGGTCGCGGATCGCGTCTTCGACCCCACACCCTCACCGTACCTAAACCCTTAATTCCTATCGCAGGAAAGCCTATCGTTCAGCGTTTGGTGGAAGATATTGTGAGCGTATGTGGTGATAAGAAGGTGGATGAAATCGCTTTCATCATCGGCGATTTTGGCGAGCAAGTTGAAGCTGACCTCAAGAAGGTTGCAGAAAACTTAGGTGCCAAAGGAAGCATCTATTACCAAGACAAACCGCTCGGTACGGCACACGCCATTCACTGTGCTGCAGATAGCATGGACGACGAGATCGTTGTGGCCTTTGCGGACACCCTGTTCCGTGCAGATTTCACCCTAGACACCGATGCAGATTCTGTGATTTGGGTGAAGCAGGTAGAGGATCCTTCAGCGTACGGTGTGGTGCAGTTCGCAGAGGACGGTAGCATCAACAATTTCGTGGAAAAACCGAAGGAATTCGTATCCGACTCTGCCATCATTGGGATTTACTATTTCAAGGATGGGCCTGGATTGCGCAAGGAATTGAAATACATTTTGGACAACGACCTTCGCCCTAGTGGAGAGTACCAGCTTACGGATGCTTTGAGCGCCCTAATGAACCAAGGCAAGGTATTCCGTCCGGGAACAGTGAGCGATTGGATGGATTGTGGAAACAAGGCCATTACCGTGGAAACCAACAGCAAAATGTTGGGCTATTTACAAGGCAAGCCAGAGCTAAGAGGGGAGAACATCACCCTTGAAAATTCAGAGATTATCGAGCCGTGCTACATTGGTTCAAACGTGGTGTTGAAGAACGCTAAAATTGGTCCCAATGTGAGCTTAGGCGATAACTGTGTGGTAGAAGATGCCACCATCGAGGGCTCTTTGATTCAGACCAATTCTACCATCACCAATATCAACCTCAAGGACAGTATGATCGGAAACCACGCACATGTCGATGGTCGCTGGACTTCTGTATCTTTAGGCGACTATTCAAGAATGGACTAATGCAGAAATTGATAGGGGCACTACTTGGTGTCCTCATTTCTATAACAACCTTTGCGCAAGACCCTTCGAAAGAGGGGTCTTCTGCTTTATCGGCGCTTTTCTACAAAGCCGAGACCTACCGCATTACTGGAAGGTCCGAATTGGCCAAAGAGGCCTATACCATGCTTTTGGCGCAAGACCCCACGCACGAGACTGCCTTGTACCAGCTCGCACGCATCTTCTTTACCGAAAACAACTTTTTCGAAGCTGAACAACTGCTCGCTACCGGTACCTCAGCGTACCCGGAGAATCAATGGATGTGGCGACTACAAGCGGTTAATGCCCGTCAACTTGGGGATATGGCCACCGCCCTTTCTTCTTACGAGGCACTCATGGTGCTTCGCCCCGACCAACCTGAATATGTACAAGATGCCCTTCAAAGTGCGCTTGCTTCAGGCAACAGTGAGAAGGCTTTGACGTTCCTTAGCACTTTGGAGCGGTTGTACGGTGATGGCCCTGAAATTGTGCAGCAGAAAATGGAGATTCACCTTCGCAATAACGATGCAAAAGCTGCAGAGAAAGTACTAAAGCAGGCCATGAAAGACTACCCACAACGCGTGGAATACCGAGGGCTCGCTGCACAGTTTTACGATGCGAACGGCAAGGCGAAAAAGGCAGAGAAAATATTACGCGCAGCCGTTGAAGACTTCCCGCAAAATGCGCCAATCGCTATGGAATTGGCCCGAGTGCTGCAGGCAAAGGACGAGCTCGATGAGAGCATGTACTATTTGGAGCGTGCTTTGGTACTGCCCGGCATGAGTTTAAAAGACAAAGGCCCTGTATTGCTTAGTCTGTGGGAGACCGCAAAGAAAGATCCGAGCATGCAGCCAATGACCGACAGGGTATGGGCAGCTACAAAAGAAATCCACGAGGGAGAAGGCGCTTATTATTTGCTCGAGGGCGAGCGCTTAATTTTTGAGGGTGAATTTTCACAGAGTGTCTTGATGTATCTCGAAGCCATAGAGCGCGGCTTTAATACACCCGAGGTCTACACGCAAGTCGCCGAACTATGCCGACAGACCGATCAGGACGGTATCGCCCTTGAAGTGCTGCGAACCATGGCTCGTGAGTTCAGCGACAATATGGAAGTGCTCAGCTATGTGACCTTTAGTTTTTACGACAGAAGCTGGTGGACAGATTGTGCGCAAATCGCCATGGAAAGTGCACCAAAGGCGTTGGATGATGAAACTCAAAAGTGGTTTTACAACCTGGCAGGTACGGCCTATTTCTCACAAGATTCCATTGAGCTGGGCGTTAAAGCCTATGAATTGAGCTTGGAGATTGAGAGGGATGCAGCAGCCTTGAACAACCTCGCTTGGGAACTGGGCAAGCGAGGATTAGAACTTGAGCGAGCACTTGCATTGACCGAGGAGAGCAATGAAAAAAGTGCACTCGAAGCCACCTATCTCGACACTTGGGCATGGGTATTGTATAAAATGGGGAAATACCCTGAAGCACAGGCCAAAATGGTCTTAGCTTTGCAACTTCAGAGAACTGCTCCCGATGCCACGCTGTACAAGCATGCAGCTGCTATTGAAAAGGCACTTGGCAACGAGGAGAAAGCTCAGGAATACCGGGATAAAGCGAAGGAATTGAAAGGCAAATAGCCCATTGAATTTTGAACCGTCTGTACACACATAGCGCAAGTAAATTATTGCTGTTTTTAGCAGGCGCCTTTTTGGTGGCCAATTGTGGTCGTCCCATTTCCCCGGAACATCCGCTCAAAAGAGAAAAAATCAACGACGGCGTCTCGCGCAAGATCATCGTAGAAGACAAGTTTGAATGGGCGCAAATATTCACACGCATTGAGGCCAACACTCCTGACGGCGAGCAAAGCTTCCGCGTTCAGGTTCGTTCGAAACAAGATAGCATCCTATGGGCAGCCATTAGTGACGACATGATTGGACTACGCGTAGGGAAAGCCATTGTCATTGAGGACAGTGCCGCCTTTACTTCCACCCTATTGGGGTTGGACTGGACAGGTTCCGCGCATGACCTGGCCGGCATGACTGGTGTGGAGGTACCCTTCCAATATTTGAACCGATTACTTCGCGGCCAACTCATCAGCGCGGAGCCTGCCATGCGCTACAAGTTCGATGCAAAGCGTGACTTGTGGGTGACCAAATATGCCATCTCTGGAAATAGGAAGGTAGAAGTCGACCTCGACCGAGATCTGCGTGTGAAGCATATGACCATCACCGACCCTACTGAAATTGTGGACATTGAGTATTCCAATACAGACGAGCGCACGGGCTACCCAAAAATGCTTGAATTGACCCTGAAATCTCGTCCCTCGTACACGGTAAAAATTGAGGTCAGCGAAATCCGTACCGAAGGGCCGTACAACACCCCATTTAGTTTCTAATGAAGGCGCTACGAGTACTCATAGCGCTACTACTCTTTGCGTCGGTTTCTTATGGCCAAACCAAAGAAGAGCTCCAGAAGCAAAAGGTGCTGCTGCAGGATCAGATAGATCTGGCCAGCACTCTATTGAAGCAGACTCAAAGTAATAGAGCGACCAGCTTGAACCAACTGCAGACCCTCAACCAAAAGATTGAAGCTCGTGAGCGATTGATCACCACAATGAACCGCCAGATTCGAAACATTGACCGTGAGGTCAAGGCCAAAGAGCGAGAGATCGTGGAACTTGAGGTGCGCATAGATTCTTTGAAAGCAGATTATGCCAAGCTTATTGAACTCGCGCAGCGAAACCTACAGCCTGCCGATCAACTCATGTTCATCCTAAGCTCTAGTTCATTTACTCAAGCATTAAAGCGCATCCAGTACTTCAAAGATATGACCGGGTACCGCGAAAGACAGGTCAAACAGATTGAAGGGGCACAGGTAGAATTGGCGCAAGAAAAGGAGGCGTTGATTGCGAAGAAAGCAGAGAAATTAAACGTTCAAAAAGCACAAGAAAACGAGAAAAACGAACTTCTAGTTGATGCTCAAGCTCAAGAAAAAACAGTGGCTACGCTTCAAAGCAAAGAAAGCGAGCTGAAAAAAGACATTCAGAAAAAGCAACGCGAAGCCCAACAATTGGAAAAGCAAATCAAACGCATCATTGCCGAGGAAATGCGTAAGGCAAAGCTGCGTGCTGAACGTATGGCCCTAGAAAAAGAAGCCGAAGATCTTGGCTTGGTGAAGGGGAAAGATTTCAATCCTCGAACTTCGAATAAGGTGTTGAAGCGATTGATAGATAAGGCACGCGCAGAAAAGGGCCTTGACGTTCGCGACGACGGACCGTCGTATGCGATGACGCCTGAAGCACGAGCATTGGCCAACAACTTTGCCTCCAACAAAGGCGCCCTGCCATGGCCGGTGGAACGTGGCTTGATCACAGGTAAGTTTGGGAAGCATCCGCATCCGGTAGTTAAGGGCGTTGTAGTAGATAACCCGCATGTAGAAATCAGTACAGAAGTTGGCGCAGTAGTCCGCGCAAGCTTTGAAGGTGAAGTGAGCTCTGTAGTCCCTATTCCTGGTGCAAACGTGATGGTATTGATCCGTCACGGGAACTATTTCACCGTGTACAGCAACCTGATCGGAGTGAAGGTGAAGGCAGGAGACCTTATCAGTCTTAAGCAACCTATTGGCACTGCCTTTACTGATGAAGAAGGCAAAACCATGGTCCAATTCGGTATTTGGAAAGACGCCGATATTCAAGATCCAGGGCCGTGGTTAGCAAAATAAAATTGGACCCGTATGAAACGCATATTCTACCTCAGCACTTGTGATACGTGTAAAAGAATTTTGAGCAGTTGGAACACCGACGGCATCGAACTTCAAGACATCAAAACCGAGCCGATGACCGCCGAGCAGGTCGATCATATGATTGGATTGGCCGGATCTGCCGAGGCCCTGTTCTCGAAACGTGCACGCAAATACAAGGAATTGGGGTTGAAGGATCAAAATTTATCCGATGCTCAAATCCGCCAATTCATCATCGACGAGTACACGTTCTTAAAGCGTCCCGTCCTTGTTCTTGACGACCAAATTTTTGTGGGCAACAGTAAAAAGGTCGTGGAAGCGGCAGCAGAAGCTCTTCGATGAACGCTCCAAGCCGTAAATCTGTACTCCTCGCCCACGGTGCACTGTTGGGCGTCGCCTTGATCTATGGCTCCTCCTTTCTCATTGCCAAAGCAGCCATGCAAGGCGCAGTCCCACCGCGCGCATTCATCCAATTCCGCGTTACCGGTGCTGCCCTACTTTTTTGGTTGCTAACTCCGCTTTCCGGTGGCCACAGCTTCTTCAAGATTCCCGTTAATGACCGACTGCGCTTGGCCATCTGTGCCGTTTTTGGGGTCACCACCAACATGCTCTTCTTCTTTGAAGGACTGAAAATCACCACTCCTGTAAACGCCTCCATCATGATGGTCAGCGGCCCAATTATGGTCCTGGTTGCAGGCGCCGTTTTAGTCAAAGAACGCATTACCCCGCCTAAAATCGCGGGAATATTTCTAGGGGCCTTGGGTGCCTTTTGGCTCATTTATTCTGGTGCCAATTTCCAACTAAACGGACTCTTCTCCTCTGAAGTTGCCAAAGGCAATCTTTTCGTACTCGTCAATGCCAGCAGCTATGCCATTTATTTGGTTTTGGTGAAACCACTCATGGCGAAGTACAACGCATTGTTCATTATCCGCTGGGTTTTCACCTTCGGCGTGTTCTTCGTTCTTCCTTTTGGCGGGCCCCAATTCCAGGACATCCAATGGTCGCTGTGGGACGCCAACATCATCGGCGCGGTCGTCTTCGTCGTAGTGGGTACTACCTTTTTGACCTATTTGGGAAATATCATTGCGCTCAAGACCTTACACCCAGCAACGGTGGGTGCCTATATTTATTTGCAACCGCTTTTGGCGAGCTTACTGAGTCTGATCTATGGCGGCGAGCAGTGGAGCATCCACATGCTCTTTGGCGGTTTGGCCATCTTCGCCGGCGTGTATTTCGTGAGTTTTTACGGGCGAAAATTCAAGGCATAGACTCCCTGCCCGGCATTTGCTACCTTTGAGCAAAATTCAGCGATCCATGATTCAAAGCATGACCGGCTTCGGTAAAGCCATCGGACAAACTTCAGGGAAGAAAATCACCGTAGAGATTCGCAGCCTTAATAGCAAAGGGCTTGACCTCAATGCACGCATCGCACCCATCTTCCGCGAAAAGGAATTGGACATCCGTAAAATGGTCGGCGCCGCAGTGAAGCGCGGTAAAGTGGACATCAACATCTACGCTGAAGTAACCGGTATTGAGAGTGCTGCGAGCATCAATATGGAGCTCGCCAAAGCCTACCTCGCACAGCTGGAGGTGCTCGGACGCGAAACAGACTCTTCTGGGGATCTTATCGCTACAGTGATGCGTATGCCTGATGTAATGGGCAGTTCAAAATCTGAGCTTAGCAAAGAAGAGTGGACCTTCTTACAAGGCCTTATAGGTGAGGCATTGGAAAAGCTAGAAAGCTTCCGCAAGCAAGAAGGCGATAGCATCGCTAAAGATTACGAAGAACGTCTTGTAGCCATCGAGGAAAGTATGGCAGGCATTGCACCACACGAAGAAGCTCGATTGGCTGCTGTCCGCGAGCGATTGATGAAAGGTCTAGAAGGCGTTGAAGTCGATTCAAACCGCTACGAACAAGAAGTCATCTTCTACATCGAAAAGCTGGATATCAACGAAGAGAAAGTTCGCCTGGCCAACCACTTGAAGTACTTCCGCGAGACCATGCAGGAGGCGAATAGCGGAAAAAAATTGGGCTTTATCGCTCAGGAAATGGGACGCGAAATCAATACCCTTGGCTCAAAAAGCAACTATGCTCCTATGCAACAGCACGTCGTTCAGATGAAAGACGAGTTGGAGAAAATCAAAGAGCAAGTAGGCAATACACTTTAAGTTCCTAGGCTCGTGACCTGGCTCACGACCAACTATGTTCGGACGCGGTATCTTAGAGCCAACAAACGAACTCAAAATATTATGCGTCCATCAAGCCTGCTTAGTATTGCTGCATCAGCCTTACTTCTATTCTCATGTAGTTCGACACCTGAGGATGCCGCACCGGTCAAAGTGACCATTCTACAAACTGCCGATATCCACGGACAGGTATACCCACACTCGGAATTGTTCTACGACAATGATGAAATCAGTTACAAAACGCTTGGGGGTCTAGCTAACATGAAAACCTTGTTCGATCAGGAGCGTGAAGCCAATCCCAACACCATCATCTTAGACGGTGGCGATCTCATCCAAGGAAGTGCTGTGGCAGCGCTTTCAGAAGGTGCCGCCTTCAGCTCCATCATCAAAGCGATGAATTACGACTTCCTCATTCCAGGAAACTGGGAGGTGGTGTACGGTAAAGAGCAAATGATGAAAGTCATGCAAGGCTACGAGACGCCTGTGATCACAGCTAATATGTACCATGAAGATGGCAAGGACCCAATCTTCCCACAGTACTACATTCAAGATGTGGGCAACACGCGTCTAGGCTTCCTGTCTTACAACGATCCAGAAGTTCCGATCCGTCAGAACCCAAGCTTTTCAGTAGGCCTTGATTTTGATCCGATTCTAGAAAATCTTGAAGCCCTCGTGACCGAAATGAAAGACGAGAAAGGAGTAGATATCCTCTTCCTAGTCACCCATATCGGTATCTCAAAGCAGTACGATCTCGCGAACAATCCTGCCTTGAGTAGAATCGACTATGTATTGGGGAACGACACCCACGAGCGCATCCGTGAACCGCTACAAGCCGGCCATGCTCGTGTGACAGAACCGGGAGCCTTTGCTTCATTCGTGGGCAAGATGGTCTTGGAAGTGCAAAACGGCGAACTACTTAGTGAGGAATATGAACTTATGGAAGTTGATCCTTCGAAGTACGAAGCAGATGCAGAAGTAGCAGCAGTCATCGAAGAAGCTGTGGCGCCGTACAAAGAAGAGATCGATGAAGTATTGGGCTACACCGAAACACCTTTGTACCGCTACTTTGTCGTGGAGAACCCGATGGACAACTTTATCACAGATGCTTCTATGTGGAAAAACGATGTAGATATCGCATTGAGCAACGGGTTCCGCTTTAGCCCACCCATCGTTCCTGGCGAAAACGGTGTCGCACCAATTACGCGCGGTGACCTCTGGAAAATGCTGCCGGTGAATGAGAAAGTTAAAATTGGTAAGGCCAGTGGACAGCAAATCAAAGATTGGCTGGAAAAGGAATTGCACAATGTATTTGCAGAAAACCCACAAGAGCGCTTCGGTGGCTGGGTAGTTCGATTCTCAGGAATGGAGCTCAAGTTCAATGCTAATGCACCAAAAGGCGAGCGCGTGAGCTCTATTGTGATCAAAGGTGAGCCGATGGAATTGGACAAGCTGTATAAAATGTCTGCGTGTCGCCGCGAAGGTGAGCCGATCAGCACGCTTTGTCGCATGAAAGGCACTGTTGAAACGGTGGTTATGGATTACACCATCCACGACCTTATCGAAGAATATCTTGCCGTACACGACACCATTGCTCCTGTTCGTGATGGACGTGCCGTGTCTTTGGATTTAGGCGATAACGTATTGTCTCAATTACCGGGAACCGATTACCACTTCCACTAAAAAAATGAAGATGAAGAAATTTCTATTTGCCGTAGCCCTAACCTTGGGCTTGTTTGCACCACAGGCACTTTCTGCACAATCAGAAGGAACACAGAACTACTTTGTTCTTAACCGCAATTTGCAGCAACTTAAAGCCATTTCATTGGCAGCTGGAGACCTCGCTGAAATGGACGGCGAGCAATTTGGAGAGTTTAACGTAGTGATCTGCGGAAAAGCCGTCAAAGATCTTGTGAATCCTGAAATTATGGACCCGATCGTCAAGCTGGCAGAAGAAAAAGGGGTTCAGCTTGTCGCTTGCGGCTTCTCACTGAAAAAGTTTGGCGTAGATCCTTCGGCCATCCCTGCACAGATGACCAAGGTAGATAACGGCATCCTTTACGGATTTACCCTTCAGAAAAAAGGCTACTACAGCATTACGCTTTAGCCTGAAGCGCCAACCTAAACTGCTCAAAGGCCCTTGCTACAGTCGTGGTAAGGGCTTTTTTAATGATTAACGTAGCAGGTGTACGGTGGCCGTAGTTGTAATTGGCGAGGGCGCATACGGATTCGCTACTTCGACGGTAAGGAAATAGACCCCGGGAGCCACAGGACGTCCTTCGAATCTACCGTCCCAATATTCACCGAGCACAGAACTCTCAAATACCTTCGTTCCCCAACGGCTGTATATCGTCGTCTTTATACGGTCCGTACTCGTTGTCTGTAGCACCAGCTCGTCATTTACCCCGTCGCTATTGGGCGTAAAGACATTGGGTACTTCGACGGTAGGGAAAAAAGCGATTTGCTGGCAGATAGAATCTACACAACCTTCTGAAGTGTAAAGGAATGCACATACCGTCTGCGGTTCCGCATCTAAGACTACAGGACTCCACCCGGATGCCAATTGGTTGCCCGTAATATTCCCATCGTTCCAACTCTGGCTGCCCGCTGAAATGAAAATAGAATCTATCCCTTGGGATAGGACAGCCTCATAATGGGCACCCAAACCTATTACCTCGTTTGAATTTAATACTTGAACTGCTCCGGAAAACACACTGCCGTCGTTGGCGATGACCAAAGAGTCTAGCTTGCGGGTATGTCCTACACGGATCATAGGTAGCGCGACGCTATCCGTACACCCTTCGCTGGAAGTGGTCAATAGGTAGCCATAGTAATCGCCGGAATCGGACAAGCAGTGTGAAAAGGTCAAAGATGAGTCTACTGTTCCGTCGCTGAGCACCCACTGATAGTTCAATAGTCCACCTGTATCCAGTTGGTTTTCTATCTCAAAACACACGCTATCACAGCCAAAAATGCTCGTGGAATCCAAGAGGATCTGAGCTTCGCTTTTCGGGGAAATCCACACCGTATCATAGGCTTCACATTCGTAGGTGAAGGAGATGTCGTCGATCCCAAAGTCGTTTCCTGAACCGGGGCCGGCCAATGTAATTAAGTTCAAAATTGCCGTTCCTGAAGCAGGTGCAGTAAAGGTTCTTGACGTTTGTTGCCAGGTGCCTGTAGAGGTCGGCGTAGAGGCCGCACCACCGATATTCGTACCTGATAATTTCAATTGCAGCTGTCCTGCTGGTGATACAAAAGAGAGTGCCCACCATCGCATGGTCACCTGTGCCCCTGGAGGGAATGTTTTGGTTTGACGCCACAGAATTTTGTTGGACCCTGTCGCACCATTGACCAACATGTAATTTCCGGTGCCGGTGGTATGGTCGCCCCAAGAACCAAAGTTCGGATGGACCGAATTTGGGTTAGGGCCCACCGCGTAGGTTCCTTCGTTCCAAATGGATGTGGCGTTGTAGGTGTAGTTGGTCAAGAAACCTGAGTTTCCCGAAGAGAAATTTCCATTGGTCGCCATCTGGGTGACTTGGCTGCTTCCCTGAACCACCACATATTGTGCCGTATCCGTCAAAATGATGTAGGGTGAAGCGCATGTGTCGCAACTAAGTGTTGCATCGTGAGACCACTGGTAAGAATTGGACCCAGAAGCAGAAAGAAAGATGGTGTCTCCGACGCAGGCTTCCAAGGAATCTGACGCCAAGGCCAAGGAGCATTGTGCGCTCAAAGGGCCGGCGGTGCAAAGGCCAAACAGTGCGAGTAGTACTTTCTTAATCACGACAACAATATACCTCTACTTTTAACCAAAGCCAATTCCTTCATCTCCACTACCTTTGCGCTATTAATTCTGTCAAAGCAATGAGCGAACACAACGGAAAATTGGTCATCTTCTCTGCACCCTCTGGCGCAGGGAAATCAACCTTGGTAAACTATCTATTGCCGCAATTTCCAGAGCTCAGTTTTAGCATTTCAGCGACATCGCGTTCGCCTCGAGGTAAGGAGCAGCACGGTAAAGACTACTACTTTTTAAGCAGCGAAGAATTTAAAGCTCATGTAGCCGGGGACGAGCTCTTGGAATGGGAAGAGGTCTATGCCGGCACCTATTACGGCACCCTTCGTTCCGAAGTGGAGCGCATTTGGGCGCAAGGAAAAGTGGTTGTTTTTGATATCGATGTAGTGGGCGCGTTAAACCTCAAAAAGCAGTTTGGCAATCGTGCTTTGGCCCTTTTTGTGCAGGCACCATCAGTAGAGATTTTGGAGCAACGCCTTAGAGGCAGAGGGACAGATAGCGAGGAAAAAATACAACAGCGCGTGGCGAAAGCAACCATTGAGATGGCCCGTGCACCTGAATTTGATAAGGTGGTCGTAAACGATGATCTCGATACCGCCAAAGCAGAAGCACTGGCCATTCTAAAGGACTTTTTAGGAGCGTAATGAAGAAGGTAGGTCTGTTTTTCGGCACCTTCAATCCCATACATATTGGGCATCTTGCCTTGGCCGAGTATTTTCAGAAATACGGGGATCTCGACGAAGTATGGCTGGTGGTCACTCCACACAACCCTTTTAAAAAGAAGAGCAATTTACTGCCTGATCGCGAGCGCTTGCATTTGGTTCATTTAGCGATAGAGGATCAAGAAGGGTTGCGCGCCAGTGATATTGAATTCAGCTTGCCGCAGCCAAATTATACCTCGCAAACACTCACCTACCTGCGCGAGAAATACCCGGAACATCGCTTTAGCATCATCATGGGTGAAGACAATCTCAAGTCATTCCATAAGTGGCGCAACTATGAGAGCATTATGGAAAACCATGAGATTCTCGTCTATCCACGACACCCGCTTCCTGATGAAGTGGCCACTGAACAACATTGGCAAGAACGCTTTCCAAATCTGCGTTTGGTAAATGCACCAAAAATGGAAATCAGCGCATCACTCATACGACGCAGTTTTGCCGAAGGAAAAGCGCTTCGAAACCTTCTTCCAAAAGCGGTTTTTGATTACATTGAGGGGAGCAACCTGTTCCAGTAATCCATGTCCACATTCATCGCGCAAATCGCGCAAGAATTGATTTCATCTCCCCTGCCGCTGCACCAGCAGATGGTCGTTCTGCCGAACCAACGGGCGGAAATCTTTTTGCGTGAGGCACTGAAACCACACCTAGAAGGACCGACGCTTTTACCGCTGTTTACAACCGTGGATGGATTTATCTCAAATGCGGGCAATCTTCTGGTGGTCGAGCCACTCGTTTTACTTATCGAATTGCACCAGTGCTACAATGAGGCACGGTATGAAGCCTATCCAGACCGTGAACCCGAATCGTTGGGGAGCTTTCTTTCATGGGGACAAACGCTTTTGTCCGATTTCGAAGAAATCGACCGCTACAAACTCAATCCCGCACATGTACTTGGCGATTTGTACAACGTGCAGAAATTGGCAGAATGGGACCTCGATCCAGAAAATGAAACGGCCCTCATGGGACGCTATTCAGATTTTGTTGCCTTGCTCCCAAGCACCTACGAACGATTTAAAGACGCGTTGTTGGCGCGTGGCGAAGCACACAGCGGATTGGCTTCAAGATACCTCAGCGAAAATCTCGAACGCATTGACAGCTACCTCAACCGCAATGGGGTAAAAAGGGTCTTGGTCGCAGGTCTAAATGCTTTGAATACTGCAGAATTAACCATCATCGGCCAGCTAAAAAACCATTGGAACACCACTGTAATGTGGGACCTTGATCCGCATTATGTCGACATGAAGGAGCACGAAGCCGGACTCTTTCTGCGGGCTCATAAAAACCGTCAAAAAATATTCGGCAACGATGTCCCCACCACGAAAAACCGCTCAAGCGACTTTCTAACCGTCCCAAAAGAGATCACTCCCGTAGGAGCTTCCAAATATTCTGGTCAAGCGAAGACCGTTGCGGCCACCTTGGAACGTTGGGCAACCCAAGGCGTTCCCGCCCAAAATATTGCCGTCATTCTTGCTGATGAAACACTTTTAAATCCGGTACTGAGCATCTTGCCCGAATCCTACGATAAGGTCAACATCACCATGGGATACCCCTTGGATCAGACAAAGGTTGCAGCGACTGTAAGACTATGGATTGGAGCGGTTGAGTATGCGCTAAAGAATGAGAAATCTGGGAAAAATTGGACCTATTACCACAGGAGCCTTAGCGCTCTTTTTAGCGACCCCCTCTTCAACAAATATTACTACCTCGGCGAGATAGAAGAAGGACCTAGGGAATGGAACCAAAGCATCATTAAAGGAAATAGGGTGTTCACCAGTTCAAAAGAATGGACCAATGAATTGGCCAAAGGGCCGAAAGGATACCGCCATCTTCTTCAACCTGCACACGGCATCTCTGTGCTCACCTCGATTAAAAAATGGCTCGAGCATGTGGCAGCCCATGAGAAGGGGGATACCATGGTCATCAATACGACGTACAAGATCCACACCTTGCTTGAACAGCTTGAACGCACGCTCGAAAGCACTGAAGTAGATACTCTGTCGGTATTGAAGCTGGTTAAACAACAACTTCGAAGTGGAACTATTGACTTTGTTGGGGAGCCGCTCGAAGGACTTCAAATAATGGGGATTTTGGAATCTCGTACCCTTGACTTTAGCCATGTAATTATGGCCGGAGTTAATGAAGGGATTTTACCTGCAGGGCGCTCATTCAACTCGCTCTTGCCCTATGATATCAAACAGACCTACGACCTTCCAACCTACGAACAGAAGGATGCCATCTTCGCCTATCACTTTTACCGAATCTTGCAACGCTGCTCAGAAGGTGTAATTGTGTACAACACAAACACCGATGCTATGGGCGGCGGAGAGCCTTCACGCTACATCGTACAGCTGGAGCAGGAACTCCAGCAAGGTGCGTGCACCATACATCCACGAGCTTTCAACAATGGACCAATACACCCTTCCTCTATCGAGGATCGCTTTTATGCTGAGCGTTCTGATGCCGTGAAAGAAGCCATGGTAGATTGGATGAAGAGAGGTATGAGTGCTACCAGTCTCAATGAGCTCGCTGGACGTCCGCACGATTTTTATCAAAAAAGACTGGTTCGCGTTCGAGAGCAAGACGAAGTAGAAGAAAGTATGTCGGCTCTGGTCATGGGTAACCTCATTCACCATGGTCTAGAAGAGCTCTATAAACCGTTGGTGGGAAAACCCCTCCCGGTATTTGATGTTGACGAATGGACCCAGAAAGCCCTAGAATTAGGAATCGAGCGCCTGGTTAAAGAAGGCTATTCTGAATCTGCCTTGTACCAAGGTCGAAATCTGGTGACCTTGGAGGTATGTAAAAAGATGTTGGACCAATTCCTCCATTACGACCTCCTGCGTGCAAAAGCCGGAAAAACTATTTTAAAAGGTGTCGAAACAGAGCTGGAATTCGAGATGCAGCATCCTTCTCTAGATCTTCCGTTGAAGTTCGTAGGGAAGGTAGACCGCATTGAAATGACCGACGGTAGGCTAACCGTGTGGGATTACAAAACAGGGCGAATGAAACCTTCCGAGCTCAGTTTGAGTACATGGGAAGATCTATGGAACGGTAAAAAACCTAAGGCGCTTCAATGTTTGTTGTACGCTTGGCTGCTTTGGAAAAGCGGAGCTGCCACTTCACCTCTGCCTTGGCGCATAGGCATGTATAAAATGCAAAGCCCACAGCCAGAGTCTTTGCTCCGAGGCGGGGCCTTTGATGGCCAAGTTTTAGGAGAACAAGACCTTATCGAATTTGAACACCAATTGATGGAATTTCTTGTCGGCCAGTTATCTTCGGACGAACCGTTTGTTGAACCACCTCCAAAAGACTATTACTCATGAGCAAGGCCTCCTCACTTACGGCTGTTCCCTCAGCAGCAGATATCCAAGCTGCAGCAGCGCGTATTGCGCCCTATGTATCAAGAACTCCCGTTCTTAAGGCGCCAAGGTTTAACCATCTTGCCAATGGTGATTTCTATCTAAAATGCGAACACCTACAAATGACCGGTGCCTTTAAAGCTAGAGGTGCCATGAATACCGTACTCGTCCACAAAGAGGAAGCCTTGAAAAATGGGGTACTCACCCACAGCTCAGGAAACCATGGTGCAGCCCTAAGCTGGGCGGCAGCGCAGATTGGCGCCAAGGCCTATGTAGTAATGCCTTCAAACGCGCCAAAAGCGAAAATTGCATCGGTGGAATACTATGGAGGTATAGTGACTTTTTGTGAGCCCACTCTTGAGGCTCGAGAGACGACAGCGGAACAAGTGCGCAAGGATACTGGGGCGCTGTTGATCCATCCCTACGACAACTATAACATCATTGCTGGGCAGGCTACAGCCACGTACGAACTGCTTCAAGAACATCCGGATCTCGATCAGATTTTTGTGCCTGTCGGTGGCGGCGGACTCCTTGCTGGAGCAGCATTGGCCAATAGCTATTTTGGCAAGGCCAAGGTTATTGGTTGTGAACCTTCCATTGCCGACGATGCCTATAAAAGTTTTACCTCTGGAACATGGACCCCTGCTAAATCTACCGATACCATTGCAGACGGTCTGAAAACATCTTTGGGGCATAAGAATTTCCCCATTATTAGGGAGCATGTCGACTGCATCACATTACTTACAGAAGACGAGATTCAGGAGGGATGGCACACTTGTTTGGAGACCATCAAACAATTTATTGAGCCTTCTGCGGGAACAGGAATAGCCGCCGCAATGCGCGAAGAGACCCCTGGTAAAACAGGAATAATACTCTGTGGTGGCAACATGGATGTGCGAAGATTTACGCTACGATAAATTCACATCCTCTACGATAAGTCAACCTGCTATACTGGGATCATTACCGCTAGATTTACGGCAACAATAAACCCCGAGGGTTTAATCAAACCAATCTAGAAGGCATCGTGAGTTTCACGGTGCTTTTTCTTTTACCAAAGTCTGTTTCAAGGCGCCAAAGCTCTGGGCGACTGCTTTTCGCTCTGTTGAATTCGATACGCTCTTGAACCAATGCGAGTCCACTTCCTGTACCGGGAACTCGTTCAAGGAAGCCGTACCCTGAATCTTCCACCATAATAATCAGGGCATCACCCATTGTCCGAGCAGTGAGCTTGATCCAAGAGTTGTGCTCAGAGGCATTGCCCGCATACTTGTAACTGTTTTCTACAAGAGGCTGTAGCAAACCACCAGGGATCTTTACATCGCCTGAAATGTGGTCCAATTCTACTTCGAATTTCACATGAGCGAAACTGCTTTTTTGTTGAAGGGCTACATAGTTCTCGATGCGCTTGAACTCCGTACGAACCTTTGTGCTTTCCACTTCGGAATTCTCCAAAGTACTCCTAAGATGTACACTGAGTAGTCCGATATACTCCTGCGCCTCCTCCCATTTCTCCTGGCTGATAAAACCATTGACATTGTTCAACTGATTGAACAAAAAGTGCGGACGAATTCGGTTTTTGTAGTTGGCCAAAAGGATGTTCGAATCCTGCTTTTCAATCTTAGCTTGATTGGCCAAATTCTGGGTTCGGTAAGAAATCACTAGCACCAGCAAAATCAATAAGGCAGCGAACAAAGCTACTGTTGAAGTAATCTGGCGCGAAACTTCTCGACTTCGTTGGGCCGCTGCTTCTCGCTTCGAGCGTTCAAATTCATACTCCAAAATCTCTTGCTTCAGCGCTTCCTTTTCTTCAAGGTTCTTAATCAGTACTTCGGTCAAGCGTTGTGAAGCGACTTCGGCAGTCTCATTTAAAACTTCCGCCTCAGTGGAATTCCGAACCTTGTAGGCAAGGGACCAAAGTTCATTTGCTTCTGCGAACGCCAAGCATGCTCTTATTTCCTCATCGGACAACGCGCCGATATCCAATGCTCTTTCATAGACGTGCTGCTTGTCCACGACATTGGGCACACCATCTAGGGTTGCCAACGATTGCTTCATTAACGAAAGGCCTCGATTGACATAACGCGTATTTTGTTCAATATCATCAATGAATCCCGGCCTCAAAGGGTCTTGAACCTCTAAACTATTGTCGCGCTCAATATCCTGTAATCCTAAATAGTAATACGCAGCACCTAGAACGGCTTTTGCCTCTGAGACATTGAAGCCCTCCGCCTCAAATTCCCCCACCAATCGCTCTTCGATTTCAATGACCTGTTCGTATTCCCCAGCATCGAGCAAGTACGTAGCGTAATTCCCCTCGTACGTTCTTTTGGAGCTTCCTGTACCTAAACCGATGGCCTTCAAGGAGAAGTCCGTTACCGTCGTAATGTCTAGTCCTAAGTTCCAATAAATATGGGCCTTGAGGTAATAGAGCTTTGGTTTTAGCGCTTCAATGTTGCGCTGAATAATGAGATCTTCTGCCTTACTAAGATGGTCCAGTGCCGACACAAAACGGTATTCCGCTACGTCGTATTGACAGAGGTAAATGGAACCCCAAGCAGCCTTATACTCGTTGCTGCTCTCACTTAATTTTCTGAGGAGCTTTCGGCGTTCATTAAAGTTATCGGTCAGTTCAATGGTGACCAATTCTGCCGGGCGCTCTTGAGTTTCCTGACAAGCGAATAGAAGCAATGCCAAGCAACATAGGGCCCAAGTTTTAAGGTTCGATGCCCAATTCATCTAACCTGGCTTTTGAAGCATCGACCACCTCATTGTTCGTCAATACCATTTTGGGTCGTGCACCCCATTGAATTTCCTTTACCGCATCACTTCGTACAATGATACTTTTGTGTACACGTAAGAATCGATCACTAAGTCCTTCAGAGAAGCTTTTGAGTGTTCTTGCGACCAATCGCGTTTCTCCATTTTCAAGAATAACGTTCGTATAGTTTCGCTGGCCTGAGAGCATAACAATAGCACTCTCTTTGACGAGCTGATAAGAACCTTTGAACGGGAGTTTTACGTTGAGTTCTTCAAAGAGCGGTACCGGATCTAAATCTGAAATTTTATTCAAACACTGCTGTAAACGAGATTTGATTACGGGCTTGAGGATGTAATCCACGGCAGTTTCGAAAGCATCAAGACTGTAATGGCTGTGTGCCGTTACAAAGACAATATTTCCAACAAAAGCTTTGATCTGGTGAGCAACATCTAAACCCAAAGCGCCTGGCATCTCCATGTCGAGAAAAACCAAACCGGGCTTTGATTCCTTGCACCATTCTACAAAAGGCTGCGCATACATGAAGCCCTGCACCTCAACGCCCGGTACCAACTTTTCAAGCTGAGAAACTAGTCCATCAACGGCAATACGCTCGTCGTCTAAAACGCCAATTTTTTCGAGTCTTCTCATTTCTTATAGCCTTCCATCATACGAGCAACATATTTCCCGATGACATCAAACTCTAAGTTAACTCTATCTCCCTTACGTAGGGTATGGAATACTGTGTTTTCATAGGTGTAAGGAATAATGGCTACACTAAACCCGCCTTCCACAGAATTAACTACCGTCAAAGAAGTCCCATTCACAGTAATCGACCCTTTCTCTACGGTTACATTGCCGAGTGAAGGATCATAGGAAAATGAATAGATCCAAGAACCGTCTTGTTCTTCGACACCCTCACACACACCAATCTGATCCACATGGCCTTGAACGATGTGTCCATCAAGGCGAGCTCCCATGGTCATGCATCGTTCAATGTTGATTTTATCGCCCTCTTTTAGATCGCCAATATTGGTTTTAGCGATGGTCTCGTCAATCGCAGTGACTCTGTAGGTGCGATCGCCAAAGATCTCAACGACCGTCAAACAAATCCCATTGTGTGCCACACTCTGGTCAATTTTTAGCTCAGAAGCCAGGCTAGATTCAACGTACAATTCGAGATTCGTTTGGTGCTTTTCTACCTTGGCGACAGTGCCTAAATTTTCAATAATTCCGGTAAACATGGAGTGCTTCTTTATGGTTGGTTAAAATAGTACATTTGACAGATAATCGATTTCCTATGAACATCACTACCTATACTCCTGATTACAACGGCCCAGTGGCAATTGTTTACAAAAAAGGAGATAACCTAAGCATATCAGAAACTCTTCAGAACCGCCTTGACGCTTATGCCGCCAAATTCGAAGAAAGTTGGATGGAATTACAGGACGGGTCAACCACTGTTTGGGCCTTCCAACTCACCAAAGAACTCGAAGCCAATGAGCGTGCGGAAAAAATGCGTCTTGCAGGAAATAGCCTTGCGCTCAAGGTAAACGGTCTAGGCTTGGACCGCGTAAAACTCGAAGGTCCTTTTCAAGCCGAGGTGAGCGAGGGAGCTGTTTTGGGTAATTACCAGTTTCTAAAGTTTTTTAGTGATGCACATAAGCGTCGTAACAGCCTTGTTCAAATTCAAGTTGAGGATGAAAACGCGGAGGACATCCAACGCATTAAAAACTCAACACTTGGAACATTGTTGGCTCGTGACCTCGTAAACCGTCCAGTGATTGACCTCACTGCAACGAAACTCGCCGAAGAGGCGAAAGCAGCAGGAAAGCGTCACGGATTCTCGGTTGAGGTTTTGGAGAAGAAGCAAATTGAAAGCCTCAAGATGGGTGGATTGCTCGGAGTGAACTACGGCTCTGTTGAACCGCCAACATTTACCATCATGGAGTATAAAGGCGAAGGTGCATCAAACCAGCAACCTGTAGTTCTAGTCGGAAAAGGTGTTGTTTACGATACCGGTGGCCTAAGCTTGAAACCAAGCAACTTCATGGACACCATGAAAAGTGATATGGGCGGTGCAGCGGCAGTAATCGGTACGATGAGTGCCATCGCTGAAGCAAAACTTCCTGTTCATGTAGTAGGTCTAGTACCTGCTACGGATAACCGCCCAGGTAAAAACGCAGTAACGCCAGGAGATGTAATCACCATATCAGACGGGACAACTGTTGAGGTATTGAATACAGATGCTGAGGGCCGATTAATTCTGTCTGATGCTTTGGTGTATGCCAAACGATACAACCCTGAGTTAGTCATCGATCTTGCAACGCTTACCGGTGCTGCAGCTAGAGCAATTGGCCGCTATGCCATCGTAGGAATGGGGAATGCGCCAAAAGAAAAAATGGAGGCCTTACAAACCAGTGGATTCAAAACTCGAGAGCGCGTCGTAGAATTTCCTTTCTGGGACGAATACAAGGACCTTTTGAAAAGTCCTATTGCAGACCTCAAAAATATCGGCGGCCCTGAAGCAGGAGCAATCACTGCAGGTAAATTTTTAGAACACTTCACGGATTATCCATACATCCACCTAGATATTGCGGGTCCTGCTCATTTGGGCAAGCGTGTTGGCTACCAAGTAGAAGGAGGTACAGGAATCGGGGTTCGTTTATTGTATGATTTCTTAAGCAACTACTAATGAGCGACAATAAGGAAAACGCACCAAAAGGCGAAAACAAAGGAGAAGGTCGCGAGGGCAATAACAGAAATCGCAATCGCAACAGGAACCGCAACAGGAATCGTAACCGCAAGCCAAAGGAAGAAGGAAACGAATCTAGCGGATCCAAAGAGGATGCTCCTAAAAACGATTCTGAAGGGAATTCTGAAGGAAAAGGACGCAACCGAAATAGGAATCGAAACCGTAACCGCAACAAACAAAAAGCACCTGCTAAAGATGTTAAGGCAACACCTGTTTCTGAACAGGAAACGCAGCAGTTGCAAGAACAGGCAGATTTATTCAATACGCCTGTTGAGCGAAGTGCTTCACAAGACGTGCAATTGCCTGTCTTCGAAAAGCCGACTATTGGTATTACCTGTGGCGATCTTAACGGAATAGGCCTCGAGGTTATCATGAAAACCCTTGAAAACAAAGAGATTCTTGACCTTTGTACTCCCGTAGTTTTTGCCTCTAGCAAAGTGGCTTCGTACCACAGGAATGCTCTGGAAATGAAAGACTTTAATTTCTATCTCTGCGATTCTCTTGAGGATATTAAGGACAAGAAAGCCAACTTAGTTGCCACTTGGGACGACAATGTCGAACTCAACCTTGGAACTCCTACGGATGTAAGTGGATCGTATGCGTTGAAAAGCATCGATGCGGCCATAGAAGCTGCGAAAGCAGGGAAGATAGATGCTATCGTTACCGCCCCAATCAACAAGCACAACATAGCTGCTCAGGTTGAGGGATTTGCAGGACACACGGGATATCTCGCTGAGGCCTTTAATGATGAGGTACTTATGATCCTGGCTTCAGATGTACTGAAGGTAGCCACGGTCACCGGACACGTACCTGTGAGTAAGATTGCAGATACCTTAAAAGAGGAAAACATTACAGCGTCAATTGAACTGCTTGCGAAGAGCTTAAAACGCGACTTTGGTTGCGTGAAGCCTAGTATTGCCGTTTTAGGATTGAATCCACATGCTGGAGAATTTGGTGCCATTGGCTCGGAAGAAGCAGATATTATCAAACCTGCCATTGAAAAAGCCGATGTAAAAGGTGCAATCGTAAGAGGTCCTTTCCCTGCAGACGGTTTCTTTGGTCAAGGCTACGATCAGAAGTTCGACGCAGTACTAGGTATGTACCACGATCAGGTACTTGTGCCTTTCAAGGCATTGGCCATGGGAAGTGGGACCAACTACACGGCAGGACTAACTGCGGTAAGAACTTCGCCTGACCACGGCACTGCGATGCACATTGCTGGACAAAACAAAGCCAACGAAGCATCCTTCAGAACATCGGTTTTCGCAGCTATTGATATCGTGAACAGCCGTAAGGTCTACGATGAAATCACAGCGAATCCACTCAAAAAACAAAAGGAGAAGCGTTAGAAGTTTTCAACAATTTGAATATCTTTGCACGCTCATTCAGATGGGGAACTAATGAAGACCAAAGACTTTACCATAACGTTTAGTGGCTTAAAGCTTGGTTCTCACGAGTTTAATTACGATTTGGATGATACGTTCTTTGAACTTTTTGAATTCTCAGACTACAGCGACTTGAAAGGCGTGGCTCAGATGAAAATGTTGAAAAGTGAAACTGTTCTTGATTTGGACTTTTCATTCAACGGAAGCATCACTGCACCTTGCGACGTAACAAACGAAGCCTACACCCAGGAACTTGAAAATAGTTTCTCCATGCAGGTAAAGTTTGGTGAGGAATACAACGATGAAAACGATGAGTTACTCATCTTGCCGCACGGCGAACACTCGTTTAACATTGCTCAGTATTTGTACGAATTAGTCGTTTTAAGCATTCCACCTAAACTAAATGGACCGAATGCTGGAAATGGCCTTGAGGATTTTATTGAAGACGAAGAAGAAAATGAAAAAGAGACTGATCCTAGATGGGATCAATTAAAAAACTTGTTGAATAATAAATAGTATTAGATATGGCACATCCTAAGCGCAGACAGTCAAGCACGAGAAGAGATAAGCGCAGAACTCACTACAAAGCGGCCGATCAGCAATTAGCGATTTGCCCTACTACTGGCGAAGCACACCTTTACCACCGTGCTCACTGGCACGAAGGAAAACTTTACTACAAGGGTAAAGTGGTTATGGAGAAGGCATAAGCCTAATCTTACAAATCATTGATTTACAGATAAGTAGCCCCTCAAAAGGCTACTTTTTCTGTTTTAAATGAGGTTTTAAAAATAGACCGCCTATTTTAGCCCACTCAAGAAAACACGATGAAAGCAGCAATTACAGCGATCGGAGGGTATGTTCCAGAGTATGTTCTAACGAATGCCGAGTTAGAAACCATGGTCGAAACCAATGACGAATGGATTACTACTCGAACCGGAATTAAGG
This sequence comes from Cryomorphaceae bacterium, assembly GCA_011525035.1. Taxonomy (GTDB): domain Bacteria; phylum Bacteroidota; class Bacteroidia; order Flavobacteriales; family Schleiferiaceae; genus UBA10364. Next base: position 2,762 of record WTIZ01000030.1, on the reverse strand, counting down.
AGCGTCGCATCCTTAAACCAGAAGAAGGCCGTGGTGCCTCTTATCTAGCAATCAAAGCCGTTGAAGCCATGAAGGAGGAGTACGGAGTGAGCGTTGAAGACGTTGACCTCGTTATTCTAGCTTCAGTAACTGGAGATATGCCAGTTGCAATAACTTCAGCTTATATCGCACAAGAAATTGGAGCCAAAAACGCCTACGCTTACGATTTACAGGCAGCATGCTCTTCATTCTTGTACGCTGTAAGTAACGCAGCAGCATATATTGAATCTGGCAAATACAAGAAAGTATTGGTCGTGGGCTCTGATGTCATGAGCTCTATTGTTGACTACACAGACCGTACTACCTGTATCTTATTTGGTGATGGTTGTGGAGTAGCCCTTATGGAGCCGAACTATGAAGGTCTTGGCGTACAAGATGAGCTTCTTCGTACCGATGCCTCAGGCCGTGATTTCTTGCGCATTGAAGCAGGTGGGTCTTTCCTTCCTCCTTCTCACGAAACTATCGACAATAAACAGCACGCCATCCGTCAAGAAGGTCAAAGCGTATTCCGCTTCGCCGTTAGTCGTATGGCAGATACTTCTGCGGAGCTCTTAGAAAAGAATGGACTTACTGGTGATGATGTGGCCTATTTGGTTCCCCACCAAGCCAATCTGAGAATCATCGATGCTACAGCGCGTCGTATGGGACTCACCAGTGAAAAAGTGGTCATTAACATTCAGAACTACGGTAATACTACCTCTGCAACGATTCCTTTAGGCCTCTGGGACTTTAGAGATAAGTTTAAGAAAGGTGATAACATCTTCTTCGCAGCCTTCGGTGGCGGATTTACATGGGGAGCCATGTGGGTCAAATGGGCCATCGATAAAAAATAACTCGTAAATTCATATTCCTAAATACACAAGAACATGGACTTGAAAGAAATCCAAGCACTCATCAAATTCGTTGCGAAAAGCGGCGCTCAAGAAGTGAGTCTAGAAACTGAAGATTTCAAGATTAACATTAAAACTGCATCAGAGGGTTCTGATCAGCCGACCATCATTCAAGCCGTTGCTCCTCAGGCTGCCATGCCTGTTGCCGCAGCACCTGCGCCAGCCGCTGCGCCGGCTCCTGCTGCTCCGGCTGCAGAAGCTCCAGCAGAGGACAACAGCAACTACATCGAGGTGAAGTCTCCAATGATTGGAACATTCTACCGCAGCCCATCTCCAGACCAAGATGCTTTCGTGAAAGTTGGTTCTGAGATTAAGCCAGGTGATGTGCTTTGTATCGTTGAGGCGATGAAGCTCTTCAACGAGATTGAAAGTGAAGTAAGTGGTAAGATTGTTAAAGTTCTAGTTGACGATCAAAGCCCTATCGAATACGATCAGCCATTGTTCTTGGTAGATCCTTCGTAACCTTACGAAAACACACTCGTTATGTTCAAGAAAGTACTCATTGCCAATAGGGGTGAGATCGCACTTCGCGTGATTCGTACCTGTAAAGAAATGGGCATCAAAACGGTGGCCGTTTATTCTAAGGCAGATGCAGATTCATTGCACGTTCGTTTCGCGGACGAAGCCGTATGTATTGGTCCTGCAGCATCATCAGAAAGCTACCTCAGCATTCCTAACATTATTGCCGCTGCGGAGATTACCAATGCTGACGCTATTCACCCGGGATACGGTTTCTTGAGTGAAAACGCGAAGTTTTCACGCATCTGTGCGGAGCACGGCATCAAGTTTATCGGTGCTTCTGGCGACCAGATCGATAAAATGGGAGACAAGGCAACTGCTAAAGAGACCATGAAAGAAGCCGGTGTGCCGTGTGTACCAGGTTCTGAAGGTATCCTTGAAACCTACGAAGACGCAGTAACTAAAGCCCGTGAAATAGGCTACCCAGTCATGATCAAAGCGACCGCCGGTGGTGGTGGTAAGGGTATGCGTGCCATACTAGAGGAGAGCGAACTTCAAGGCGCATGGGACAGTGCTCGCCGTGAAGCTGCAGCTGCCTTTGGCAACGACGGCATGTACATGGAGAAACTTATCCTTGAGCCGCGTCACATTGAAGTACAAATTATTGGTGACAGCTTCGGTAAAGCCTGTCACTTGAGTGAGCGGGATTGTTCGGTACAACGTCGCCACCAAAAATTGGTTGAAGAAACGCCTTCCCCATTTATGACGGATAAACTCCGTAAGAAAATGGGTGAAGCAGCTGTGAAAGCAGCAGAATACATTGCGTACGAAGGTGCTGGTACTGTAGAGTTCCTGGTAGATAAGGACAGAAACTTCTACTTCATGGAAATGAATACACGTATCCAAGTAGAACACCCGATTACAGAACAAGTTGTTGGCTTTGACCTCATCCGTGAGCAGATTAAAGTTGCCGCTGGAGAGCCAATTTCTGGAAAGAACTACTTGCCTCAAATGCACAGTATTGAAGTTCGTATCAATGCAGAAGATGCGTTTAATGACTTCCGTCCTTCGCCAGGAGTAATTACTTCATTCCATGCTCCAGGTGGTCACGGTGTTCGTTTAGATACGCACTGTTACAGCGGATATGCTATCCCACCGTTCTACGATTCTATGATTGCGAAACTGATCATTACAGCTCGTACTCGTGAGGAATCTTTGGACAAGCTAGAACGTGCTTTGAATGAATTTATCGTTGAAGGAATTAAAACGACTATTCCATTCCACCAGCAACTACTGAAGAATGAAAAGTTCCGCGAAGGTGTATACACCACGAAATTCATGGAAGACTTCGTTTTAGAAGAGCCGGCGGAGTAA
>WTIZ01000063.1 GCA_011525035.1 Cryomorphaceae bacterium | reverse complement strand
GCGGTCAAGATATCGATGCAGCCTGCGGCCAGCTCGCCAATAAAGGGGAAGAATAGTATAAATTACCGCCTCCAGCTTGGGTCCTTAGGATCGGGTGCGTTTTTAGTCCATTCGATAGGGCCGTTACAACCGATCTCAATGACCATTGCATTTGGAGATCCGTATACACCTAGCATTGCACTACGCCAGTCTCTGAATTCATCTATATCTGTCGCGTAGCAGCTCAAGGTGAGAATACTGATGCTGGTGCCGTCGATGATTACAATAGCAGGATCAACATGATCAACAGTGCGGTAATCGCGACCAGGAGTAATGCGCTTGTTTCCGATGAATTCCTTGAACCAGAATTTCAAAGCATACTTAAGTTCTTCTTCGTCCTCGTAAACGAAGGTGCTCAAATCGTATTTAGGACGCACACTATTACCTAGCTCATTTACCTCTTTCTCTAGCTGCTTTAACTGATAGTACTGATGAAAGATGAATTGGGTTTCGCCCAATACACCGTAATCAGGTTCGGAGCCGTTGAGTTCCTTGATTTTGAATTTGGCACTCTGCTCTTGAAGAAATAGGGCAGTACGCTGTTTTACTTCTTCAGTCTGTGCCAATAGCATAAATGGCATAAAGGCTAAGAGGAATGCTGTCTTTTTCATAATTGTAAATCTGCTACCACAAAGTTAGAACCTGCAACGATAATTAAATCGCCTTCTTCTGCCGCAATTTTCGCAGCTTCTAAGGCGCTGTTTACGTTGTCGTACTGTCTTCCTTTAAGCTCAAATTTCGAGCCAATTTCACTCAAGCCTTCAGCGGGTAATGTTCGGTTATTCGAAGTTGCGGTCCAATAGTAGTTTGCTTCTTTGGGCAATTGCTTCAGTACTGCACTGAAGTCTTTGTCAGCGGCGGCGCCCAACACCCAATGCTGGCGACCGCGACACTCCGCCGCCGCTTGCTTCACGAGAAAAGCAAAAGCAGCGCTATTATGTCCGGTATCAACTACGACGCGGGGCGACTCACAGATGGGAGTCCAACGTCCAAAGAATCCCGTGTTTTCTCGAACTCTAGTGAAGCCTAGACTCCATAGGCTCTTGCTTTCCGGGAATAATAAATCCAATACGGCTGCAGCGCCATTGATGTTGTATTTCTGATAGCTTCCCTTTAAATCTGACGGTAAATCATAGGAATTGGCCCAAAAGAGGGGAGCACCTTTCGCGCTGGATGCATCAATAAATGCTTCCTTGGTCTCTGCATCTTTTTCTACAACAACTACAGGAACACCAGCCTTGATAATTCCTGCTTTCTCTCCGGCTATGGTTCGCCGATTATTGCCTAAAAATTGCTGATGATCGAGTCCGATATTCGTGATCAGGCATATTTCTGGGGAACAGATGTTGGTAGCATCTAATCGTCCGCCCATTCCGGTTTCTAGAATGATCCAGTCCACTTGCTCGTCCTCAAACCAACTCATGGCCAACATCATGGTTAGCTCGAAAAAGCTGTTGCCACGCTCTTCAAAGGCATTCACATGTTGGGCAACCCATTGGGCGACGTATTCCTCTGAAATCATTTCAGAACCAATCTTTGCGCGCTCTCTGAAGTCGAAAAGGTGCGGGGAAGAGAATACGCCTACGCGTAAACCCATTTCTTTCATTCCCGAGGCGAGAAGATGTGTGGAGGAACCTTTACCGTTAGTTCCGGCAATGTGTATGGTTGGGATAGAATGCCCTGGGCATTCAAGGTATTCCCACAATTCTTGCGGTCCTTCTAAACCAATTTTATAATTCTTGCTGCCGCCGTCGCGCTGAAAATTTGGTACGGCATCGTAGAGCCACTGTACAGCTTCAGTATAGGTCATTACTGCAATTCGAATCGGTAAACGATAAATCCTACTCTTCTTAGGTTGCCCTGATCTGGGCTCCACTTAGAATTTTTTGCAGCAACTTTCGCTTTTTGCACCAAACATGTATTTGACCCAAAGTTTGATTTCGCTAAACCGGCCGGAATCTGATTATTTGGGGCCAATTCGGCTTCAAATACTTGCCCTTGAGCATTTACGGCGATTTTTATAACAACGACACCTTGATAATTACAACCGGTCTCAGGTTTTGGAATAGCTATAGGTTTACCAGACATCCAATACTGACCGTTATTACCAATCCCTCCATTTCCAGTTCTATTAGGGCTTAGAGGATCTCCATTAGGATCACCTTGGTCGCCACCACCTTGTGTTTCTCCTTCGCCGCTGCCGCTACCTTTATTGTTGGTATTGAACATGCGGTTCAATCGATCGGCCTTGCGTTGGCGCTCTAATTCCTCTTCTGTCGGCTGTGGGTCCGGTTCAGGTTCTGGATCCGGCTGTGGAGTTTCTTTAGGCGTTTCCTTTGGTTGCTCTTTGACAGGCTCCTTAGGTGTTTCTTTTTTTGGTTCCTCTTTCGGCTCTTCGATCACAGGTGCGTCTTCCACATCCTGAGTAACCACCTCTTCTTGCACTGGTGGTGTCTCTTCCACTGGTGTTTCCGGTGCGGGTGGTGGGGGAGTAACAGGGGCAGCTTGTGTGTTGTCCCCAAATCCGTCATCGCTGAATCCAAAATTGATTGCAATACCGTCCTCTGGTGGAGGATCTTGATACTTTAGACCGGCAAAGGCAAACCATAGCAAGAGCAGGACGTGTATGGTTACCGTCCAAAATCGTGCTCGATTCCTATTTCTATGCTCGTTGAATGCCATATTTAGTTCGGATCTGTGGCAATAATCATTTTCATGTTATTGCGGTAACCGATATCTAATAAACGTACAGTTTCGCCTGTTGGTACTGTTTGATCAGCACGAAGAACAACCACGGCTTGTTCATCAGCAGGTAATTTCCCTACCTCACCTAGCAAGGTGCGTTCAACTTGATCGTAGCTAACGATAGTGCCGTTCACGTCAAATTCTAAATCTTCATTCACCGTGAGGGTGATGTTTTTCTTTTTAACCGTCTGTGCTCCACTCTTAGGAAGGATAATATCGAGGGCACTCGATGTTACCAAAGTAGAGGCGAGGATGAAGAAAATGAGCAGCAAGAATACGAGGTCAGTCATGGACGACATGTTTACCTCGGCACTTACCTTACTTCTGGATCTTAAATTCATAATCGGTTCCGATTAAGCAGGTTCGTGCAATAAATCCAAGAAGTCCATAGCGCTATCCTCGAGCTTGTAGACTACACGGTCTACTCGAGTCACTAAGAAGTTGTATCCGAAGTAGGCAATGATACCTACCAAGAGACCGGCTACCGTAGTAGTCATCGCAGTATAGATACCTTCTGCCATCATATCTAGTTTAATCTGACCACCGGCATTTGCCATTTCCTTAAAGGTCAAAATCATCCCGATAACTGTTCCCAAGAACCCAATCATCGGTGCACCACCAGAAATGGTAGCTAGCATAGGCAAGCCCTTTTCCAATCGAGTTACTTCTAGCTTACCTTGGTTCTCAATAGCCTGAGTAATGTCGCCGAGCGGCTTACCAATACGGCTGATTCCTTTTTCAATCATGCGTGCCACTGGGGTACTCTCTGCCTTGCAAAGTGCTCCTGCTGCATCTAGCTTGCCGTCCATCACCATGTCCTTAATGTTGTTCATGAAGTTCGGGTCAACCTTGTTGGCCGAGCGGATGGCACCGAAGCGCTCAAAGAAAATATATACTGCGAAAATGCTCAGCACTCCAAGGAATGCCATGATCAAAATTCCGCCTATTCCACCTGAGGTCATAAGCTCCAGGATAGACATTGTTTTTTCTGTTGGTTCTTCAGTTAATACGGCCTCTGCGCCCGTTTGAATTTGAAGGAATAGTGTACTCATTTCTGCTATGTGATTTACCCAAATATCTATAAAAAGAAAGCCCCCGCTTCGCGGAGGCTTTTGAAATATCAACAACTTGAAAGGCCTTAAGCCAGCAACATGTTTTGTAGGATATAAACTCCAGCTCCCGCTAAATATCCAACGAGTGCAAGCAGTGAAATATTCTTCAAATACCAACCAAAACTTATTTTTTCTAGTCCCATGACTGCAACACCAGCTGCAGATCCAATGATCAATGCAGAGCCACCTGTTCCGGCACAGTAGGCCAAGAACTGCCAGAAAGTACCGTCCTGCATAAACAGGCCAGCCTCTGTAGTTTCATACATTCCCATAGCAGCGGCAACGAGCGGTACGTTATCTACAATAGAAGAAAGTAGACCGATAATGATACCCACGACGTAAACGCCGTTCTGTGTGTCTGTGCCAATGCCTTCATCAAGTGCTACTGCTAAATCTCCTAACTGGCCCATGCTTTGAAGCGAAGCCACAGCCAAAAGAATCCCCAGGAAGAATAGTACCGAAGGTGTGTCGATCTTTTGAAGTACCCCAAGCGGGCTGAGGTGGTGCTTCACATCTGCAGGCTTTCTGCGGTGCATGACATCTGTAATCAACCACAATACCCCCAACGACAACATCATCCCCATGAAAGGAGGCAGATGGGTAACCGTTTTGAAAATTGGGACGAAAACCAAACCAGCTACACCAGCGAAGAACACGAAGTTTCTTTCGAACGGTGTGGTTGGATCCAAATAGTGATCCGCAGTTTCGGCTTTTAGCGGGCGTGTTACATCACCTTTCAATCGGAAAGAGAGCAGTACAAGCGGAGCCAATAGCGTGAACAAGGAAGGAACAATGAGGTCAGTAACAACAGCACCTGCTGTAATCTGTCCTTTGATCCAAAGCATGGTTGTGGTTACATCACCGATCGGCGACCAAGCCCCTCCGGCATTTGCTGCCACTACCACCATACCCGCGAAGAACCAGCGGTCCTTCTGATCTGCGATGAGCTTACGTAACAGGCTGACCATCACAATGGAGGTCGTGAGGTTATCCAATGCCGCTGAGAAGAAAAAGCTAAGAATACCGATAATCCACATCAACTTTACCTTGTTGGTGGTCTTAATACGGTCTGTAATCACAGCAAAACCTTCGTGCGCATCCACGAGCTCTACGATGGTCATCGCTCCAATCAAGAAGAAAAGGATGGATGAAATCTCGCTGAGGTGGTGAAGTAAATGTTCTTCTACTTCATGGTAATGGTGACTTGCGACGATATACAGTGTCCAAGTCAAAACTCCCGTAACCAAGGCTGCTGCTGCCTTATCGATTTTGAGTTGGTGTTCAAAGGCTATAGCTGCATAACCCAGTACAAACACCACAAGCATCAAAGTGTAGGTCATTGATTTTTAGATTAAAAGTTTCAAAGCATTCGCATATGCTTTGGAAGTAATGTTAGTGTGTTCCGATTTTACGGCTTCAATATCTTGAAGTGCTCCTAATATAGTGTGACTTACGTCATGAAATATAGCTAGATCGGTTAATTCTGCATCCTCTTGCATCAAATAACCAAAAACTCGTGCCATTCCGCAGTTTGAAATGAAATCTGGGATGACTGCACATTTTTGATCGGCCAATTCTGCGATGGGGCCGTAGAAGATTTCTTCATCCGCAAAAGGTACATTGGCACCTGAAGAGATGATCTCCAATCCATTGTCCAACATTTGTGCGAGTTGCATTCGGTTGACTAGTCTTGAGGCCGCAGCAGGAATAAAAACCTCTGCTCCCATGGACCAAATGTCCTTGTTGGCCTGCTCAAATGGAATAATACCTGGTGCATTCAATGCATTGCCATTCTTATTGTTGAACAACTCAGTAATCTCCTCTAGGGTGAAGCCTTCAGGTTTCATGAGTCCACCAACGATATCTATAATGCCGACAATTTTAGCACCCATTTGGCTCAGGTAATAAGCGGCGCCCGAGGCTACGTTGCCCCAGCCTTGAATGATCACGCGCTTTCCTGAAACATCTTGACCCCACAAATCGTAAAGGTGCTTTACGCTCACAGCAGTGCCGTACCCGGTAATCATATCACCTACTTTCATAGAATCTGAACCCTTTGGCAATAGCTCTTCACTAGTGACGCTAAGGCTGACTCCGTCTTGCAGCTGTTTGATCTTTCTTGCTTTGGCAAAATCTCCAGGCTGGTAATGGCCGTTCAGCACACCCTCTTGCGGGTGTAGAATACCCAACTCGCTGGTAATTGGAATCACTTCCTTTTTCTGGTCAACGTTCAAATCGCCACCTGTACCGTAGTAGTTTTTCAATAAAGGATATACGGCTTTGTACCAACGGCGCAACACGCCATCTTTCCGAGGGTCGTTTGGATCGAAATCAATACCACTTTTTGCACCGCCAATAGCAGGTCCAGCAACGGTAAATTTGATTTCCATGGTCTTTGCAAGGGACAACACCTCGCTTTCTGTAAGGCCCTTTCTCATGCGTGTTCCACCGCCAGCAGCTCCGCCGCGGAGGCTGTTTATTACTACCCAGCCTTTTGCTTCAGTCAGCGGGTCGTGCCAATTAAAGACTATTTCAGCAGGGCGCTCTTCAAATGCGCGTAGTTGTTCTTTCATCGCGTCTGTATTTAGGAAGCCCTAAGGTACTATTTAAGGCCAAAATACTTTGCCCGAACTGTGATTTTTACCACTACCTGTGGTCGCTCCTAATACGTTGTCCTTCCCGGTAAAACGCAGATAGGCAAGGAGTGCAAAAATGATGGCTTCTTTGAAGTCGACCACCTCTTTTTCAGGGCGTTCTAATTCTACTCCGAATGCTTCTATTCGTCCCAATAAGTAATCGTTCCATGCACCTCCACCGGTGACTAAAACACGTTTTCCTGCAAGGACTTTAGAGATTTGTACAGCAATATGTTCGCAATACGTAGCAAGGGCATCTGAGGGCTGCAAGTAGTCTATTTTATCAAAGACTTCGGATTCTACCCATTCCGCACCAAGGCTCTTTGGGGGCTGTTTATCGAAGTAGGGTAGGCTATTTAACTCTTCCAATACCCACTGATTGATAGAACCGCGTGAAGCATGCGCTCCTCCTTCGTCGTATTCTTTTCCCAATTCACGGGCAAAGGCGTTCAAAACATAGTTCGCAGGGCAAATATCAAAGGCATGTACTACGCCATTAGCTAATTGAGGATTTCCGACACTTGCATTGGCAAACCCACCCAGATTAAGTGCTGCTTCGTACTTCCCAAACAGAAGGTGGTCGCCCATAGGTACTAAGGGAGCTCCTTGACCACCAAGCAAGACGTCCTGCATGCGAAAATCAGTGATGCACGGAATGCCTGTAGTGTGTGCAATACTAGCCAAGCATCCCGCTTGAAAGGTGTATTTGTTTTGTGGATCGTGAAAAATGGTCTGTCCATGAGAACCAACAGCGTGAATTTCGAAGTCGGTTTTTTCTTTGATATGCTCGATGCATGAAATGGTCCAATGGGCAAATGCTTGGTCAACTTCTGCTTGTAGTGAGGCGTCCTTGAAACAGTTATTTACTAGTGTTTTCAGCGCCTCGGGATATCCGAATTCAAAGTGTTCGAGAAGCTGCCATTGAAGGCCGTTCTCTTCACTGAATTGGACCAAAGCAGCATCCATTCCATCGAGGGAAGTACCGCTCATAAGGCCTAAAATATTGAGAGTTGCGTCGTACATTTACCAAACCAATAATAAACAGAATTTTCGATGAACTTCAACCTATCCGAGGAGCATTTGATGATTCGCGATGCGGCACGAGATTTTGCCCAAAACGAATTACTACCAGGCGTTATTGAGCGCGACACTAACCAAACCTTTCCACACGAACAAATCAAACAACTCGGCGAGCTCGGCTTCATGGGTATGATGGTTGATCCGAATTACGGCGGATCAGGCCTAGATACCTTGTCTTATGTCCTCGCGATGGAGGAGCTTTCTAAAATTGATGCATCTGCGTCGGTTGTAGTGAGTGTAAATAACAGTCTTGTATGCTGGGGTTTAGATACCTACGGCACGGAGGAGCAGAAAGCCAAATACTTGCCTAAGCTTGCCGCTGGTGAGCACATCGGTGCGTTCTGTCTAAGCGAACCTGAGGCAGGTTCAGATGCTACTTCGCAGAGTACGACAGCGGTCGACATGGGGGACCATTACCTGCTAAACGGCACCAAGAATTGGATCACCAACGGCGGCAGCTGTGAAATTGCTCTTGTAATCGCACAGACGGATCGTGAAAAAGGGCACCGCGGTATTAACGTTCTCATTGTCGAGAAAGGCATGGACGGTTTCGTTGTGGGTCAAAAAGAAGATAAACTTGGTATCCGTGGATCGGATACACACACCTTGCTCTTTAACGATGTAAAAGTGCCAAAGGAAAACAGGATTGGCGAAGACGGATTTGGATTCAAATTCGCTATGAAAACGTTGAGTGGGGGTCGTATAGGCATTGCTGCGCAGGCTCTAGGTATTGCTCAGGGCGCGTTGGACCTTGCTTTGGCCTATTCAAAAGAGCGCAAAACTTTCGGTAAACCCATTCATGACCATCAAGCCATAGCGTTTAAACTCGCAGATATGGAAATGAAGGTGGAGCAAGCTCGATTGCTTGTGTACAAGGCTGCGTGGTTAAAAGATCAAGGTATGCCTTACGATAAAGAAAGTGCCATGGCCAAACTTGCGGCGTCTGAAGCAGCCATGTGGGTTAGTACTGAAGCGGTTCAAGTACACGGCGGTTACGGCTACGTGAAGGAATACCATGTAGAGCGTTTGATGCGTGATGCGAAGATTACTCAGATTTACGAGGGTACTTCGGAGATTCAAAGAATTGTAATCTCAAGAGATTTGATCAAGAATTCCTAAAGGAGGGAGAGGAGTGCTTCCAAGGCGATTCCTCGAGAACCTTTTAAAAGTATAGAGGCGTCCTTCGGGGCGCCTTTTTCTTTCCAATAGTTGGCCAGATCATCTGTGGTTGAAAACTGCAGGCCAGACCAATCGGTAGCGCCAAAGTGTTGACCCACAAGGACGGTTTGGTCTTCCATCTGAAGTTCGCGGATGTAATTGACCATCGCTTGATGTTCTGGTCCACTTTCTTCCCCTAATTCGAACATATCACCTAGCACCAATAATCCGTCTTGCCTGTGCCACGTAGCAAAGCTTTCTACACTCAGCTTCATGCTGGTAGGGTTTGCATTGTACGCATCAAGCAACACCTTATTGGTTGCCGTCTCTCGCCACTCCACGCGATTCATCTTTGGAGCATAGGATTCGATGGCAGATTTGATTGCCTTAGCGTCTACGCCCATATGATGACCGAGACATGCCGCTGCAACGATGTTCTGTTCATTGAAGGAGCCACTCAGTTGGCTTTGGATGGAATAGGATACTTCGCCATGGACTATGTGTACCCCTGCAAATTCAGAAGTGCTTGAAGGGGACCATTGGATGAGGCCTTCGTCTTTGCCATAGCCAAATTGATCGATACCTGTACTTTTCTCTATTTGAATGGGATCATTGAGGTTCACCATTGCTAAACCATCGGTCGAGCGTAGGTAATCGTAGAGTTCGCTCTTGCCTTTAATAATGCCCTCGACGCCGCCAAATCCTTCTAGGTGTGCTTTGCCGTAGTTGGTAATGTAGCCAATAGTCGGTTCACATATGGCGGCAAGCTGGGCGATCTCCTTCTGGTGATTGGCACCCATTTCAATCACTGCTAACTCGCTATCTCGTGGTATGCGTAACAAGGACAAGGGGACACCGATGTGGTTGTTGAAATTCCCAGCCGTTGCATAGGTCTTGAAAGTGGTGTTCAACACAGCGTGAAACAGTTCTTTATTGGTGGTTTTACCGTTACTCCCGGTTAATCCAATGATGGGAATACCCAAGTGCCTTCTGTAAGCTCTTGCGCAGTCTTGTAGGGCTTCGAGAACGTTGTCTACCAATATCAAGCGATCGTCTTCGCCCACAGGTTCGTCCACAACAGCATAAGCTGCTCCCAATTCAAGAGCTTGTAACGCAAATGAATTACCGTTGAAACGAGCCCCCTTCAGCGCAAAGAAAATGGAGCCTTGCGGAATACTACGTGTATCCGTAGTAACGGCTGAGGAGTTCAAAAAGGCTTCGAATGGTGTCATTTCTTCAAGCGATAAATCCAACTACAATGTACATCACAAAAAAGCCCCGCGGAAGCGGGGCTTTTGAGATTTATTAAGGGACAAGAATTACATTCTGTAACGCTTGAAGTTGTGCTGCTTCACTTTTGCAGGACGCTTGCTCTTGTCGCTTGATTCGTTTTGGAATCCTACGCGGTCCATTGCACAACGGAAACCGATATCATCTGTTGCTTGGTCTTCTTCCAAGAAACGACGCGTACCTGGGCTCAACCAGTATGCACGGTCTTTCCAGCTACCACCTTTGTATACACGAGTAGTGTTTCCAATAAGTGTTTTGTTACCGTAGTCGTACATCGGTGCCTCACCTTCTTGTACTGGGTTAGCGTAGTTCTGTGAGCTCTCTTGGTCACCGTCTAGGTAATCGCGGTAATCTGATTTAGAGTAGTTGCGACGATTTACGTTTTCTTCAACAGTAACAGAGCGCGTTGGCAACTGACCTGGAAGACGAACGATTACTGTATCGCCATTGCGAACTTCCTTCTGTGGATCTTGCAATACTTCTAAAGAACCAATGTCTTGGTAGTTTTTGTCGTAGTGCTTGAATTCATTACCACGGAATGCACGGAAGTCATTTACATCTGTAGAGCTCACTGGGCGGTATACGTCCATTACCCACTCGCTTACGTTACCAGCCATATCGTAAAGACCGAAATCGTTAGGAGGGTAGAAGCGAACTTGCATCGTTACATCAGCTTCGTCATTCAACCAACCTGAAGTACCCATGTTATCACCGCGGCCTCTTTTGAAGTTAGCCAAGATCTGGCCACGATCCATTTTCTCTGGATTGCGCGTACCGTTTCCGTTCCAAGTGTATTTGTTCTTGTCAACTACACGGTTGTAAATACGCTTACCACCGTCTGCGTAGGCTGCATATTCCCATTCAGCTTCGGTTGGAAGACGGTACTTTGGAAGTACTATACCGTCCTCAATTCTCGCCGGACGACCTTCTTTACCATAAACGCTGTTTGGGTTAAGATCCTTAAGACCTTTTTTGTTTTGTTGTACGTATTCGCCTTGCTTGTATAGATATACCTCTGTGTTGAAGTGATCTGCATCCATTTGGTCTGGCATTTCTTTCAAGATGCCTTCTTTGATGAGAATAGCTTCGTTCACACGATCCGTTCTCCAAGAACAGAAGCGTTGCGCTTGCAACCAACTAACACCAACAACAGGGTAGTAGTTGTAGGCTGGGTGACGTAGGTAATTTTCTACGAAGTTATCGTTGTATGCAAGTTTGTCTCTCCAAACCAAGGTATCTGGAAGTGCACTTTTGTAGATCTCTGGGTAGTAGTCGTAATCGTATACGCGACGTAGCCAGTACAAGTACTCACGGTAGTCCAAGTTGGTTACCTCATTCTCATCCATGTAGAACGAGCTCACAGTGACTCTTCTTGGAATGTTGTTCCAGTCTTTAACGAAATCTTCTTCTACTTGACCCATCATGAAGGTACCGCCCTCAACGAAAACTAAACCTGGACCAACTTCTTGGCCGTTGTAGTTTAGGTTGGCTTGGAAACCACCATTCTTCTTGTCATTAATTGCCCATCCTGTAGTGTTGGATGTTGGACCTGCACAGCTAGCTAAAAGGGCTGTTGCAAATGTTGCAATTGAGAATTGAACGAACTTATTCATGTAATTGAAATTGTTGCTGTTTAGAATTTAGGACACTTAAGTGCCTTAAGTTTACTTGCTTTCACACGGCATGGGAATTTGTAACCCAAGCTTACTTCGTGCGATCCCCCCAGTGTATTTGTCAAATCACTAATGGTGTAATCGTAGCTGTATCCGAATGTCCATGGCACATCTGGAGGTGTAATACCCAAGATGAAAATCACTGCATCTGGATTGAAGCTACCTTGTCTCAATGCTAGACCACCTGCAAGCGGTCCTCTAGCAAAACTTACACCAGCGGTCAACTGTGAAGCTGAACCTTGTGTTTGGTATACCACATTAGGAACGATGTAAGATTGAAGACTATTGTGTAGACGCTTTCTTCCTAGAGGAATGTTAGCACCTGCATGTGCTGTCAATTTGATTGGCAACCTACTCTGGCTTAGGAATGCTTCGTTAGGTTCTGTAAGGTGATGTCCAACGACACCGATGTACCACTTGTCCGTAAATCCGAGCATACCGAAGCTCAAGTCCAAGTGGTTGTTGAAGTTGTTACCTGGTGCTACTTCGTTTGTAGGAAGAACAAATCCATAAAACGGATCAATCATGTCTGGGAACGTGAACTGGCCCCAATCAAGACTTCTTTGACGGAAAGTAGCTTGAAAACCACTCAATAAAGTGAAGTTTCTATTCACCTCGAGGTGGTAGCTGTACACTGCACTTACCTCAGTGAGGTTGAGTGCGCCGTTACCAGCATCATCACGAAGAGCCATCAATGCTACACCACCGTTTAATTTGTCCACATACTGGTCGTATGAGGCCGAATACGTTTGGTACACGCCGAGTTCAGGGTACTGATTTCTGTAGTTCGTGTGAACTGTAGGACATCTATCCAGACCCGCGAAGGCAGGATTTAGGTAAATAGGATTCGCGTAATATTGGCTGAAATGAGCGTCCTGAGCAAAGGCTACAGAGCTTATTATCAGTGCTGTACAAGCGAAAATTATGCGTTGTTTCAATGCGTTCATTGATGTAGCTGTGTTTTCAAGAGACAAGTATAAGCAAAAAAAGTACGATTTTCACCTTACTATCGTTTGTTGTTAAACGCTTTTTGCATGGCATTTGTTATGTCTTGGAGTAAGTTTGTACACGTGAAGAAAAACATCTTAGTACTTATTAGTTTCTTCTGTGCCTTCCAACTCGTTGGTCAGGTGCGCTTTGAGCAGGGGGAATATGTGCAGTTTAGAACCTCTAAACCTGGTATTCATCTGCTTTCTGGCGATGAAATTATTGACCGTGGAATTTTAGCCGCAGGAGATGCTTTGGACCGCCTGGTTATTGAGGCTAGGACGGAATCGGTCCTTTCTCACTTAAACGATACATCCCAAGCCTTTAATGCGCCTATTCACTATTACATTTCGGACGGCGATGGTCTTTTGGATGCCCAGTCTAAGGTGTATTTCTACATGAACGGGCCTTTCGGTATTCAATGGGACGCGGCGAACGAGCGCTACGAGTATACTGCACATCCATATTCGAATTTCGAGCACTTCCTCGTTAGCGCAGCTTCAACGTCGCAATCCTATGCGATGGACGAACGAGGTTCGGATCTAATTGGTGCATCCACAAGGGTTTTAAATTCTTCGAACCAATTTTACCACAGAGACACCGCGCTATATAATTTGGTTGGGACGGGACGTCGCTGGTTCGGTGAATTGTTTGACTTTACCACCACCCAAGTTTTTGATTTACCGTTGACCCCGCTCAATGCCTCTTCTATGGAAGTTGAAATAGCTGCAGTGGCCCGTTCATCATCATCTTCAACTAGTTTATCCGTGCAAAACGGTGGCAGTGTTTCTTTTCAAGCAGTTGCCACAAGTTCAGTTTCGAATTATGTGATCGAGCGAGGATTGACCACGAATATCCCTTCCTCGAACAAGGTGATTTTAACCTATGACAAGACCAGTGATAATGGAGCTGCATTGTGGTTGGACCAATTGAAAGTGAATTATCGCACGGACAATACGGTCGCTCAAAATGCCAATTACCAAAAACGCTTCCAAAACTATCCGCGTCATCAAGATTCAATTTCCACCATTCAACTCGAGGGTTCGGGCTTGTTGGTTTTTGACATTACGAATCAAGCACAACCTGTTCTGATTAATGGCGCGGAAAGCGGCAATATGGTGAGCTTTGAAGTCGGTGAAGACGGTTTTAAAGAACTTACGGCAATACCAGCCAATGGCGCATTTGAGCCAACCTATGTTCGTACAGGGAAGTTGACATTTTTCGAAGATTTAGCCGGTTTTGACGCTCTTATTATTGCTCCAGACTCCTTGCTCACTGAAGCGCAAAGGCTGGCAGAGATTCAACAAACTGTAGGGACGAATTCCAGAGCCATAGCGCTCGAAGAAATTTATGCGTTGGCTAATGCCGGAACTCCCGATATCGCAGCGATTCGTCAGTTTTTAGTTGAGCTCAACCAACGCAACAACGACGGTCTGAAATACTTGACATTATTTGGCGATGCATCGTACGATTACAAGGGCACTTTGCCAGGTAATTCGAATCTCGTTCCAACCTTTGAGAGCTACGGTAGCTTCTCTTTGTATACGAGTTACATAACCGACGATTACTATGGTTATCTCGATCAGGGAGAGTCGCTCAATTGGTATGTAGACGATATCGATCTTGGTATCGGTCGACTCCCGGTGAATACCCTCGAAGAGGCAGCAGCTTCTGTGGACAAAATCGAGCGTTATTTGACGGATGACGGACGCTATGGTCCTTGGCGCGGCGATGTGGTTTTAGTTGCAGATGATGTAGACCATGCATGGGAACGCGAATTTGCAGTGGTTCAGGATGCTTTGGCGAAACGATTAGATACAACGCGTCCTGAAATGAACATTATCAAGATTTATTCGGACGCATACTTACAAGAGTCCAAGCCAGGTTCACAGCGCTATCCGACGGCACGCGAAGCATTGTTTAGAAGTGTTGAGAACGGAGCGCTCATGGTGAGTTACATCGGCCATGGCGGTGAAGTAGGATGGGCCACTGAACGCATCTTACAACTTGAGGATATCAACAGTTGGACCAACGAGACTAAATTGCCTGTGTTCACCACGATCACGTGTGAGTTCACAAGGTTCGACGATCCGAATAGAGTGAGTGCTGGGGAACAATTGTTCTTGAATCCATACGGAGGCGCCATTGGATTATATTCTACTACAAGGAGTGTATTTGCGACGAATAGTACCTACGATTTGAATCGACTCTTGAATCAAAATATGGTGGGACTTGATGTGCCGCGTCTAGGTGATGTACTTCGCGAAACAAAAAACAACAACATCAGTGGGGATAAAATCAAGTTCTCTTTGATAGGCGACCCTACCATACCTCTATCGAAGCCCAAAGACGCCGTTGTTTTAGATACTATTAATAACGTAGCATGGAATGCCTTTGAAGATACCCTAACTGCCCTGTCTTGGGTAGAGATTAAGGGACACGTTGGCTCTGCCTCAGGCATAAACTCAGACTTTAACGGTCGCGTATGGCTGACCTTCTTTGATAAAGCCCAATCCGTTCAAACGCGAAGAAACGATGCCAACGGTTCGGTATTTAATTTTAAAACACAGAACAATGCCATCTTTAGAGGTGAGGCTTCTGTGGTTAATGGGGCATTTACGGTACAATTCAGAATTCCTTTGGACATCAATTTAAGCATTGGGACACCTAAGGTTATTTCCTACGCAGCAAGCACCACTGAAGATGCTTGGGGAGGGCAAAACGACTTATTAATAGGTGGTGTTTTTGACGGTATTATTACCGATACAGAAGGACCAAAGGTTCGTTTGTTTATCAACGATACAACGTTTAGAAGCGGCGGTATCAGTGACCCAAATCCGCTGGCCATTGGGTTGATGGAGGACGAAAGCGGGATCAACGCTGTAGGTTTAGGTATTGGACATAATGTGGTGTTAGAATTGGACGGGCAACCGATCAATGTAAATGCGGCCTACCAAGCGAATATTGATGACTTCACCAAGGGAAGCGTGAGCTATCAGTACTATGATTTGACGCCAGGGGAGCACCAGTTGTCCTTAAGAGCGTGGGATGTATTGAATCAGTGGGGGTATGATGAAATTACCTTTACCGTCATTGATGCGGCGGAGCCAATTCTCAATCAGCTCGAAATCTTTCCTAATCCATTCACGAGTGAACTTAACTTCAACCTAGAGCACAATCAAAAAGGGCAGGAGGGCGAACTTCGACTGACCCTTGTGGATAATCAAGGAAAAATAGTTTGGCAGTGGAATGAAAATTTGACACTTCAAGCGAATACTGCAGACCTTCCAACGTTCTATGTGTCAGATGTTCCGAGTGGAAAATTGGTCCCAGGATTTTACCATGCAAGAGTCGTATGGACGCGAAGTGTTGATGGAAAATCTGCCAGAATACAAGAAAAGCTCATTTATATACGTTAAACTTGCGCTGCTACACGCACATAACTATGAAAAAACACATCCTCTTTCTACTTCTTTTTGCTTTTGCGACAAAAGGATACGCGCAAGACGATCTTAAATATAACGTAGTAACTACTGCGGTTCCGATTCTATTGGTTAGTCCAGACTCCCGCGCCGGAGCAATGGGTGATGTTGGTGTAGCTTCTACTCCCGACGGTAACTCAAGTGCTTGGAATCCAGCTAAATTGGCCTTCCTAGAAGATAAAGAAGCAAACATGGCTTTGTCGTACACGCCGTGGATGTCACGCCTTGTTCCAGATATTGACCTCGCTTACGTGAATTACTCAAAGGCGTTAAGTGATCGTCAAGGGATTGCAGCTTCACTGAGGTATTTCTCTTTGGGTGAAATCAATTTTACGGACGACCGAGGCAACAGCTTGGGAACCTTCAACCCGTACGAGTTTTACTTTGATGTTGCCTACGGTTTGAAATTAAGCGACCATTGGAGTGCTGGTACGGCACTGCGTTGGATTTATTCAGACATTGCGCAGGGCCAGGTCGTTCAAGGCCTCCAAACCAAGCCCGGTCAAAGTGGTGCCGCTGACCTAGGTTTCTACTACCAAGGTGACTTCACTAATATTAGTGGCGGTCGCCGTCAAGCGTTTTCAGCTGGTCTAGCCATCAGTAACCTAGGCGCCAAGATTGCCTATTCGGAAAGTGGAAATTCAGATTTCTTACCAACCAATTTTAAAATTGGCGGTGGTTACCATCTAGAGATTGACGACTACAACATGTTGTCTGTATATCTAGACATTAACAGGCTACTGGTTCCAACTCCACCTCAATTAGGTACGGATGGTGAAATTATTGCCGGTGTTGATACGGATGATATGACTCCACTCATTGGCGCTGCGCAGAGCTTTAATCCAGGTGCGAAACCAGGCGGTTTCACAGAGATGTTGCAGGAAAATATCTACAACTTTGGTCTAGAATATCGTTACAACGACTTCTTGTTCGCAAGAGGCGGTTATTTAAATGAGCACAAGCTCAAAGGAAACCGTCAATATGTAACACTCGGATTCGGGTTGGTGTACAATGTATTTAGCATTGATATGGCCTACCTAATTCCTGCTAGTCCTACCACCCGTTCACCGTTAGAGAACACCCTTCGTTTCTCAATGGCGTTCAATATTGACGGCTTCTTAGCACAGTAAACCTTTCACAGCTTTTTCGGTTAGTTAAAACTAAAATCGCATTCTCTTTTGCTAGGTGCGGTTTTGGATTATTTTTGTCGCACTAAACACATCTGACAATGGCAAAAAAGCGCATTACAAAAGCGACCTACCTTAAGTGGTACGAAGACATGCTCTTCTGGAGAAAGTTTGAAGACATGTCTGCAGCATTGTACATCCAACAAAAAATTCGTGGATTCTTGCACTTGTATAATGGACAAGAGGCTGTTTTGGCCGGTTCAGCATTTGCGATGGAAAAAGGTGATAAGATGATCACTGCCTACCGTAACCACGTTCAACCAATCGCTTTGGGTGAAGATCCAAGACGCATTATGGCGGAACTAATGGGTAAGGTAACAGGTACTTCACGCGGTAAGGGTGGTTCTATGCACATGTTCTCTCCGGAACTTGGATTCTGGGGTGGTCACGGTATCGTTGGTGGACAGATTCCACTAGGTGCAGGATTGGCTTTTGCAGATAAGTACAACGGCAAAAAGAACGTAACGCTTACCTACATGGGTGATGGTGCAATCCGTCAGGGCTCTTGGCACGAAACTGCCAACCTAGCGATGTTGTGGCAATTACCTGTAGTTTTCATTGTTGAGAACAACGGTTATGCCATGGGAACTTCGGTAGAGCGTACAGCGAACCACACCGACATCCATAAATTGGGTGAAGGTTATGAAATGCCAAACCGTGCAGTAGACGGTATGGATCCTATTGCTGTTTATGATGCGGTTCACGAAGCAATGGAGCGCGCGCGTAAGGGCGATGGACCAACACTATTGGAAATCCGTACATACCGTTACAAAGGACACTCAATGTCTGATCCTCAGAAATACAGAACCAAAGATGAGGTTGCAGAATACCAAGCAAAAGATCCTATCACACTTTGTTTGAATAAAATCAAGGAAAAGAAATGGGCAACCGACGCAGAGATTGAAGAAATCAACCAGCGCGTTAAGGATTTGGTGAAGGAATGTGTTGACTTCGCTGAAGCTAGCGACTTCCCAGATGCTTCTGAAGTATACCAAGGCGTATACGCTCAGGAAGATTACCCATTCATTAAAGACTAATAGGAATTATGGCTATTGTAATTAACATGCCGCGTCTCTCGGATACAATGACCGAGGGTGTTGTCGCAAAATGGCACAAAAGTGTAGGTGATAAAGTAAGCGAAGGTGATTTGCTTGCTGAAATCGAAACTGACAAAGCAACGATGGAATTCGAAGCATTCCCTGGTCAAGAGGGAACTCTTCTATACATCGGAACGGGTGAGGGAGAAATGTCACCTGTAGATACGGTTTTGGCTATTCTAGGTGATGAAGGCGAAGATATTGAAGCGTTGAAAGGCGGTTCAGCTCCAGCAGCTGATGCACCGGCGGAGGAAGCTGCCCCAGCGCCAGCTCCTGAAGCGGCTCCAGCTCCAGCACCTGCTGCAGCTCCGGCTCCAGCCCCAGCTGCTCCAGCACCAGCACCTGTTGCTGCTGCACCAGCAGACGGCTCGGTGAAAGCATCTCCACTTGCGAGAAAATTAGCAGCGGAGAAAGGTATTGATCTTAACATGCTTCAAGGTTCTGGTGATAACGGTCGTATCGTGAAGCGCGATGTAGATTCGTTTAACCCTGCCTACCACACTTCAGTACAACCGGGTGTGGCTGCTGCTCCTTCTGTTCCAGCAGGCGTAGAGAACTTTACGGATACACCTGTAAGTCAGATGAGAAAAGTGATCGCGAAGCGTTTGAGCGAAAGCAAGAACACGGCGCCTCACTTCTACATTACTATGGATATTGACATGGATAATGCTATTGCAGCAAGAAAAACCATGAATGCTGGAGGTGATGTTAAGATCAGCTTCAACGACCTAGTAGTGAAATCATGTGCTCTAGCACTCAAGAAGCACCCAGTAATTAACTCAGCTTGGATGGGCGACAGTATTCGTCAAAACGACCACGTGCACATCGGAGTTGCTGTAGCTATTGAAGACGGATTGTTGGTTCCTGTTTTACGCCATGCCGATCAGATGCCACTTTCGAGCATTAGCGCTAACGTTAAAGACCTTGCTGGTAAAGCGAAAGATAAAAAGCTTCAACCGTCAGATTGGGAAGGCAATACATTTACTATTTCTAACCTAGGTATGTTCGGCGTTGAAGAGTTTACAGCTATCGTGAACCCGCCTGATGCAGCCATCCTAGCAGTAGGAGGTATTAAGCAAGTACCGGTAGTAAAAGACGGTGCTGTAGTACCAGGTAATGTAATGAAGGTTACACTAAGCTGTGATCACCGAGTAATCGACGGTGCATCAGGTGCAGCGTTCTTACAAACTGTAAAAGCATTCTTGGAGAATCCAGTAACCATGCTGGTATAATTTCCAGAAAGAAAAATAGAAACAGCCCGAACGAGAGTTCGGGCTGTTTTGTTATATATGTATAAATATTACGTCATGAAGAACATTTGGATTACCGGAGCATCAAGAGGTATTGGTTACAGTACTGCGCAATTATTTCTTGAGATGGGTCATAGAGTTGTCATTCTCACCAGAAACACTCAGGCTGTTGAAGGACTTTCTGCCTTATATCCGGAGACCTTATATATATGTACAACGGATTTGTTGGCTTTGGAAAAGTCAGAATACCCGGATTTCCCGGTTGACATCCTTATTAATAATGCAGGGGCATTAGTTAATAGGCCATTTAGTGACATCACTAAGGAAGATTTAATGAAAGTTTACGGTACTAATGTTTTTGGTCCAATTCAACTGATCCAAAATCTGATGCCTAAGTTCAGCTCGGACGCCCATATCGTTAATATAAGTTCTGTGGGTGGAGTGACAGGAAGTGTGAAATTCCCCGGATTGTCCGCTTATAGTTCTTCAAAAGGTGCGATGACTATACTAACAGAATGTCTTCAAGCTGAATTTAGCGACTCGACATCTTGGTCTTTTAACTGTTTAGCACTGGGTGCTGTGCAGACAGAAATGCTTGAAGAAGCATTTCCAGGGTACGTTGCACCAATCGATGCAGCGGCTATGGCTGCCTATATATGCGGCTTTGCGCTAAACAACCACCGTGTAATGCGTGGTAGAGTAGTAGAAGTTGCCATGTCAACTCCTTGATAATAAAGGGCTTCTAAATTTCTTTTAAAAAAACATTGGAAAACGTTAGGTAATAGAAAATCCGTGTATACATTTGCGCCCGCTTCTGGAAGGAGGCACGTTCTTTTCTACTAAGCTTTCAACGGTAAAATAGCTTAACTGGTTGACTCACAGCAAAGAGAAAATTTGATTGTAAAAAAGATGATTTTTTGTTGCTAGAATTCAATGATAGCGTATCTTTGCCGTCCCAAGTTTAACAATTGAGGCGACTTGATTCTAGACTGTTTTCCAGAGCGAAAATTTTTTAGAAAAAAAACAAATTAAAGTTGCGGTATTAGAAAATACCTTCTTACATTTGCCGCCCCAATCGAGAGAAAGGGAAATTAGAAACAAGTTCTTTACATATTGGTTTAAGAAACAAGGAATGCAAAAAACCTTGTCAATTATCCTTGAGTTAATAGCTAGGAAACAAACAACAACATTACAATGGAGAGTTTGATCCTGGCTCAGGATGAACGCTAGCGGCAGGCCTAACACATGCAAGTCGAGGGGTAACAGAGAAGCTTGCTTCTGCTGACGACCGGCGCACGGGTGCGTAACGCGTATGCAACCTACCTCATACTGGAGAATAGCCCTTGGAAACGAGGATTAATACTCCATAGTATCATTCTTTCGCATGTTAGAATGATTAAAGAATTTCGGTATGAGATGGGCATGCGTCCCATTAGCTAGTTGGTGAGGTAACGGCTCACCAAGGCGACGATGGGTAGGGGGCCTGAGAGGGTGGTCCCCCACACTGGTACTGAGACACGGACCAGACTCCTACGGGAGGCAGCAGTGAGGAATATTGGTCAATGGAGGCAACTCTGAACCAGCCATGCCGCGTGAAGGATGACGGCCCTATGGGTTGTAAACTTCTTTTATATGGGAAGAAACTTATCTACGTGTAGATAACTGACGGTACCATACGAATAAGGATCGGCTAACTCCGTGCCAGCAGCCGCGGTAATACGGAGGATCCAAGCGTTATCCGGATTCATTGGGTTTAAAGGGTCCGTAGGCGGATTTTTAAGTCAGTGGTGAAAGCCGGCAGCTCAACTGTCGAACTGCCATTGATACTGGAAATCTTGAGTACAAATGAAGTAGGCGGAATGAGTCATGTAGCGGTGAAATGCATAGATATGACTCAGAACACCGATTGCGAAGGCAGCTTACTAACATGTAACTGACGCTGAGGGACGAAAGCGTGGGGAGCGAACAGGATTAGATACCCTGGTAGTCCACGCCGTAAACGATCATCACTCGCTGTTGGCGATATACTGTCAGCGGCCAAGCGAAAGTATTAAGTGATGCACCTGGGGAGTACGCCGGCAACGGTGAAACTCAAAGGAATTGACGGGGGCCCGCACAAGCGGTGGAGCATGTGGTTTAATTCGATGATACGCGAGGAACCTTACCAGGGCTTAAATGCAGAACGACAGAGGTGGAAACACCCCCTTCTTCGGACGGTCTGCAAGGTGCTGCATGGTTGTCGTCAGCTCGTGCTGTGAAGTGTCGGGTTAAGTCCCATAACGAGCGCAACCCCTATTTCTAGTTGCCAGCGGTTCGGCCGGGGACTCTAGAGAAACTGCCAGCGTAAGCTGTGAGGAAGGTGGGGATGACGTCAAATCATCACGGCCCTTACGTCCTGGGCTACA
>WTIZ01000061.1 GCA_011525035.1 Cryomorphaceae bacterium | reverse complement strand
GTTTATCTACTTTGCTTTTTAGGGTTCTGTCGCTATCTTGAGGGAAACACCTAAAACACCATGTCAAAGAAGGTTTTACTTCCTGGATTCATTGTCGTTGCAGTCTTTGCAGCAGTGCTGCTGCGTGGTTTACAGGAACGGTCAGATGAATTTGTAGGGCCTGTGATGGTGCCGCTTTATGTTGGCGCTGAGGATTTAAGCCTTCGCGGTTTGCATGCCACGGACGATACTGTTGTCGTGGTTGGTGGGAATAGAGGGGTCTTTGGATTTTCTTTGGATGCCGGTGTACACTGGATCTTTTCGCAATTACCTAATGCCCCAGAGAGCCAATTCCGCTCCGTCTGGGCACACAATGATCATACTTTCTTAGCCGTGAGCGCTGGAGCGCCGAGCTATGTGTACTACTCAGAGGACCGCGGGCAGAGCTGGCTGCGTACGTTTGAGGATACTGCTCAGGCGACCTTCTTGGACGGTATTGCCTTTGTAAACGATAGCATTGGATTTATTTACGGAGACCCTGTTGACGGCAAGTTTAAGCTCCTGCGTACAGGAGACGGCGGGCGAAGTTGGACAGAAATCGAAGGTCCTGAGGCCATAGATGGAGAGGCGAGCTTTGCAGCGAGCGGTTCAGCTATTGCCATTGGAAACAATATTATGTCCATCGTAACTGGCGGTACCGTGAGTCGCTTGCACGTCACTATGGATCTGCGCGATGGATTGGGCTGGGCGGCGTCGCCTATTGAATTGGCCCAAGGTCTTCCATCTCAAGGAGCATTTGCCCACTACTGGGATAAGGAGAAGCTTTACATCGTTGGCGGCGATTACATGGAGGAGGAAAACACCTTTGGAACGGCGTTGGTGGCCGATTTAATGACGGGCCAAGACGACACCGAAACCATGGAGAAGTTGGCAAGCTTGCCGTATACCTCGGACGTAAGTGGGGATGGGGAACACCTTTATTTCACAGGAACCACTGGGGTGCGCTATTTGGACAGTGCCTTGCATGTGATGGATACCACGGCAATGCACGCCCTAGTGAACAGCGGGAAATATGTATTTGCTAGTGGGCCGAAGGGCAGAATTGGCCGTATTTTCAAAGGAACAATTGCCGAGCTCAATGACCTTGTCGACCGCATAGAAACCGCACGTAAGCAATAAACACAAAGGACCTTTAATCCGTTAAAAGAGAAGATGAACGCTACACCCAAACAATACGCAAGAGTCGCTACCGCCCTCGGTTTTTCACCGATGGCAAAGGCCAACCTCGCTGAGGTTCACCGCATTGCGACGCGTTTTGGTGCGCAGATGTTCGTCTTTCATGTAGGAAAGTGGACTGAAAAGAGCCAGAAGACCTACGACAGCTTTTTATCAGACTTAGGCATCGACCCTTCGACCGTTGTTTTGAAAAGCAAGGAAGGAGATCCCAAGGTGGAGCTGCTGTCGCTATGTAGCGAGAACGATATCGACTTATTGGCACTAGGGGCCTTGATGCGCGAGAGCATGTTCAAGGTGTTTAGCGCGAGTATCGCCCGGGATGTGTGCCGTAAGGCCAAGGTGAGCCTACTGTTGTTGACACACAGTTCTGTTATGGAGGAGCCGTGTGAACGCATTGTAGTAAACGGGCTCGACCATCCGAAAACCCCTGATACCATCGCCACGGCCGTATGGGCCGGGAATAAATTGGGCTCCAAAGAACTTATCGTTGTGGACGAGCTCAGCGAGAAGTCTATCGCACGTGCAGACGATGATATGAGCACGCTGCAACGCATTCGCCAAAGCCGACAGCTCGAGAAGCAGGAGCACAACCGAATAGAGGAGGTGCTCGATTTGTGTACTGGAGGCTGTACGATGGACATCACGGAACAGCACGTGTTTGGGAAGAAGGGCTATACCATTGCCCACTATGCCAAAGCCAAACGAGCTGATCTATTGGTGGTCAATTCCCCAGATACCAAATTGGGCTTCTTAGACCGCATATTCAAGCACGACCTAGAGTACATCCTTTCGGACCTCCCAACGGATGTATTGATCGTACACACCACTAAAGAACTCGCCCATGCATAAGCCCAAGAATGGATTTAAGGGCTTTGTAGAGAATTGGCAATCAGATTTGAAGGCCGGTTTCGTCGTGTCTTTGGTGGCCTTGCCTATATCCATTGCATTGTCCCTTGCCTCGGGTGCGCCAGCCATCGCTGGACTCATTGCAGCGGTCATTGGCGGTATTCTCGTGGCACATTTAGGCGGCTCCTACGTCACCATTACTGGTCCTGGAAACGGACTGGCCGTGGTCACGCTTGCAGCCATCACGACCCTGGGAGGCGGAGATATGCTTGCCGGCTACTACATGGCTTTAGGCGCCATCGTGGTGAGCGGTATACTCTTGTTCATCCTCGGAACGGTGCGTTTGGGGGTCTTGGCCGACCTCTTTCCAACCTCTGCAGTACAAGGCATGCTGGCAGCCATCGGTATTATCATCCTGGCCAAGCAAAGCCATGTGATGATTGGTACGCTAGACCCTGAGAGCGCTTCGCCCATACCATTGCTCGTCGAATTTTTCAGTTCGCTGCAAGACCTGCTGCAGGCGGATACAGCGCACCTGCGCTCAGCCATCGTTGGCATCGGCAGTTTGTTGTTCCTCATTGGTTTCTCACAAATACGTGCACGTTGGATGCATGCTATCCCAGCTCCGCTGTGGGTGGTTGTACTGGCGGTCCTCACACAAATCATCGGTACCAACGTAACAGGCGAAAGTTTCTTTGGTCCTAAATACCTCGTAAACATCCCGGCCGATTGGATGAGTGCGTGGCGCCTTCCTGATTTCTCGGGCATTCAATCGGGTGCTTTTTGGGGTGCGGCCATCTCTTTGACCTTCATTGCATCCATCGAATCGTTGCTCTCCATCAAGGGTATGGACCGATTGGACCCGTACAAGCGCAAGTCCAACGTCAACAAGGATCTACGTGCCTTGGGCATCGCCACGGCTGTTTCAGGTATGCTTGGCGGCCTGAGTGTAGTGACGGTCATTGCCCGCAGCTCGGTGAATGTGAGCAACGGCGCAAAGACGCGTTCGGCAAACTTCTTCCACGGTGCACTCATCTTGGTATTCGTCCTCTTTTTGCGTGAGGTCCTCACTCAAATTCCACTGCCTGCGCTGGCGGCCATTCTCGTCTTCACCGGATACAAGCTTTTAAACCCGAGCCAATTCCGTAAAATCGCACAAATCGGTCTTGAGCAGCTCTTCCTATTCTTCTTCACCCTGTTCGCCACCCTCGTTTATGGCCTTATCATGGGTATCGTTCTAGGGATGGCAGCTACCCTCGTCATTCAAGTCATCATTACTGGATCGGGTGCAGAAATACTCCGCTACTTCAACAGACCCAACACGCTGCTATTTGAAGAGGAGGAAAACAAGTACATCCTCAACATCAATTACTTCGCAAACTTCTTGAACTACCCGCGACTTAAGAGCAAGCTCGACAGCATTCCGACTTCTGCTGAAGTCATTGCCGATTTCTCCAGCACCTCCTTTGTCGACGCTACCGTCATGGAGCACTTGGCCGGCTATGTAGAGAGCTTTGAGCAGCACGGCGGCTCCTTAGATCTTGTGGGTCTGGATACCCTCGCGCCAGCTTCCTCTCATCCGCTAGGGGTACAGAGCAAGAGCACGCGCGGCTCAGATGTTTTCCTAGTGCGCAGCTCAGATACGCGCTTGAGTGGTAAGCAAGAGAAGCTTAGAAAGTTTGCCGGTACTGCAGGGCTCGAATACACACCGTGGCCAGATCCTATCTGGGACACCAAGGTGAACCAATTCCATTATTTCCGCCACCGCCGTATTGATCAAACCATGAACTTGCTCGAGGACCGCAGTACCCGACTGATGGCTATCGAGGTAGTGACCCACGTCGGGGAATTTACCATGCGTGATAGTCAGCACCTCGCGTGTGTGATTCTTCAGCCTAAGGGCATCAAACTGCCCAAATTCACATTGGACAGGGAGCGCATTTTTGAGCGCATCTCGTACCTCGCCGGGGCGCAGGACATCGAACTGGGTTCCAATGTATTTGATAAGCGATTCAACCTCAAAGGGGAAGACGAAAAGGCCATACGCGCGTTCTTCTCTCCGGGCTGCTTGGCCTTTTTAGCAAGCCATCCGGTCTTCCACATGGAGAGCAACGGCAAGGCACTGCTGATTTTCCATAAAGAACGTGCAGCAAGTGTGTCTGAGTTCAAATTGATGGTTAATTTTGCGCGAGAATTCTCAGATAGAATTGGCGCTAAATCTTAATAGAAGATGCTAGGATTAAAATTACCTACCGACCCTCGCTGGGCGAACATTGCGGAGAAGAACATCGAAGAGATTCTTACCGACCATGCCTACTGCGAGCAAAAAGCCGCATCCACCGCCATTAGCCTCATTGTGGGCTACCCAGAAAAACCAGAATTAGTAGATAAGATGACCGCCCTCGCTCGCGAGGAGATGGGACATTTTCAGATGGTGCACAACCGCATCATGCAACGCGGCCTTGTTTTAGGTCGTGAGCGCAAGGATGCCTATGTGGGTCAGCTCAATACATTCTTTCCCAAGGGAGGGGATCGCGAGCTTCGCTTGATCCATCGCTTGTTGGTGTGTGCACTGATCGAAGCTCGTTCGTGCGAACGCTTCAGAGTGCTGAGCGAGAATTTGGAGGACAAAGAGCTCAGTGAGTTCTACCATACTTTGATGATCTCTGAGGCCAACCACTACACGATGTTTTTAAAATTGGCCCGCACTTATGGAAAGCGCGAAGAGGTAGATCAGATGTGGCAGGATTTACTGGAATATGAGGCGGAAGTCATTTCAAATTTGGGGACAGAAGGCCTCATTCACGGATAATTAGAACCTATTACAACAAGATATGAGTACAGAATTAAAATCAACAGCACTCGAGCAGGTACACATTGCCCTAGGCGCGAAGATGGTGCCGTTTGCCGGCTACAATATGCCCGTACAGTACAGCGGTTTGCGCCATGAGCATGCTGCAGTGCGTGAACAGGCTGGAATGTTCGATGTGAGCCACATGGGCGAATTCTTCGTAGAAGGCCCGGATGCATTGCCGTTCCTTCAAAAGGTAACGTCTAACGACGTGAGCAAGCTCATCCCTGGAAAGATCCAATACAGCTGTTTTCCAAACGAGCAGGGCGGTATCGTCGACGATCTGTTGGTCTACTGCTTCTCGGAGGAGCACTTCCTTTTGGTGGTTAATGCCTCGAACATGGACAAGGATTGGAACCACATCATGAAGTACACCGAAGGGTTTGATGTAAACTTGAGCAACCAGAGCGACGATTACAGCTTATTGGCGGTGCAAGGCCCGAAGGCTACGGAGATTCTCCAGACCTTAACAGGTACCGATTTGTCGGCTATTCGCTACTACAACTTTGTCATCGGAGAGATGGCAGGTATTCAGGATATTATCATCTCAGCAACAGGCTACACGGGTGCCGGCGGTTTTGAGCTTTACATCAACAATGCCGATGCAGAAACACTTTGGAATGCCGTGCTTGAAGCAGGCGAGCCTCACGGCTTATTGCCAGCTGGATTGGGTGCGCGCGATACACTCCGCCTAGAAATGGGAATGTGTTTGTACGGAAACGACATAGATGATACCACAAGTCCAATGGAGGCTGGTTTAGGCTGGATTACTAAGTTCACGAAAGACTTCGTTTCGTCGGAAACTTTTGCCAAGCAGAAAGAGGAAGGCGTGACGAAGAAATTGGTCGGCTTTGAAATGATTGACCGCGGTATTCCTCGCCACGGCTATGAGATTGCGAAGGACGGCGAAGTTGTTGGACGCGTGACCTCAGGAACTGCGAGCCCTTCTACAGGCAAGAATATTGGTATGGGTTATGTGCCGGTGGAATTGGCCACAGAGGGTAGTGAGTTCGATGTGGTGATCCGCAATAAGACGATTAAAGCGAAGGTGGTAAAACTACCGTTCTACAAGAAGGCGTAAAAGGCACGGTTTCTTGGAATATATAACCCCCGCCCAGGCGCAGCCTGGGCGGGGGTTTTTTGTACTCCTGTACTAGATGTGCGAGGTTCGTGAATTTGGAGCAAAAAAAAGTGGCGCTGCTTTCCTCAGCGCCACTTAACCCAAATACAAACAGAGTGAATGGAAAGTCAGTTTATTCTGCGGATACTGCCAACTTCGCTGCAACTGCTTTGCCCGCTGGGTGGTGGCTGTATCTATCTAAATATTCTTCTACTGAGTACGTGTACTCCTTACAACGGTTGTAGTTCAAACACTTCACTTCACGTACGATACCTGCCGCCTCGTCCAAGAAAACTTCGATTACGCTTTCTGGGTTATTGATGGTAAATAAGGCCTGCGGTTCGTTTAGATGTGAAATGTTTTCCGTCATTGTCAATTTTTTAAATTCTGTTCAACAAAACCATTATTGTTTTGCTGCGGATGCAAAAATAAGGCACTATCTTTAGATGGAAAACAAAATTCCGCTAAAATTTGAGTAAAAGAGTAGTTGTACTCATTGAATTTCAAGAATGAGGATTGCACCTTTGTACTCTATCACATAGACCTATGAAACTAGACAAACTCGACAAACAGATTCTGCAGTATTTAGTGAAGGACGCGCGTAAGCCGTTTACTGAGATAGCAAAGGATTTGTTGGTGAGCCCAGGGACCATTCACGTTCGTGTAAAGAAGATGGAACAGATGGGCGTTATCAAGAGTACATCCATCTCTGTAGATTATGCAAAATTGGGCTTTGGATTTGTAGCCTACGTCGGGCTCTTCACATCGCGCTCGTTGCAATCTCCTGATATTATTGATCAGTTACGCTCGGTACCTGAGGTGACAGTTGCGCACCTTGCCACCGGGAAGTACGGCATCTTTGCCAAGATTCGTTGTCGCGATGCCTCGCACGCCAAAGATGTGATCTTCCG
This sequence comes from Cryomorphaceae bacterium, assembly GCA_011525035.1. Classification (GTDB taxonomy): domain Bacteria; phylum Bacteroidota; class Bacteroidia; order Flavobacteriales; family Schleiferiaceae; genus UBA10364. The sequence continues at coordinate 293 of WTIZ01000061.1, read as the reverse complement.
CATTAACGATATCGAAGGGGTGGAGAATACAGAAAGTATGATCTCATTGGAAGAGAGCATTAATTCGAACACCGGGTTATTGGATTTAGTCATTAACGAAAGCGAATAAGGGGCGCGCCCTTTTTGAATAAAACAAACCCCCAGCGGCCTGCGGCCGCTGGGGGTTTTTGTATTAGGCTAGGGGAGCCTGGTTTTTAGAATTTCACAAAACCAATGCAAACATTGGTGGTCCTTTCTTGAAGTTAGAGAAGAAAACCATCGGTTTTAAGTTTAGGAATAAAAAAATAACCCGC
>WTIZ01000008.1 GCA_011525035.1 Cryomorphaceae bacterium | reverse complement strand
TGAACACCTACCGCGTAGTGTACAGTATGCACGAAAACTTAGCTGAAGCACGCACGGCTTTGGAAGCTGCAAAAGCAGTTGTAGAAACTGCCTGGATTGCAGTGTATTAATCCAATGAATTTTAGATGAAAAGACCCGCCTAGTGCGGGTCTTTTTTTGGCCCAATAATCCCTAAATTTGTGCCTTCAACGAACACTATGAAAAAGACAGCATTAATTGTACTTGACGGTTGGGGAAGAGCCGATAACCCTGATGTCAGTGCCATCGATAAAGCCAACACACCTTTTGTTGATTCCCTGTACAAGGACTACCCGCAAACTTGGGTAAAAACTTCAGGGCTAGACGTAGGTCTACCTGAGGGTCAAATGGGAAACTCGGAAGTAGGACACATGAATCTTGGAGCAGGCCGCGTAGTCTACCAAGATTTGGTCAAAATCAATCTTGCCGCAGAGAATGGAGATTTTGCCAGTGACTCTACACTATTGGCCGCGCTAGCACATGCTAAAGCAAACAATAGTAAGATTCACATTGCCGGGCTTCTTTCTGACGGCGGTGTGCATGCGCATATCAATCATGCCAAGGCCTTATGCACCTGGCTTCACGCTGAAGCATTTGAAGATGTGTTCGTTCATGTTTTCACAGACGGTCGAGATACTGACCCACAGGGTGGTGCGAATTATGTGTCCGATTTAGAAGCACATATGTCAGAAACCACTGGGCGTGTTGCTTCATTAATAGGCCGCTACTTCAGTATGGACCGTGATAAGCGATGGGAACGTGTCGCCAAGGCCTACCACTTGATGGTAAATGGTCAAGGTGAAAAAGCTACCGATGCCGTTACTGCTATTAAGCAGAGCTACGAAGCAGGAGTTACAGACGAATTCTTAGAACCTGTAGTCATTACTAATGAAGACGGCACCCCACTAGCGACTCTCGAGGAAAACGATGTGGTAATCATGTTCAACTTTAGAACGGATCGAGGAAGAGAAATCACCGAGGTCTTAACCCAAAGTGACTTCCCAGAAGAGAACATGTCTGCTTTGAATCTTCACTTTGTGACCATGACCAGCTACGACGATACGTTCAAAAATATTGAAGTAGTATTCCGCAAGGACAACTTGGTCAACACCATGGGTGAAGTACTTGAAAGTGCTGGACGCACCCAGATTAGAATAGCTGAAACAGAGAAGTACCCTCATGTCACCTTCTTCTTTTCCGGCGGTCGTGAGGAGCCTTTTAATGGTGAAGAGCGCTTACTATGTCCTTCTCCAAAGGTGGCAACTTACGACTTGCAGCCTGAGATGAGTGCTGGCGATATTAGAGATGCTATTGTTCCCAAATTAAAAGAAGGCGCAACAGACTTTGTGTGTCTGAACTTTGCCAATCCAGATATGGTTGGTCATACAGGGGTAATGGAAGCCGCAATCAAAGCTTGTGAAACTGTTGACTCGTGTTTGCAATCAGTTGTTGAGGCTGGTTTGGAATCGGATTACCAATTCATCGTTCTTGCCGATCACGGTAATGCCGATTGTATGGTAAATGAGGACGGTTCGCCGAACACTGCGCATACCACCACTGTTGTACCTTGCTGGCTTGTTGGTTCTTCGGCCCAAGAATATGGCCTAAAAGAAGGGAAACTAGGAGATATAGCTCCTACCCTTTTGGCTCTAATGGGTGTAGATCAGCCGGCGGAAATGACAGGAGATAATTTATTGGTCGCGAAATAATGATCAAATACAAGACTAGAGAAGAAATTGAACTGATGCGTGAAAGCGCACAGCTGGTCAGCAAGACCTTAGGAATGCTCGCACCAAAAATTGTTCCTGGTGCCATCCCTTTGGAGCTGGATAAAATGGCCGAAGAATTTATTCGAGACCATGGTGGCGAACCAGGTTTCTTGGGTATGTATGGGTTTCCAAACAGCCTGTGTATGTCTCCAAACGCCCAAGTCGTTCACGGTATACCAAGCAAAGACCCTCTCAAGGAAGGTGATATCCTGAGTGTAGACTGTGGCGTTTACATGAATGAGTTCTATGGTGACCATGCATACACTTTCGCCGTAGGTGAAGTTGATGCAGATACCCAGCGTCTTCTTGCCGATACCAAAGAAAGTCTTTACGTGGGCATACGTGAGGTCGTTGTGGGCAATAGAATAGGCGATATTGGCGCGGCTATACAAGAATTTACCGAGGCACGCGGTTACGGTATCGTTAGAGAGCTTGTAGGACACGGTCTCGGCCGTAAAATGCACGAAGAGCCACAAGTTCCAAACTACGGGCGTCGCGGACGCGGTAAAAAGATTCAAGAAGGTCTAGTGATCGCCATTGAACCTATGACTAATCTAGGAACGCATAGAATTAAGCAACTCAAAGACGGCTGGACCATTCTCACTGCCGATGGTAAGAACAGTGCGCATTTCGAGCACGATGTAGCGGTAGTTGATGGTAAGCCTGAAATCCTAAGTACTTTCCAGTACATTTACGACGCGCTCGGTATAGAGCCGGAAGAATACGAAAAGGTATGATCTCAAAAATGATGAAATGGGCACTCGCTAAGGTGCCGCGCCCTCTGCTTATTAGATTGAGCTACATTGTGCAATGGCTCAGTCCTGTATTATTCAGAGGCTCGAATTTTATCGATCCAATCGACGGTAGAGGCTATTCACGCTTTTTCCCTTACGGCTATGGCGAGAATCAACGTCCCAATGCTCTTTGCCCAGGAACAAACAGTCTAGAAAGGCATCGACTTCTTTGGCTTTACCTCAAGGACTACACAGATTTCCTTACCAAGCCACAAAAACTCCTACACATCGCCCCAGAACAATGTTTTTACGGTCGATTCCGCAAAATGAATCACCTGGATTACACCACGGCCGATCTGTTCTCACCGCTAGCAGATATGCGTTTTGATGTGCAGGACATTCCTATCGAGGACAATACGTATGACACCATCTTTTGCAATCACGTTCTCGAACACGTAGATGACGATAAGCAAGCCATACGTGAACTTCACCGCATTCTAAAACCAGGTGGTTTAGCCATTATGCAAGTTCCGTTGGATCCTGACTATGAGGTTACAGATGAGGACCCATCGATAAAAGATCCTGCAGAGCGTGAGCGCCGCTTCCGCCAGTACGATCACGTTCGTCTTTACGGTCAAGATTACCCTGAGCGCCTCAAAGAATGTGGCTTTACTGTAAGTACCTTCGATGCAGCAAAAGAACTTCCCGAAGGATACTTTGAGAAATATGCGCTACCGAAACGAGAGATGTTATACGTCTGCACTAAATAGGCCCGCAATTTTTAGCATAAGAAAACAAAAAGCCCGCTCTTCGAGCGGGCTTTTTTGAGTCTAAATATTTTGCGCTACGCGGCAATAACTACTGATGATTACTTCAACCAGTCTGCAATCATTGCATCCATCTTATCCTCTTCTTCTTGAGCCAATACTGGATCAACTAGAATACGACCGCTGTGCTCGTCAATCATGATTTTCTTGCGCTGTGCAAGTTCCATTTGACGTTGCGGTGGAATTACGAAGAAAGAACCGGCAGAAGCACCACGCTCTACTGAAACAACAGCGAGCTTATTCTTAGTAGCCGAACGAATACGATCGTACGCATCAACTAGGCGCGCCTCAATCATTCCCTTGTACTCTTCGCTCTTTGCAAGAAGCAATTCTTCTTCTTTCTGCGTCTCAGCCATGATGCTGTCTAACTCGCTCACCTTGTGCGTCAAGTGAGTCTTACGATCATTCAACTTCTCTACGCTTGCCTCGTTAGCCTCTTTCTTAGCTTCGATACGTGCTGAGAACTCGCGAATACGCTTTTCAGCCAATTGAATTTCCAATTCCTGGTATTCAATTTCCTTCGCAATTGCTTCGAACTCTCTGTTATTTCTTACTTGCTCCTGATCTTTTGCGTACTTCGCCATTTTCTCCTGGCTTTCCTTGATCAAAAGTTGTTTTTCCTTGATATCTACTTCTAGGTCAGCAATCTCATTGTTCACCTTTTCCATACGAGTCTCCATACCGGCTACTTCGTTTTCAAGATCTTCAACCTCCAATGGAAGCTCTCCGCGCATTGCACGGATTTCGTCTACACGACGATCAATGATTTGCAGATCGTAAAGCGCTCTTAATTTATCTTCTACGCTTAGCTCTTTTGCCTTCTTAGCCATACTAATAGTACTGAATAGGGTTTGTGTTGACCTCAGTTTTGAGAACGGCAAATTTAGGGAATTTTTCCGAGAGTCTATCAGCTATGAGGTCGATTGTAAACTGCTCACTCTCAAAATGTCCCACATCAAAAATCGACAGACTGCCGTCCGCATCGAAAAATTGGTGGTATTTGTAATCCGCGGTGATGAAAACATCTGCTCCGCTGCCCTTTGCTGCTCCTAATAAGAAGCTGCCTGAACCACCGCATACAGCAACTCGTTTGACGGTTTCCTTTACCGCAGGGGTATATTTTATGGTCGTACCAAAAGCCTTTTTAACCAAGGCCAAAAATGCATCGAATTTCATTTCCTGGGCCAATTCACCCACGGCACCCGCACCATATTGGGTAGCCACATTTTCTACAGCCAACCACTCGTAGGCCATCTCCTCATAAGGGTGCGCCGTTCGAGCCGCCTTCTCAACCGCCCTTTGGGCGAATGCAGGTACGATAAACTCTAGCTTGGCTTCTTCTACAAACTCGCGCTCACCTACCTTCCCTATTACAGGAGTGGTCCCTTCAGTGCCTTTAAATGAACCTACACCTTCGGTCTTAAAGCTGCACTCTTCATAAGCACTAACCTTACCCCCTCCGGCATTAAACACAGCTGCCTCAAGCGAGGCAACACTAGCGACAGGCACATAGACTTGAAACTTCTTCAAGGCACCTTTCATTGGGCTTAGAATAGAGTGGTTTTGAATCCCCAAAAGCTCCATGATCTTCGCATTCACCCCCCAGAGCACATTATCGAGGTTCGTATGAATAGCGTAGATAGCTACATCGTGCTTGATGGCCTTCATGACGACACGCTCGATATAACTTGAGCCATTGAATCTCTTCAATCCTCCAAATACTATTGGATGGTGCGCAACAATGAGGTGAATATTCTTGGTAATGGCTTCATCCACCACAGATTCCAAACAATCCAAAGCAACCAAAACACCGTCGGTCTCCCAATCTCTGGAACCAACAATAAGTCCGCTATTATCGTAGGATTCTTGAAGTGCTGGCGGCGCCCACAGCTCCAATTCTTGAATAATTTCTCCAATTCTCATAGAGCCCCAAGTTAGGATTTTATCCATTAAAAAACCCCTCGGACCTGCGGCCCGAGGGGTTCGTGAGTTATCTCGAAAAAATCGGCTTATTTACCGCCTTTCTCCATTTGCTCTTTAAGAGCCGCCAAAGCGTCTAGATCACCCATTGTTGAGCGCTCAACGTTTTGGTTTGGTACAGCAACGTTTCCGCCTTTGTTACCACCACGGCCAGTGTTCTTCTTCAACTCAACCTCTTTGTAAGTACCTACGTGAGATACTACGATACGACGGTTGTCTTTGTTGAATTCGATCACTACGAACTCTGCAGTTTCGCCTTTTTCTAGTTTAGCACCATCTTCTTTAGTGATGTGACGTGCAGGACAGTAAGCCTCAACACCTTCGTGCTCAGCAAAGCTTACATCACCACCTTTATCACCTGAGTTGATCATAGTACCTGTAACCTTGTTACCTACTTTGAATGTTTCAGCGTAAGCATCCCAAGGGTTATCAGTTACTTGCTTGTGACCCAAGCTCAAACGACGGTTTTCAGCGTCGATATCCATAACTACAACTTCTAGTTTCGCACCGATAGAAGTAAATTCAGACGGGTGCTTCACTTTCTTCGTCCAGCTTAGATCAGAAATGTGGATCAAACCATCAATTCCTTCTTCAAGCTCTAGGAAGATACCGAAGTTCGTGAAGTTGCGAACCGTACCAGCATGTGTTGAACCTTGCGGGTATTTTGTAGTGATATCCGTCCAAGGATCAGTAGTCAATTGCTTGATACCAAGGCTCATCTTACGCTCTTCGCGATCTAGAGTCAATACCTCAGCTTCTACTGAATCACCAACTTTCATGAAGTCACCAGCGCTGCGCAAGTGAGCAGACCAGCTCATTTCGCTTACGTGGATCAAACCTTCAACACCTGGCATTACTTCTACGAACGCACCGTAATCAGCAAGTACTACTACTTTACCTGTTACTTTATCGCCAACGCTCAAGTTCTCATCAAGAGCATCCCATGGGTGCTTCTCAAGTTGCTTAAGACCTAATTGGATACGTGTCTTGCCTTCGTCAAAGTCTAGAATTACAACGTTGATCTTCTGATCCAACTCTACTACCTCTGACGGGTGGTTGATACGGCTCCAGCTCAAATCTGTAATGTGAACTAGACCATCTACGCCACCAAGGTCGATGAATACACCGTAAGACGTGATGTTTTTGACCACACCTTCCAATACTTGACCTTTCTCGAGTTTCGAGATGATTTCTTTTTTCTGTTCTTCAAGATCAGCTTCGATAAGCGCCTTGTGAGAAACAACAACGTTTTTGAATTCGTGGTTGATTTTAACCACTTTGAACTCCATTGTTTTATCTACGTACTGGTCGTAATCGCGGATTGGCTTAACGTCAATCTGTGATCCTGGCAAGAACGCCTCTAGACCGAATACGTCTACGATCATACCACCCTTAGTACGAGCTTTAACGTAACCCTTAACGATTTCATCGTTGTCGTGTGCTTCGTTAACGCGATCCCAAGCCTTGATAGAACGTGCTTTTCTGTGAGAAAGAACTAGCTGTCCGTACTTGTCTTCTTGACGATCAACCAATACCTCAACAGTATCACCTACTGCCAATTCTGGGTTGTAACGGAACTCGTTCAAACTAACAACACCTTCACTCTTAGAGTTGATGTCGATGATTACTTCGCGATCAGTCTTAGAAGTTACTTTACCTTCTACTACTTGATGCTCTACAGAAGAACCCAAAGTTTCTTCGTACAATGCCGCCAAAGCCTCACGCTCTTCGTTCACTGCAGTTTCACCACCTTCAACATCGTCCCAGCTGAATGCTGGCTCTTCAGTTACAGTTTCTTCAACTGCTGGTGCTTCAACTTTTTCTTCTGCTTTTGGAGCCTCCTGAGCTGGAGCCTCTTGTTGTACCTCTTCTTGTGGTACTTGATTCTCTTCTGACATGAGAGATTTACTTGTATCTCAGGACTTTACATGCTATTCTCACTAGCCCTTGAGAGGGTTTTTTCTTTTTCAAATGCCCATTGGAAGCATGCTTCGTGTCCAAAAGGGGTGCAAATATACAACTATTGGTCTAGAAATGTTATAGTTAGCAATAAAAAACCCCGGAGCGCTTCGCACTCCGGGGCCAGTATTTTTCTACGCTCAACCTTACTTGTCGAACTGCTTTTTAAGCAAGTCAGTGGTTGTAGATCCAGGACGCTCGATTGGCATACCCATCGCACGATCCAAAATAAGATTCGCAAGGGTTCCCAATGAACGAGCAACACCGAATAGAACTGTATAGAACTCGTATTCTACGAAGCCATAGTGCGTCAACAATTGGCCACTATGTGCATCTACATTAGGCCAAGGGTTTTTCACTTTTCCAGTAGCCGCCAAGATATCTGGCACTACTTCATAAACCATACTTACGATTTTAAACAGCTCGTCATTTGGCATCTTCGCTTGTGCAAACTCACGTTGGGCAGTGTAACGAGGATCTGTCTTGCGCAAAACCGCATGACCGAAACCAGGAATCACCTTTCCTGAAGCCAAAGTTTGCTTACAGTAGTTCGCAATCTGCTCCTTAGTTGGCAATCCACCACCTAGTTCTTGACGCATGTTATTGATCCAGCGAATTACTTCTTGGTTAGCCAGTCCATGTAATGGGCCTGCCAAACCGTTCATACCTGCAGCAAAGCTCAAATAAGCATCACTCAGAGCAGAACCTACAAGGTGTACGGTGTGTGCACTTACGTTACCTCCCTCGTGGTCAGCGTGGATGGTCAAGTACATACGCATTAACTCCTTGAACTCGTCACCGTCAAAACCTAACATGTGTGCGAAATTACCCGCCCAATCTAGTTTCGGATCTGGTTCGATGTGCTGGTCGTTGTGGTACATTCTACGGTAGATGTATGCTGCCACACGTGGTAAGCGCGCAATCAAGTTCATACAATCTTCGTAAGTAGCGTCCCAATATTCACTCTTGTGAACACCTGCAGCATACGCCTTTGCAAATTCACTTTCTGTTCTCATCGCCATTATGGCAATAGAAAACTGTGTCATTGGGTGCGTACGCGTTGGTAGGGCATCAATTGCCTTGAATACATGTACTGGAACGTTATTACGACGAACCCAGTTGTTACTCAAACGACGCGCCTGATCTTCCGTTGGAAGCTCATTCATCAGCATTAAGTGAAACAGCCCTTCAGGCAATGGCTGCTCGCCTCCTGGATACTTCGGAAGCTTCTCTTGAAGTTCAGGAATACTGTATCCGCGGAAACGAATACCCTCTTCAGGATCAAGCTTAGAAGTTTCACAAATCAATGCTGGCATGCCGCGCATACCCCCGTATAGTTGTCCCAACTTAATCTCACCAACCTTCTGATCCGCATTCTCTTTCAAGAATGCTTTGGTATCAGCTACGATTGATGGGAATGTGTCGCGAAACTGCTCTTTAATTTTGTCCATGACAGGTGTTTGGATTTTATTTAATGAATCGGAAGTTCTTTCCTGGGAACACAGCGCGCTCCGCAAGCTCTTCCTCGATTCTCAATAGTTGGTTGTATTTCGCCATACGATCAGAACGTGAAGCTGAACCGGTCTTAATCTGACCTGTATTCAAAGCAACCGCTAAATCCGCGATTGTTGAATCCTCAGTCTCGCCTGAACGGTGTGACATAACAGCCGTCATCATATGACGGTTAGCAAGAGTAACAGTGTTAATCGTCTCCGTCAAAGTACCAATCTGGTTTACTTTAACGAGTACAGAGTTCGCACTCCCTTCTTCAATACCACGTGCTACGCGCTTCTCGTTGGTTACGAACAAATCGTCACCTACCAACTGAACCTTATCGCCAATCTTCGCGTGAAGTTTAGCCCAACCGGCCCAATCGTCTTCGTGAAGACCGTCTTCGATAGAAGCAATTGGATACTTTTCAATCCAGTTAGCCCAGTAGTCTACCATTTCGTCAGAAGTCAATTCACGACCGTCACTCTTGTGGAATACGTACGTGCCTTTCTCTTCATTGTAGAATTCTGATGCAGCTGCATCCATAGCAATCCAGATATCTTCACCAGGCTTGTAACCTGCTTTCTCGATACTTTCTAGAATGATTTCTAAAGCTTCCTCGTTAGAGCCGATAGAAGGTGCAAAACCACCTTCATCACCTACGTTGGTAGAGTATCCTTTGCTCTTTAGGACTTTCTTCAAGTTGTGGAATACTTCAGTACCCATACGCAATGCCTGGCTGAATGATTCAGCACCGAATGGCATTACCATGAATTCTTGGAAATCGATAGAGTTATCTGCGTGTGAACCACCGTTCAAGATGTTCATCATAGGAACTGGCAGAGTACGTGCATTTACACCACCGATGTAGCGGTACAATGACTGGCCAGTGCTTTCAGCTGCGGCCTTAGCTACTGCCAAAGAGACTGCCAAAATTGCGTTGGCACCTAATTTCCCTTTGTTTTCAGTTCCGTCAAGCTCGAGCATGATTGCATCAATATGTGCTTGCTCAGTTACAATCTCACCTTCCAATTCTGGAGCGATGATATCATTTACGTTATCTACTGCTTTCAAAACACCTTTGCCCATGTATACAGAAGCATCTTCGTCGCGAAGTTCAACTGCCTCATGGATACCAGTAGAGGCTCCTGAAGGAACAGCAGCTCTACCCATAGCACCGGTAGAAGTGATTACATCGACTTCAACAGTTGGGTTCCCGCGAGAATCCAAAATCTGTCTAGCATGGATGTGAGTAATTACAGACATAATATTACGTTTAGAGTGTTAGTTAGTGTGTTGTGTCTTAGTTGTTTTTGATGTTCTCGATAAACGAATCAAAAAGATATCGGCTATCGTGTGGGCCCGGAGAGGCCTCAGGGTGGTATTGGACGGAGAAACAATTTGCATCCGTTCTTTTTATACCCGCAACGGTTTGGTCGTTTAGGTGAACGTGAGTTAATGCCACATTATCTGAAGCCTCAACATCTTCCATCTTCACCACGAAACCGTGATTCTGTGAGGTAATTTCGCCCAATCCGGTCTCCACATTCTTAACCGGGTGGTTAATCCCTCGGTGACCGTTATGCATTTTATAGGTATTCAAACCGCTTGCAAGCGCAATCATCTGGTGTCCCAAACAAATACCAAAGACAGGCAAACCAGAAGCAATTCCCTTGGATACTTCAGCAACCACCTCTGGAGAAGCAGCAGGATCACCAGGACCGTTAGAATAAAACAATCCGTTCGGGTTCCACGCCATCATCTCCTCTGTTGAGGTATTGTATGGGAAGACCTTTACTCGCGCTCCACGATCTGTCAAACATTTTACGATGTTATTCTTGATACCGAGGTCCAATGCGGCAACACGAATCTCACTATCTGCCGGACCTACTTCATATGCCTCCTTGGTACTTACCACAGGTGCCAATGCAAGTCCTTCCATGTTTGGACATTTTTTAAGCTCCTCTTTGAGCCCTTCTACATCGTGGATTTCGGTAGAAATAATAGCATTCATCGCACCCGCATCGCGTATGTGACGAACCAATGCACGAGTATCAATATCCTTAATAGCAACCTTCCCTTCTTTTTCGAAGTACCCATAAAGGCTGTCCGATTTTCCAGCACGTGAAGCAACTTCACTAAAGTTCTTGGTGATCAGACCAGCAATTTGAATCTTTCCTGATTCTATTTCCTCAGCGTGAACTCCATAGTTACCAATATGAGAAGTAGCCATTACCATAAGCTGACCGAAGTACGACGGATCTGTGAAGATCTCTTGGTAACCAGTCATACCTGTGTTAAAGCAAATCTCCCCATAGGCAGTGCCGTCAAGCCCTGTGGAGGTACCATAAAATACGGTTCCGTCCTCGAGGAGTAGCGTTGCCTTTTTAGTTGAATTATCCATGAGTGTCAGTTTCTAAAAAAAAGGGGAAATAGGCCCAAGACCTAATTCCCCTCTAAATTAATCAACAAAGACCTATTTGGTGCATTTGTCTATTCTTATTCAGCAGATTCTTCCTTAGTTTCCTCTACCGCTACTTCTTCAGTAACTGCCTCTGCTGCAGGAGCAGGAGCTGCTTCTTCAGTAGTCGCTTTTGAACGGCGGCTACGACGAGTAGTTTTCTTCTTCTCTTCTTTCGTGTACAATTCGTTGAAATCAACCAACTCTACCATACACATCTCAGCGTTATCACCAAGACGGTTACCCGTTTTGATAATACGAGTGTAGCCACCTGGACGATCACCCACTTTAGGACCTACTACAGTGAACAACTCAGTTACGGCGTGCTTGTTTCTCAATGCAGAGAATGCCGTACGACGGTTGTGTGTAGTATTTTCTTTCGCACGAGTAATCAGAGGCTCTACGAACTTACGTAGCTCTTTAGCCTTTTGCACAGTCGTGTTGATGCGCTTGTGCTCAATAAGAGAACCAGCCATGTTGCTCAACATCGCCTTTCTGTGCGCAGTCTTTCTACCGAGGTGATTATTTTTCTTACCGTGTCTCATTTTTATTCTTTATCGAGCTTGTATTTAGAAATATCCATTCCAAAGCTCAAGTTTTTACTATCAACTAATTCTTCCAATTCAGTAAGTGACTTCTTACCGAAGTTGCGGAACTTCATCAAATCTGACTTCGAGTACGTTACCAAATCTCCTAAGGTATCTACCTCTGCAGCCTTCAAACAGTTCAAAGCACGAACGCTCAAGTCCATATCGTGAAGCTTAGTCTTCAACAATTGACGCATGTGCAATGCTTCTTCATCGTAGCTTTCAGTTTCAGCACTTTCTTCGTCCTCAAGACTAATGCGCTCATCGCTGAACAACATGAAGTGGTGAATCAAAATTTTAGCTGCTTCAGTTAGAGCATCTTTTGGTAGAATTGAACCATCAGTCTCAATCTCCATAACTAACTTTTCAAAGTCAGTCTTCTGCTCTACACGATAGTTCTCAATAGAGTACTTCACGTTCTTGATTGGCGTGTAGATGCTGTCAAGAGCAATAGTTCCGATCGGAGCATCTGCTTTCTTGTTCACTTCTGCACCCACATAACCACGACCCTTTTCGATCACCACTTCCATAGAAAGGTTCACGCTAGCGTCCATGTTACAGATCACCAAATCTGGGTTCAATACCTGGAATGAAGTAATGTGTGCCGCTAAATCGCCAGCTAGCAACTGCTCTTTACCGCTAACAGAGAACTTTACAGTTTCTGTATCAACAGATTCGATTTGTTGCTTAAAGCGAACTTGCTTTAGGTTTAGAACAATTTCAGTTACATCTTCTACAACACCTTCAATTGTGCTGAATTCGTGATCTACGCCGTCAATTCTCAAAGAAGTCAAAGCGAATCCTTCAAGTCCTGAAAGCAATACTCTACGAAGTGCATTACCGACTGTTAAACCGTAGCCTGGCTCTAAAGGTCTGAACTCGAACTGACCATCTTTGTCAGTCGACGCGTTCATGATTACTTTATCCGGCTTTTGGAAATTAAGAATAGCCATATTAAATGGGTATAAGGTGTTATTATTTCGAGTACAATTCGACGATCAACTGCTCCTTGATATTCTCAGGGATTGCATCACGTGAAGGTACACTTAGGAAAGTTCCTTCCATTTTACTTTCGTTCCACTCCAACCATGGGTACTCGCCGTTGCTAGATGCAAGAGCATCAGCAATAACTACCAATGATTTAGACTTTTCACGAACGCCAATTACATCACCAGGCTTCACATTCATTGATGGAATGCTTGCAAGCTCTCCATTCAAAGTGATGTGACGGTGACCTACCAACTGACGTGCAGCATCACGAGTCTTACCAAGACCTAAACGGAATACTACGTTGTCAAGACGGCTCTCACATAGTTGCAAAAGAACATCACCCGTTTTGCCTTTACTTCTTGACGCCTTGTCGAACATGTTTGCAAACTGACGCTCCAAAATACCGTAAGTGTATTTTGCTTTTTGCTTCTCTTGCAACTGAACTGCGTATTCGCTCTTCTTACCACGACGACGGGCATTACCGTGTTGTCCTGGAGCATATTTGCGCTTTTCGAAAGAGCTGTCTGGGCCAAAGATAGGCTCGCCCATACGACGTGCAATCTTTGTTTTTGGTCCTCTATATCTTGCCATAATACTTTTCTTCTACTAATTATTAAACGCGACGTTTCTTAGGTGCACGACAACCGTTGTGAGGTGTTGGTGTGATGTCAATGATTTCTACCACTTCAATACCCAAGTTGTGCAAAGAACGGATAGCGCTCTCGCGACCGTTACCAGGACCCTTTACGTATGCTTTAACTTTCTTCAAGCCCGCCTCAAGTGCAACGCGACCACAATCCTCTGCTGCCATTTGAGCTGCGTAAGGAGTGTTTTTCTTGCTTCCGCGGAATCCCATCTTACCAGCTGAAGACCAAGAGATAACCTGACCTTGCTGATTTGTCAATGAGATAATGATATTGTTGAACGAAGATCCGATGTGTGCTTCACCCATCGCTTCTACGCGTACTTTACGCTTCTTCGTCTGTTTTGCTTGTTTCTTAGCCATAACTAATAACTATTATTTAGTTGCTTTTTTCTTGTTAGCAACTGTTTTTCTCTTACCCTTTCTCGTACGAGAGTTGTTCTTTGTGCGTTGGCCACGTAGTGGAAGACCCACACGGTGACGGATACCACGGTTACAACCGATGTCCATCATACGCTTAATGTTCAACTGAATCTCTGAACGCAACTCACCTTCTACGATGTATTCGTCAGCGATTACACCACGAATGGTAGTCAACTGATCATCAGTCCACTCTTGAACTTTAACATCTTCGTGAACCCCTGCTTTCGCCAAGATCTCTTTAGAACGGCTCAATCCAACACCATAGATGTAAGTTAGACCGATAACACCGCGCTTAGTTCTAGGTAAATCTACCCCTGCAATCCTTGCCATAGTATTCTTTCTATTATATCAATTAACCCTGACGTTGCTTGAACTTTGGGTTCTTTTTGTTAATAACATACAAGCGTCCTTTACGACGAACAATTTTACAGTCCGCACTGCGCTTTTTAACTGAAGCTCTTACTTTCATTTTTTTAGTATCTGTACGTTATACGAGCCTTAGTTAAATCGTAAGGACTCATTTCTAGTTTTACTTTATCCCCTGGTAACAATTTAATGTAGTGCATTCTCATTTTTCCTGAGATGTGCGCAGTTACAACGTGACCGTTTTCTAACTCTACACGGAACATTGCGTTTGACAATGCTTCTGTTACCGTACCGTCCTGTTCTATTGCATTTTGCTTAGCCATATTAACCGAAGGTACTTGTTTGGGTTCTTCCTCTTAGTTTTCCTGTCTTCATCAAGCCGTCATAATGACGATTCAACAAATAACTTTCTACCTGCTGTAAGGTATCCAAAATTACACCCACAGTAATCAACAATGAAGTACCTCCGTAGAAGTAAGCCCATTGGGTATTCAAACCTACAACCATTGCCACAGCAGGAAGAACTGCAATGAGCGCAAGAAGCAATGAACCTGGGAATGTAATTCTACTTAGAACTGTATCTAAAAATTCAGCAGTCGGCGCACCTGGTTTAATACCTGGTACAAATCCACCGTTTCTTTTTAGATCATCCGCAATAGAATTGGTATTTACCTGAATAGCCGTGTAGAAATATGTGAAGATGATGATCAACAAACCGAATGTGAGGTTGTAACCAAAACCTTGGATATTTCCGAAAACCGTAATAATCCAGCTGATGCTATCACCTTCCGCACCACTGTACTGAAGTACTGTGATTGGAATAAACATAATAGCTTGAGCAAAGATGATAGGCATTACACCTGCAGCGTTAACCTTCATAGGAAGGTACTGACGTGCTGTTGGTGTTGCTGCACCTCTACCCGCGGCTGCTTGTTTCGCATATTGAACTGGAATCTGACGAACTGCCTGTGTCAATGCAATTGCAAACATTGTAATTACAAACAATGCAAACAACTCAATGATAAATGCAACCCAACCAGCGCCTTGGTTCACCTGAGACAACATCTCTTGGAAGAATGCCTGAGGAAGCGTTGCAATAATTCCCACCATAATCAATAGCGAGATACCGTTACCAATTCCTTTATCAGTAATACGCTCTCCCAACCACATCGCGAAAATGGTACCCGTGGTCAATGTAACCCATGCCAAGAACCAGAAAGTACCTGGATCAAGAGTCAAGACAACACCCTGAGCACTTAGGTTAGCCAAGTAACTTGGGGCCTGTACACCAGCGATAAGGATAGTTAGGTAACGTGTGATTTGATTCAACTTTCTACGACCGCTCTCGCCGTCTTTCTGCATTTTTTGCACCGCTGGTACTGCCATTCCCATCAACTGAATGATAATCGAAGCTGAGATGTAAGGCATGATACCTAATGCAAGAACAGATGCACGAGAGAATGCACCACCTGTGAACGCGTTCAATACGCCCAAAAGACCCTCTGAAGTCTGCGCTTGAAGCTGCGTCAAACTATCCGGATCAACACCAGGTAGAAGAACCGTTGAACCAATTCTGTATATCAAAAGCAATCCAAGAGTTGTAAGGATCTTATCCTTTAACTCTTCGATACTCCAGATATTCTTGATGGTTTCTACGAATTTCTTCATTGCGATTATAGAGTAGTTGCTGTACCGCCTTGTGCTTCAATGGCAGCTACTGCAGATTTACTAAAAGCGTGAGCAGTGATGTTCAATTTCATTGTACACTCACCACGTCCCAATACTTTTACAAGCTCTTTTTTACCAACTAGACCATTGTTTACAAGGTCTTCGAAAGTAATCGTGCTCTTCAATTTCTTTGCTTCTACCAAAGATTGAAGTGTATCAAGGTTCAAACCCTTGTACTCTACACGGTTTGGATTCGTGAAACCAAACTTAGGAACACGACGTTGTAGTGGCATTTGACCACCCTCAAAGCCGATTTTACGGCTGTAACCTGAACGCGACTGAGCACCCTTGTGTCCGCGCGTAGAGGTACCTCCGTGTCCAGAGCCTTCACCTCTACCTACTCGCTTACGGCTGTGGGTTGATCCCTTCGCAGGTTGAAGATTTGATAAATCCATTTTTATCTAATTAAATTAAAGTTCAACAACTTCTACTAGGTGCGATACTTTACGTACCATACCCAATACTTGTGGAGTACCCTCCACTTCTACTGTAGCGTTAATCTTACGCAAGCCTAGCGCTTCCATTGTCGCCTTCTGGCGAGCTGGACGACCGATTACACTGCGCTTCTGAGTGATTTTAAGTTTTGCCATGCTATTTAAGATTATCCGTTAAATACTTTGTCCAAAGAAATGCCGCGAGTCTTCGCAACTTCCTGTGCACTACGCATCTTCAAAAGTGCATCGAAGGTAGCCTTAACTACGTTCTGAGGGTTTGATGAACCCTTGCTCTTTGCAAGTACATCGTGAACACCTACACTTTCCAAAACTGCACGCATTGCACCACCAGCAATTACCCCAGTACCGCTTGACGCAGGACGAAGGAATACACGTGATCCAGCGAACTTACCATTCTCTTCGTGAGGGATAGTACTCTTTAGCAATGGAATGCGGTAAAGGTTCTTCTTAGCATCTTCTACTGCCTTAGCAATAGCTTCACTAACTTCTTTAGACTTACCTGTTCCGTAACCAGCAGTCCCGTTCTCATCACCTACAACTACAATTGCAGAGAAGCTGAACGTACGACCACCTTTGTTTACTTTAGTTACACGGTTTACCGCTACCAAGCGATCTACCAATTCAATACCCGTAGGCTTTACTTTACGTGAGTTATGCATTGTACTCGACATTTTAGAATTTCAAGCCGCCATCACGAGCGCCTTCTGCTAGTTGTTTAACACGTCCGTGGTACAAGTATCCACCACGATCGAAACAAACTTCAGTAATACCTTTTTCAATTGCCAACTTGGCCAAACCTTGACCTACTTGGAAACTCTTATCACTCTTAGTACCAGTAGCACTTTCCAACTCTTTGCTTCTTGAAGAGAACGAAAGCAAAGTTTCTTGCTTTACGTCATCAATCAACTGAGCGTAGATTTCTTTGTTGCTTCTGAAAACTGAAAGACGAGGCTTTGCAGCTGTACCGGTAACTACTTTGCGAATTCTTCTACGAATGCGTAGTCTTCTTTCTGATTTAGTTAATGCCATGTCTTATTCTTATTTAGCTGCAGACTTACCTGCTTTTCTACGGATATGCTCACCCTGGAATCTAATACCTTTTCCTTTGTACGGTTCTGGCTTACGAAGCGAACGAATTTTCGCTGTAACTGCTCCCACCAACTGCTTGTCGTGAGACGTTAACTTGATCGTTGGGGCCTTACCTTTCTCCATGGTCGTCTCAATCTTCACTTCACTAGGAATGTTGATCAAGAAGTTGTGTGAGTAACCCAATGAAAGGTCCAAAATTTGACCTTGGTTTGAAGCTCTATAACCTACACCGATAAGTTCTAGTGTATGGCTAAATCCTTCACTGACACCTACTACCATATTGTTTACCAATGCGCGGTACAAACCGTGCTTGGCTTTATGCTCCTTAGCTTCAGATGGACGCTCTAGAGTGATAGTATTGTCTTCCATTTTTACGGTGATGCCGCCAGTAATCTCCTGGTGCAATTCACCCAATTTTCCTTTTACAGATACGCTGCTACCGTTAATGGTAACTTCTACGCCTGCAGGCACGGCAATTGGTGCTTGACCTATTCTAGACATAATCTTCTAATTAATTAGCTTACTGTACAAAGAAGCTCACCACCGATATTCTCTTTGCGAGCTTGTTTGTCTGTCATTAATCCTTTTGACGTACTAACTACTGCGATACCCAAACCATTCTTTACACGTGGTAAATCAACAGCGCTACGGTATTGACGCAAACCTGGCTTAGAGATACGCTTGATTTCGCGAATCGCTGGAACCTTGGTTAGTCTATCATATTTAAGAGCTACTTTCAGAACGTTCTGAGGAGCAACTTCTACTACTTTCAAATCGTGGATGTAACCTTGGTCCTTAAGGATCTCGGCGATAGCCACTTTAGTTTTGCTTGAAGGCATTTCAACAACACGCAAACCAGCACTCTGGCCGTTGCGAATACGTGTCAAGAAATCTGCAATTGGATCTGTATACATAATTCCTACTCTTCTTCTATTTACCAGCTAGCTTTCTTAACTCCTGGGATCAAACCTTGGTTAGCCATTTCACGGAAAGTAACACGAGAGATACCAAACTGACGCATGTATCCTCTTGGACGACCCGTTAGTTTACAACGGTTTCTTCCGCGAACTGGAGAAGCGTTTTTAGGAAGCTTCTGCAATCCTTCGTAATCACCCGCTGCTTTTAGTGCTTCACGCTTTGCTGCATACTTTGCAGCCAATTTTGCGCGCTTCACCTCACGGGCTTTCATTGATTCTTTAGCCATCTTTATTACTTTTTAAATGGTAGACCAAATGCTGTTAATAATGCCTTTGCCTCCTTATCAGTTGGAGCAGAGGTTACAAATGTGATATCCATACCACTGATACGATTTACTTTATCGATATCAATCTCTGGGAAAATGATCTGTTCAGTAACACCAAAAGTGTAGTTACCGCGACCATCAAAACCTGAAGCTTTGATACCTTGGAAATCACGAATACGTGGAAGAGATGCACTAACCAAACGGTCTAAGAATTCGTACATCTGGTCGCCGCGCAATGTTACACGAGCACCGATAGGCATTCCTTTACGCAACTTAAAGTTACTTACATCCTTCTTTGACTTCGTTGCTACTGCTTTCTGACCTGTAATCAAAGTCATTTCTGCAATCGCTTGGTCAACGAGTTTCTTATCAGCTACTGCAGCACCAATACCTTGGCTAACTACAATTTTTTCCAGCTTAGGTACCATCATGATGTTGCTGTAGTTGAATTCCTCCTGCAACTTCGCAATGATTTCCTCTCTGTACTTTGTTTTGAATCTAGGTGTCATACTCTTTATGATAATACCTCACCGGATTTTTTAGCGTAACGTACCACGTTACCGTTATCGTCAACTTTTCTTCCTACACGAGTAGTTTCATTTGTTGAAGGATCTACCAATGCAACATTAGAAATGTGGATTGGAGCTTCCATTTCAGCAATACCACCCTGTGGATTCGCAGCGCTAGGCTTCTGGTGCTTCTTGATCATATTCACACCTTCAACAACTACGCGATTCATCTTCGGAATAACACGAACGATACGGCCAGTAGAGCCTTTGCTCTCACCTGCCAGCACCTTTACTGTGTCTCCCTTTTTTACTTTAAACTTTGCCATTGTAATGGTTGTCTTTTAGATTAAAGAACCTCTGGTGCCAATGAAACAATCTTCATGTATTGCTTGTCGCGCAATTCACGCGCAACAGGACCAAATACACGAGTACCTCTCATTTCACCACCTGTGTTCAATAATACACATGCGTTATCGTCAAATCTGATGTACGAACCATCTGGACGACGAACTTCTTTCTTTACACGAACAACTACCGCAGTACTTACTTGACCTTTCTTCACAGAACCTGCAGGAGTTGAATCCTTAACAGTTACTACGATCTTGTCACCTAC
Source organism: Cryomorphaceae bacterium (assembly GCA_011525035.1). Lineage (GTDB taxonomy): Bacteria > Bacteroidota > Bacteroidia > Flavobacteriales > Schleiferiaceae > UBA10364. The sequence continues at coordinate 2,425 of WTIZ01000008.1, read as the reverse complement.
GCTAGCGTATCTTCTTTTTGTACCTCCCAATACACGGATTACCAAAACCTCTTTGGCACCTGTATTATCTGCTACTCTTAATCTTGATTCTGTTTGTACCATGATTATTTAGCTCTTTCGATAACTTCAACAACTCTCCAGTTCTTAGTCTTTGAGAGCGGTCTAGTTTCCATAATTCTTACTGTGTCCCCAGTGTTGCAATCGTTTGCTTCATCATGAGCATGGAATTTGCTCGTGAACTTTACGAACTTACCGTACTTAGGGTGCTTTACTTTACGCTCAACTTTCACTACAACCGACTTATCCATCTTGTTGCTAGCTACTACGCCGATACGCTCTTTACGCAAGTTTCTTGTATTCTCCATGATACTTATTCTTCTGCTGAGCGAGAGCTCAATTCAGTGCTCAGACGAGCAATTGTTCTTCTAGCTGCACGAATCTGCAATGGGTTCTCCAAAGGACTCAATGTGTGAGTCAACTTCATATTCGTGTAGTTTGCTTTTTCTTCAGCAAGACGCTCTGCCAATTCAGCAGTGGTCAATTCTTTAATCTCGTTGTACTTCATGACTTACTAAATATTAGCCTTGTAGGTCTCTACGGATTACAAACTTGGTACGTACCGGAAGCTTTTGAGCTGCAAGGCGCAATGCCTCTTGAGCTACTTCTAGTGGAATACCGTCCATCTCAAACATGATACGACCTGGTTTAACAACTGCAGCGTAGTATTCTACACCACCTTTACCTTTACCCATACGTACCTCTAGTGGTTTCTTTGTGATTGGCTTGTCAGGGAAAATACGAATCCACATCTGACCTTCACGCTTCATGTAACGAGTAGCTGCAATACGAGCTGCCTCAATCTGACGAGCAGTGATCCACTTAGAGTCCAATGACTTTAGTCCGTAAGAACCATAAGTCAATTGAGCACCACGCTGAGCGTTTCCTTTCATACGGCCTTTAAAGACCTTTCTATGCTTTGTGCGTTTTGGCTGTAACATCTCTTACTATTATTTGCGGTTGTTGCGCTTTCCACGACCACGGCCACCACCAGACTTAGTAGTACCTAGCTGGTTGCTTAGATCACGCTTACCATAAACTTCACCTTTCATGATCCACACCTTGATACCAAGACGACCGTAAGTCGTGTGTGCTTCACTTAAGTGATAATCAATATCTGCACGGAATGTACTCAATGGAGTACGTCCGTCCTTGTACATTTCAGAACGAGCCATCTCAGCACCATTTACACGACCAGAAATCAATACTTTGATTCCCTCAGCACCCATACGCATTGCAGCGCTGATTGCCATTTTAATCGCACGACGGTGGCTTACACGACCTTCAATCTGGCGAGCAATTGAATCTGCTACAAGCTTCGCATCTAGTTCTGGACGCTTAATCTCGTAGATGTTGATTTGAACTTCCTTACCAGTCAGTTTTTTCAACTCTTCTTTCAACTTGTCTACCTCTTGACCACCTTTACCAATGATTACACCTGGACGAGCAGTTGTAATGGTAACTGTTACAAGACGCAGAGTGCGCTCAATGATGATTCTACTGATGCTCGCCTTAGTTAGACGTGCGTACAAGTAATTTCTAATCTTAGCATCCTCAGCGATTTTTTCGCCGTAGTTACGACCGCCATACCACTGGCTGTCCCAGCCGCGGATGATACCTAGTCTATTGCCAATAGGGTTGGTTTTTTGTCCCATCTTTCCCTGATTATGATTCTTTACTACCTACGATTAATGTCACGTGGTTGCTACGCTTGCGAATGCGGTGCGCACGACCTTGTGGAGCAGCCTGGATACGCTTTAGCATACGGCCTCCATCAACACTAATCTCTTTAACTACCAACCCAGCCTCTTCTAGATTCGCTCCTTCGTTTTTCGCTTGCCAGTTCGCGATCGCGCTAAGCAAGAGTTTTTCCAAACGAATTGAAGCTTCCTTCGGGCTGTACTTCAAGATGGCCAATGCCTTCTCAACCTCTACGCCACGGATCTGGTCTGCAACCAAACGCATTTTACGCGGAGACGTTGGGCAATCGTTAAGCTTGGCAATCGCAATTGCTTTCTTCGCTGCCTTGAGCGCTTCAGCTGCTTGTCTTTTTCTAGCTCCCATCTCTATTATTTCTTATTCTTACCGTGACCGCGGAAGTTACGCGTCGGTGAAAATTCACCCAGTTTATGACCTACCATGTTTTCAGTCACATATACTGGTACAAATGTTTTTCCATTGTGAACACCAATTGTCTGACCAACGAAATCCGGAGAAATCATTGAAGCGCGTGACCAAGTTTTGATCACTGTGTTCTTTCCACTTTCCACATTAGCTAGAACTTTCTTCTCTAGTTTGTAGTGGATATAAGGTCCTTTTTTAAGCGAACGTGCCATATACTTTCAGATTATTTCTTTCTACGTTCGAT
>WTIZ01000036.1 GCA_011525035.1 Cryomorphaceae bacterium | reverse complement strand
TCGGGAAGTAAACCCATGAACAAAGTCAAGTTCGAAATCCTTAATTTGGGACTTCAACTAACTGACTTATGAGATTACTTCTACTCGCAATTTCTACAATTAGCTTTCTATCACTAAGTGCTCAAGACCGGGTCAACGGAGCAACCTTTCAAACGCGCAGTCCTGTGCTCGCAGAACATGGAATGGTGTGTACCTCGCATCCCCTGGCCTCTCAGATTGGATTGGATATTTTAAAGCAAGGTGGAAACGCCATAGATGCTGCCATCGCTGCCAATGCGGCGCTCGGCCTTATGGAGCCCACTGGTTGTGGCGTCGGAGGTGATCTTTTTGCCATAGTATGGGATGCAAAAACGCAAAAGCTCTATGGTCTCAACGGCAGCGGACGCTCTCCAAAATCTATGACCCTAGACACATTGAAAGCTATGGGGCTTGAAAAGATACCAGCTTATGGTCCGCTTCCAGTGAGTGTTCCTGGTGCCGTAGACGGATGGACCTCTCTACACGATAAGTTTGGATCTATGCCGCTCAAGAAAATTTTGGCTCCTGCTATCGAATATGCTGAGGAAGGATTTCCCGTGACAGAATTGATTGGATATTACCTAGGCTCTATCGATCGATTTTCACGCATGGGGTATCCAAACATCAAGGAAACCTATTACGATCCAAACGGTGGTGAACGTCCAAAGAATGGAGACCGCTATCGCAACCCAGCACTGGCCGATACCTACAGAGCCATTGCTAAAAAAGGTCGCGAAGGATTTTACGAAGGTGAGGTCGCCCAGACAATCACCACCTTTATCAAAGAACAAGGCGGATTTCTATCATTAGAAGATTTGAGTTCGCACCACAGCCAATGGGTAGAGCCTGTAAGTGTGAATTATCGCGGGTACGACGTTTGGGAATTGCCTCCAAATGGGCAAGGAATCGCCGCGTTACAATTGTTGAACATTCTTGAAAACAAAGACTTCAGCGAGGTACGCTGGGGCAGTGAAGAGCACCTGCACTTGTTTACTGAAGCAAAGAAGCGCGTCTTTGAAGACCGTGCGAAGTACTATGCTGATATGGACATGGCCGAAGTTCCTGTTGAGGCTTTGTTAAGCAAAGAATATGCGGCAGAAAACTTTAATGAGTTGAAGCCTTATGCCTCAACCTACGACGCAGGTGAGATTAGCGCCGGAGAAACCATTTACTTGACGGTAGCCGATAAAGACGGCAACATGATCAGTTTGATCCAAAGCAATTACCGAGGAATGGGATCCGGCATGGTTCCTCCAGGACTAGGTTTTATGCTTCAAGACCGTGGTGAGTTGTTCAGCCTTGAGGAAGGGTTCAATAACACTTATGAACCGGGTAAACGCCCATTCCACACCATTATTCCGGCATTCATCACAAAGGATGGCGCGCCACTAATGAGCTTCGGGGTGATGGGCGGCGATTTTCAACCGCAAGGCCATGCGCAAATCGTAATGAATATGGTGGATTACGGCATGAATGTGCAAGAGGCTGGAGATGCACCTCGCTGGGACCACAGCGGTGGAAGTTCACCGGTAACAGGTCCATCTACGGATAAGGGGGAAGTACATGTTGAAAGTGGTATTCCTTACGAAACAGTTCGAGGCTTGATGGGACGAGGCCACAAGGTGGGATTCGCTCGAGGTATCTATGGCGGTTATCAAGCCATCTACCGCGATCCGGAAACTGGGTTCTATCACGGTGCAAGTGAAAGCCGCAAGGACGGTCAAGCTGTAGGGTATTAAGTATCTTGCAGGCGCCTAAAATTGGCCCCACATGAGAAAAGACATTGAAATACCTGAGGTTAAAAACGTTTATGTCGCTGCATTAGAGGTAACTGATGAGCACGGTGATACTACATGGTGGATGCACCTCATTAACGATACTGATGGTCCTTTGGAGAATATTCTAGTCCAAAGCAAGGGATATAGCGATTTAGAGACAAAAGGCGGCAAAAGCACGGCTACGCTGCGTAAAATGGTCAAGGTGCTCCCTGCGAAATCCGCGGCAAAGCTAGAGCCAATGATGCCGGAGATTTTTGATTTGTTCAATGAGTATTGGGTGAGTTTCTTCGAAGGCGGTCAGATGAAAGACCGTAAATACATTTTTGGTCCTGGGACCATTGATATGGCCTTCAGCGAGCCCCTACCCGTTTTACAGAAACAAGGAATATTAGTTCGATAACTATGGACTCAATTAAAGTTGGACTTGCCCAGATTGCACCAATTTGGTGCGACCGTGAAGCGACTACAGAAAAAATCATTCAGTACATCGCAGATGCAGCCACAAAAGGATGTGGTTTAGTTGTTTTTGGTGAAGGCACTTTGCCTGGGTATCCTTTCTGGTTGAGCACTTCTAATGGGTCCAATTTTAACAATCCCGTTCAAAAAGAAATCTTCGCCCATTATGCGCAGGCGGCAGTGGTTATTGAACGTGGTGATTTAGATTCCGTTTGTGCATCTGCCAAAGAACACGGCATTGCTGTGTACCTCGGAATCATTGAAAGACCCATGGACAGGAGCGGCCACAGTCTTTACTGTAGCCTCGTTTACATCAACAATGAAGGAACGATCTGCTCGGTGCACAGAAAGCTTTGTCCGACGTATGAAGAACGATTGGTGTGGTCGCCTGGGGATGGAAACGGACTCACTACTCACCCACTTCCCCCCTTCACAGTTGGTGGATTGAATTGTTGGGAAAACTGGATGCCGCTGGCACGCACAGCGCTTCAAGCACAAGGAGAAAACCTTCACGTAGCTGTTTGGCCGGGAGCAAAGAGAATTACTGAAGACATCACCCGTTTCGCAGCCAAGGAAGGACGTAGCTTTTTTGTTTCTGTAAGTGGTCTGATGCGCAAGAGCGATTACCCTGAAAACACCCCACATCTAAACGTATTGCTGGAAAACAACGATGAACTTATAGCGGATGGAGGAAGCTGTGTTGCACATCCAGACGGCAGTTGGGTGCTCGAACCCCAATGCGGTGAAGAAGGGCTTTACGAAGTGGATCTAAATATCAACGATGTATTTGCCGAGCGACAGAACTTTGACCCTACAGGGCATTACAGCAGACCCGATGTGCTTAAAATGACCATCAATAAAGACCGTCAGCATACGCTTTAGGCCTTCTCCAAATTCTTTTCGTCTTTACGAATCCAATGCCATACAACCCAGGCAAGGCCTGCATTGAACAGGTAGAAGGTGTACTTGAGAATGTAAGCCACATTTCCAAAAAGGATATTCTGCTGCAACTTGAGAATATTATAGACTTGCCATGAAGCCCATGTATCCGCATACATTCGAGGTGTATTCAGAATACCGCTGTAAGTGATTCCTGTTATTGCAGAGGTTACCAAAAACTTACTCCGGTTATCGCCGAGCGGCCCGTTCAAGAAATCGGTAAACCCGATATAATTCAATACTGTCGCAAGAACAAAGGCAATTCCAACATTCACGAAGAAGATGTTGTCTATTTTTCGAGGTATCCTGTTCGGGCGACGCTTCCAATACAAATAACTCATTCCAGCACCTAGAAAGGAGATAGGATACGTAAGAATTGCGGCTTCATTACCAAGGTAATAGTCAACAACGGCGCTATTGATAGCAGTGGCCAATCCAATTAGGTTCCCAATATTGTTTCTTTTGGTTACCAAACGAGTAACCATCATGCTCACCCCTGCTCCTATCGTAGAAAACCATCCAATAGGCAGGCCATTAACCACAGTATTATGAAAGCCAAGCGCTATACTCACGCCCACCACCAATAAGACACCTATGATATCTAAGGCGGTACTTTCTAGAAACTTCTGAATGCTCTGTTTAAGTGGACGAATCATGAGGTAAATGTAATTGTTCGGTGTAAATTACCACTACTGTAAATCCGAATAAAAATGAACCCTAATTCAACTTCTCCTATTGAATCTTGCATTGCGTTTGTAAAGAAGACGCTAGCAGGTGCTGAAGGCGGTCACGACTGGTTCCATATTGAACGGGTATGGAAGAATGCAAAACTTATAGCTTCGGGCGAAGAATGTGATTTGGAAGTCGTGGAATTAGCCGCGCTTTTACACGATATAGCAGATTCAAAGTTTCACGGGGGTGATGAAGAAATTGGCCCTAGAAAAGCTAGAGAGTACCTTACTGCTGCCAGAATAGACTCGAAAAAAGCCAATCATATTGTAGCCATTATTGAAAACGTAAGCTTCAAGGGAGGTCATAATGCACGTAACCATTCGAGCATCGAACTAGATATAGTTCAAGATGCCGACCGCCTTGATGCCATCGGTGCCATTGGGATTGCGCGTACCTTCAACTATGGGGGATTTAAAAATAGAGCCATTTACGATCCATCGATTGCTCCGAATCTCAATATGACCAAGGAAGAGTACAAGAAATCGACAGCACCTACCATCAATCACTTTTATGAAAAACTGCTCCTGCTCAAAGATTTAATGAATACCGAGAGCGGAAAAAGAATAGCCGAACAAAGGCATCAGTATATGGAAGGTTTTTTAAATCAATTTTATAACGAGTGGAACGGCCAATCATAAAGAGTACATTTGAAAACACTTTGAAATAAACTACATGACCTTTAGAATCCTACACCGCTACCTTGGCTTTTTCCTAGCCGGAATCATGATGATTTATGCCGTTTCAGGCATTACCCTGATTTTTAGAAACACGGATACCTTCAAACAAGAGGTTCAAAAAGAGATCACCGTCGAAGCGGGCCTCACCGAAGAAACACTGGGCCGCGCCTTGAGAATTCGCGATCTTAAAGTAATTGATAACGACGGCACCATGTTAGTTTTTGAGCAAGGTGCTTACAATCCTGAGACTGGAGAAGCGAAATTCACCGCCAAGGAATTACCTGGCTGGCTGGATAAGATCACACACTTGCACAAAGCGACTACTAATGATCCGTTGTACTACTTCAACATGTTCTTTGGGGCGTCGCTATTCTTCTTTGCCGTTAGTGCCTTCTTTATGTTCGTACCAAAATCACCTATGTTCAAGAAAGGACTTTGGTTTACTTTGGGAGGTATTGTATTGGCAATCATCATGTTAATGGTTTAATTATGAGCAAAAACGAATTCAATCATCGTCAAGCATTGGCCATGGGCGGCGGTTTAATGACCGGACTTGGCCTAGGTTTTTTCCTGCTTCAAACCATGGGTGGCTTGGCCTTCGTTGGAAGCATCATAGGTGGCATCGGGATTGGATTGCTGCTCAGCGCAATTATTAAATAATGAGACTCCTCCTCTTTTTCGTTTTGAATTTTGGTGCCCTCGCGTTGGGCAGTTACCTGATGGGTGAAGGCCCCATGGGCAGTTGGTATACCAACCTCAATAAGGCGCCATGGACACCTCCGGGTTGGGTATTTGGTGCGTCTTGGACCTTGATCATGGTCTGTTTAAGCATTTTCATGAATAAAGCCGTTCAAATTGAAGCACTTAGCAAGACTATTTTATGGATTTATGGGGTCCAATTGGTCCTGAATATCCTTTGGAATCCACTGTTCTTCGACCTACATTGGATGGGAATCGCTTTGATTGAAATCATCCTATTGGTCTTCGTGGTTGGATTCATGGCCATCAAGGCAAAGCCCTATCTGCCACAGCTTACCTGGCTACTTACTCCTTACGTGGTGTGGCTAAGTATCGCAATTACGCTGAACGCCTACGCACTGCAGAACAATTAACGTCTTAGAGTGATGTCCTTGAATTGGACACGCCCTTTCCAAGCTTGTAGGCCTATGCGACCGTTTCTCGGCTTGCCAAAGGCGTCGTACTCCTGAAATCCAGATGCTGCCACCGCTGCCTTCCAAGATTCACTGTTCAAATCCATCTGCGCTGTCTGCACGCCGTTTAAGAAGTAGGTGATCACACCGCCTTTCATGTGAACCTCTGTTTGGTTCCAATCCCCTTGGCGGTATAGCGAAGAATCTGGCAATTCTTGGAATCCGTATAAGGCACCACTCATACGCGTAGGGTCGCCGTAATTGTGGTTCGTGGTATCGCTATGATCGAGTATTTGGTACTCTACCCCACTCATCCAGGGAGCAGCGAGGCTCTGAGTTTCTAATACATGAAAGAAAATACCGCTGTTGCCCGCAGAATCGACCCGCCAACTGCATTGAAAAATGTAATCGCCCTCGTAGGTAAGATCCGTCACCAGATCGCCAAAAGCACCATCATTGCTCGGGTCGCACGTTAACAGTCCATCTTCGACAGACCAAATTGACGGTGTTTTTTCCTCGTTGTACAGGTGCCAACCACTCAGGTCTTCACCGTTAAATAATGCGATTTCTGCGGGTTGTTCTTCCGATGCACACGCCAATAGCAGTGCAGCGACAGCAATATGTAGGTATTTCAAGGTCTTTAGCTTTCTGCTAAAGATACATCAATTGCATCAGCTGCCTGACGACCTTCAGCGATGGCCCAAACCACCAAACTTTGTCCTCTACGCGCATCACCGGCGGTGAAAACACCCTCCATACTCGTCTTGAAACCTTCTGCAGCAATATTTCCTCGTGGATCTGTTGATAAGCCTGCACCGCTCACGAGACCTTCGTGCTCTGGATGGACGAAACCGATAGCCAATACAGCCATATCACATTCAATGGTGCGCTGGGTACCGGTTGGAACAAATTGCCATCTACCGGCCAATTCCTCACCGCGAACTTCATCAAAGCTCACGCTTACCAGATTTCCTTGCTCATCAGCATTGAAAGAAGTCGCATTCAGTCCCCATATACGTTCACAGCCCTCTTCATGAGAAGACGACGTGCGCATAATCTTTGGCCACTCCGGCCATGGATTATTCTCAGCGCGCTCTAACGGTGGTTGCTCTTCAATGGTCACCTGGATCACCTCCTTAGCCCCTTGACGAATAGAGGTACCGATACAATCCGAACCTGTATCTCCCCCGCCAATGACCAGAACAGTTTTATCCTTGGCGGTGATGTCCTCACCTACAGGCGCATCACCTGCGACCTTCTGGTTGTTCAAGTGCAAGAAGTCCATCGCAAAATGAACGCCTTTAGCCTCTCTGCCTTTCGCACGGATATCTCGAGGTTGCTTTGAGCCAATAGTGATAAGCACAGCATCAAAAGATTCACGTAATTCCTCTAGCGTGATGTCTGTACCAATCTCAGTAGCACATTGAAATACCACGCCCTCTTCTTCCATGATGGCCGCTCGGCGTCCCACTACATGCTTTTCAAGCTTATAATCGGGAATACCGTAGGTCAATAGTCCTCCAACACGGGCATCGCGTTCAAAGACTTTGACACGGTGGCCTTTCTGGTTCAGTTGGTCCGCAGCGGCTAAACCAGCAGGGCCTGCACCTACAACGGCTACGCTTTTACCCGTTCTAACCACCGGTAACTTAGGTACTACCCAACCTTCTTCCCAGGCCTTTTCACTGATTTCTTTTTCAATGAATTCAATAGTTACCGGGTTGTTATTGATGCCCAATACACAGGCTGCCTCACAAGGCGCAGGACAAATTCTACCCGTGAATTCAGGGAAGTTGTTCGTCGTACGCAAAACGCTGTAGGCTTCCTTGTAGTCGCCACGGTACACCGCGTCGTTAAACTCAGGAATACGGTTGCCTAGTGGACATCCAGAGTTACAAAAAGGCACACCGCAGTCCATACAGCGCGAGGCTTGCTCAGTGGCTCTTTCGCCTAGCGGTAAGTAATGTTCTTTGTAATCTTTAACTCGCTCCTCAGGCTGGCGCATAGCCGGCCCTTGGCGATTTACTTCTAAAAATCCGGTATCCTTACCCATGTGCTTGTGCTTTTTTCGCTTCTAGAACGCGTTTGTAATCTCTTGGGAATACTTTGACAAATTGGCCTGAAGCAGTATTCCAATCGCCAAGCAATGCCTTAGCACGCTCACTACCCGTATGGTCCAAATGCGCCTGAATGCGTGATTGTAAGTAGGCCAAGTCTTCGGCTGTTGGCTGCTCTAGATCAGCGCTATCGTTGTTAAATCTGCTTTCAAGAGTGCCGTCGGCGTCTAGGACGTAAGCGATTCCTCCACTCATCCCAGCACCGAAGTTTTTACCCGTGGTACCCAAGATGATGGCTTCACCACCGGTCATGTATTCCAATCCGTGGTCACCCACACCTTCTACAATGGCTTTGGCACCTGAATTTCGTACGCAGAAACGTTCACCGGCTATCCCGTTTACATAAAGCTCACCGGAGGTCGCTCCGTACAAGGCAACGTTTCCACAAATGATATTGTCGTGCGCTACAATCGTGGCATCTTCAGGTTTACGAATAATAATTTTCGCACCACTAAGGCCTTTACCAGTGTAGTCATTACTCTCTCCAACGAGATTGAAGGTCAGCCCTCTCGCGCCAAAAGCACCAAAGCTTTGACCCGCAGAACCTACAAGATTAAATGTGAGTGCATCTCCTGGTAATCCAGCGCTGCCGCGCCATTTAGCTACCTCATGGCTCGCTGTGGTCCCCGTAGAACGGTCCGTGTTGAGAATTTCGAAAGAATATTTCGCCGGATTTGGATTCGCTTTGTACTTGTGCACGGCCTCCACCATGGCTGTATCTAATGCTGTAGATGGAATAGGCTGCGTCGGATATCCCTTGGTGGTCTTACTCCAATCCGCGTATTTCAGTAAGGGGTCTAAATTCAATAAGGCCGCTTTCCAGTTGCCTGCCTTCGTATTCTGTTTCAATACATGCGCTTGTCCAACCATTTCTTCTATGGTTCTAAAGCCCAATTCCGCCATAATCTCGCGCAGTTCTTGCGCCATGAAAGTGAACATGTTGATCACGTGCTCAGGCTTTCCTGAGAACAACTTGCGCAGCTCTGGATTCTGCGTCGCAATACCCACTGGGCAGGTATTCAAATGACACTTACGCATCATGATACACCCTTCTGCGATCAAGGCAGCCGTGGCAACGCCCCATTCCTCAGCACCTAGTAAGGTGGCAATGGCCAAATCTCTACCGGTGCGAATCATCCCGTCGGTTTGGAGCAATACGCGGTCTCTTAATCGGCTACTCACCAATGTCTGATGCGCCTCTGCCAAGCCTAATTCCCACGGCACACCTGCGTGCTGTATAGAACTAAGTGGCGAAGCACCGGTACCTCCGTCCATTCCTGAGATAAGCACGGTATCGGCCTTGGCTTTTACAACACCCGTAGCGATAGTTCCTACCCCAGCTAAAGAAACAAGCTTCACGCTCACTCTTGCCTTAGGGTTGGCACGTTTGAGGTCATAGATTAATTGGGCCAAATCCTCAATAGAATAAATATCGTGGTGTGGCGGCGGTGAAATCAAACCTACCCCTGGGGTAGAATGGCGTACTCGACCGATCCAATCGTCCACCTTGTGCCCAGGCAAGTGCCCACCTTCACCAGGTTTTGCACCCTGAGCCATTTTAATCTGTAGTTCAACAGCGTTCGCGAGGTAATTGATTGTCACCCCGAATCGGCCTGAAGCGATCTGCTTAATCGCACTGTTTTCGCTATCGCCGTTCTCCTTGGTGCCAAAGCGAATCTCGTCTTCGCCGCCTTCACCTGAGTTCGATTTAGCCCCTATTCTATTCATCGCCACTGCAAGCGTGCTGTGGGCTTCGTGTGATATAGAACCAAAAGACATGGCCCCAGTAGCAAAGCGCTTCAAGATGTTTTCTACCGCTTCCACCTCTTCTAGTGGAACAGATGGACGCTGTTTGAATTCCAACAAGTGGCGCAACGAGCGACCGTTCCCATCTAGTAATGCACTGTAATTCTTGAAGTGCTCGTAATTGCCTTCACGACAAGCGCGTTGCAAAGCTGTAATGGTACGCGGATTCATATGGTGGTATTCACCATTCACGCGCCAATGGTACACCCCGCCGTAAGGCAAGGTCTCTTCAGCATCATTTAATGCCAGAGAGAGTTTGTCCAATTGCTCCTTCGCGATGTGCTCAAAGTCCAGTCCACCAATACGACTCAGTGAACCACGGAAACACGTTCCGACCACTCGACCGTTTAGTCCAATAGGCTCAAAAATCTGAGCGCCCTGGTAACTCTCCAAAGTAGAGATTCCCATCTTGGCGAAGATCTTCAATAGGCCCTTGCCAATTGCTTTTTGATAATTCTTAACCTTCTCAAAATAAGCATCTAACTCAGTATTAGCTGAAGTAGATTCTACCCTGCCTTCCTTCAAGGAATGACGCAGGATATCGTACACCATGTAAGGGTTAATCGCATTGGCTCCGTAGCCTAAAAGCGTCGCAAAATGATGGGTGCTTCTCGCATCTCCACATTCAACAACCAAGCTGACATTAGAACGTACACCTTGTTTAATCAAGTAGTGATGAATGGCGCCCACGGCTAAAAGCGACGGAATAGCCACTCGGTTCTTATCGGCATTGCGGTCGGAAATGATCAGTAGATTATTGCCCGATTTCACGGCGAAATCGGCCTCTTTACAGATACTCTTGATCGCGTTTTCTAGTCCAGTCTCCGGATTATCTGCATAAAACAGACTTTCAATTTCATGTGAAGCAAAGCCTGGCGCCGATATGTTGCGCAATTTCTGTAGTTCGCCGTTGGTCAATACCGGTTGTTCAATACGAATCTTACGGCAGTGCTCACCGGTGGCATCTAAGACATTTCGCGTCTTGCCCAAAAGTGCCGTCAAAGACATCACCGAACGCTCGCGTATACTGTCAATAGGAGGATTACTTACCTGTGCAAAACGCTGACGGAAGTAATGGCTCAAATGCTGTGGTTGCTCACTCAGTGCGGCAATTGGGTTATCCGCTCCCATAGAGCCAATGGCCTCTTTGGCATCATTGAACATAGGGAGTAAGACGCGCTCTACCTCTTCTTTCGTATACCCATGGAAACGCAAACGTTCTTCGTAGGTGCTGTTACCTAAAGCTTTTTCATTGACCGCAGGGAGATCTTCCAGCCTAAGCTCCCCATCAGCCAACCACTGGCCGTAAGGTTTGGCTTTACAAATGTCCTCTTTAAGCTCTTCGTCGGTGATGATGCGGCCTTGCTGCAAATCAGCAACAAACATCTTACCCGGCTCCAGACGGCCTTTCTTCAAAACATTCGCCGGTTCAACAGGCAGTGAGCCCGCTTCAGACGACATAATCACCATTCCATCCTTGGTTAACGTGTAGCGCGAAGGACGCAGTCCATTACGATCCAATACGGCGCCTACCACCTTGCCGTCGGTAAAGGATAACGAAGCAGGACCGTCCCAAGCCTCCATGAGGTGGGCATGGTATCCGTAGAAATCCTTTTTGTACTGTGGCATATTGGCGTCATTCTCATACGCCTCTGGCACCAACATCATCATCGCATGAGGAAGCGAACGACCCGAGGCCGTTAAAATCTCAACGACGTTATCTAGATTCGAACTGTCTGAGCGACGAACGTCACAGATCGGGTGAATGAGTTCTAGTTCTTGCTCAGAAAACAAGCTGTCCTTGAATAAGGCAGTCTTGCTGCTCATGCCGTTGACGTTACCCGCAATGGTATTGATTTCCCCATTATGCGCAATATAGCGGAACGGCTGGGCCAATTTCCACTTAGGAGTAGTGTTGGTCGAAAAACGGCTGTGAACTAGTGCCAAAGCACTTTCAAATGTATCGCGCTGCAGGTCTAAGAAGTACTGCTGCAACTGCTCGGTAGTTAATTGGCCCTTGTAAATCAAGGTTCTACAACTGAGCGAGCTGATGTAAAAACTATCGTAAGTAGATGGAAATAGCTGGTGAATGGTACGGTTGGCGTATTTGCGCAGAACGACCATCTTACGCTCCAAAGTATCTTCGTCCATCGCCTCTTTCGGCGCCACAAAAAACTGAATATGCGCCGGCTCTGAGTCCTTAGCGCTCTTTCCTAACGGTTCGTTATTAACTGGAATATTTCGGTAACCAATGAGCTCCAATTGAAAATTGGTCACGTATTTCTCCAATTCTAAGATGCACTTGCGCTGTAAAGATTTCTCTTTTGGGAAAAACGTGTTACCCACGCCGTAAGTTCCGGCCGTTGGAAGCGTAAATCCTAGATCTCGTGCCTCCTCTACTAAGAATTCATGTGGAATTTGTACGAGTATTCCGGCGCCATCCCCAGAAGTTGGTTCAGCACCTTGCCCTCCTCGGTGTTCCATGTTTTCTAGCATGGTGAGGGCACCCTTCACGACGTTGCGAGTCTTACGACCGTCGAGATTTGCTACGAAACCGATCCCGCATGAATCGTGTTCGAACGATGGGTGGTAAAGTCCATCTTGTTCCTTATTTTCCTGTGATAGTTCGATCGGATTACTAGTCATAGACAAAGATTCGATTGAATATTTAAGGGAATTGCAAATTTATTGAATAAAATGCAATTAATACAGGAATTTATTGAGTCAGATTCAACAAATCAACGATTAGCTTAAACCAAATGCAATGAACGCGCGTAAAGTCATCATTATCACCTCTTTAACAATACTTGTCCCTCTTTTGTTGATGAAAGGCTGCCAATCTTTTGCGAGGACGATCTACAATAGTATGGACTGTAACCAGTTTAACATTGACCATATCGAACTAAGGACGGGTATTGATGTGCCTCAAATAAAGAGGAATTATTGCGAACTGACCGATACTTCTCGTACCGTCAGCTTTCAACTTTTGAAGACCGGGATAGACAAAAAAGCCTATGCAGAGAAGTATTTCCGATGGTCGGAAGGATCACTTTTCGTTCAGGAAGGTTCAAATTCTGATACTCGTTGGTCAGCGCGATTAGATACTGTAACTTCAGAACTCGTATTTAAACTGCATTACAAGTGAGCCAATTTGAAGAACATTATGTCAACCGATCCAATTGGATTCGAGCTGCAGTACTCGGTGCTAATGACGGAATACTCAGTGTTAGTAGTATCGCAGTCGGTGTAGCTTCTGCTACAGGAAAAGTCGAACCGATCGCCATTGCATCGTTGGCAGGTTTGGTTGCTGGCGCCTTGAGTATGGCAGCCGGAGAATACGTTAGTGTAAGCAGTCAGGCTGATATTGAAGCTGCGGATATCGCTCGTGAAGCGAAAGAGCTCGAGGAAATGCCGGAATTGGAAGAACGAGAATTGGCTAAAATCTACGAAAGACGCGGGCTAACCCCTGAAACTGCTGCTGAGGTTGCCCGTCAACTGCACGAACACGATGCCCTAGCAGCACATGCCAGAGACGAACTTGGAATTAATGAAATAACAGCTGCTCAGCCTTTACAAGCAGCAGGTGCGAGCGCCTTAAGCTTTATAATTGGTGGGCTTCTACCCTTCACTCTCGTGTTCTTGTTTGAACCCCAACAACTCTACTGGGCAGAATATGTCTTCAGTATTTCGTTCCTCGCTCTGTTAGGAGGAATAAGTGCTAAGATTGGCGGTAGTTCAATACTCAAGGCGGTGACACGCGTAGCCATTTGGGGAACCATAAGTATGGGACTGAGTGCACTTGTGGGTACTTGGGTCCAAGTTTAGCACTACCTTTGCCGCAATGGCGACTAGAATCAACAAATACCTCAGTGAGATAGGACATTGCTCCAGACGTGGAGCCGATAAACTGCTAGAACAAGGCAGAATTACTATCAATGGGAAGGTCCCTGAATTGGGCGAAAAGGTTCAAGAAGGAGATGAGGTCGCAGTAGACGGTGTAGTCGTAGGACAGCGAACGGAAAAACACGTATACATCGCATTGAATAAGCCAAGAGGTATTGTTTGCACCACGGATCGCCGCGTAGAAAAGGACAATATTGTAGACTTTGTCGGTCACCCTCAACGTATTTTCCCTATTGGTCGATTAGACAAGCCCTCTGAAGGGCTAATTCTCATGACCAGCGACGGTGATATAGTCAATAAAATCCTTCGTGCACGCAATAATCATGAAAAGGAATATGTAGTTCACGTACACAAGCCTATAAATCAAGATTTCATCACCAGAATGCGAAACGGCGTACCTATCCTCGATACTGTGACCCGAAAATGCCGTGTAGAGCAAATTGGTCCACGCAGTTTCCGCATTGTATTGACTCAAGGATTAAACAGGCAGATTCGTCGAATGTGTGAGTACCTCGGTTACCGAGTTACCCGATTGAAACGTGTGCGCATTATGAACATTCAACTGGATCTTCCCTTGGGAGAATGGCGCGATCTGAAGAAACACGAATTGGCAGAATTAAGAAGGTTGTGCGAGTCGAGCAGCAAAACGCATTTTTAGTCGTTTTTTGCCTTTTTTCGATGTTTTTCGGTCGATTTTGACCTATTTTCAAACAAAAATCACACAAAATGGACGCAGATCAAATTTTCAAAATTGCCAATTCCCTTGCCTTTTTTAGCTGGATTCCCCTACTCATCGCTCCGTTTAATGCCCGCATCAGAAACGTATTATTAGGCACTACAGTCACCTTGCTTTCGCTGACCTATGCCCTGCTGTTTTTCCAGACTTTTGATGCTGGCGCGATGGAATCTTTTTCTACACTTGACGGACTTATGTCGCTGTTCTCTTCTAAAGAAGCAGTACTTATTGGCTGGATTCACTACTTAGCGTTTGATCTACTCACGGGTATATTCATCGCCAAGAATGCCGAGAAGCACGAGCTTAACCCATGGATTGTGCGTCCTATCTTCCTATTTACCTTCATGGCAGGGCCGCTAGGCTTTCTGTTATACGTGATTTACAAAACCGCAGCAACCAGGAAATACACTTTTGAATGATGATTAGCGCCCAAATCCAATTCATTCCACTTCTCGCTACCGAGCCTATGGCACAGGTTGACACTGCGATTGAGCTTATCGAAAATTCAGGCCTTACCTACGAAGTGGGGCCGTTTGGAACTAGCGTGGAAGGACCGAAAATTCAGGTACAAAGCTTAATCGACCAACTACTTTCACTCACCACCTGCGAGGAATTTTTACTGAACGTTCAATACCACATCGGCGAGAACAGATTATCTAATGAGGAAAAGGTCGCAAAGTTCAGATAGATAGCATTTTCAGTGGCGTTTTGAGTAGTATATTTGCGGCCGACATTCGGAACACTCATTAAAACACCACATATGTCTAAGATTCTTTACACGAAGACTGACGAAGCTCCAGCATTAGCTACTTACAGCTTCCTTCCTATCGTTAAAGCGTTCACTTCAAAAGCCGGTATTGAAGTTGAAACAAGAGATATCTCGCTCGCAGGACGCATTCTAGCGAATTTTCCTGACTTCTTATCAGAAGAGCAACGCATCGCAGATGCTTTGGCCGAGCTTGGTGATCTAGCCAAAACTCCAGAAGCAAATATTATCAAGCTTCCTAACATTAGTGCCTCTATTCCGCAGCTAAAAGCAGCTATCGCTGAACTCCAAGCTGCAGGCTTTGCCCTTCCTAATTATCCGGAAGAGCCAGCAACTGAAGAAGAGAAGGCCATTAAAGGTCGTTACGATAAAATCAAAGGTTCTGCTGTAAACCCAGTACTACGCGAGGGAAACAGCGACCGTCGTGCACCTAAGGCCGTTAAAAATTATGCACGTAAACACCCACATTCCATGGGTGCATGGACTTCTGAAAGCAAAGCTCACGTCAGCAGCATGCCAGAAGGTGATTTCTACGGTTCAGAGGTAAGTACTACCGTAGCAGCCGCTACATCGGCAGATATCGTATTCACTTCTGCCTCAGGAGAGAAAACCACTTTAAAATCAGGCATCGCCCTTCAAGCTGGTGAGATCATCGATGCAGCTCGTATGAACATGGGTGCACTCAAAGCTTTCTTAGCAGAGCAAGTTGCAGAAGCCAAAGAGCAAGGCGTATTGTTCTCTTTGCATATGAAGGCAACTATGATGAAAGTGAGTGATCCAATCATATTTGGTGCTTGTGTTGAAGTATTCTTCGCTGACGTTTTTGAGAAATACGCTACAGAATTCGCTGAATTGGGTGTTGATGTGCGTAACGGCCTAGGCGATGTATACGCGAAGATTGCCAACCTCGATGACGCTAAGCGCGCAGAAATTGAAGCTGCATTAGCTACAGCTATTGAAAACGGTCCAGACCTAGCTATGGTTAATAGCGATAAAGGCATTACCAACCTTCACGTGCCATCGGATGTCATCATTGATGCATCGATGCCAGCAATGATCCGTACTTCAGGCCAAATGTGGGATAAGGACGGAAAACCAAGAGACGCGAAAGCCGTCATTCCAGACCGCTCCTACTCTAGCATTTACCAAGCGACTATCGATTTCTGTAAAGAAAATGGTGCGCTTGACCCAACTACTATGGGTAGTGTAAGTAACGTAGGTCTAATGGCACAAAAGGCTGAAGAATACGGTTCTCACGATAAAACTTTCCAGCTCAACGAAGCAGGAACAGTGGAAGTCATCGCTGATGGCGCTGCTCTTCTTACACAATCTGTGGAAGCTGGTGATATTTTCCGCATGTGTCAAGTGAAAGATGCCCCAATCAAGGACTGGGTTGGTCTTGCAGTTCGCCGTGCTCGTGCGACAGAGACTCCTGCTGTATTCTGGTTGGATGAAAACAGAGCGCACGATTCAGAGCTTATCAAGAAAGTCGAAGCCTACCTGCCAGAGCATGATGTAGAAGGTCTCGATGTATTCATTATGGCGCCTAAAGACGCAACGACATTTAGTTTGGAGCGCATCGTTCAAGGCGAAGATACCATTTCGGTTACAGGTAACGTTCTTCGTGATTACTTGACCGATTTGTTCCCAATTCTTGAGGTGGGTACTTCAGCGAAAATGTTGAGTATCGTTCCACTAATGAACGGCGGAGGCTTGTTCGAAACTGGAGCTGGTGGTTCTGCACCTAAGCACGTACAGCAATTGACTGCGGAGAACTACCTGCGTTGGGACTCACTCGGTGAATTCCTAGCACTTGGGGTGAGCCTCGAGCACTTTGCAGAGAAAGACGGGAACGAAAAGGCTGCTGTCCTATCAAGTACGCTTGACGATGCAACCTCTAAGTTCTTGGATACAGATAAGAGCCCGACACGTCGCTTAGGTGGCATTGACAACCGCGGCTCGCACTTCTATTTAGCGATGTACTGGGCACAAGAATTGGCTGCTCAAGACAAGAATGCTGAACTAAAAGCAACCTTTGCTCCACTAGCAGAGACGCTTGCTTCAAACGAAGATAAAATCGTTGAAGAGCTCATCGCTGTACAAGGAGATGCTGCTGATATCGGTGGATACTACTTCATGAATGACGCACTCGCAGGCGCTATCATGAGACCGTCAAGCACCTTGAATACTGCAATTGACAACTTCTAAGCAAAGAAGTACTAGAAAACAAAAACCCGGCGCTGCGCGCCGGGTTTTTTATGCTTAAAATTTTCGTTCCTTCTATTTGCCAAATGCAAAAATCAGAGGAATGTGTAACCGCTCGGCCCAACTCTTCTCGTCATGAGCGGCCCCCGGAAACTTTTCTGTGGTCCAATTCTCCCCCAGCACAAACCCGTTTTCCTCTAAAACAAGATTTACATTGTTCTGAAAGGGCTCATACATCGCATCGAGTGTTTCAGTACCGTAATCGAAGTAGATCTTCCCAACGCGCTCAGGAATAATGTTCTGCTTCACATAGGCATTAAAAACAGCAGGAATTTCTTCATTTGGAGCGAATCCACCTGGCCAGTGTGTACTCATACAAAGGGCAGTACCGTAGACGCTTGGGTATTCTCCGACCGCATACATACTCATCAAGCCGCCCATAGAGCTTCCCATAACCGCGGTTGACTCGGCAGTGGTATGCACTGTGAATTGGCCATCAACAAAAGGCTTCACCTCTTCTACCATATAGCGGAGGTAATTATTACTATTCACGCTAAACGTAGAATCTGAACCATAGCGCTTTGAAATTTCAGACAATACAGAATCTGAAAACGCAGCCTGTAACTGTGTAGCTGGTTTCTCTGGAAAATATTCAAAGTTTCTACGCTGACCACCATTGTACAAGGCAACAACGATCGTTGGTGCAATGACATCATCGGTAATCAAGCTGTCTAAGATCTCATCTACACGCCATTCCTGACCATTCCAAGTCGTGGTTGCATCAAATAGCATTTGCGCATCGTACATGTACAATACGTTGTGCTTCTGAGCGCCATCGTAAGAAGACGGGAGCCAGATATCTAAAGGACGTGCAGGAATAAATTCACTGGCCAATTCCCCGCGCAACAAGGTCCCTGCAGCTACCCCTTCAACAGTATCTAACACCACAGAAGGTGCCTCTACGACAGGTGTACTAACAGGTTGTTGAACACAACTGTACAGTAGAATGCTTAAAGCAACAGCGATAAAACCTCTCATCTTACTTTACCCAAAGGATTAAGGTCTCCATCGGCCCCACTTCAATAGTGCCGCTACTCAAATCTACCTTTTCTTCGGTGATCAAATTTTCACCACTTGTAGCTCCGTTCAATCCTTGAGAGAATCTCGCGAGGTCAAGGGTCTTGCCTTCTTTGTTGCGATTGGCAACCACCATAATATTCTCAGATTCAAAAGTTCTGAAATACACGTAGATTTCTCCTTGAGGAATGTAATGCAACAATTCTCCGGAGTTGAGTGCACAGCTGTTCTTGCGAAGATTGGCCAAAGTTTTAAACCAATTCTGTGCCTCCAATTGCTGTGGCGTTAGACCTTCTCCGGTGAAAGCATTCACAGGGTCTCCTTCCCAACCACCCGGGAAATCGGTACGGATAATACCGTGATCATTAGTTCCCGGATTCGTCATTAAAATTTCAGTTCCATAGAAGACTTGAAGGGTACCTCTCATGGTGAAATATATGCTCATCGCCATCTTCCACAGATCAAAATCTTCATCCAACTGCGTGTAAATACGGCTCATATCGTGGTTGTCCGGGAAGATCATGATGTTATTCACATCCCCGTACATGTAATCATTGGCAAGGCTTTCGTACACCTTGGTCATACTGCTTCTCCAGCCCGTCTCTCCTTTCAAGCCTTCAGTTACAGCAGTCTGAAGCGGGAAGTCCATCACACTTGGCAAATAGCTCTCGTAACCGTCGCCACGTGCAGCATCGCTTTGCCAATAGCTAATCAAAGACGGATCACTCACCCACTCTTCTCCAACGATGTTGAAGTTCGGGTACTCGTCCAGGATTCCTTTGGTCCAATCGGCCAGGAATTGCTTGTCTGGGTACGGCCAAGTATCCATGCGAATCCCATATAAATCGGCATATTCAATCCACCAAATAGAATTCTGAATAAGGTAACGGGCCAATTGAGGCTGACGTTGATTCAAATCTGGCATGGTCTGTACAAACCAACCGTCGTGAAACACTTTTTGATCGATCTCTGCAGCATGTGGATCAAACCTGCTGACTTTCATATGGTTCGTTTCAGTAAACTCTTCCCATTGATTTACCCAATCATTGCTCGGCAAATCATTCATCCAACGGTGGTAACTACCGATATGGTTGGCCACCTGATCCATAATGAGTCCAATGCCCAACTCTTTGGCTTTCGCACTAAGTCGCTTGTAGTCCTCATTCGTACCGTAGCGAGCATCCACGTTGTAAAGATCCGTCATGGCATAACCGTGGTAGCTGTAATCCGGCATATCGTTTTCCAAAGCCGGGTTTAGCCAAAGTGCCGTGATGCCTAGCTCTTTGAAGTAATCAAGATGATTTTCAATACCGGCAAGGTCTCCGCCGTGACGTCCACCCTTGAATTCACGATTCGGTCCTTCAAGCATTCCTTTCACCTTATCATTGGCTGGATTTCCATTGCTAAAGCGATCTGGCATCAACAAATAAATATTATCGGCCGAAGTAAAGCTCTTGCGCTCGGCACTCTTCTCACGACGCTCTTCGATACCAACGAGCAATGTACCCACCTTTTTACCTTTTGTATTTCTAAAGGTCAATTTGTGCTGACCTACTACCGCATCCGAAGGGATATGTGCAGTGACGAAGAGGTAATTAGGGCTTTCCAAGGCCATCGAACTGATGACATTCAAAGTTTTTGAGGAGGCTTCCAATTCATGGATATCAGAACCGTATACCATAAACTCGACGGTATCCATGTTCATGCCCTTCCACCACGTAGGCGGTTCAATTTTCTCAAGTTTTTGCGCCGATAACCCCACGGAAATCAACACTGATAGGAGTGTTAGTTTTAGCTTCATGCTCATCATTTGTGTTACCCACTAAAAGTACAACTTGATTGGTTTTTTACCTCACATTTGATAAAGACCCCGTAGTTTTGCACAAAAGATGAGCAAATGCCCAGATTGAAGCTACAACAAGAAGTCCTAGAAGCACTAGAAGCCAATGAGTTTTTGCCGTTTACCGCGGCACAGATTAAAACTACAAGTGCTTTTAAAAGCGGACAGAATCACTGGCTACAATACGAGGATGCCAGCGAAGCTCGCGTTGCAGTAGTTGCTTCGACCCTACATATGCTTAAATCTAGCTATGAAGATGTGGCCCGAACGCTCATTTTAGTTGAAAGCAAGGAGGTGGCAGATGAATATTTCGAAATGTTCGAGGCACTTGGCAAGCATACAGATTTACGCGTCTGGACCGCATATAAAGGTCCCAAGATTTTGGACCAGAAAGAGAACATCTACTTCGGCGCTGATGTAGTTATTGCTACACCGCAACGATTAAACGAGCTCTTAAATATCGAAGGATTCAATAGCGCTGGACTGCTCACATTGGTATTAGACAATGCAGACAAACTCCTAAAAGTAGGTGTCAATAGCTTTACGCAACGAATTAGCGACAGTGTTCCTAATAGACAGCGTATCAGTCTTTCGGCTGTAAATGGAAAAGGAGTCCACACCTATATGGACAGATTCGCCTACCCCTTTACTGCTGGAGTTCTTTCGTAGATCGCCGAAGTAAACACTCTATCATCCGGCCAGAAGCCAGTGTTTCGCATCGGGTACTTTTCATTGAGCCTGGTCAAACTTTGGTTCCACCAAGAAATGGCATCGTTACAAAGCTCAGTGCCGTCGGTTCCTGAAATTGGGAGCTCACGAACTTCAGTATATGCATTCACATTACGGCGTTTACACAATTCCCATAAATGCTTTCCAAATGGAATCTTTGGCGGGAATCCCGTAGTAGCATCGTCGAAGTGTAACGACCATTGGTAAAGTTTAAAACCTTGGTCTGCGGCTTCATAGAACATACCCGGACGAACAGGCAACAACAACGGCCCCTCCCAAGAAGAACCTTCAGGAAACAATACCACAGTTTCGCCATCTTTCACCGCATTAGAAATTGCTTCTTTAGTTTGTGAACGGCTGTTCTTACTCTCTCGTTTCACCCAGATGGTACCTAATGCGCGACCCGCCCAACCAATAAGTGGCCAAGAACGAACCTCTACTTTGCCGACAATGGTGAAGAATTCCTCTGTAGGAATGAATAGAACGTCTAAGTAAGATCTATGATTGGCAATAATGAGACCGGGGCCAATTTTATCGAATTTCTGTCCGTGTACTTTAATACCCACCACCCACAAAAGGATGCCTTTAAAACTCATATAAATCTTGTGGGAGGTACGTCTGCTCGCCATAGGGCTTGTAAGCACTAAGGCACCAATACCGCCAATGAGTACGGCAAGTACTCCTAAAACTCGAAAAAAGGCTATAATACTTCTCATAACTACAAGGTCACGCGAATATAATAATTATGGAAAGGCCATTTTCTCGGCAAATGAGATAAGTAGCTTCGTGACTAACCCTTCGTACTTAATTACCGCTAAAGGGAATTCAATTATGAGACTACCAATTCCAACGGTCCTTAAAAGTATCTCGGACATCGATGCTCATTTTCCATCGAAAACCAGCAGCCGCATCCACGGGTTGTAACAGGTAATACACCCCGAACCGCGTCGGAGTATCCCACAATTTTATCTTTTTCTCTAGGCCAAGAAACGACTCGAAATGGTTGATTTGTTCATCTGGTACAGATAAAAAAGTAGCACCTATAGACGTTCCCAAACCAAGCTTCTTTAGACCAGGAATCTTACCCAAAAAGAAACCGTCAAAATGATGAATGTAGGAACCCGTTAGATAAACACTTGGAGATGCGAATGTTTGCTCAAGGCTCTGGTAGGTGTACAATGGATGGGTAAACAAAAAGTAATCCCCTCCTCTAAACCATTTGTATTCAATAAATCTCACGGTGGATGGATCGTTCAAAAATCCACCCGAACTAAATCTGTAGAATGACTCTCCAAGAGGTCCAAAACGGAGCATATCGTCAACGACGAACTCGTATTTTGAAAATTGAACATCGCTCCCAAATAGATCTGGTATGCCCTGCTTAAATGTAAATCTGAAATCAGGCCACTTGCTCGAAAGCACAATTTTTCTTCTTCCTTTTAGGTAATAACGCTGGAACGGACGAATCAAAACTTCGATTCCTA
>WTIZ01000012.1 GCA_011525035.1 Cryomorphaceae bacterium | reverse complement strand
ACGCTTTTAGAAACGATTAGCCGTTTCTGCGTTGAGATCTATTTTTATTCTGTTGACGTTGCATTTCTGCGAGACGCTGTTGGAATTTGCTTTCCTTCTTAGGCTGGGTGCGTTTTTCCTCAATCTTCGCTAGAATGGCGTCGTCATTTACAGTCTTACGAATACCCCACTGCATAGAGAAGGTTATGATGTTCGATAAGAAATAGTAGTACGTCAACCCTGATGGGAAGCTATTCAATACGAACATGAACATCAAAGGCATCAAATACATGATGACACGCATCTGCTTCATTTGCTCACTTGAACCTGTTTGAGGAGTCATCTGTTGGTTCATCCAAGTATAGAGGATCGTCGAAACGGTCATGAGCAGAGTGAACAGCGAAAGGTGGTTTCCAAAGAACGTCGAGATCAGCGGAATCTCTGTTGACCATGAAATAATACTGTCGTAAGTACTCAAATCCGTTGCCCACAAGAAGCTCTCTCCACGCAACTCAATAGATGCAGGGAAGAAACGGAACATCGCGAAAAGAATAGGCATTTGTACAATTACAGGAACACAACCACCTAAAGGACTTGCTCCGGCTTCACGGTACAAATTCATAATGGCTTGTTGCTTCTGTACTTTATCCTTATCTGCCGGATACTTTTCGTTAATCTTATCAATCTCTGGCTTCAGAACGCGCATCTTCGCCATTGAACGGTACGAAGCAAAGGTCAATGGACTAAGCGTCAGTTTGATGATCAATACCATGATCAAGATGATCAAACCGTAGCCAAAACCGTAGCCTTCGAGCCAATTGAAAATAGGCACTACAACCCCGCGGCCAATAGCTCCGAAAATCCCCCAACCAAAGTTGATGGCCTTCTCGTATCCCTGTCCGTAGGTTTTCAGTAGTTGGTATTGATTTGGGCCCGCATACATTGCAAATGGAAGCGTGTACGAACCACTAACTGTCTGATTCAAAGTTGCCGTGGCCGTGTATTCTTTAATGAGATTTTCGTTCTCATCGCCGCCGTTTACAGTAGCAATATTTGCCGTGCTAAATCCTTGCTCAGGATGAACAATCAAAGAGAAGAAACGCTGTTTTTGCGCCAACCAGTTGATCGGATCTGTTGCTTCACTATCGTCCGAACCGCGACCGGCAAGATGCTCTACATCGCCATCTTCGGTGAGCTGGTAGACAAAGCTTGAGTATTGGCGCTCTGTACTAATACCTTTCTCTGTACGCTGTGCACTGCGCTCCCAGTACAGCTCCGGTTTCCCTGTAGCATTTGTAGTTCCACTGACTACAAAGGAATAATCGTATCCTACCTCAGCCAGTTCAATACTCACCTTGGTAGTGCCGTCTGAAAAGACCACTGAACGCGGAGTACTCGATGCAATCTCGAACTCTTTGGCACTCAATGCCTCTCCTCCTGGAAGTTGTAGATCGAACACCTGGCTATTCCCTTTCACCAAATCGAGGGCTTCAGTTTTAGCAGTATCGTCGTACGTATGGTAATCTGCCAATGCTGCACTTGTCAGTGATGCTCCTGCTGATGAGAAGGTCAAACTTAATTCTGCATTGCTAATGGTTACTTCTTGCGCTGTAAATGCATTAGAATCGGCCACCGCCTCAACTTCCAAAGCAGGCTTAGCATCTTCACTCAGTGCATCTGATGCTACTTCTTCAACTACCTCAGTAGCATTTTCAGGTTGAACTTCAGGTGCATTGATGCTGTTCCACCATCCAAAGCCAAGCATGATTGCTCCAATGAGCAAAAATCCGGCGATTTGATTCTTATCTATTCCTTTATTCTCCTCCATGTTATTTTTTTTGGCGGTATTCGTCCGCAGCTTTTACGAAGGACACGAAAAGCGGGTGCGGATTTAGTACGGTACTCTTGTATTCAGGGTGGTATTGTACCCCTACGAAGAACGGATGGTCCTCAACTTCTACCACTTCAACCAGTCCACTATCGGGATTGATACCTGAAGTACGTAGACCGGCTGCTACCAATTCTTCTTTGTATTCATTGTTAAATTCATAACGGTGGCGGTGACGCTCACTGATATGTACTTCGCCATAAGCTTCGTAGGCCTTGGTGCCCTCTTCAACGGTACATTTCTGTGCACCAAGACGCATGGTTCCTCCCATATCAGTGATGTGCATCTGCTCATCCATCAATGCAATAACCGGTTTCTCGGTTTTTGGGTTCACCTCCGTAGTATTCGCATCGTTCCAACCAAGTACATTTCTCGCATACTCGATCACTGCCGCTTGCATTCCGTAACAGATACCGAAATATGGAATCTTGTTTTCACGAGCATACTGAACGGTAGCTACCTTTCCTTCAAAACCGCGCTCTCCAAAACCTGGAGCAACGAGTACACCGTCTAAGCCCTTACAAAGCTGTTTTGCATTCTTTGGTGTCAAGTGCTCAGAGTGAATCCAGCGCACCTTGACCTCTACCTCATTAGCAGCTCCTGCATGAATGAACGCCTCGGAAATAGATTTATAACTGTCTTTAAGCTCTACATACTTACCAATCAAACCAATCTCAACAGTGCGCTTTGGATACTGCAGTCTTGATAAGAATTCACGCCATTTGTCCAAATCTGGAGTAGTGTCTTGCGGAAGATTGAAATAATCCAACACTACCTCATCAAGCTTTTCCTTGAACATCATGATCGGCACCTCGTAGATGGTATTCGCATCACGGGACTCAATCACATTCTTTTGACGAACGTTGGTAAATAGGGCCAATTTTCTACGAATATCGTCGTCGATGGCGTGCTCGCTTCTACATACCAACACATCCGGCTGTACCCCACTCTCCAACATTGTTTTTACACTATGTTGCGTAGGTTTCGTTTTTAACTCTCCGGTTACGCGTAGGTATGGAAGAAGTGTCAAGTGAATGACCATGCAGTCTTTCTCGAGCTCCCACTTCAACTGACGGACACTCTCGATGTACGGCAACGCTTCGATATCACCTACGGTACCACCAATCTCAGTAATCACAATATCGTAATCTCCTGTTTCACCAAGAATCTTTACACGATTCTTGATTTCATCGGTGATGTGTGGAATGACTTGAACCGTTTTCCCCAAAAAGTCGCCACGACGTTCTTTATCAATGACGCTTTGGTAAATACGACCTGTGGTCACGTTGTTTCCTTGCGACGTAGGTCGATTAAGGAATCGCTCGTAGTGACCTAAATCCAAATCTGTCTCGGCACCGTCTTCTGTTACGTAACACTCGCCGTGCTCGTAGGGGTTAAGGGTTCCAGGATCAACATTGATATAAGGATCCAACTTCTGTATAGTCACGCGGTAACCACGTGCTTGCAGCAATTTCGCCAAAGAAGCTGAAATGATTCCCTTTCCAAGTGATGATGTTACCCCACCGGTAACGAAGATGTATTTAGTACTCGCCATAATTTGAATCAAAACAGGGCAAAAGTACCTCTTTTCTGCGCCAATTAAAAGGCAAAACTTGCGCTAATCGTCGGCATTATCGGCAATTGATTCACACGCTGGGCAGACGTCCGATCGTAATAAAAGATATTCTCGCGGTTATAGATGTTCGTAGCACCAAAGGTCACCTCATATGAGCCGGCCTCAGTTTTAGTCGAGTACTTCAACGAGGCATCTAGGCGGTGATACGTTGGCAATCGTTTACTATTGAGGTCTCCGTAGAGAACACTTGGGTCGCCATTGGCCGTGATGTAATCAAAATCGATATCAGGATTGCCGAATTGATCCAAGAAATCAATTCCTGGGTAATATCCTTGAGTAGGTGTAAATGGGAAACCGGTTCCTAAGTTCCAACGCACGGATAAAAACCACTTCTCGTCCTTGCCCAGCTTCGCATTACCGACAAGATTGATGTTGTGACGGCGGTCGAAGTTCGGGTTGTACACTTGAATGCCATCGTCTCTAGTTACCAAGCTCCAAGCATACACTGCCCAGAGGTAGTAGCGGCCTTTTTCATACTTCATAACTGCATCGTAACCGTATGCAAGACCTCGTTCTACAATGAAATCTTTACGTAAAATCTCCGGGCGATCACTGTACACAGGTATATCATCATAGAGCTTATTTCTATTGATGTTGGTGATTTGTGAGAAGTCTTTAACGTAAGATTCTAAATTGATGTCCCAGTGTTTACCCAAGTCATATTCGAATCCCGCAACTCCGTGTACGGCTTTTTGAAGCCTTGAAGTAATGGGTCTGTCTCTAAAAGAAGTTGGTAAATCTGTAGCACCACTTAGGAAGCCATAAAATAAATTGACCACATCACGGTCGGAGTTCGCAGCAACTAGGTTTTGACTGTAGCGCCCGCCTGATGCCTTAAACCTGAAGTCCTCTGTGATGTTGTATTTCAATCCCAAGCGAGGTTCCACGCTCAATTCTGAAAGAGAACCGTAATAGTGAAGGCGTAAACCTGGCTCCAATACCAAGAGCGGAGTAACCTTCCTGTAATTAAAGTAACCGCCTAATTCTGTCGTGTTCTCTTCTTGATTCAACTTGAGGCCTAGCGCATTGGTGTAATCGAAGCGCGTGTTGTACCCTATCAAATCAATACCGTATTTGATCTCGTCGGCCTTACCCAAGAAGTAGGTAAAGTTAAGCCCTCCATTGAATCCGTTGATTCTTGAACTGCGGGGCTGATCCGGATTCTCCGTACTTTGAATGAAGTAAGAACTCTGCGCAAAATCCCCTTCTATTAAGGTCGCAGACGCCGGAGGAACTACAAGGAAATTCACTCCATATCCTGAACTGTTCCATTGAATACCCTGAGCGCTGTCAAGCATCACTGCATCGCTGAAGTTAAAGGCCTTAGCACTCAACTTTGATCCCGAAGAATTCTGTGTGGTGAACTTTCCGTAAATATCATTGAAGGTGAATGGCAACCCTCCAAATCTAGTTTGTACATAAGGGTAAAAAATAGGGGCTGCTTGACGCAAGTAAGAAGTCTTTCCACTGAGAAAGAGGCTGTTGTTTGCAAGGCCATTTTCGTCACGCTTGCCTAAAGGCGCTTCGACGAGGAGCTTGCTCATATAGGTCGATGCATATCCCTTTGCCTTTAGCTCAGAACGGTTCCCATCTCTAGTGGTAATGTCCATGACCGAAGAATTTCGAGACCCGTATTGAGCGCCAAATCCTGCTGTATACACCTTGGCGTCCTGCAAAACGTCCGTATCGAAAACAGAGAAGAAACCTATGCTATGAAACGGATTGTAAATGATCATTCCATCAAGCAACACCAAATTCTGTATCGGCGCACCACCTCTGATGTACAATTGGCCACCTTGATCACCAGTGGTCACAACACCTGGAAGCACTGCTAAGGCCTTCATCAGATCAGGATCACCACCCGCAGAGAAGGTTTCGATGTTTTTAGGGTTGAGACTTACAACTGCAGTATTGACCTTGGTTTTACGCTGTAGACGTGCAACATTAATATCCACCGTGTTCAGCATTTCTGTGCTTTCCTCAAGGTAGACTTTGATTGAGGCCGGCTTGTTTTTAAAAACCCGTGTTTCCACCTTTTCTGTTTTATACCCGAGGTAGGTAATTGTAATGGTCTTCGCACCAACAGGCACATCGGAAAGTTGGAAGTAACCGTTAAAATCTGTTGTGGCACCTAAGCGGTCCTCCTCTACTACGATATTGGCATATGGAATGGGCGCTCCGCCGTCTTTCTCGTAAACGAATCCGCGCAAGATTCTACCCTGCGCAAATACTGCAGAGGTGGACAAGGTGAGAATTAGGAAAAGAAAAAGTTTTTTCATCTGCTCTGTGGGTCACCCAAAGGTACGGCCTAAAGTGCACATTTGATGAGCCATTCCCGAAGGTGCTCGTATTCATTCGAACTCGACGGAATAACGCCTTTACACTTTCTATCAAACTCAAGTAATTCAGCGAGCATCACGTGTGCTTGGTCGTTGTTGTAATGCCTTGCCGCGGCAGAAAATTGTTTTAAAAAGTACGGATGCACTTTGAGCGCCGAGGCAATCTGCTTTTCAGCCTTGCCTTTCATGCTGTGGTACTGAATGAGGTTATTGACAAAATTGAAAAGTATTCCCGTAATCATCTGGACAGGATGCTCCTTGGGATTCTTCGAGAAATAGTGGACAATTTTAAATGCCTTTGCCATATCTCTATAGGCAATAGCCGCGACCAACTCGAAGTTGTTGTAATCTTTGGAAATACCGATGTGGCGTTCAATATCCTCAGGAGTCAATGAGCGGTTCTCGCCCATCGCTACATCAAGCTTATCCACCTCTTTGAACAAGCGACTCAGATCGGTCCCTACTTGCTCGGCCATAGCTGCAACGACTGCAGTGTTCGCCTGGAACCCTTTAGACCCTAGCTGACCTTCTAACCAAGGGATGACTTGGTAATCGCGCAGCGGATCACTTTCCAAGAAAACCGTTTTGGCCTTGATGGCCTTTCCCGCCTTTGAACGCTTGTCTAGCTTCTTATGCATGTGGCCGAAAGCCAAGATGGTTGAAGGCTGCGGTTGCTCAAGGTAGCCGGAGAGTAATTCCCAGTCCGCAGCCTTGAGGTGCTGCGCCTCTTTCACCAAGACCACCATTTTATCGCTCATCATAGGAAAGCGCTTGGCTTCCTCAAGAATCTGGAGCATGTTGGTGTCCTTACCGTAAAGTACGGTCTGATTAAAACTGCGCTCCGCTTCATCCAATGCATTGTGTTCGATGTAATCCAACAATTGTTGGGCATAGAAAGGTTCCTCTCCTGCAAAGAAGTAGACCGGTGCATATTTGCCCGCCTTTAAATCTCGTAAGATGCCGTCAAAGGAATTGGCTGCCATAATCAGATTAATCGTTGTGGTACGGTTCTCCTCGCAATATCGTCATTGCACGGTAAAGTTGCTCGAGGAAAATTACACGAATCAATTGGTGCGAAGTTGTCATTTTGCTCATTGACACTTGCGCGTTTGCCCTAGCATACATCGAAGGAGCAAAACCAAAAGCACCCCCAACAATAAAAACCAATCGTTTTGGTCCTGCATTACGCCACTTTTGAATCTGATTGGCAAATCCACGGCTGTGGTACTCTTTGCCGTTTTCATCGAGTAGAACTACGGTATCAGTAGACTCTAAATATTTCTCATAAACCGCTGCTTCAGCCTCTTTTAGGGCTTCGGGACTCATCTTTCCTCCGCCTTTGACATCCGGCAAAGCATGAAATTCAGTTTTTTGATAATGCTTCAGTCGCTTCAAGAACACGTTCATTCCGTCTTCTATCCAGCGTTCAGAAGTTTTACCAATAACGAGAAATACAATCTTCATAGCTTGGGCAAAGATGGTAACTTGCGGTGAGACCTACCAA
>WTIZ01000037.1 GCA_011525035.1 Cryomorphaceae bacterium | reverse complement strand
GTGATATCAAGGTGGAAGACCATGCGGCATTTTCCTGGGCCCATTTGGCTGATGCCAATTCCCTTCTCCGCCAAGGCGGCTATGAATGCTTCCTGGTCCATATCCTCGTTCAATCCAAAAATCAAGATGTTGGTTTCCGGGGCTACCACATTTTTCACCCAAGATTGCTGGCCCAAAAATTCCGCCATATCCTTGGCAGCGGCGTGGTCTTCGGCTAATCGGTCCACGTTATTTTCTAGTGCATAGATGGCTGCACCGGCCAAAAGGCCTGCTTGTCGCCATCCGCCACCTATACGTTTGCGTATCCTGCGGCTGTGATGAATGAATTCCTCGCTACCTAAAAGCACAGAGCCTACTGGGGCACCAAGACCTTTGGAGAGACAGATGGAAATGGAATCGAATGCAGTGCCGTAATCGCTTTCACTTTGATTTTTGGCGACAAGGGCGTTGTAAAGGCGTGCACCATCGAGGTGAAAGGTCAGCCCGTGTTTTGAGGCTACTGCTCTAAGCGCCTCTATCTCTTCCCATTCGTAGCACGTTCCGCCGCCTTTATTGGAGGTGTTTTCTAGTGCGAGTACACGAGATTTTGGGTAATGCACATCGTCGGCCTTAATACAACCGAGTACTCCTTCTGGGTGCATAATACCGCGATTGTCACCAGTAAATGTGACAGAAGCATGAGCGTTAGCGGCAATACCACCGCCCTCGTAGTTGTAGATGTGGGCGTAGGGATGACAGATGACTTCGTCGCCGGGGCTTAAATGTGACATCAGTGCGATTTGATTTGCCTGTGTACCGCTCACACAAAAAAGTGCTTTTTCTGTGCCGAATCGTTCAGCGACCATGGCCTCAAGCTTCAAGATAGTTGGGTCATCGCCCCAAACATCGTCGCCTACAGGGCTGCTAATCATCGCATTTAACATGGCCTGGCTAGGGCGAGTGACGGTGTCGCTACGGAGGTCGATTTTCAACATTGGAGCAGTACTTTATAATCTTCGTGAAGATAGCAAGTGATGCTTAACTTTGCTCGTCTATGGTAACAGCTGAACAAATTAAATCTTTGGGTGAGCGCCTCGAGCGATTAAAGAGTTATTTAAACCTCGAACAGAAGCGCATTCACATCATCAATGAAGAGGAGAAAACTGCCTCTCCTGAATTTTGGAACGATCCCAAGGAGGCTGAGAAAACCATGAAGGCCCTGCGCGGTGTGAAGTACTGGGTAGAAGGTTACGAGAAGGCAGAAACCCTTTTTGGCGAGGCAGAGCTCAGTTTAGAGTTCTACAAGGAAGGCGAACTTGAGGAGAGCGATGTTCAAACAGCTTACAGTGAATGTGAGGATTGGATAGAGGAGCTTGAATTCAAGAACATGCTGAGCGGCGAGGAAGATAAGCTGAGCGCGGTGTTGCAGATTACAGCGGGTGCCGGTGGTACGGAGAGCTGTGATTGGGCAAGCATGCTGATGCGTATGTATTTGATGTATGCTGAAAAGCAGGGGTTCAAGACCAAAGAATTGGTCCTTCAAGAAGGTGATGTTGCCGGTATTAAAACAGTGACCATTGAGATAGATGGCGATTATGCCTTTGGTTTCTTGAAAGGCGAAAATGGGGTACATCGATTAGTGCGTATTTCCCCGTTCGATTCGAATGCCAAGCGCCATACGTCCTTTGTTTCGGTGTATGTGTTCCCGTTGGTAGACGATACCATTGATATTCAAATCAACATGAGTGATATCGAATGGGATACCTTCCGTAGTTCAGGTGCCGGTGGTCAGAACGTAAACAAGGTAGAAACAGGGGTGCGTCTGCGCCACAAGCCTACTGGAATTATCATCGAGAATACGGAAACCCGTTCTCAGTTGG
This sequence comes from Cryomorphaceae bacterium, assembly GCA_011525035.1. GTDB lineage: Bacteria > Bacteroidota > Bacteroidia > Flavobacteriales > Schleiferiaceae > UBA10364. The sequence continues at coordinate 145 of WTIZ01000037.1, read as the reverse complement.
GCAACAAGGAGAAGGCCATTCAGCTTTTGAAATCCCAATTGTACGAGATGGAGATTGAGGCGCGCAATGCCAAGCGTGCAGAGATTGAAGCGGGTAAGAAGAAGATCGAATGGGGCTCGCAGATTCGCAATTATGTGATGCACCC
>WTIZ01000054.1:140406-142165 GCA_011525035.1 Cryomorphaceae bacterium | reverse complement strand
CGTATTTTGAAAATTGAACATCGCTCCCAAAAAGATCTGGTATGCCCTGCTTAAAAGTGAATCTGAAGTCTGGCCACTTGCTCGAAAGCACAATTTTCCTTCTTCCTTTGAGGTAATAACGCTGGAACGGACGAATCAAAACTTCGATCCCCAACTGCGCAACAGTATACGTTTCAAAGGGTGCCGGTTGATTTCGTGCACCAAATAAATCATTGGTCCATTGAGCGAATTGTAATCCTTCTATGCTAGAACGAGTGCTATACTCTAATCCTAATCTTGTGTAAAATCCATTGAACCACTCGTAGCGGTGATAAGCTTCAACTGTTTGCTTTCGAATGAAATTTGATCTCGCGAATATTCCCGCTAAATCTACGCTTTGAGTTATGGGTTCGTAATCGTCTGCGACAACTAAGGAAATGGAACCGTTGTGCATTGGGGCATAGGTATACTCGACATCCAATGAGCCTTTCAAATCATTATTTAAAAAGCCGTAGTTCGGCACAAATTGCCCCTCAACACTCTGGTAATTTGAAAATCGCTTAGAGCCGATAAATGCTGGAGTCCATCTCGTACCTCCAATACCCACAAAGTTCCACTGACCTATCAGTGGACTGTAGTAAAAGAAGGTTCCCTTACTGCGTTTCCTGTAGCCTACACCGCTTACCAACGGCTCGTACCAATGAAACTCATTATAAACAGCATCAGCACTGTCTAAGTATTCATCTGAATTCAAATAACGAATCAAGCTATCTTGTTTTCTGGTCCATGCATCTACCTCTGGATCAACACTCCGGTACTCTTGCCAGTAATCCGGGTCGGTATTGGCAGCTTCGGGGATGTAAGCCACCATCATGGGGCTATTTTTCTTCGGCTTGCTTATGGTGTTCACACTGATAACCTCCTGCCGATACTCGGTTTGAGAAAAACGCCAAATAAAGTTCTTTGTATAAAACGATCCTCTGCTGCTGTATTCTTGCTCTATATAAATATCGCCGTAGCTGGCTTTGATAGAGCGTACTCTGAAATCGTCCCCGCCTATGACCATTGTTCCCTTCCACCCTTTCGAAGATTTTGGAGCAAACGAAATAGTGTACGAATAATCACTCTCGTCCTCGAACTCACCCGTGAGTGTAAATGAGGTCCTAAAGAATGTGCCTTGGCTTAAAAGCCCAGGAATTGCGACGGCATCAATTAAAGCATTTTCTACACGGCGTAAAGGTGTCCAATCGGTATTGCTGTAATTCGTCAGCGGGTATTCTTTAAATGTACCCCCGTCTAAACCGTCCGTAGGGTCAAAGTCTGTTTTAAAATCAAATTGTGCCGATGCCTGAATACTGTTGCCAAAATCTGCCCGAACAGCCTTGTAGTCCTTGAACGCCTCAACCTCTTGGTACGGCTTGGTATTATTGAAATAAATAGAGGACACTTGTTCAAATCGTAACTCCTTCCCGTTTTCTTTCCGCGAAGCATATATCTTGATATTGTCCGGCCGAAGAAGCTCGTAAGCCCTGAGCGCTTTCATGGCATCTTTGATAATCGCTATGGCTGGATCTTCATTGTACACCACAGTCACTGGCGCCAATAAGGTCGAGGTATCGGTTTGACCTTTCAGCGGGGCAATGGCTAGCACTAAGGCAAAAAGGGTAAAAAAGCGTTGCGCTAATTTCATGGTATAAAGGTAGAACGAAAAAACCCGCGCTGGTGGTACCAACACGGGTTTAACACATAATTAGCTAGAAAGTTAATCTAACAGTCGCTT
>WTIZ01000054.1:56868-140306 GCA_011525035.1 Cryomorphaceae bacterium | reverse complement strand
GTACCAACACGGGTTTAACACATAATTAGCTAGAAAGTTAATCTAACAGTCGCTTCTTACCTGAAGCATTCCACCCCATTGAAATTCCGAAGCGGTACGAGGTACCGTCTTTCGGCGGAATGAAGTAGGCGTTCACAGGGAAGTTCATTTCCCCACTCTTAATTGTTTTTCCGACAGAGAATACGAGAGCTGTTGAGATGGCGATATCCCCTCTACTGTCGAGTTGACCGTCCAAGGTGCGTGTAAAATCTATGGTTGGACCAAAGGCAAATTCCCACCCAGTATTGTTGTTTCTAAGACCGTTTAATAAAGTCAAGTTTGGTACAAATCGGTTCGATTCTAGGCCACTTATAAGTGGAATCAATTCGGCAAGAGCTTGCCAATTCCCAGTAGTGATGTATGCTTTTTCAAATTGGTATCCAAACTGCGACATAAGCGGAATTTGCATATCGAAACCACCCTCTTCGTAAGGTTTAGCAAGAATTTCAGCGTTTTTACCTCTAACAAAGCCGAATCCCATACGAGGACCTTCTGCAACAATGGTTCTATCGAACGGATTGTTTAAAATGTTCTCGTAATCGTTCGCAATAGTAACTCTTCTAACCAGCTCAGCATCATTTTCAATACCCATCATGTCGTTCAATGTGAGTTCCGCCATTAAAAGGTCGTTCTTAGGCACATCGACATAGTTTCTATTTGCACTATTGACAAACGAACCTTTCTTAACATCAAAGAGACGAACGGTAGTACTTACTTTTTCACCTAGCAGGTTCATGGAGCCTGTCAAAATGAAATCCACGTCCAACTTATCTCCAAGTTCCTTCAAACAGATTCGAGAGAAACAACCAGTAAAATCGATATCATCGCGCTGAGAAATGTATTCAACGTCGTAGTTATCGATCACTTCATACCCACTCATATTAATCATTTCAAGTGTAAGTTTTTGAATGATCTGGTGGCGTTCTACTTCATCGTAACCGCGCGTATCAAAGTCCAATACGGCTACAGAAGGTACATTTTGTGCAAATAGCGAAGTCGCAAGCGCAACAAGTAAGATTGATAATTTAGTTTTCATGACTAATTGTGTTTAAAATTGATACTGCTAAGATGCAGCCTCCACTAATGGTCACGAATTCTAAAATTCTCTTTATCGATTCATTTAGTTAGAAAATAGAGGGAATAAAATCTGTATTTAAGACTTTTTGTCTCAAAATTGAAACTTATTAGACTTTTCGAAAGCTCTGTAAAGACCGGCCCGCGATACTCCAATGTATTGAGCAAGGGTAACACGATCCATGTGCTTGTATAAATCTGGACGATTCGTTTTCACCCACTCTACCCTATCAATCGTTCTACGCATCCGCAGCATGATCAATCGGGCACGTCGATTTTTTTGAATTTCAGCAGTTCCGCTCAGATAGAGTAATTGAAGAAGTGGATGCTTCGCATTGATTCGTTCAAAATCTTCGTATTTGAAGCGAATAAATTCAACGTCGCTGTACGTAGTATAATAATGTTGAGGATGCTGGTCATTAAATAAAGTATCCTCATTTACAAAAATACTCAGCGGCGGAATCAAGCTGAACAGAGAATCTTCTTTCTCAATAGGGTTCTTGTACATCTCCTTCAGGAATCCCGACTTTAAAAACCAGAAATCTTTATTGTGTAAGGTCAATTCTTCTACGACCTGCCCCTTCTTCTTTTTCACGCTTTCGCCTAAGGCGGCAACAACGCTATCCACAGTTGATTTAAAAGCGGGTGTGTAGACCGGCAGTGCTTCAAAATAGGCACGCATAGCTTCTTGATTACTCTTCATGACCAAAGGATTTTAATGCTCTGAACAAGGAAGCTCTAGATAAGCCGAGATAGTCGGCCAATTCTTTGCGCGGAATGATATTTAACAAGTTAGGACTTTGAGAGATCGCTGCTTGTAGCCTCGCTCTTCCGCTGGCTTGAAGCATTTCATAAGTCGTATTTCGGTATTCCGTCATACTGAAGTTTAGTAGAATACTAAGCAACTTTGCCCCGACTACCTTATCTAAGGTATCGTCCAAGAGTACTTGCTTGGGGCACGAAGCAATTACAGCATCTGTTAATGCTACACAACGGGTTTCAGAAGGAACACCATAAATGAGGATGTCTTCAGAAAATGCAAATTTTCCCTCGTGGTAAAATCGAATCAATGATTCCTGACTATCGTGTTGGAGGTATTCAGCGCACGAGCCACTCACTATAAAATACAAGTGATCTTTATCAAGCCCTTCGGCCCACAATAAATCTCCTCGATGGATGTGACGCCATTGAAATTCATTCGACAAAGTGAGCAACTCTTGCCGTTCAAAATCGTGGCTGATGGGATAGATAGACAGAAGGCCCTTGAGTATCAGCTCTGATTTATTGGTAGAGACCATAGGATCAGATTATTGGTTGGTTGGTTGTACCAAGTTAATTAAATTTTTGGGCAGTTCTTCGGCCTAAAGTCGAGTAATTACCAAAAGAGATTGGACATGTTTCAAAATTGACCAAGTAAATATTCTACTAAACGAAAAAGAACGAGTAACTTACGGTTGTGTTAATCCTAAAAATGGTCCATTATGAACCCTATTTGTAGTATTAACCAGGCCATTAAACAGTTTAAGGGTGATTTGAAACGAATTTCAGCGTATTGTAAAGAGCGTGGAATTAAGATCAGTCAAAAAGCATTGGAGGCGCGAATTAAGTCTCTGTAAAAAACAGCCCAACTGGGCTGTTTTTTTATAGCTTTGAATGAACGCTAACCTAGACTATGAAAAAGATACTATCACTAGCATTACTGGGACTTCTTGTTTCTTGCGCGAGTCCTAATCGCTCGTTGTACGACACCGCGAATGCGCTATATGGAACATCTTGGACCTACATGGGCACCATCACTGTCTACCCTGATGTCATTTACAGCGATAAAATCACGGCTGCTGAACAGACCCGTGAGGTAGTCCTTCACGACGGATTGATTTCCTATGAAAAGATGCTCTACGAGGCCAGAAAAGTCTACGGGGATTCTGTGACTATCGCAAACATTCGTGTTTACTCTGAAGAATTTAAAACGAAATGGTTCGGAAGAAACAGTGATGTTCAAGCGCTTGTAGATGTTATCTACGTCACCAAGTAATTAGTTCATTAGATATTTAAGCTCATCAGTATACACTGCTTCAATCTCTTTGAGCTTGTTCCAAGATTGCACCACAAAATCGATAAAGCCAATCAAGGTTGAATACTGATTTTCGAAATGCTCATTGTCCAGCAGACGTAATTCATACCTTAACTTCTCTATGATTGCCAATACCTGAGAAGAAGTATGGCCTAGGTTTCTGAGGTAGTCTATACTAGAACTGGTCATGGTTTGCTCGTCAAAAGCTTCTTTTCCGTAGGCCAACAATAATCCAATATCTGTGTTAACTTTTGCGTGGCCTTCCAACTTCTCTAAGAGCATTTCGAGCACACTCTCGTAAGCACTTTGAGCCGCAAGCCTTTGTGCTAGTAAGTAGTTGATTTCTTCGAAGAAACTAGGATCGCTATGGTTAATGATTTGCTCCACTGAATTAAGATACGAATACTGTTGTATGTACAAAGATTTCGATAGTAATTATTCTTCAAGAAACCTCTTGGAACTCATTCGTGAGGGCGAACACGAAAATCAAGATTTCAAGTACAAGATTTCTGATAGCCGTAAAATAGCACGGACGATTAGTGCATTCTCTAATACTAGTGGTGGTAGGCTTTTAATTGGAGTTAGAGATAATGGTGTTGTTGCTGGTGTTAAGGATGAGGACGACATCTACATGATTGAAAATGCCACTCAGATCTTCCTTTCGCCGAGTGTAGACCCAGAAATTCTTGCGCACAATATTGATGGAAAAGTCGTTTGGGAAATAAATATTCCCGAAGGAAGTAATAAGCCGTACAGAGTGGAAGAATTGGACGCTATGACTGCCTACTACAGAGACCAAGATGAGAATTTTGCCGCCAACGCCGTCCTCATTGAAGTATGGAAACAGGAACAGGCAAACCGAAGTAAACGCCCTGTAGAATTCAGCGACAGTGAACGTAAACTCATAGATTACCTGAAAGTTTACCCGGGCATCAGCACAAGTAAAGCAGCCAAAGTAATGGCTATCGATCGTCGAAGAACGGTTGAAACCCTGGCCAGACTAATTCGTTGGGAAGTTATCGACTGGGCACAGGATCAAGGAAAGTTTGAATACTTTCTTGACTAGAGAAAGCGTTGCGGGTTCGGGATTGTTCTTAAAGCCCAATCAATTTTAGTTGTGATTTCGTCTTCTTGGCTCAAACCTCGGGCAATTCCTGCTTCCTCCATTTTATGGGTGAGATGGTGCAAGACAATCCCACAGCTGACGCTCACGTTAAAGCTTTCTACGAAACCCTTCATCGGAATGTAAATGACTTCATCAGCGTGTTTAAGGAGTTCTTCGGAGGCACCCTCTTGTTCATTGCCAAAGCAAATAGTCGCAGGAATAGCAGGGTCTATGTCGTGCAACGGTTTTGCACTAGCATTCAAGGCGGTAACGTAGAGCTTTCTCCCTGAAGATTTTAGCAACGCTGCCCACTCTGCCACACCGCCTTCGTTATAAGTATTAAAGAATGAAGTATCCAACCACTTCTCTACCCCTTTACTTATCCCGGAGCTTACATTAAATCGTTCGTTCTTGTCGTATATATCAACGCGTTGAACACCAAATGCATCTGCCGTACGCATGAGCGCCGACGCATTCTGAGTCTTCATCATATCCTCTAAAGCCAGTGAAAAGTGGCGCGTGCGGTGCTGTATTTTATGCTCAAATAATTGGCGTTTGTGATCGCTAAGCTCCAAAGAAATCTTCGCATAAAATGCTTGTTTTTCCTCTAGCGACATCAATTTCCAATTAACTCTGTCCATTTCTTTGTTTCTTTGCGTGGTTCAAAAGTAAGCACATGTTTAGTAAAATCATCAGAATAGTAGTAGCAGCGGCAATTTTCGGTTGGTCGCTTTACAGTTTTATTGACGGAGAAATTGGCAATGGTATTGCGTTGTTGTTCCCTGCCGCCATTGTACTTTTTACTTACTTTAGAAATGAACGCATCCTTCTCTCTCTTTACCACATGCGTAAACAAGATTTGGAAAAAGCAGAAAAGGCTCTAGGTGGCATAAAAAATCCTGAGCAAAGCTTGATCAAAACTCAGTTAGCGTACTATTACTTACTCATGGGGATGATTGAATCTCAAAGAAAAGTAGGAAAGGCTGAAACACTGTTGAAGAAAGCCTTGAATACCGGACTTCGTATGGATCAAGATAAAGCACTCGCGAAACTTAATTTGGCGGGCATTGCCTTGACGAAACGTCGTAAAAAAGAGGCTCAGATTCTTTTGACTGATGTGAAACGCCTCGACTCTAAAGGTGTATTAGCTGAACAGACCAAGTACATCAAACAACAAATGAAAAGAATCTAATAGATTCGACCTCATTTACTGAACCTCTACTCTATTGTTGCGTTAAGCAGGAATAACGCCTGATTATGTATACCATAGAGCGTATCCAACGCATCCCAATTTCACTCGAAGAAGCCTGGAGTTTTTTCCAAAATCCCGGCAACCTATCGAAGATTACCCCAAGCGAAATGGGCTTCGATATTTTAAGCGAAGTACCTGAGAAAATGTACCCTGGCTTATTTATCAATTATAAAGTGAGTCCGTTGTTTGGTATTAAAATGAATTGGACAACTGAGATTACTTATGTTGATGCACCCAATTATTTCGTAGACGAACAGCGAGTAGGACCTTACGCTATCTGGCATCATGAGCATCACTTCAAAGAAATAGAAGGTGGCGTCGAAATGTTAGATCGGGTAAATTACAAAGTACCTCTGGGCCTTCTTGGAAAGTTGGCTCACCCCCTAATCGTCAAACCAAAACTTGAAGAGATATTTGACTTTCGCATCCAACGGGTTGAAGAAATATTCGGAAAATGGGAAAAGTAATAGTCGGGATTGACTACGGAAGCAAAACGTCCGGCTTTACTTGTGCCGCTATTATTCATGATGGCAGTATTTCAGTGCACCAAGCGACCAAAAACAAGGACGCTGATAAGTGGCTTAAAGAGCTACTCGAGCCTTTAAGACCGAATGTAATTGGCATTGACGCTCCCCTATCCATACCGGGTGCTCTTCGTGAAATTGACGGCTTTACCAATTACCATTACAGAAAAGCCGATCTAGAAGCCAAAGCTATGAGTCCAATGTTCTTGGGCGGCTTAACTGCACGAGCCATAGAATTGGCTCATTGGCTAAGACAAACCACAGCCAGTAAGGTCATTGAAGTTTATCCAAAACTGACTGCTCAAGAACTACAACTAGATTCAAAGCGTTACAAAAAAGACAAAGCGTTTCTCTCAGAAGCGAAAGATGCTCTGGCGAGTGATACTGGCTGGAATCTTGATGCTGTAGAGGTTGATAATTGGCACCGATTTGATGCGCTCATGGCCTTGAGAACCGCAGAGCTTTACATAAATGAAAAAGCGAATGTCTTAGGCGACAAAGCTGAAGGATTGATTTATTTTTGACACATGGCAGAAGATAAGCGAACACACAACCCTATTGACCCCGATAAAATTGCTGAGAATGCAAGTTTATTGCCCTACGGTTCGTCGGTAAGTGCACCTGCATTCAAAGCAGTAGATGTGCTCAAAAACAAATCTCTCGACGTTAATGCCATGGAGATGCAAACAGATATGCAACTTGATCAGATCAAGGAGCAAATTGAATTGCTTGCGGCGCAAGCCAAAAAAATCCAAGAACGCAAAGAACTCAGTGCACACATCTACAGCGCTGAGATGGGGTTTAAACCTGAGATAAACCACACCTATTTCCTTTACCGTCGCGACAATGGTTCCACCGTCTTAAGTATGATCGGTCCCTCTGAATGGCGTAAGTGTCCGTTTGAGTTCATGCACAAAGTGCTACTTTTGGCCGACCACACTTGGGACATCGTCGAATAATGCTAGAACACATATACCACATAGAACACGTACAATCCCCTACGCTCGTTCTACTCCATGGCTACGGCTCTAATATGCACGACCTCTTCGGTCTTAAGCCGTACCTCCCTCCAATGAATATTCTTTGCTTTCAAGCCCCGAAAAACATTGGTATGGGCGGATTTGCATGGTACGATATCAATTGGGACAACGGCAATAAAATTATTGATGCTGAAGAAGTTCATAGTGTAGCACGGCTTGTTGAAGAGAGTATTGCATTGTGGAAAGAAGCACATAATATTGACGGTCCGGTAGTATGCGGCGGGTTCTCACAAGGCGCAATATTGAGTATGGCCATACTTAAAGGAGAGTACGAAGCTTCTGGTTATGTTTTAATGAGTGGATACATGCTACCAGAATGGAGGAATGCGGATTGGAACATCAGTGCTCCGGTGCTTCAAACACACGGCACAATGGATCATGTTATCCCTTATGAATGGGCAGAAAGCGGCGCTAAACTTCTAGAACACAAGGATTTTGAATTCAAATCCTATCCCATGGCACACAACCTAAATGCAGAATGCATCGAGGATGTCAATCGATTCCTAAAACAATTCTAATTAGGCCTTGAGGATTGTACGGGCAATCATTTCTGCAGCATTACCAGTACCGTACCCCTTCCAAGAATAATCAAGTTTAGCTACTCGGAATTCTTCAATTGCATGCTTTAAAGAATCGGTTCCAATAACATGCAGACGGTTCACCCCTAGAGTTACTAACTCAACCCATTCTGTCTGCTCCCGTAAGGTGATACAAGGTTTTTCGCTGAAATATGCCTCTTTTTGAAGACCACCACTGTCCGTTAAAACTACCGAACATTCCTGCAGTAACCATAACATTTGGAGGTATCCTACAGGTGGCGACTGATGAATATTCAGCTGTAAACCGAACTCCTTTAATCTATTCCGTGTAGATGGGTGTAATGGCATGTATAAAGGCAGCTGAGTAGCATGAACTTCATTGAGTTCATCGACCAATTGACTCAACTTCTCACGATTACTTACGTTCTCAAATCTATGGACAGTGACCAGTCCAAATTCTTTTTCAAATAAAGAGTGGTCCCCCATCTCCTCTACCCAATGTGCTTTTGATTTGAATTGAAGCAATGCATCGAACATCACATCACCAATAGTTTCAATCTGAATTTCTTTGTCCGTAAACCCTTCATTTTGAAGATTTTGAACGGCCTCTTTTGTTGGTGTAAAGAGAATTTTAGAACGGCGATCTGTCTCAACCCTGTTGTGTTCCTCAGGCATCTCCAAGTTAAATGAACGCAGTCCGGCCTCAACATGTACCAAGGGAATATTAAGCTCATTTGCGGTCCTAGCACCTGCTAAAGTGGAATTAGTATCGCCATATACCAACACATAATCGGGTTGTTCTTTTGTGAAGATTGGGGCCAATTCAACTTGCATCTTTGTCAACATCTCTTGACGTTCTAAACCACCACATTCAAGGCGATATAGGGGTTTTGGCAATTGCATTTCATCGAAAAACACAGCACTCATATTGGCGTCGTAGTGCTGCCCTGTGTGAATTGTAACCTCTTGAATTCCAGCGTTTTTTAACGCTTTACTTACAGGAGCACTTTTAATGAATTGAGGCCGGGCACCTATGATAGTCACTACTTTCATAGCGGGCGAACAACATCTTGTTCCAATACATATTCTTCTCCAGTCTGAGGACAGGTGGCCTTGCCGTCTTTGTCAAAATTCAAATCTTGACCCGTCCGACTGATCCAACCTTTATGTTGGGCGGGAACACCGTAAAATTTGGCATAATCTGGAACCGCAGCTGTAACTACTGCACCAGCACCGATAAACGAATATTGACCAACATCGTTGCCGCAGACTATGGTAGCATTTGCGCCTATTGCAGCCCCCTTGCCTATTCGAGTCGTCGCAAAGTCTTTCTGTTCGATGAAACTTCTAGGTGTATTCACATTTGTAAAAACAACTGAAGGACCTAAAAACACATCGTCTTCAACGGTAACCCCACTGTAGACACTAACATTATTTTGAATTTTAACGCCGTTGCCTATGTGTACATCGGCTCCAACAAACACATTCTGCCCAAGAATACAACCAGAGCCAACCTGCGCAGAAGACATGATGTGCGTAAAGTGCCAAATCTTGGTTTCATCACCAATCGTTGCACCTTGGTCTACTACTGCTGTTTCATGTTTGAAGTAACTCATGCTGCAAAATACTGCTTTATTGAACTACAAATCATCAGAACATCTGTATCGTCCATGGATGGGTCTATCGGCAAACTGAGTACTTCATCACAGAGTAATCTAGAATTAGCAATCGGTACCCGTTCAATCATCGCTGCATAAGCTTGCTGGTCTGATAAGGCAATTGGATAATACACCATGGACGAAATACCTTGATCTGCCAAATACTCCTTAAGCGAATTTCTATACTTAGATGCTGTTCTTACCGTATACTGATGCCATACGTGCGTTGAATGTAACTGGCGTTCCGGTAGTTTTAGTTGCTCTACGTCTTGCAGTTCTTTGCGGTAGAGTTCCGCAAGGCTTTCCTTACGTTGTGTAGTATTTGAAAAGTACTTGAACTTCACGCCGAGGATTGCCGCTTGAATAGGGTCTAATCTCGAGTTCACACCAATAATTTCATGGACATACTTTTTGCTTTGCCCATGACGCGCAATTCGTAATGCACGGTCATGCAACGCTGAATTTGAAGAAATGATGGCACCTCCATCTCCCATCGCGCCAAGTGGTTTTGTTGGGAAAAAGCTGAGCGTGCCAAAAGCCCCAACGGTACCTGCATATTTACCTTTGTGCTTTCCATGGGTGAATTTTGCCCCGAAAGCTTGTGCGGTATCCTCTACAATAGGGATAGCACCTACTGCCTTCTCTAATGCCTCAAGATCTGCGAGTTGACCATAAAGGTGGACGGCAATAATTGCTTTGGTTTTTGCCGATAACGCCAACTTCGCGCTTGCCGGATCGATATTAAACGAGCCTGGCTGAACATCACACCATACGGCTGTTGCACCTAATAAGCCTATAACCTCAGCACTAGAAGCATAGGTAAAAGCCGGTACAATAACCTCATCGCCCGGACCAACACCTAAAGCCATGAGCGCAATCTGCAAAGCATCGGTGCCGTTGCCCACGCCGAAAGTAGGTGCCCCGATAAAATTCGTAAGTGTGGATTGGAATTCTTCGACAACAGATCCACCAATGTATGAACCACTATTGACCACAGTACTAATGGCCTCGTCCAATTCTTCCTTATAAGCGCTATGCACCCTCGGAAGGTCTATCATCGGAATGTTCTTATGTGTGCTCATAACTTGTCGCAAAGTACAGATTTTGGCCAAACCAATCCTCCTAAGTAGGCTGGAAGGCGGGAGTTTTATTACAGTAATACGACTCTTGCAGTCTCTGTTTCATTTGGCGTTAGTAACCTAACGAAATAAGTGCCTCTTGTATTGGGTAATTGCAGAGATTTCGTTGTTTGGCCTTTATCGAGTTCAACGGCGTCAATTAAAAGACCCTGCGAAGAATAAATCTCAATCTGCCCCCACAGCTGTATCGCATCAAATTCAACCATAACAAGCGCAGTCGTTGTGGGATTAGGATAAACGACCAATGAATGCCTCTTGCTTCGGCCTGGTGAAGCGGCGACCTTTCTTGGGCCTTTAGATGGACACAGAAAGCTTGAAGGTTGACTGTTTGCCCCAACCATAGGATATACCTTTTCCCGGCCGTATTTAAGATCTGTTGATGAATTGGATGTAAACAAGGTGTTGTCCGCAGAGAGGTAGTAATACGAACCATTATGCGACAGATTATTCCCACTAGAAAAGGTTCCTTGTATATCTAGAGATGAACTGCCCAACCATTGATTATGCCCTTGGTGAAGTTTGAGTTGGGACAACTGTGTGAACTTAATGCCAACGCCGTTTGACTGATACGTATTACCGGCATTGTTACCCATAAGCACGGTACCTCCGTGTTGACGGTGACCTGTGGTATTGTAACTCCATTCGTTGCACTCTAATCGCAAGGTTGCATCGTGCACCTCTGATCCTAATGTATTCGAAGTGAAAACGTTGTACTTCATTTGTAGCGGAGTACTCTTTACCGAAGAGCGAAACTCAAGCCCCTTAGTGCATCCGTGAAAGAGATTCCTTTCAATAAGAGTTGTATCGCAGGATAGGTAGGCACCGAGTTCACATGAGGTAAAACTACTCCCGTAAAATTCGTCAGGTGCAGCAGTCGTATAAATTCCTGTTTGAGCATTGCTAAAATGACAACCGTGTAAAGAGAATGAGGCGTTCGATGCAATTAGCACTGAAGGGGCACCTCCAATGAATTGCGAATTTTTAATAAGGGCTGTCGTTCCAGATACCGACAGTCCACTCCATTGTTTTGGCCCGCTATAGGTTACGGTTGAGTTTAATAGTTCAAAGGGAGAGCGCACCTTCAATTCCCCCTTGTTCCTAAACTCAATATCACAGTCACTCAGACTAACAGCGGTAAGATTAACGGTGAGATGTTGAAGGTTTGCTATGATCCATGTAGAATTCTCAAGAGCAATGTTCCCGGAACTCTGTGGAGCAATCCTGCCCGTTCCTTCTGAAATTAAAGTGCCCGAGCCTAAGGGAGCGAAATCAGCTCCATGGACAAGCTTTAATACCCCTTGAAGCTCAATAGTCCCTCGGTCCCATTCAATAGTTGCATGAGGATGTACAATAACCTCAGCACCTGGTTCTATGATTAGACGACTCTCATTACCTATGGAGAGCGTGCTGTTCTTCGAAAGAACTAAACGGCTTCCAGAATTAATTCTCAACACTGAACGACTTCCTTGCGACGCACCTATTCTTAATGCGCCTTTAATCAGCAACTCACTGCCATTACTGCCGTTACCGACGAACACCTCTATATCTTGTCTGCTATCTGCTGGGACTGTGCTCTGCCCCACGAAGCCAGCAGGATTGCCTATTGATAAAGAAACTCCTTTAGCGACCTCTAACTGTTCGATATGAGAATCATAGGAACTGAAGGCATTAAACTCCTTAGCGATATTATAATCAGACTTAAGAACACCTGAGTGCCCTATGCGACGATGAACACCTTCAAAGGTTGTTAGCGCGTAATTAATGATGTGCTCATCGGTGTAAATATGCTCCTGATTCGCTCCAGCCTTATCTAAAGTTAAACCAGGACTGATGTAGGTATGAAACGGGATTAGCTCCATATTCCCTCGAAATGGGGTGTTCACGAATGTCTCACCTACATTGAGAGCACTAAAAGATGGAATGAATGTGTGGCTTGGGCTGCGTACCTGAGAGAAGAACATCTGCTCAAACGATTTCGCCGAAGTGGTTGATGATCCAGGGGCTTCTATGTAGTTATGATAGCTGCTCTGCTTGGCAAGTTTCGAAGCATTGCCCTCTATCGTCTTATGAATCTTGTGGAGCTCGGCATTAGTATTCCGTTGAATCTCTCTGATGATCTTATCTGCAAGAAGATTATTGATGATTGCGTGTGCCCCTAATTTTTTCACCAGCAGGGATTGATAGGCACCGGCTTTACTTCTAAGCCACAAGCGTTTAAAATGGAGCGTGTTCCTGAGATAGCGCTGACCAAAATACAGGAAGCCTGACGGACTGTCCATCCCTTCAATACTTGCGCCATAGGCGATTAGAGGCTTTTTTAATCCTCCGTTCAAATTAGATGTAAGACTGTCTAGGTGTGGATCGACATGGTGCTTATAGGTTACTAACTTCTCTTTGCCCCATTGTGCAATAACATCTACTGAATCTACTAACGGTGAAGGTACATTCATATCTGAACCGTTGGAAACAGCAAATCTTCGAACAGTTCGAGGTTGCTCGTTTCTATACAAGGCGTTGAGTTGAGCTCGGTCTTGCACTGCAGTCGGGTCAAGATGATCTATGAGTATTTGTCGCGCTGTAGGAGAATTCAATGCCTTGGACCATGTTTGGACTAAGGACCAATGCCAAAAAACGGTCGTTAATTCTTCGATACGCTTGGCTCCCATTTGTATACCTAAAGGCACAAACGCACCGTCGTGCGGGGTATCAAAAGTGCCATAGGCGCTTATATTTTGGAAACAAGCACTACGTTCGAGTTCCAAGAGGGCTGCTCGAGCAACCAAGCCTCCCATAGATGCCCCAACTACTATCGCCGGATAATCAGCGTGCTGCTGATTTACCCAATACAGAACTCTGATAAGACTTTGCATATTGTCTTCTATCCGCTGTTTACTCTCCTTAAAGTCCACATGAACGATGTCATATCCCGAGCAATGAAGAGAATCGTACATCCAAGAAAGCTTCTCCATTCCTAAAAAAACTCGCTCATCATTTCCATTGAGGATAATGCCGGATGCTAAACCTTCATAGCTGATCACCCCATAAGGCTTCAGAGCACTCTCGAATCCTTCCACAACAACAATGGGCTTTTGAAGGCCCAAGCCTTTGTTGGCGTACTTTATCGTGATGCTTGCCTCCTCTTTTGGGGAATACGTCGAATAGCACGGCGGTGAAGCCATATGTTCTGTATACAGGACTGTATCGGGCTCACTCACGTTGAAAATCAACGGTATCTGAAAGCGTGTTTCGAGCCATTTCCCCGCATCTCTGATGCGTATGGCTAAATCTTTATGGACCAATTCTGCATGGGTCGAAGTCGTTGCGTAAGTAGCGTGAAGCACCTGGTTAAGCGTCGTTTGCCTAAAACCTTGTCCATCGTCTAAATCAACATAAAGTAGCGACGGTAATTGCTGATTACTCTGAACCAAAGAGTCCATCAGTGAAAAGCTCAAGGTGGTCTGCTGTCCGGTTATGTAATGTGCAGAACTGTTGGTCCCACCGAAAAACACAGTAAAGTCATTCACGGCTTGCAGTGCACTGTCTAAAGGTGCAGGCGTATTCCAAGGGATGGTCTGTGCGCTATCTAGCCACATTTTTCGTGGAACGGTAGTTATTCTATGGCCGTCATAGAACAGCCAACCTTTATCAAAAGCAGTGGAATCTAATTCATGAACCTTGAACCAATTCAGGTAAAGACGAACATCTATTGACTGGGAATCTTCCGTGCTCTCTTGCTCAAAAGAACTCCACGATTTCAAGTGGGGCTTCTTATTGCCAAAAAGTAAACCACCAGAGAGACGCTGACTTAGAAATAAATCGTTGTAGGCCAATTCGCACAGCCGCTTGGTCACCATTTTACCAGGAATGGAACCGTCGAATTGGTGCAAATCATACGGTGTACCGTGGAATAAATCTCTCAACGCACTCTGATCGTGCAAAAAGCCATGAGGAAAGAGTGTATCCGGAAGCTCTGAATACAACAATTGAACAGAATCTTGAATTTGAGCGTACGTACGAGATTGAACTGTTAAAGCCGCAATAAGCGCCCAATAGAGGGTAAATTTTTTCATGGCAATAGGGTTTTAATTAAGGTGGAATGCCTTCCCTATTAAATTGAAATTGCCCAGGTTAGGAATCAAAGAATGTGAACAACTAAATCCTATTCACAAGGGAGTGTCGGACAAAAAAACACCCCCGCGGGCGAGGCCCGCGGGGGTGTTGTGAGAATTTTATCTCGCTACTTCTTACATAGCGCCGTCTAGCTTCGCTGCTAGAACTTGCTTGCTTGTAGCACCTACTTGCTTGTCTACGATCTCGCCGTTCTTAAATACAAGTAGTGTTGGGATGTTACGTACACCGAACTGTTGTGCTACGGCACCGTCAGTATCTACGTTAAGTTTACCTACAACTGCTTTGCCTTCGTAATCGCCAGCCAATTCGTCAACTACTGGTCCAACCATGCGACATGGTCCACACCATTCCGCCCAGAAATCTACCAATACAGGCTTGTCTGACTTCATTACTACTTCTTCAAAGTTTGCTTCTGTTATTTCGAGTGCCATAATAAAATGTATTTCTTTTTCTTCTATCAAATGTAAGACCAATTTACCGCCTGATGCGATAGGCTTCGCCTATGAGCTCATCTATGTTTTCCACACGTAGTTCACGAAAGCTATTTAAGGACAAATCGCCTTGCAACGCCTTCACTCCGCAAGACATAAACGCCTTTTGGCAAATGCCTCAAATCAAGTCTACTCTTGCCTTGCTCTAACCATTGGTGATGTACGATTTGGCCAGTTAAATTGGCCACCGAGATGGCTCCAGCTGTTCTCATTTCCACATGGAGGGATCCGTTGGAGGGATTTGGGTACAATCTCTTTACTGGACCAGCCGCTTCCTCCATCCCTACTAAATAAGCCAGGCCAAAGGCGAACTCTCCTTTAAACCCATTCTCCTTTACAGTATCTAATCGAATCCATCTTTCAGGCATATTTATCGCGCCGTCGAACGGTATCAGTGAATCTCCTTCGAAATAGAGTTGTGTAATGATGGTGTCCGTAAAATGTGCATCCGTGAGGTAGCCCTTAATGTGAATGTGCGAAGGGCGGTTGGGATAAATGCCAGGCAATGTGGTGTGCAAAGTAGTTGAATAGCCCGTAAGCTCTAGCTCGCCTCGGTAATGGTAATTGTTCGGATTCCCGTCGACATTGCTGTACGCACCACTGTCGTTGGCGTGCCAGATCTGCAAGGTATACGTCGAAGGCAAAGTATCGAGATCGACGGTATCACAATCGTAACTCACGTAAAATGTCAGCTCCAAAGAACGCGTGGTATCCAATATACCTGGCTCCAAGGTGTCGTTTGAGATGTACGGAGCGCCCCACTTAAAATAAGGACCCAACTGATCTCCAGTTGTGATGCAATTCACCTGAGCATGCGCGAACTGCACCGCAATAACGAGGATAAAGGCCTTGACGAATTTCATCAACTATTGATTTTAGGGTGCAGCAGCGGATCTAGTTCTAAAGCAACCAATAAGTCTTTACTGATGTTCACTTTGCGATCCTTGACCGGAAGCTTTATGTCTAGCTTCTCCTCTATATCTACGATGTGTAATTTCACACGCTTTTTCCCCGGGTGCATTTCTAATAGATCATGCACCTTATCTACTAGGCCTGTATCAAGAGCGGCGAGATCTAACTTGATTTCTAACGATTTACTCTGCTCTTCAAGCACATCTTGCAGCAGTTTTACGTCAGCGACATCCACGCTCAGGCGTTCAACGAAGCCTTCACCCTGGCGCTGGTTGAATTTGCGACCGCGTGCCTTGATAAAGAGCAACTGTTCATTCTCGAAGAAATGACGGAATTTGAGGTAATCCTCACCAAACATTTTGAATTCA
Source organism: Cryomorphaceae bacterium (assembly GCA_011525035.1). Taxonomy (GTDB): domain Bacteria; phylum Bacteroidota; class Bacteroidia; order Flavobacteriales; family Schleiferiaceae; genus UBA10364. The sequence continues at coordinate 123,960 of WTIZ01000054.1, read as the reverse complement.
TAATCGCCACGGAAATCCTCCAGTCGGAAAATGCCCCAGCCCTTACCCATTTTAGAGATACGGTGCTGTGCATCGGTGACAATACCTGCTACAAAGACGTCGCGCCCCATGATGCTCTCAGGGTTATTCAGTCGGTTCAATTCCGCGGTACAGAAATACTGTATTTCAGTTCTGTAATCGTCCAAAGGATGGGAACTGAGGTACATCCCATTGATCTCTTTTTCCTTTTTCAAGGCGACGATGGTCGGCCATTCGGTGACCTCTGGCATCTTTGGTGGTGGAAGCTCCTCGCCAGATCCTTCGCCGAATAGAGAGGCCTGAGCGCTCTCTGCATCGTTTTTCTTGTTCTGTACGTATTTGATGGCCTTCTCCACAAAACTGCGGCCTCCCTCCTCTTCTGAGAAGTACATGGCGCGGTGGGTATTTGGGAAATCGTCCATAGCACCGCCCAAAATGAGACACTCTATGGTCTTTCTGTTGGCTTGTCGAAGGTCAATACGTTCTAGGAGATCAAAGAGGTCCTTAAACTGACCGCCCTCTTCCCTCTTGGAAATGATCTCGCGAACGGCGTTCTCTCCTACGCCTTTCATACCGCCCATTCCGAATCGGACCGCCCCTTCATTATTTACGCTAAAGCGAAGCAAACTCTCGTTGACCGAAGGCCCCAGAACGGGTACATCGATACGTCGGCACTCTTCCATGAAGAAGGTCACCGCTTTGAGGTCAGACATGTTGTTGGACAATACCGAGGCCATAAATTCGGCAGGGTAATGTGCTTTTAGATAGGCCGTTTGGTAAGCTACCCAAGCATAGCACGTTGAGTGTGATTTGTTGAATGCATATGAGGCAAACGCTTCCCAGTCCTTCCATACTTTCTCAAGAATGTCCCTGTTGTGTCCACGCTCTTCACCACCGTCTAAGAACATGGGCTTGAGCATATCAATGATGTCCTTCTTCTTCTTACCCATCCCCTTACGGAGCATATCGGCCTGACCCTTAGTAAAGCCCGCTAACTCCTGTGACAACAACATTACTTGCTCCTGATATACGGTAATTCCGTAGGTCTCCTTGAGCTTGCCTTCCATGGCGTCGAGGTCATAGCTGATCTCCTTTCTCCCGTGCTTACGGTCGATGAACTCAGGAATATATTCCAAAGGACCTGGACGGTATAGGGCGTTCATCGCAATGAGATCTGCAAACTCCGTAGGCTTGAGCTCCTTCAAATACTTCTGCATACCCGCACTCTCGTACTGGAAAATACCGACAGTTTCACCGCGCTGGAAAAGCTCATAAGTCTTGGTATCGTCCAATGGAAAGCTATCTGGGTCCAATTCTACCCCGTGACGTTGCTTGACCAATCGACAAGCTTCCTTAATGATGGTCAGCGTTCGAAGTCCCAAGAAATCCATCTTGAGCAAACCGGCATCTTCTACCACCGAGTTATCAAACTGGGTACACCACATATCGCTATCCTTGGCGCGTGCCACTGGTACGAGCTCGCGGATATCGCTTGGCGTGATAATTACCCCACAGGCATGAATACCTGTATTGCGTAAAGACCCCTCTAATACAAGTGCTTGATTGATGGTGGTGGCTTCTAGAGAATCTCCTTCAGAGAGCTCCTTAAGCTGACGTACCATCGCCGCATCCTCTGCATTGAATTTACTCTTGAGCCCCTTTTCATCGAGTGCCCAAAGCTTTTTGAGCTTGGCCATATCTGGGATGAGCTTTGCGATGCGGTCCGTATCTGGCAATGGCAGCTCAAGCACTCGGCCTGCATCGCGGATAGAACTCTTGGCAGCCATAGACCCGTAGGTGATGATTTGAGCGACCTGAGGTGCACCGTATTTATCAATCACATATTGGATCACTCTATCTCGTCCTTCATCGTCGAAGTCGATATCAATATCGGGAAGCGATACACGTTCCGGGTTCAAGAAACGCTCAAAAAGTAGGTCGTATTTAATGGGATCTACATTGGTAATTCCTGTCGCATAGGCTACTGCTGAACCTGCTGCAGAACCACGTCCCGGACCTACACTCACCCCCATTTGGCGTGCAGCCTCACAGAAGTCCTGAACAATCAAGAAATACCCCGGATACCCTGTGCGTGCAATGGTTTCTAATTCGAAGTCCAAGCGCTCGTCTATCTCTGGAGTGATTTCTCCGTAACGCGCTTTTGCACCTTCATAGGTCAAATGCCTGAGGTAGGCGTTCTCACCGCGTTGACCGCCGTCTATGGCATCTTGAGGATCTTGGAATTGCTCTGGTATATCAAAAGCTGGAAGTAGAACATTGCGCTCCAAAGGATAGAGCTCGACCTTATCGAGGATCTCTTTTGTGGTATTGAGCGCTTCAGGAATATCTGAAAACAACTCTACCATTTCTTCTTTGCTCTTGAAGTAGAACTCTTGGTTCGGGAATCCGTAACGGAATCCTCGACCTCGGCCAATAGGTGTGCTCTTTTGCGCGCCCTCTTTCACACAAAGCAAAATATCATGAGCGTCTGCGTTGTCTTGAGTAAGGTAGAACGTATTATTGGCGGCGATGTATTTAATGCCGTATTCTTCGGCATATTTCAAGAGTTGAAGGTTGACATGATCCTCCTCGTCCAACCCATGTCTATTGAGCTCGAGGTAGAAATCGTCACCAAAGTGTTCATGCCACCATTCTAAGGCGGCTCTGGCTTGTGTCTCTCCTACATTTAAGTAAAGATGCTGCACTTCACCTCGCAGCCCACCCGAAAGCACAATGAGGTCTTCCTTATGCTCTAGTAGCACGCTTTTGTCGATACGAGGTACATAGTAATACCCGTTCAACATCCCTTCACTGCTGAGTTTTGCAAGGTTGTGGTAGCCGTTTTTGTTTTTCGCTAAAACTACAATTTGGTAACCGTCGTCCTTTTTACTGCGGTCAAGGCGGTCCTCACAAACGTAGAATTCACAGCCGATAACGCCGACAAAGGGATATTCTTTGAGCGGCTCGTCAAGCTCGCCCGCTTTAACTTTCTCGTTGTGCTCGTAGGCCTCCCTGTTTCCAGGGACCTTCATGACTGAACGATTGAAATGGAAAGCGCCCATCAGGTTACCGAGATCGGTAATGGCAACACCTGCGTGTCCGTTATCCACTGCCGCATTGACTAAATCTGCCACTACTGTGGTTGCCTGGAGTATAGAGAACTGCGTGTGGTTATGCAGATGGGCAAACTCCACATCCGCTGCATGCAAAGCAGTCGATTTGGAAGCTGTAGTATTTGTTGTTTCGGATTTCCCTAAGCCTTCAGCCCGCTTTTTCTTGGCTTCCTCGACAGCAAGGCCAATGGCTTGAATGGTTGAAGGATTGGCGGTTTTGAATCGACTCAAAAAATCCTGATCCTTCCCAATAGACTCAGGTGTAATGATATTTAATCGAACCAACTCTAAGAAAACACGGGCCGTCGCCTCGACGTCAAATGCCGCATTATGTGCTTCTGCAAAACCTTCATTGAACAAGTGGAAATAGAGCTCCTCGAGCTTTGGAAGCTTGTATCTCCCCCCGCGTCCACCAGGCAACTGGCATAGTTCGGCCGTAGTCTCTGTACAGGAATCTACAGGCGTCTTTTGGTCCAAAGGATTCGCTCCTTTCACCCTGTAATATTCACAGCCAGTGACGTTTAGATCAAATTTGACGTTGTGACCTATGAGGTATTCACACTTGTCCATGGAGGCTTCGAACAGTGCGAGCACTTCTTCAAGTGGCTTACCTTCATTGCGTGCTCGCTCGGTAGAAATACCGTGAATTTTCGTCGAATTAAACGGAATATCGAAACCGTCAGGATAGATAATGTGGTCTTGAACCTCGACCAATGCCCCTTTCTCATCATGGATTTGCCAAGCCAATTGTACCACACGTGGCCAATTGTCTAAATCCGTGATGGGCGCATTCCAATCTTTTGGAAAACCGGTCGTCTCGGTATCAAAAATTAAAAACATAGGTATCCTGTTAGCTGAGCTGAATACTCAAATCTAACAAATGACGCAGCCAAATAAAACGGGTGTGAATAACTATTGACTACTCTTTAACTGATTGGTAAAGAGGTGTTTAAATGCTATTTCTTCGGATAGAATGGGTGTGCAGCAAGAGGTAGGTCAGCCAGTGGATGAGCATCCTCGCCCATTGGGGCCAATTCCTGCTCTCGCATGTTGTGTACGATTTCTATCGCCGCTTCTGCTGCCTTTTCGTTAAAACCTCCACCTTCTAGGATGTGCCTGTATGAAGTGCTGTGTAATTCTGTGAATCCTTCAGTGAAATCAAACGACCAAGAATCAAAACTCAACGAACGGTGTATGCGGCCTCCTTGCCCTTTTACACTATCAGGGAGTGTATCGGCATTGATACTTAAGAACCAACGCACCTTCGCGTTTTTGAAATACATCGTACCCGAAGCTCGATCGTGCGTTCTAGTATATACTTTTTGGTCCTTTAAATCGCCGAAAATCCAGTGAAGCATATCGAAGAAATGGACCCCTATATTGGTCGCAATACCTCCACTCTTTTCTTCATCACCCTTCCATGAAGCGTAATACCAATTCCCTCTCGAAGTAATGTAGGTCAGATCCACGTCGAACACATATTCCGGATCCTCCTGGAGTTTCTTTTGAACCTCTTTCTTCAACGCTATCACGTTTTCGTGTAATCGCAACTGAAGAATTGTAAACACTTGATTACCTGTGTTTTGACTTACTTTAGTTAAACCTTCAATGTTCCAAGGACGAAGGGTCAATGGCTTCTCACAAATACAGTGCGCACCGCTGCGCAAGGCGTATCTGATATGACTGTCGTGCAGGTAATTTGGGGAGCATATTGAAATAAAATCTACCCCTTTCCCAGCATCACTGAGCTTATTCAAATGACGATCGAAGCGTTCGAATTCCGTAAAAAATGCAGCTTCAGGAAAATAGGCATCAAGATGACCAACACTATCGCTAGGATCGTACGCCGCAACGAGTACTCCGCCACAATCTGCGATGGCTTTTAGATGACGTGGTGCAATGTATCCTGCCGCACCAATGAGCGCAAAACGCTTCATTAGCCTATTCTTTGGTCGTAGGTATCGCCCATCGATGGATTATCGCCCATCAAACGCGCCATCATTTGCTTCTTTACGATGTTGAAAATGACCATATGCACATCTTCCGTGACTTCCATGTCCATGACAGGCGCATGAACGTTGATGCTCGCGATCTGTGAGATTTTACCACCCTTAAAACCGCTCATTGCCACAGTAGTAGCACCGTTAGCGTTTGCATATTCTAGGGCGTTCACCACGTTCTTACTGTTTCCAGAACCGCTGATACCGATCACTAGATCGTCCTCACTGAGGAAGTTCTTCAAAGGCTCCACAAAAATACTTTCCCAACCAATGTCGTTGGCAATGGCCATCATTGATGGAAGGTTGTCGTTCAAACAAATCATCTTAAAACGCTTATCTAAGCCGTAGCTCGCGCCTTTTAAGAAATCACCTGCCGCATGAGAAGCCGAGGCACCCGAGCCTCCGTTACCCATGGTGTAGATGTTGCCACCCTTTTCATAGGTCGTGTGGAATGCTTCAACCAAAGCATCTAGCGCTTTGGGATCTAAGGCATCTAAAGTCGATTTAACCAGGTCAATGTATTGTTGTGCTTGCATCTTAATTCTCTGAATTGGCCACTAAAATAACTGATTTATTTGCGCCATCGTATAAATCCGACCACGCTTAGAATAGAATATATACCCATTAAGCCCGCATACACTGGCAATCCCTTCATTCCGTAGAGCACCATGGAGGCAATATTCAAGGGAATCCAGTAGTGAAAAGCAGTTCGTATCCGTCTGGTTTCCTGCCAAGTAGCCCATAATCCAAAAACGGTAGTAAACGAATCGAAATAGGCAAAACTAACGCCGGGCAATGCATTCAATCCGTAGCCTAAAATCAGAGCTAAGGGGATTCCCAGTAGGGCTAAAAGCTGCGTCTTCACCGAAAGATCGACAAGCGCAACCGTCGCTTGTGAAGTATTCTTGCGCCATTGAGACCAACCGTAAAATCCCATTGCGACGTAAAAAACGTAGAGTCCAGTTTCTGCGTAGAGTCCAATACGGTAGAATAAAACCACCGACAGCGCACTAGACAAGGTACCTGCGGGCCATGCCCATACCTTACGCTGAATGATTCCTACAAGGAAGATCAAACTCAGCAGCGTGGCACTCCATTCTAAAATAAAATCTAAGGACATAAAAAACCCCGAGCATAAGTGCTCGGGGCTAATTTAAGATTATCTCTTTGGACTTATACCAACTCTTGAACCAAGTCAGCTGCTTCTTGCAATGCAATAGCACTGTGTACTTCTAGTCCACTCTCGTCGATCAATTTCTTCGCTTCCTCAGCGTTCGTTCCTTGAAGACGTACAATGATTGGTACGTTAATGTTACCCATGTTCTTATAGGCATCAACAACACCTTGTGCAACACGATCACAACGTACGATACCACCGAAGATGTTCACTAAGATTGCCTTTACATTCTCATCGCGAAGAATGATTCGGAATGCTTGCTCAACACGCGCTGCATCAGCAGTACCACCAACATCCAGGAAGTTAGCTGGGTTACCACCTGCCATCTTAATAATGTCCATAGTAGCCATCGCAAGACCTGCACCGTTGACCATACAACCTACGTTACCGTCTAGCTTTACGAAGTTCAAACCAGCCTCGCCAGCTTCTACTTCCGTAGCGTCTTCTTCACGGGTATCACGCATCTCAGCGATGTCCTTATGACGGTACAATGCGTTATCGTCGATAGTCACCTTTGCATCTACCGCTAAGATTTTATCGTCTGATGTTTTCAGTACTGGGTTGATCTCGAACAATGACGCATCAGCACCTTCGTATGCTTTGTACAACGCCGTTACAAATTTGGTCATATCCTTGAACGCTGCTCCGCTCAAACCTAGGTTGAACGCTACTTTGCGCGCTTGGAATCCAGTCAAACCTACTTTTGGGTCGATTTCTTCTGTGAAAATCAAGTGTGGTGTTTCCTCTGCCACAGTCTCAATGTCCATACCACCTTCTGTAGAGTACATGATCATGTTGCGACCCGTCGAGCGGTTCAAAAGTACCGACATGTAGAACTCAGAAGTTTCGCTTTCGCCTGGGTAGTATACATCCTCAGCGATTAACACTTGGTGTACTTTCTTACCTTCTGCAGAAGTTTGAGGAGTCACCAATTGCATACCGATGATGCTATCTGCTACTTCTTCAACTTTATCAATGCCTTTAGCAAGCTTTACACCACCGCCTTTACCGCGACCACCAGCATGTACCTGTGCTTTAACCACGTACCATGAGGTACCCGTTTCTTCAGTTAGCTGCTTTGCAACCTCTACAGCCTCTGCTGGAGTTTGTGCTACTTTACCGCGCTGGATACGTACACCGTAACCGGCTAAAATCTCTTTCCCTTGATATTCGTGAAGGTTCATAGTTTTTCCTTGATTTGAGCGCAAATTTAGGGCACAGCCGTCGAATCATGAACATATTCAACAGGTAAAGTTGTTAAATCGATATATGCGCGTTTATACCGATATTTGCCGCCTTATGACCAAATACATCCTAACCTGTTTAACCGTAGCCCTTTCCCTCAAAAGCTTCGGTCAAGAATCGGAAAAGAAACGCCTTGAGGTACCTGAATTCCAGGACGTTTCGATCACCGTGAATGGCGTCCTCGACGAGCCTACATGGGCCGGAAGCGCCAGGATTAATACACTTGATCAGTACTTTCCTGTACCTGCGCCTGCCGCCGAGGGTATAGAAAGTGACATCAGGATCTTCTACACACAAGAAGGAATTTATTTTGCCGGCATACTCAAAGATGATCGCGCACCTATACTTTCACAATTGACCCCTAGAGATCGTGTGAATGCCAATACGGATTGGATTCACCTCATTATTAATCCGTTCAATGACGGAGCCAATGATTTCAATTTCTATTTGAGTGCTGCAGGTGTGCAAGGTGATTCGCGTCAAACCAGCGACAACGATGAAGACGGGAGTTGGAATGCCGTCTGGTGGAGTGCGGTAGTAAAAGAAGAGCACCAATGGAGTTTCGAAATATACATCCCTTATCAAGTACTGCGTATACCTCAAGGAGGCGCCGGTACGCAGCCTCCAGCTTGGGGATTTAATATCAAGCGTTCTATTCGAAGTGATAGAACCATGTATAGCTGGAATCCTATTGATAGAAATTTTGATAACGAAAGTTTACAAAGTGGTCTACTTACAGGCATTAATGTCATTGACCCACCCGTTCGAATCAGCCTTCGTCCAAACATAACGGGAGGATTACAGAAATCTGGAGATACGGATTGGCGAATGACTCGTGCGGGCGGAGCAGATATCAAAATCGGCTTAAACAAAAGCTTCACCCTTGACATGACCTTGTTGCCTGATTTCTCTCAAGTAGCATTCGATGAGCAATTTGTCAATTTCGAGGCCTTTGAACGCCAATTTGATGAAAACCGTCAATTCTTTACCGAAGGGGTCAATCTTTTCAATAAAGCCGACCTTTTTTACAGCAGAAGAATTGGCGGAAACCCGCAGAATTTCACCAATGCCAACCTGGATGATCTGAGCAACACCACCCAGAGCTTCACGCGAATGCTCAATGCTACAAAGCTCACCGGAACCACAGACAACAACCTGAGTGTAGGTTTTTTAAATGCCATCACCGCGGCCAATTACATCCAAGGCACTGATTCTTTGGGCAACCAAGTAGAGGTATTGACTGAGCCGCTGACCAATTACAATGTTACAGCCGTAGACCAGAGAATTGGTGGTAACAGCTCTATAGGGCTTATTAACACGAACGTCACCCGAATGAATACTGACGGTAACGCTCGAGACGCAAATGTTACTGCAATCACTGCAAACTTGAACTTCCTACAAAACAGCCATTATTTCAACGGTGCATTTGGCCGTTCAAGCATCTATGATACGGATGACAACTACGCAGGTCTTGCCGGTGCTTGGGATATGGGTAAACAAACGGGAGCCTGGCGATGGACCCATAGTTTGGAAGTGCTGTCGAACGATTTTGACCCGAATGATCTTGGCTTCCAAGCGCGTGGAAACAAGTTTCACCAGAGGTTCAGAATGAGCCACAATCTTTTGGAGCCAAACAAGTTCTTCCTACGCAGAAGACACCGACTAGGCATTCAATACAACCGGCTTTATAATCCGGGGAACTTTGAGCGTTTACATGCTGAATACAGTTTCTTCGGTTTGACCAAGAGCTTTCTTGCCTTTGGTTATAATGTCGAAACGCGTGGGAATGAATACGATTACTACGACCCCCGTGTCTGGGGCCGCTACCGCGTAAATCCAGCCTCGTTCTGGCACAATGGGTGGATCAGTACAGACTTTAGAAAACCACTTGCCTTTGAAGTACGTGGAGGACAATGGTGGTGGGCCGATTGGGACGCTCGCGGCCGTTATGGCGAGGTAGAAATTATTGGCAGAATTAGTGATCAATTCAATTTGCGTGCAGAAATTGAGATTGGCAACAATCACCAAATGGGTTGGGCCCAAACCATTAGTACAGACTCCATAGGCATGGCCCTTCGTCACAGAAGGAACTTTGAACAGACCTTGCGCGGTCAGTACCTTTTCGGTCCGAATTCTTACCTCACCTTAGATCTTCGACACAGCTGGAACCGGATAGAAAATGAAGCCATGTATCATCTGAATGCAGACGGCAGCTTAACCCCTTCGGATGCTTATGTCGACCCTACCCTTCGAATCAACTTCTTTAATATCGACCTAAAGTATGTGTTGTGGTTTGCGCCTGGGCGAGAACTCAACCTATTGTATCGAGCCTCCTTGGCCAATTCTGATGATGCTGCCAATCTCGGATATATACAGAACATGCAAAGCCTTAGTGGCCTACCCGCAGACAATATCTTCTCATTGCGTTTGGTGTATTTCCTAGATTATGCCCAAATCAAGAAATCAGCTACCTTGCGTTAAATGATCGAAGTCAAGGAACTCCATAAATCGTACGGCACGACGGAAGTGCTCAAGGGTGTCAATGGTCGCATTTCAAAAGGCGATTTTATCACTATTGTGGGTGCCTCTGGCGCTGGCAAAAGCACATTGTTACATCTAGTTGCTGGACTGGACAGCTACAACAGCGGTTCTATTTCCTTTGATGGTATGTCCTTGGGAAATCTTTCGAAAAAAGAATTGAACGATTACCGCAACAACCATGTTGGACTCGTTTTTCAGTTCCACAATCTTCTGCCAGAATTGACCGCACTAGAAAACATCACCTTACCGAGATGGATTAGTGGACAGATGGACGATAGCGCCGAACGCAAAGCAAACGAATTATTACAATTGTTAGGCATTGAGCATCGGGCACACCACTTGCCAAATGAAATGAGTGGTGGTGAACAACAACGCGTAGCCATCGCGCGAGCTTTAATTAACGAACCCGCACTGTTATTGGCAGATGAGCCTACTGGAAACTTAGACAGTGCCAATGCCGCTGCTGTGCATGAATTGCTTCTAAAACTCAATCAAGAGCTCGGGCAAACCATCGTGGTGGTAACTCACAACAAAGAACTCGCAGCTCTAGGCGCTACGAAATGGTCTATGACAGACGGTAAACTCAGTGAGTAAATGAAACTTAAAAAGAGCGAACTGCGTGATTTCCTACTGGAAAAAGCTGATTTATATGCTCGAAAAAGCTTCATTGAAGAAGATCCCATTCTTATCCCCCATCGCTTTAGCCAAAACGACGATATAGAAATCAGTGGTCTGCTCGCGGCAACATTGGCTTGGGGACAACGCAAGACCATTATTGCCAAAAGTGAAGATCTCATCGAGCGCATGGATAATGCACCGGCAGATTTCGTAAAAAATGCCAGCACAAATGACCTTGAAACCTTTAACGGATTCGTGCACCGCACCTTTCAAGCAGAGGATATCAAGGGTCTGATCAGCGCATTAAAAGTGTTGTATTCAGAATACGATAGTATTGGGGATTTCTTTGGGCAACACCTCGATGGTCAAGAGCATTTAGGAGCCGCTTACACTGCCTTTAAGCGATATTTACTCGATAACGGCTTGCCTAATCGGGCGGCAAAACACTTTGGTGACCCTACAAAAGGGAGCGCTTGTAAACGCATCACCATGTATTCGCGCTGGATGACTCGCAGTGCCAAGGAAGGGATTGATTTCGGAATTTGGGACATAAACCCTTCGTTATTGTCGCTTCCGCTTGATGTACATAGCGGCCGAGTGGCACGCAGCCTTGGACTTCTAAAACGAAAGCAAAGCGACTGGAAGGCTGTATTAGAACTTGACGGTGCTGTTCGTAAAATCGAACCTAATGACCCTGCAAGATTAGATTATGCCCTTTTCGGGCTGGGTGTTTATGAGGGTTGGAAATAGCTTATAGCGCCATTAAACCTGGTATTTTGACTGCCTCTTCATAGCGCTGTATAACGGAATCGACGTCCATCATCATTTCTTTGGCACTAACCGAAACGAACTTCCCGGTTTTACTCTTACGCAGCTCAATCTGCGCCGTATCACTATCAAACAACGCCTCAGTTTGCGCTACCTTTTGATTATCAGCAGGTACAATAAATTTGAAGAGATATACTGCTGGCCATTTGCGCTCCTCTAATTTCTCGCGCAGGCCTTTCCAAGGATCTTGACTCATAGGGATTGAATTCTACTACAAAAGTAAAGCACGCTCATCAAGCGCACGATTCTTTAGGAAGTTTTTGGCCAATTCCATCCGCTCATGCAAGTAAATATCCTCTTCAATCGCCGGACTTTCGGTTATGAATTCATGGTAGAGTTCACCAAGTGGTCCTTGAATCTCCTCACCTCTTAGCCACAAGGCCTGAGCTGCATTCAACAATTCAACTCCAAGAATACCGTATACATTGTCCACTACCTTCAGCAACTTCGTTGCGGCATTTGCCCCCATACTTACGTGATCTTCTTGGCCGTTGGAACTTTCAATACTATCCGCTGATGCTGGAGTACATAGCTGCTTGTTTTGACTGACCATACTTGCCGCTGTGTATTGAGCAATCATTAGACCTGAATTTATACCAGGATTCTTGACCAAGAATGGCGGCAATCCCCTGCGGCCAGATATGAGTTGATAGGTTCTTCGCTCGGATATGCTTCCATACTCATGTACAGCAAGGGCTCCATAGTCCAAGGCTAAAGCCAACGGCTGTCCATGAAAATTACCCGCACTAATTACACGTCCCTCCTCGCTGAGAACAACCGGATTATCAGTTGCTGCATTTACTTCAACTTCAAAAACATCCATCATGTGTTTTAATGCTCCTTTCGAAGCACCGTGAACCTGAGGTACACAACGGAAAGAGTACGGATCTTGTACATGCTCCTTTTCTCGATGCATAGCATGACAAGGTTCTAACCACTGTAATATGCGCTTTGCCGTAAGCAACTGACCTCGATGCGGCCTAGTTAAATGTACTCCCGGAGTAAAAGGCTCTATTCGTCCGTCGTATGCTAAAGTCGACAAGGCGGCCAATTGATCTGCCAAAAAATCAATTCTACGTGCCTGTATAAGCGCGTAAATACCGTGTGCCGACATAAACTGTGTACCGTTCAAAAGTGCTAATCCTTCTTTTGAAGCCAGCTCAAACGGTCGCCAAGCACTATTTCCAAGAACCTGCAACGCTTTTGAGGTAGAAATTCTCTCATCATTCAAATACACTTCACCCTCACCCAATAACGGCAAGGACATGTGTGCAAGTGGCGCTAAATCACCGGAAGCGCCCAAAGAGCCCAACTCATAAATTACCGGCACGGCACCGCTATTAAACATGGAGATGATTTGCTCAACAACTTCTAAACGAATGCCACTTACTCCAACTGCAAAACTCTGAACCTTCAAGGCCATCATCAATCGGACGATATGCTGACCCACTACAGCACCGGCACCACAAGCGTGCGAACGCACCAAATTTGTCTGTAACCTGCCTAGATCATCATTGTCCACCACTACGTTACACAATGCCCCAAATCCCGTATTCACCCCATATATGGGCGTTTTACGTGTTTTGGTACGTTCTTCTAAGAAGGCACGTGAGTTGCGAATGCGTTCCGCTGCCGCAGCATCTAGGGCAATTGTGGCATTGCCTTTCGCAATGGATTCATATTCTGAATAGGATAAAGGAGAAGCCCCTAGAATGATATTTTGTGTCATGGCAAGAAGTTGTGCCCTCAAATTACGCACAAGCGGCCAATTTTAGTAGAATAACTGAACCGCACTGCTGAAAATGCGTTTAGAATCTTAGAACATTAGACTAAAAATGAAGAAATACGTAATCGTTGGCGGAAGCAAAGGCATTGGAAAAGAAACCGCAGAACTGCTCGCCGCAGAAGGTCACCAAGTCACAGTATTCAGCAGAACACCTTATGAAGGGCCTGCACATACCATAGAATGGGAGGAATTTGATGTCCTTGAGGATTCTTGGGAAGATCAAATGCCAGAAGACATTGACGGTCTTGTGTACAGTGTAGGCTCCATCAACCTCAAACCCTTCCGTGGCCTCAAAACCGAGGTATTTGAAGCTGATTTCCAGCTGCACGTTATGGGTGCTATTAAAGCGCTACAAGCTGCTTATAAAAACTTCAATGCAAACAGCATCCCTTCAGTGGTACTCTACTCTACGGTTGCTGTTCAAAGGGGAATGCCTTTTCATGCCACAGTCAGTGCTTCTAAAGGTGCCATCGAAGGCTTGACCAGAGCTATTGCAAGTGAATGGGCACCAAAAGCGAGAATAAATTGTATCGCCCCTTCACTGACCGACACCCCATTGGCCGGTAAATTATTGAGTACTCCCGAGAAGAAAGAAGCCATGGGCAATAACAATCCAATGAAACGTGTTGGAGAGGCCAATGATATTGCGGAGATGACCGCCTTTTTGTTGAGCGATAAGAGCTCTTGGATGACCGGGCAAATCATACACATCGACGGCGGCCAAAGCGTACTTTAAAATGTCAATCCTCTTAGACAGCACTTCCCTGAATAGCATGGATCGTCAAGCACGCACCACGCTTATCAATAGTTTGTCTGGAGTCCGAACGGCCTTTATCGCTATTACTGCCGATAGCCATGGACGTTTAAATGCCTCTACGTTAACTAACGTAACACACGTAGGTGCCCATCCTGCGCAGATGAGCATCTTGTTTCGACCGGATAACGGCAAGCGTCATACACTTCAAAATTTCTTGAACGGCAGCCCACTGACTCTGGTTTGTATGCCCTTCAATCAGGTAAACCTAGTTCATGAAGTGAGCATGAATGCACCTGAAGGCACTTTTGAGCTCGATGTGCTGGAAGCATCTACATGCCACGTTGAAGGCTGTCCACATCCTCTACCAAAGGACTACCTATATGCTATATCACTTGAATTTGTAGAACGCTTTACGCTCAATAACGGCTGCGTTTATACCGTAGGTCAAATTAAAAGTATCACGACAGGCGTAGCATTGAAAGTCGATGAAGAAGGACAGGTTTCTTTTGATACACCACCAACTCTCGCTATAGGTTTACGACAATATACCACCACAGAAACAGCCATAAAGCTCCCCTACCCGAATGCCGCTAAATACGGATTCTGATGCGTCAAAAAATTCAACTTGTTTGGTTCAAGCGCGATCTGCGGTGGTTTGATAATAAGCCCGTTTATGAAAGTATTCAAGGTAATCTTCCAACGCTGTATTTTGCCTTGTACGAACCTTCGCTGTTTGAGCTCCAACAATACGACGAAAGGCACCTGAGATTTATTGCGGACTCTATTGAAGATCTTAATCAGCAAGCTGGCAATGGCACCGTTCATTTCATCCGTACTGAAGCTCTAGATTTTTTCAAGAAGCTCATAGCTAACTATGATATTGTTCGTGTCTTTAGCCACAAGGAAACTGGTATTAAACATACTTTTGATCGTGATATTGCCATCCATAAACTCTTTAAATCACATGGGATACCATGGCTAGAATCTGATGCCAATGGCGTTCGACGTGGCCTAAGAAACCGGAGAGACTGGGTCAAAAAATGGCACCATGATGCCGCGCAACCCCTGATTAATATTGATTTAAAACAGATTAGCGAGCGTGCATTAGCCGCGCCCAACTTTGCCGAGTTAATGCCTACCGTCTTCGAGGAACACCCGTTTTTTCAGCGCGGAGGTGAACGTCGTGCACACAGCATTATCAGAAGCTTTTTAACAAAACGGATTTCTCGATACGCATACAGCATTTCCAAACCCCAAGAATCTCGAAAAGGGTGCAGCCGAATATCACCACATCTTGCCTGGGGAAACGTCAGTGTGCGACAATTGGTCCAGATCATGGAAGTAACAGATATCCCTGGTTCCAAGCGCAATATCCGTGCATTTGCGGATCGATTGAGATGGCAAGCACACTTTATTCAAAAGTTTGAAAGCGAATGGGAATACGAATTCCTACCCATTAACAGAGCCTACACAGCCATCGATGAGAGTAAGGTGTTTGATCCAAAACTATTTACCGCTTGGAAAGAAGGGAAAACAGGAGTACCGCTGGTTGACGCATGTATGCGATGTCTTACCGCCACAGGATATCTGAATTTTAGAATGCGTGCCATGGTAGTGAGTTTTTACAGCCAATACCTATGGCAACCTTGGAAGCCAGGTGCAGACTACCTAGCATCATTATTTACGGATTTCGAGCCTGGTATTCATTATGCCCAATTTCAAATGCAGAGCGGATATACCGGTGTAAATACCATTAGAATCTACAATCCAGTGAAGCAAAGTCAAGACCACGACCCCAAGGGAGCCTTCATAAAACAATGGGTACCCGAGCTATTTCAAATACCGGCTCCATACATCCATGAACCTTGGAAGATTCCACCAATGGAACTAACCATGCAAGGCTACAATACGGGTTCATACCCCTTAGAACCAGTGATAGATTTAGGAAAAGCTCGGAAAAGAGCGAGCGATACGCTCTATGCGAAGAGAAAAGAAAAAAGCACTAAAAAGGAAGCACGTCGAATCCTGAACAAGCATGTGAATCCTGGACCTCGGAAATCTTAATCTTGTACCAATCGGAATCCTTCGCCGTGTACATTTTCAATACGAAGACTCTCGTCCACCTTCAAGTATTTACGAAGTTTCGCGACGTAAACATCCATCGAGCGCCCTGTGAAGTAGTTGTCTTCCTTCCAAATCTTGAGCAAGGCCTTCGATCTTGGTAGCAGTTGATTTTTATGAGCCGCTAAGAGTTTTAGCAAATCGCACTCTTTTGGACTAAGTTTCGTGATTGAATCCCCTACTATTAGCTGACGGATCTTTGGTTTGAATGTCAACTTTCCTATTTGGATTTCATCCGGCTCCTCCTCTATATCTGCAAGATTACGACCAATGATTGCCTGAATTTTATAAAGCAAGACGTCTGTGTCAAACGGTTTAACCAAGTAATCATCAGCCCCTGCACTGTAGCCTGCAATGATATCTTCCTTTTGACCTTTTGCTGTTAAGAAGATAAGCGGCTGGCCATTGTCGATTGCCTTCACTTCGGTAGCAAGGGTTAAACCGTCTTTTTTAGGCATCATGATGTCGAAGATACACAGGTCATACTCTCCTTGTTTGTAAGCTCTTAACCCTTGTACACCGTCGCGTTCTAGGTCAACCTCAAAATCGTTAAACATCAATGTATCACGAAGTAGGTTTCCAAAATTCGTGTCGTCTTCAACAAGTAAAATACGTTGCTTAGTCATTGTGTGGGATGTTTTCTAATACTACTTTGAACGTGGTACCCTCTCCTTCAACACTTTGAACAGAAATGGTTCCCCGGTGCTTTTCTATAATTTCTTTAACGAACGAAAGGCCCAATCCGTGCCCCTTTACATCATGAATATTGCCTTTAGTCGCACGGTAGAATCGATCAAAGACTTGATTCAATGTGTCCTCATCCATACCGATACCTCTATCGCGCACTAAAATGGTAAAGGCCTTCGTGGAATGTGTCATCTGAATACTAATCTTTGGCGTTCCATTGCTGTACTTCACCGCATTATCGATAAGATTTGTCAATGCACTTTTGAACTGAGTACGGTCTCCAAAGTAGGAATAGTTGCCTTCAGTAATGTTTAAATCAATCCACCCCTGCTTTTCTTGAACGGCAAGTTTGAAGTGCTGAACGGCCTCAGTCAATACTTCGGAAATATCCATCGCCGCCTTATCTAGGGTGAGCTCTTCTTTATCCATCATTGACATCTGAAGGACGCTCTCCATTTGGGCATTCATCCGCTTATTTTCTTTCTTAACTATGTTCAAATAGCTCTGCATCTGCGATGGAGTCATCTTCTCACCATTTTTCATCAATGCATCCACTGCTAAATTTATTGTCGCAAGTGGTGTCTTGAACTCATGAGACATGTTATTGATGAAGTCACTCTTTACTTCTGCCAAGCGCTTCTGCTTGCGACCTTGACGTTGCACTCCAAAGAATGCCACCAGTATTACTGCAGAAAACAGCAGAGAGGCAATCAATGACATGTATACACGTCGGGCTAAATAAAATTTCTCTGATGGAAAATAAAGGAGCAACTGTCTAGTGGGTCCGAAAAAACTTTCAGCCAAGACATAATTAAATGTGGTCAGATTTGGATCAAATTCGGCCGAAGCTAGATTACTGAGGTAGCCATTTTCAACGATTGCCCATTTCGGTGAAGTTCGCACGCCGTTTTGAAGGAGTTGTGCATTGATGATGCTATCAAGTTCAACCTGGGTGACTTGTGCAGACCAAGGCAGTGAATTCTGAAAGTTATCTATTAACCCTTCGAACAGGGAGGAATCTGAGAACCCCATAGCATTTGGGACCTGTCCTGTAGTCCAACGCAAAGTCGTCTGCCCCATTGGTGTTGTAATCGTCACCGTACTATCCGCGGCGCTTCTATTGCTAAAAGCCCCCATGCTTTTACGACGAACAAACATGCGTACGCGCTCATTTAAACTCGTTGAAGTCGTACCAACTTGTTGTTCAAACTGTTGACGCTGTAATTCTAATTGACCAGATAAAAGATTCAACTGTAGAAATAGCGCACCGATAACAGCCGCTGTCAATACTGCAGTGATAGAATTTGCCTTTAAATGATCTAGGATGCTTTGGAACATAGGGCGAATGTACTACTCGAACTATTTCAATGTACGAGTTTTAACGCCGTTTAACACCTACAATAATGCGTCAATGATGTCATCGGCATTTAAACCCTCAGCCTTCGCCTTGTAATTCACTACAATTCGGTGTCTTAAAATAGGCTTGGCTACAGCTTTTACGTGCTCGACAGTCGGAGAACCTGCACCGTGCATAATGGAAACAGCCTTAGCTGCCAGAATCAAGTTTTGGCTGGCACGCGGTCCAGCGCCCCAGTTCAAGTATTCATTTGCTTTTGGATGAGCACCTTCAGCACCTGGTCGTGTTTTACGCACCAAAGAAACCGCATAATCAATAGTCTCATCAACCACAGGTAATCGCTTTAGCGCTGTTTGAAGGTCTATAATTTCCTGTGCAGTAAATACCTGCTCAACACTTGTTTCTGTGCTTGTAGTTGTTTGCTTAACGACCTGCTGTTCCTCTTCCTGCGTTGGATATCCAACAGCAATGTTGAATAAAAAGCGATCGAGCTGCGCCTCTGGTAAAGGATAGGTACCCTCCTGCTCAATGGGATTTTGAGTTGCTAGTACGAAGAACGGTTTCGGTAAATCGTACGAGACGCCACCTACACTGACGCGTTTCTCTTGCATTGCTTCTAAAAGCGCCGCTTGTGTTTTAGGAGGAGTTCTGTTGATTTCATCTGCAAGTACGACGTTGGCAAACACCGGCCCTTTGCGAAACTCAAACGAACGTTCCTTAGTAAGCACTTCGGTACCTGTAATGTCCGTTGGCATTAAATCGGGAGTGAACTGGATGCGGGCAAAATCTAATCCCAAGGCCTTGCTCACGGTGGTTACCAGCAACGTCTTCGCCAACCCAGGAACACCTATCAAGAGACTGTGGCCTCCCACAAGGATGCTCTGAGTGATTAAATCAACGGCTTCTTGCTGTCCAACAATGACCTTAGCAACCTCTTTTTTAAAGGCACTAAGTTTCGCTGGTGCTTGCTCGAGTGTTGCTATGACCTGATTATCAGTCATCTCTGTTACTGTTCCAGTTAGCAAGCGTTTGGTCGCATGAAAAATACCCTGTGTTGATTTTCACGAAGGTTTCCACGAGTTTTTCTTCCTTCCACTCTTCCACAATTCTGCTTTGCTTCTCCTGCAATGCAAAACCTTTAATTCGTGTAAAGTCGATGTCTAGATTTGCTTTGTGCGGTTCAAATTTCTTGTCCAAGCGTACGATGCGGAAAGCTTCACGTTGGTCCTGGCTTTGGAAGTAACCCGTCTCAGAAATCTGGCCTTGCTCCATTTTATTTACCACTGCAAATAGACCTCTATCCAGCGCACTTACTTCGAAACGGTTGTTACCGCTTTGGAAATTACTCATCTGCCCGCCGTTAAACTTGGTCTGCTCATCTTCCGAGTACTTATTGGCTGCCTCTTCAAAGGTCATATCACCATTGCTAATTGCTACAGCGATACTGTCTAGGAAATTCTTTGCTTCCTGCAAGTTCTCCTGAGTCATCTTTGGTTTAATCAGAATATGGCGCAAGTCCAGCTCTTCTCCACGTTTCTCGAGCAGTTGAACGATGTGATAACCAAACTCCGTTTTGAATGGATCACTGATCTCACCACGCTTTAAATTGAATGCAATGGCCTCGAATTCCTTGACGAACACACCGCGCTGAATGGCTTTGTATTCTCCACCTTTCTTGTTTGATCCAGGATCTTCACTATACAAGATGGCCATTGAAGAAAAGGACGTTCCGTTTTCAATACGCTCCTTCAATGATTTCAGCTTGTCGATTACCTCCTGCTCTGCTTCTTTCGAAATCTCCGGATATTTCACGATTTGGCTAAGCTCTACCTCTTCATTGATCAAGGGAATGCTGTCCTGCGGAAGGTTTTCGTAGTACTCACGAACCTCAGAAGGCGTGACTTCAATACCTTCTACAACCGTCATCTGCATGCGTTGAGCCGTGAGCTGGTCACGAATCAGAGTTCGCATATCCTCTTTGATTTCTACCACGGACTTTTCGTAAAATTCCTCGAGCTTTTTCTGGTCGCCCATTTGCGCGATGAGCTGCTGAATACGGCGATCCATATTAGATTCTACTTCTTCTTCACCAACAGTTACCGAATCAATGGCAGCATGGTGAATAAGTAGTTTTTGGAACAACAACTCTTCGAAGACCGCACACTCGCTCAATTCTTCTCCAAAGTTTTGGCGACGCATAATATCGTATTGCTCGTCCACCTCACTCTTCAAAATAATATCACCTCCCACGATGGCTACGACACCATCCACGGTTTGCGATTGACCTTGAGCCATTAAAATGAACCCGAATACACTAAGGAATAAGTAAGTCGCCTTTTTCAATTGCATTTGCTATTATGTTTTCTCCGATGCGCTCAATAAGCTCCAGTCGGCGCTTGTTAAGAATCATCTTTCTAATGTTTTCACGCACATATTCTAGTGGCGAATAACTGTTCTCGATTCGTATGTCGTTCACACTGACAAAATACACCATAACTGTGTCCTCACAAGTAAACCTTGGTGTACGTTTTAGATAGCTGTACGGATTGCTAGATTCCAACGGAATATCATTGAGGAAATCGTCTAAAGGAACCCATGAAGAATCCGTGTAGGCACTTTGTTTAGTGGCAAAAACTTCAATCCAATCCAAATACTTGCTCTCCTGGTTGCGGGATTTAAACCAGCGCTTCGCCTCTTTCATTTTCTGTGCCTCAAGCGGTACGGCCGTGTATTGAGCACGAACAATACTCTCTTTGAGCTCGAAATTGCTTTGATTCTCCTCGTAATAAGCAGCCACTTCTTCGTCACTGACATTAGTGTCGAGGTTCTCGCTTACGTACCGTTCGATATAGGCATGTTTTAGCAAGTCATTTCTGTACTGCCGTACAAGATCTTCAAAATCCCTTAAATCTGCCTTTAAGTTGAATTCAGCCGCCTCGACCAATAATTCATTTTTTGCCCAATTTCGAGCAATGGTCTGAACAAGCGCAATACTATCAGCCTCAGCTAAAGTCCCTGCTTTTGGCAACTGATCTTCAATTTCCTCTAACAAGAGTTCTTTCCCGCCTAGTTGTGCCACTACCTCGTCATTGCGCGTCAAATTCTGACTGCAAGAAATAAGGCTTAGTGCTACTATGACAGGGATAAATCTCATTAATCAGCAAGCTCTGCGAAGAGTTTCTCTTTCACACTTTCGTTAATAGAAACCTCAAATTTGTCTTGTAAAGTAGCTACCCACTTTTCTTCAAGCTCGTTCTGATAGCTTGCAATCACTAGACCTTTTACTTCGTTCAGTGCTTTAGGGCCTGCAGGTAAGTAGTCAATGGTTTGTAGAACAGCGAAACCTTCATTGAAGGCAATTGGACCGTGAACACCTGGAGATGTATTCCATAGCATCTGGAATACCTCTTCGTCCTTCTGTTGTGCAGTACCTTCTGAAACAGCAACGGCTAGGGCATCATTCGAAGTCAAGAATTCATTGAGCTTATCTGTTTTACCCTTAGTAACCCATCTTGCAATTTTCTTGGCGTCCTTCTCGTTCTGAGCTACCCATAGTTTATAGCTAATGCGGTCGTCCCAAGTAAAGTTGTTTTTGATCGTTTGGTAGTGGTTATAAATGCCCACACTATCCTTCGCTGCTTTATCCCAAACTTCTTCTTGGGTAAGGTCAAACAACAGAATTCCTTCACGGTATTCTCTCACCAAATTTCTAAAGTCTGGATATTTCGACTCCAATTGACTGTCTTCGTAGGCAATGATGTTGTCATTGCTTACCACATTGAACAGTAATCGAAGGTATTCCTCCACACCCTCAGTAGTTTGAGGTTTTTGATTTTTTGCCCAAAATGCGAGTACTGTACTTTGGCGTAGCTCAGCATCAGCATAGGTCGCTACTACTCTATCGGTTTTGATGCTAGGAGCTTCCCATTGGCCCGTCGCAAATTTTGCTGCATCGACTAGCGCAACGGTGCGTCTATAGTTTCTTTCATTTACCGTGAAGTTATAATTGCGCTTAAGCGTATTCACGAATTTCTTTGCGCCAACTTGACTTCTAGAATCGCGTTTTACCTTCGATTTGATCTCCTTCTCTAAGGACTCGAAATCAGGCAACGGCTTCTTTTCAATCAATTGAATGACGTGCCAACCAATATTGGTTTGGATAGGTGCTGAGAAATCACCAGGCTCTTCTAAGGCAAAGGCCGCATTTTCAAACGAAGGCATCATTTTGTTCAACCCGAACTCCGGCATCTCACCGCCGCGGTCTTTCGTTTTTCTATCCTCGCTAAAAGAGACCAACGCTCCGAATTCTTCACCGTTCTGCAAACGAGTATAAATCTCTTGTGCACTGCGCTCAGCACGCTGCTTTTCAGCCAATTTAGCCTTTTCCCCTGCAGCGAAAAAGATTTGACGGACACGAACGGTACCGCTTGCTGGACGCTTATCAATGGTTTTAATCAAGTGGTACCCGAATTGAGAACGGATAGGCTTACTTATGGAACCAATTTCTTGATCGTAAGCACCCGATTCGAAGGGATATACCATATTAAAAGCAGTGAAATAGCCAAGATCTCCGCCCTGCTTTGCACTCCAAGTATCCGCACTTTTTGAGCGCGCAGCATCCTCGAAAGAGAGTTTACCGCTCACTATTTCATCGCGCAATTCCATCATTGCCTTGTAGACGCGCAGTGTATCTGACGGCAAGGCACTAGAAGCAAGTTCGAACATGATGTGTGCCGCACGTACTTCTTGCGACATACGGCTGTATGCTTCCTTGATCAAAGCATCTTCAGAGCCTGCATCACTTAGGTAAGGTTTTGCCAATTGAGCTCTATAACCACCGAACTCTTTCACAAATTTGGCAGCAGTATCTCTCTGTTGATCGAACGCCTCAGCAATTTTTAACTTAAAACGCACGTATAAATCCAAGTACTCTTCAGGAGTTTTTGGATCAATAGCATTTCCTACGCCTTTATTTTTTTCATAAACGGCTTTGAACTCTTCTGCTGTAACAGTCTGGTTACCAACTGTAAACAATACTTCTTGAGCCTGAAGTTGTACGCCAAAAAAACAGATGGCGATTAGAATGATTTTCTTCATCATTTATCTTCTACTATAGTTAGGAGCTTCTCTTGTGATACTAACGTTATGGGGATGACTTTCCTGCATACCCGCAGCAGTTATTTGAATAAAGCGGGCCGATTTTTTCAGCGTCGGTACGTCTTTTGAACCACAGTATCCCATTCCGGCGCGAAGACCACCGATGAATTGGTACATTACTTCCCCTACTTCTCCTTTATACGGTACTCGGCCTACAATACCTTCTGGTACTAGTTTTTTGACATCGTCCTCCACATCTTGGAAGTATCTGTCTTTGGAACCGTCTGACATGGCCTCTACTGAACCCATACCACGGTAAGTCTTGTACTTTCTACCTTCGTAAATAACCGTTTCTCCTGGACTTTCTTTGGTACCAGCGAACATAGAACCCAACATCACACAATCTGCGCCTGCAGCGAGGGCTTTAACAATATCACCGGTAAAACGAATACCACCATCAGCAATCACTGGAATGCGTCCGTCAATAGCTTTTGCTACCTCCATGACTGCACTCAACTGCGGGAAACCAACACCAGCAACAATTCTTGTGGTACAGATTGAACCTGGTCCAATTCCAACTTTTACCGCATCAGCACCTGCCTCCATGAGGTACAAGGCCGCTTCTGCAGTTGCAATATTTCCCACCACTACATCAAGTTCTGGGAATTTGGCCTTCACGCTTTGCAAAGCAGTCACCACACCTTTAGTGTGTCCATGTGCTGTATCGATAATTACTGCATCAACACCACTTTCATACAAAGCACCTACGCGCTCTACAACATCACCTGTAACACCTACAGCCGCTGCTACGCGTAAACGTCCATACTTGTCTTTATTCGCGTTCGGTTTTACTCTGTTTTTCGTGATATCACGGTAGGTAATCAAACCTACAAGCTGATTGTTTGAATCGAGTACCGGTAATTTCTCAATCTTATGTTCTTGAAGAATGGCCTCTGCTTCAACCATTGTTGTTTCAGGAGTAGCAGTGATCAAGTTTTCCTTGGTCATTACTTCGTCTATCAAACGACCGTTGTCCTTTTCAAAGCGTAAATCGCGATTCGTAATGATACCAATGAGGTTTTTAGCTTCATTGACCACGGGAACCCCGCCGATCTTAAATTCCGCCATCATCGCTTTGGCATCCGCGACTGTCGCATTTTTCAAAAGGGTAACCGGATCTAGGATCATACCGCTTTCGGCACGTTTCACCTTTCTCACCTCAATCGCTTGTTGCTCGATGGTCATGTTCTTATGAATGACACCGATACCTCCTTCCTGCGCAATAGCAATAGCCATGGCGCTTTCTGTCACTGTATCCATAGCAGCAGAAATGATTGGAGTTTTCAGCTCGATGTTACGAGTTACTTTCGAAGATAAATCCACATCGCGCGGAAGAACTTCTGAATAGTTGGGAACGAGGAGTACGTCGTCGTAAGTAAGGCCTAAGCCTATTACTTTGTTCGTTGAATCTGACATTGCAATTCCGATTTGAATTGCGCCCAAAATTAAGCAATTTCTACGAAATAGAACGGGCGGCCCATGGCCGCCCGTGATGTTTTATGAAATCTTAACAATTAATAGAGCAAAGTGAAGTTACCGCGCTCTTCAATTGGCACATCTTCAATAGAGCGATACTTCACGTAATACGTGTAAACGCCCATGCCAGCATCTTTACCGCCAATCTTACCGTCCCATCCTTCTGCGATGGTTGTGGTGCGGAACACTTCTTGTCCCCAACGGTCCATGATAAACAATGTGTAGCTGTCTGGACGAGCGAATACACCTTGTGGCTTCCACACTCTATTTTCAACTACGTCTGAATTCGGGTTGAATGCACTAGGGAACCATAGACGTGCTTTGTGAACGGCACAAGCTACGTTTGATCTAGCATTAAATTTCATACCGAACTCGTCTCTCCAAGGAATGATACCATCAGCAGCAATTGCTTTAATGTAGTAGCAGAACTTACCCTTAGAGTTAGAATACGGCTTGATATCGTCGATAAATCCTGTGTCTAAAGTAGACGTTACGTAATTGAACGAATTTCCACCGTCAGAAGAACGGTAGATTTCGTATTCCTCTACACCTCCGTCAAAATCACGGTAAGGCGTCCAGTTCAATGCACAGGTCAAATTACCGACTGCTTCAACATTCAATAATATGTTGGTCGCTAAATTCGAGATAGTATCCAAAGATCCACACGAATCGCGAGAAGAAATGCGGTAGTAGTATCTACGCGACATCGGATCAGCCGTGTAATCGACAAACTTCACCTCCCACGGTCCTAAGGCCGGTTTAGCAACATTACCGATCGTCAAATACGGTCCAATTTCGTCGTCTGCACGTTGAATCTGATAATCAATTACATCAGCATCCTTATCGATGTAAGCGTACATATCTACGCCGTTCTGGCTGTTTACAGAGGCTCTACCTAAGTAAAGCACACGTGAACCTTGAACAACCGCAGAACTATTACATACACGGTTTGATGTTGAAGAAACTGTTCGAGTCGTATCCACAGCTTTCACGTAATAACAATAGGTGTATCCGTTAATGATGCCGTAGTGGTTGAAGGCTGTATCCAACGTACCTCCTTTAAGCAGTACTCCGGAAATGGTACCACCAACTGGATCCGTGATGTCCGCGTAAAGATTGTACTCTAACGGCTGTGTTTGTGTCCAAGTCTTGTACGTACCCCAACGCAAACGAGCATAGCCATCACATGGGTCAATACCAATTTGTAAGTGAATAGAACTAGAAGGTATTGTGTTTCCTACGGAGCTTTGGTTACCACAACTGTCCACAGCAGTTACAACGAAGTTCTCGCTCTGGTTTTCTGCGTTACTCAAGTTGTACACCCAAGGCATCGAAGTTGCCCAATCCGAAGCAGGGATGGAATCAATAGGAACAAAGAACCCACTATTATCCTCTCTGTATATCACGTAGTACACGACATCACTGTCGCTCGATGATTTCCAAGCAAGGGCACTCAGGTTACCACCAGCCACGGTTACAGAGTCAAAGACTACCGCTGAAGGTGCCGTTTTGTCCGAGAAGAATCCTGAATCTAAAGAACTCTCACAGGTCGAGTTGTAACGTACTTGGTAGTTCAACCAAGAACCACAGAAGGCTACTGTATCAATCCAAGTAGTATCTGTCGTTGTTCCTAACTGCGTCCATTGACCCGAGTTTGCCGGCGCCTCTACCCATACATCGTACGAAATAGTGGTATCGCTCACCTTCCAACGGTTCCAATCCAAACGTGCAATACTGCTGTTTGGTGGTGGTGGGAAAGCTTGAAGGCCAACACGGATGTTCTGAATGGTATCCGTCGGTACTGTCAAAAGTCCACAACCCCCGGCGGTTTGAATGGTGTAGGCATTCTTCGCATTTGGATCCGCTGAAGTGTGGGTGTATGTCTGTGTCGCCCAATCGTAAATGGTATCCACTACTGTGGTGTTCCCCATTGTATCGATGTGGTTAATGATGTAATAATCGAAGTTGAAACCTGTATCTGCGTCATTCACCCAGTCAAAGGTCACTGCACCCGTCACAGGGTCTTGAGAAATACACGTGTTATCCACGTTTACATTTCTCGGCATGTAATTGAGAACTTCTACCACTACTTTCTTGTAGGTGAATCGGTTCAAAGGACATTGATCGTCCTGCATTCTCAAATAGAACGAATATTCTGATTTCAAGTTACCACACTGGTATTCCTGATAAAACAGGTGGTTACAGTCAATGTGCCATTCAAATTCAACATCGTTAATACCTGGGTAAGTGTAAACACCACCTGTGTTCAATGAGGTAATCGTCGCACAAGGCGGGTTAAACAAACAGTTGTTCGCATTACCGTAATTCGATGCAGAACTCAAGTTCCCTCCTGAAGCGCTAAACTCGATATTTTGAGAAGAACAGTTCGGGTTCGGGTATGGATCAGATGAAGAAATTTTGAATTTGATTGTATCACCTGGGTACGCATCAGTATAGTAATAGATAGTATCACCCGCTGTATTCGTTACCGGGTTTAGTACTGTTGGCGTCTGTTGGTTTGGATCTGGTGTCAAATCCATGGTTGGCTCAACATCAACGAAGGCTGATGAACATAGCCCTGAAGGAGGCGTACATCCAAGAGTAACGATTGGGATATCGCGGAAGATCTCCCCGACCTTTTGTCCACATCGCCATTCTTCAATCTTCACACAAGTGGCCCATGAACCTGCCTGAGCAGATTTGAAGGTGATTTCACCAGTTTCGCCATTGATGGCTGCAGGTGTACTACCTGTACCACTCGGTAGCGGTGATGAAGCACTATACCCAGAAGAGAACGTCACAGAACTGCCTGGCCAAGAAGAACCTTGCAATGGTGATGCCCAGTCGTAGTACAATGAATCAAGATCTGGATCGTAACCGAGGTTGTTGTAAATAACATCAACGTTGGTACATGAGATTACCTGTGGATCTTCCAAGAAGTTTGGAGAATTATCGAAACATGTTGGGTTACCCGTAGTTCCTGCAGACAATGGCGTAGTAGAGCCCGGAGGAGTATATGGGAACATCACAGCACGAAGCAAGTAACCTTGGTTGGAAGGTCCATTTGAGATCGATCCCGGACGACAACAGCTGTTCCAAGTGAAGTACCATCCACCAGCCGGCGGCGTACCTGTCAATGTAATGTCTCCCGAACGGAA
Source organism: Cryomorphaceae bacterium (assembly GCA_011525035.1). Lineage (GTDB taxonomy): Bacteria > Bacteroidota > Bacteroidia > Flavobacteriales > Schleiferiaceae > UBA10364. Next base: position 95,921 of record WTIZ01000054.1, on the reverse strand, counting down.
AACATATTTCTGCATTCTTCCTTGACCCGAGGTTGCTCCTGAACAAGAGGTAGTACCCGTGTAACATGCCGGTACTACATCCGTCGTACTGACATAGTTACAGGTGATTGAAACACCTGCATTATTCGCTAAGGTCTGGGGTGTGGTTGAAATCGTAATACCACCACAATCGCGATAAACTACCAGGGTAAACTGGTATTTTCCGTTGGGTTTACACTTCCAGATAATCTCACCACCCAAAAGGTGTGAAGCATTCGCTTGAAACGCGAACAGCCCGAGAGCTAGAGTGAGTAATAATTTCTTCATAGTCTTTACGCCATACATAGAACTCCGAAAATAACGGATTTATTCCACTTTTCGCACCTCAATTGCCATTGGTTTTCACCGAATGAGAGAACGGCTTTATCTACTGATTAACAAGCAGTTGAAGCTTTAAATTAACGCTTCGAGATTTTGTTGTGTGAAATATGACGCTGACGAGAACACTTGTGGCGACCGACTTCAAAGCCTCTTCGCGCGCGATGCTTGGTGCTCCTGCCCTGCACTCGAGCACGCCACATACGCCAAGAACTGGCCTTCATTTGATGGCGCATCAGCGCTATAGTTTCGGCTTCAGATATGCCGAACTGGTCTTTAATGGCATCGAAAGGCGTACGATCCTCCCAAGCCATTTCCACGATGCGATCAATCTCTCGCTCGGTAAAATTCTTCGCTATTTTGGAACCTTTCATCTGCCGGGTTGTTTTCAAAGTCTATGCACAAAAAACCTCATTTACCCGAAAAAGTTTGCGCCACGTGCGGAAGACCCTTCACATGGCGCAAAAAATGGGAAAGGAATTGGGAAAATGTCAAATATTGCAGCAAGCGCTGCAACTCAAATCGACCCAAGTCCTAACGATATAAGTTTCTGGAAATCACAACTTTCTGTATTTCCGAGGTGCCCTCACCGATGGTACAAAGCTTACAATCACGGTAGAATTTCTCTACCGGATAATCCTTCGTGTAACCATAACCACCAAAGACTTGAACGGCCTCATTAGCCACTTCGGTAGATATTTCTGAAGCGTACAACTTACACATCGCACTTTCTTGGGTCATTGGCTTGCCCTCTTCCTTGAGCGCGCCGGCATGGCGCGTCATCAACTCAGCACCATATACCTTGGTCGACATTTCTGCGAGCTTGAAACTAACCCCCTGAAAAGCGCGAATTTTTCGGCCAAACTGCTGGCGCTCATCAGCATATTGAATAGCTGCATTCATCGCTCCACGGGCGATACCCACGGAGAGTGCGGCAATTGAGATTCTGCCGCCGTCCAGGATTTTCATGGCTTGAATGAAGCCTTCGCCCACTTCACCGAGGACGTTTTCTTTGGGCACGCGGCAATTGTCAAAGAAGAGACATGCCGTTTCTGAGGCACGCATGCCTAGTTTATTTTCTTTCTGGCCAGCGGTAAATCCAGGTGTTCCTTTTTCTACGACAAAGGCTGTCATACCGTGGGAATCGCCTTTCTCTCCTGTTCTTGCAATGACCACCGCAATACTCGATGAAATCGCGTGCGTAATCCAGTTTTTTGAACCATTTAGCACATAGTGATCGCCATCAAGGATAGCTGTTGTATCCATACCGCCAGCATCAGAACCTGTACCGGTTTCTGTCAGACCCCAAGCACCAATCCACTCTGCAGTGGCCAATTTTGGGAGCCATTTGGCTTTCTGAGCTTCAGTACCAAATTGTAAAATATGTCCGGTGCAGAGGCTGTTGTGGGCTGCTACCGAAAGACCAATAGAACCGCAGACTTGTGCAATTTCGTCAATGACGGTAATGTATTCTTGGTAACCCATCCCTGCGCCACCATATTCTTCTGGCACTAGGATTCCCATGAAACCAAGTTGACCCAGTTCTTTAAAAACGTCTACCGGAAAGTGTTGGCTTTCATCCCACTCCATTACATGTGGGCGAATTTTCGATTCTGCGAAATCTTTGGCGGATTGGCGGATTAATTCGAGCGTTTCTAAGCGCTCATCACTCATGGTGATTCTCATAGATATCTTCTGTTTGTTTTAGGCAATGGGAAGATAACAAGAAAGCCTGCAAATTGGTTTGCAGGCTTTCAGAATTTTACTCGAATTTTTGAGAAGTCGCGTCTATTTCATCAACTTCTTGTACTTGAATCTCGTTGGTTCTGTCTTGCCCAAACGCTTCAATTTATTTTGCTCGTATTCCGAGAACGTTCCCTCGAAAGGATACACCTCTGAATCACCTTCAAACGCTAAAATATGTGTACAAACACGGTCCAAGAACCAGCGGTCGTGCGAGATGATTACTGCACAACCCGCAAAATTTTCTAGAGCCTCTTCAAGTGCCCGTAAAGTGTTGACATCCAAATCATTAGTTGGCTCATCTAAAAGCAATACATTACCACCTTCTTTGAGCGCCATGGCGAGGTGAAGTCGGTTTCTTTCTCCTCCGGAAAGCACGCCTACTTTCTTGCTTTGATCACCGCCTGCGAAGTTGAATCTACTCAGATATGCGCGGGCATTTACGCGTTGTCCACCGAGTAAAACTTCTTCAGTTCCGTCCCCGATAACTTCAAAAATAGACTTCTCCGGATCCATTTTCTCGTGGTTCTGATCCACGTATGAAATCTTCACTGTTTCACCCACATCGAACTGACCTGCATCCGGGGCCAATTGGTCCATGATCATCTTGAAAATAGTCGTCTTACCAGCACCGTTAGGTCCAATAATACCGACAATTCCTGCAGGTGGTAGTTTGAAGTTTAGATCGTCGTAGAGCAGCTTTTCACCGAAGGCTTTTTTCACACCTTTCGCCTCAATCACATTCGTACCCAAACGCGGTCCCGCTGGAATAAAGATCTCTAGTTTGCTCTCTTTCTCCTTTTCCTCTTGAGAAAGCAGGTTTTCGTAATTGCTCAAACGCGCCTTGTTCTTGCTTTGACGCCCCTTAGGATTCATTCGAACCCACTCCAACTCTCGTTCGAGCGTTTTGCGACGCTTGGAAGCTTGTTTCTCTTCTTGGGCCAAACGCTTGGTCTTCTGGTCCAACCACGAAGAGTAATTTCCTTTCCATGGAATGCCTTCACCGCGGTCTAGTTCAAGAATCCAACCGGCTACATTGTCCAAGAAGTAACGGTCGTGAGTAACTGCAATGACAGTCCCCTTATACTGCTGCAAGTGCTGCTCAAGCCACAAGATACTTTCGGCATCAAGGTGGTTGGTAGGCTCATCAAGGAGCAATACATCCGGTTGTTGGATAAGCAGCCTACAAAGAGCGACACGACGGGCCTCACCCCCACTGAGGTGATCCACAAGTTGGTCCGAAGGCGGACAGTTTAGTGCGTCCATTGCCCTGTTCAACATCGTATCTAGCTCCCATGCATTCGTTGCATCAATCTTATCCTGAAGTTCTGCCTGTTTGGCCATGAGCTCTTCCATCTTATCAGGATTCTCATAAACCTCAGGAAGACCAAACATGTCGTTGATCTTGTTGTATTCGTCAAGAACTGCCACCGTTTCTGCAGCACCCTCTTTTACGATATCCATAACTGTTTTTCCAGCTTCGAGCTGCGGCTCTTGTTCGAGGTACCCCACAGTATATCCCGGTGCAAAAACAACATCGCCTTGGTAGCTCTTGTCCACTCCAGCAATGATTTTCAAAAGAGTCGATTTACCCGAGCCGTTTAAACCTAAGATGCCTATTTTGGCTCCATAGAAGAAAGAGAGATAGATATCTTTTATGATGGCCTTGTTATTGTGCGGTAAGACTTTGCTCACCTTGGACATCGAAAAAATGACTTTTTTACCGTCGTCAGACATGATTTATAGCGTTAAGCGTTTATTTAAAATTGCATTGATCGTTGGGCTACTGCTCTACAGCAGTACAAGCGCCTTGGCTCAAAGTTACATATTGAAAGGGACTGTTGTCGATAGAGATTCATCTTTTGCACTGCCAAATTCCTATGTGGTGAACAATAAGACCTTTGCAGGCACAGTTACAAACGGGATTGGATACTTCGAAATCTCAGTGGCTCAAGGTGATACGATTGTCTTCTCGAACGTCGGATACCAATTCAAATACCTCGCTATTGATTCTGCAGTGGTTGCTAAAATCAAGGAAGAAAGGCTGATAAAATTGGTCCCTAAAAACTTCCTCCTGGATGAAGTCAGTATTTACGCCATTACCTCGAACAACCCTAGGACTATGCCCCAGGCGAAACCACGGGTACCGAGCAATGCCGATATTAGAATTCCTGAGGCAGTCGCTCCTACCCTCGCTAATCCACTGGATTTGTTGTATTACAGCTTTGGTAAGCGACCTCGACAATTGGCCGCACTTCGCAAACTACAACAGGAGGATTACTACCGTCGTAAGCTTGAAGAAGGCAGCAACCGGGAAATTTTGGAAGAATTGACTGGTATTCCGAAGGCAGAGATGGAGGCGTTCATGTTTTATTGCAAGTATTCAGACGCAGAGATACGCACTTTTAATGACTACCAATTCTTGGTTTCACTTCTTGATTGCTACGAGTTGTACGAACGAGAAAAAGAGCGTCAAGAGGCAACGAAAAACTATAAATGATGAGCGAATTTGAAGCTTATAAGGTCGCTAATAAAGCCCTGTGGGACCATTGGGCATCCTTACACCCCAGTAGTGCGTTCTATGATAATGCGTCTTTCGTTGAACATCAGATGGCGCTGAATGCCATTGAATTGGACTTACTTCATGATATAAAGGGAAAGGATGTACTTCATCTGCAATGTCACTTTGGCCAGGATACCATCAGCTTGAAAACACTTGGGGCAAAGAGCATCACCGGATTAGATTTCAGCGGTGAGGCGATCTCACAAGCACAGCAGCTTGCCAAAGAGTGCAACGTAGACGCTACGTTTATTCAACGAGATGCTCTCGATGTTGATCCGGCTCGAGCTGGCGCTTTTGATTTTGTATTTGCTTCCTATGGTGTCGTAGGATGGCACCCAGATGCCAAGGCATGGATGGATGCCGCTTTTCATTATCTAAAGCCAGGAGGCAAACTGCTACTGGTTGATTTCCACCCAGTACTTTGGATCTTGGACGAGGAATTCAAGGAAGTAAAATATCCCTACTTCAATACCGGCGTGATTAAAGAAGAGCGCGAAGGAAGCTATGCCTCGCCAGAGGCAGAGAAAATGGTCAATTATACCTGGAACCACAGCATTAGTGATCTCGTAAAACCCATCGTGGACCATCAAGATAGATCTATGGTATTCTTCAATGAATACGACTGGAGTCCCTATGAAATATTTGAAGCCACTGAGCGCAAACCGGGTCAATACCAAATCAAAGGCAAGGAAGGAATGTTCCCTCTGGTCTATGCCATTAAAGCCGAGAAGAAAAAAGTTTAATACATGAAAAAGCCGCGCTCAGCGCGGCTTTTTAGTTCTTAACCATCGATACGATCGGTCGTGTAGATATTTACTCGAGCCAGAATGGCCTCAATAGTAAACCAAAAACGAATACGATCTAAAAATGGGTTTAACCAGGGTGTATAGGTGCAATATGCACGAGTTTCTGGCTTCGTGTGGTGTCTAGCGTGATTGTGAGGACGCTGAATAACGCCTACTTTCTGCAGCCAATTCACTACTGCAGGCTTTTCGTTGGGAAACATGTGCGCCCATTGGTGGACGATATTTGCATTCCCCCCAAGAATAGCTACGAACCACCATCTCCAGCTTACAGCACCTGTGATTAAATAAACGGCCAATAGCATAAATGCGACTCCAACCCAGGTACTTTTACAGAGGTACCAGTAACTCCGAGTAGTCATTTTACGAGGATTTTCATGGTGCCAAGTATTGATTTCAATAACGGCTTTGCCCACAATGGGCATATCCTCTCTACCGTAGCGATCCATCCAAAAATGTACAACTCCAGTTACAAAATCAAGCAGGAAGTAAAGCCCTACTACTTGAATGGCGACGGTCAATATAGATTCTAACATACCTAATAGTGTTTAGCTTATTAGGTTAAAGGTCCCTTTCAAGATAAACGAAATCCTTCAAATAATTCTCAAATCGTGTAAATAACCTACCGCAAAGGCCTATGGCGGTAATAACTTTTGTACCGCAGTTTCATATTTGAGTCAAATTGAATCATAATGATCAATCCGATAATTTTTTAGGTACTTTGTATTGCATAGTACCTATTTATACATATATCTTTGCATTAAACTTAAAATCCCTACTCGATGAAACGAATACTATTGTTTGCCCTGTTCATCCCCTTTATGGCTTGTTCACAGCCGAAAGGCAAAGCCGACGAACTCTACGAGAAATACGATCCAAAACCCTACGTCAGCGGGTTTAGCTTTGGCGGCTCTCTATTAAGTGCACTTCCAATAGACATAGACTTTACAACTTCAGGAGATTTAGAAAAAACACTCAATGGTGAAATCAAGCGTATACAGTGGCTCAAGGTAAATGACGACCGATACCTCGCAGAAGTCACCAAAGACTGGGAACGATTCTTAAAGCGAACTGGCTATCACCGCGTAGCATTTGACAATGACGATGAAGAAAATTACGTCTACATCAGAGGAAGCAGGACACGCTTCGATGAAGCTCATTTTCTAATTAAAGAAGAAAATATGACTATGCTTCTTACGGTGTATGGAGACTTCACGCTAAATAAGAAGCTGCATGAAGATTGATAATACAAAAGCGCAGATGCGTAAGGGCATCTTAGAATACTGCATTTTAGGTATTCTAGATTCCTCAGATGCATACGCTTCTGACATCATAGATCAACTAAAGGAGGCCAAACTCATCGTAGTTGAGGGAACCTTGTATCCACTCTTGACTCGCTTGAAGAATGCAGGCCTCTTGGAATACCGATGGGAAGAAAGCTCTTCAGGACCTCCACGTAAATATTACTCTTTGTCCGATTCAGGGCGTGCCTTTCAAAAAGAACTAAAAATGACTTGGGAGGAGCTTCAAAGCGCAGTAACCATATTAACCACCAGACCTAATCAATCATGAATAAAACGATTAACATCAACCTAGCAGGGATTATTTTTCACCTTGACGAAGGTGCCTATGAATCCTTTAAAGACTATTTGAATCAAGTAAAGAACGCCTTAGAGTCTCAAGAAGGAGGTGCTGAAATCATCGCAGATATTGAAGCGCGTATTGCTGAACTTTTTTCAATGCGGATGCAGAAATTCAAAAGAGAAGCCATCACTATGGAGGATGTCAATTTCATCCAAGCCACCCTTGGGGCTCCACAAGATTTTGAAGACGACAGCGATGAGGACCCTCATACTTCTGCAGGGATTCCTTTAGGTAAGAAACGATTGTTTCGAAATACAGATGAGTCTATCATCGGTGGGGTTGCAAGTGGTATCGCAGCTTATTTTGGAACCGATGTCGTTTGGATTCGTATCATCTTTCTAGTACTGCTGTTCTTTACCGGCATTGGCTTTATCACCTACCTTATTCTTTGGATGGCTATTCCTGAGGCAAAAACGACTGCGCAGAAACTTCAAATGCGCGGTGAACCGGTTAACCTTAGCAATATTGAACGAAGTGTAAAGGAAGAGCTGGACGGCGTCAAGGAACGATTTGGAAGGTTTCGTGAGGAAAATCAAGGCACTGGTCAATCGATAAGAAGGACGATAAATAGAGGGTTGAATTTTATCATCAATATCCTAGAGTGGCTCTTCAGATTAGTTTTTAAATTTTTTGGACTGCTCTTTATTCTGTTCGGATTAGTTATTGGGTTTACGTTGTTTATCGCATTGTTTGGAGTGATCGCAAGTACCTGGAATTTTGGAGGGATAGATTTTATATCTATTGACGGAAATATTCTGGGAATGAATGCAGCCGAAGCCGTTTTAGGATCCGGTATAGAACTCACATTAATGCGCATTGGAACGCTGCTAACCCTTCTATTCCCTATTCTTGGACTAACCACTCTGCTCGCTAAAGCCTTTAAAAGGCCATTGGCGAATGGAAGATTGATCAACATTGTTGGTGGTACAAGTTTCTTTGTAGGCCTTGCATTACTCTTATATGCGGGTGGTAATGTTCTCAGCAGTTTCAAAGTAAGCACTACAGAAATGCGAACGGTAGAACTTCAAGGAAACACGTTTGACCTGCGGGCCGAATTACTTGAAGAATCCGATGGATTTCTCTTTGAAATAGACGACGACAATCTGCGTATCGAAAATGTTAAACTGGACATTAAAAAGTCTTTTAACCCGTCGGCTTCATTAGCCATGAAACATCGCGCCAGAGGCTCAAGTAATTCAGATGCTCGAAAGCGTGCGATGCAGTTCGAATACCCCTTCGAGCAAGTCGGCCCTGTTATGAGCCTGAGCGAGTATTTCACCGTGCCTGAGGACGCTCTGTATCGAGGCCAAGAGCTCGAAGTAACACTGTATCTCCCCATAGGTAGTGAGGTATACTTAGATCCTAGTGTTGAAAATCTGTTGTACGGCGTAGAAAACGCTCACAATATGTGGGACGGTGAAATGATTGGACACACGTGGAAAATGGAGCGTCGCGGTCTGGTGTGTATGGACTGCGAAGAAATCGACTATTTTGAGTCTGAAGCTGTTGAAGAGCAAATAGAAGCGCTCGAACTTGAGATTAAAAAATTGAAAGAAAACTAGACCCCTACTCTAGTTCTGTACTGTGAAGCCGGCGCTATTAGCGTCGGTTTTTTAGTACCGTAAACCGAGAATTGTAAAGAATACATTCAAGACCATGAGTACCCATAAACTCATTGGGTTTTTCGCATGACCAGATGCAGTAATTCTCGTGAATAGCGTGGAAAGCACAAACCAAGCGATATAATTGGACATTGGGACAGATTCACCCTCCCAACTCCAGAAATTTAATTCAATCGCGACCGGTTCTATCAGTACATCCATAGCAGTCATTGCAACACCTACCAACAAGGATTTAGTCCACACGGAGGAAATCTTCACCGACAATACATCGTACATAGAACGAATCAAAAGCCACCACAACACACCTATCATCAATGGTGTGTTCGCAATAGATAGTCCTAGGGCACTCCCGTAGGTGTATTCACCAAAAGGCCAACCGGTATTCGTACCCACTACCTCAATAGCAAAACCAAGTACGACAGGAAGTATGTAAGTGAGCTTGTTTTTAGGAGTTTCTGTACTCACCAAATACACAGCCATCAGTAAGAGAAGGTTGTAGGAAGTGAGAAATACAAAATCCTGTCGCCAATGCCCGCCTAATAAAAACAGGCCGATGGTGTGAAAGAATATGATCACATACCCACCATAACGGCGAAAAAATGAGCGGATTGTCGGAAAGTCCAATTGCATCAGTAATAAGTCGGTCTAGACGTTTGCAAGTTAAACACTATCGAGTGAATTTTGTTGCACAATACATGGAGAATCGCATCTACAAACTGGCCTTGGGCTTTATTACTGCCGCGCTTTTACTAAGTGTGCTCTGGCCCTATGAACAGAAATTAATTGATTGGGACAGCCCAGCCAACTATGAGGTTTTGGAAAGCGACGAGTTGTACTTCAACAATACACGAATCGTACAATACCGAACAGAAGAAAGTGATGCGCTCAACCAACAAGGATTCAAAGTGCACAGAAGCACTAAGGCGTTCAATGATACAGCTTACCCAGTTTTAAACTTCGCTATTGTTAATCATTGGCGAAACGACCTTGCCTATATCGTTTGCGAACCGAACCTGAGAGGTTTATTTGGAGACACTTCGGCCATTGTCATAGGCGATACCACGGTAAAGCTGGTCCTCGATCACATGGACTACAACGACCACTATAAGTTTGCTGCACTCCTATTTCAAAAGATGCTAGAATATCAGCAGCCCTATCTCATCCAAGGTCAGGATTCACTGCTGCTCTTTGGTACGCAGCCCAATCTCAAAAACAATACTGTAGTTCTGAAAGATTATTTCAGGCTAATTGGCCGATTCCAATAACGGCTAACGGCGTCGGCTTGCTCTAATCGTAAGAAGTTGCACCCCTAAGGCAAAGCCTACGCTACAATAGATGTATGGTTTAGGAATTTCAACGTGTGCACTTTCTGCAACTAGTACCGTACCAATGAGTATCAAAAAACTCAGCGCTAAAATTTGCAGTGATACATGCTTTGAAATGAAGTCGCTAATAGATTCCGCGAAAGAAAGCATCACTATCATGGACAAAACGACAGCTGCAATCATCACCGTTAGGTGTTCAGACATTCCTATGGCAGTAAGCACGCTATCGAAACTAAATACAATGTCGAGTAATCCAATTTGCACTATGGCGGCACCGAGGGTCAGTGCTTTAGATTCTCGATGGCCGTGAGAGCCCTCGATCTTCTTTACCATTTCCTGACTCGCCTTTGCCAAAAGGAAAACCCCACCAATAAAAAGGATCAAATCTCGCCCACTTACTGGGTGTGATCCTATTTCAAAAAGTGGTGCTGTCAAGCCGATGAGCCAAGTAATCCCCAATAGCATGAGCACTCTGAAGAGCAGTGCCAAGCCGAGACCTAATTGGCGCGCTAGAGGCTGCTCTTTCTCCTTCAAGTCACTTGTAACCAGAGAGATGAATATAATATTGTCTATTCCCAAGACTATTTCAAGTAAGGTCAGAGTCATCAAAGAGATCCATCCATCCAGCGAGTAAAAGGCTTCCATATGCGAATGTTTCAAAGGAGTTTTAAAGTTATATTTATCCACTACTAAACACAACTTACCATGAAAATTTTGAAGATTGTTCTCGTTATCGTTGCTGTCGTGGTGGGAATATTTACCCTCTACAACGCAACATTAAGCAAAGAATACAGCGTAAGCCGAAGTACCACAATGGACGTGGACCCAGCGCTTGTACAGCAAATCGTCAGCGACTTTAGCACATGGCCAGAGTGGAGTGCATGGTTCCTTGCAGATTCCACCATGGAATATGAATTAGGTACCACTTATGTTGGCGAAGGTGCAACCTACAGTTGGACCAGTGAAAATTCTGGTAGCGGCGCAATGGAGATACTACAACTAACTGCCTCAGCCATGGAAACCAAAATTGACTTCGTAGGTCAAGGAACTAGCTATGGGCACTGGGAATTCTCAACCTCGGACGAAGGGAAGGCGTTAGTTTCTTGGGGCTTTAGTGGAGAAATGCCACTGCTCATGCGTTGGATGGGTGCCCAGATGGACAAATGGGTAGGACCTGACTTTGAGACCGGGCTGGCAAACCTTACTGCTTACGCAGAACGCGAAGCTATCGCGAATGAAGTAGCGGAACAGCAGACTATGCAACCTGTGGAAGTCCTTGAATAACTTCCTACTATTTAATGAAACTTTTGTGAGGCGATCCTAACGGGTCGCCTCAAACTTTTCGTAGAAGTGCACAGTCCCCATCACGAGCAACATGCCATAGAAAATATCTTCAAATGGAATTGTGCCCAAGCGTATCCCAAGGTTTTCAGCATTGTTGTACCAAACTACCTGGGTAGCCAAAAAGGATCCGGTGAGTACACCATTTTTTATGAAAAATGGAACCAAACACGGAAGGTAACTTTCATAAAATCGAGGCAACCATTTTGCTTTGACCACATATTGTGCATAGGCAGTAAATAGACCAAGTAAAACAAAGGTCGACCCTGTATACCAGAGACCTTCTACGACTGAATACGCGCCTAGAGCGGCACAAAGAAGCAAAAGAAAAGTTGAGACATACTTTGAACCAGCGGGTTTAAGAAGCCCGTCCGGAAAAAAGTAACGCATGCACTCGTAAATAAATAAGCACGCAAAAGGGACAGTTATAAAGAATAGGTATTCACCGAGGGGCAAGCCAAATAGCGCGATTCCCGAAAGATACTCTGGAGTAAAGCCCCAAACACCCATCTCAGTAAACCAAATGTCCCATACGAGGAAAAAGCCGCTAACAATGGCCATTGATTTGAAAAGCGAAGGAAAACCCTTGTAATAGGCCACCTTTGATTCGAAACTTCTAATCAGTGGGAAACTTATGGTAAAGGCGTTTAGGATGAGATATAACCACTTGGTTTCTAACATATACTAGGTGTTGGCGGATTTCATTGCACGAACTTGGCGGATGTATTTAGGATGTACCCATAACATACCAAAATTCTCGCTTCCCTCCTTCCCTAGAGTTTTGTGGTGCATTTTATGGGCGAGTCGGACTGCTTCCCAGTAAACGCTCTTACTTTTTCTCAGGAACGGCAAACGCTGGTGAATAAATACTTCGTGTACAATGGCGTAGGCTAGGCCGTAAAGTGCAATACCAAGACCGATGGCAACAGATATTCCATTATGATTGAACGAGCCTAACATGATGCACAACCACGACGGAATGGCGAAGATCAGAAAGAACGAATCGTTCTTTTCAAGCGCACCAGGAGTCTTAATGTGATGATCCTCATGTAAGAACCATAAGAAACCGTGCATCAAATAACGATGCGCCAACCATGCAGTCCCTTCCATTGCAAAGAAGGTCAATAACATCAAGCTGATTTCTAACGTACTCATACCGTTTGTAGATTTTGTAAAAAGTTAAGACTTTCATCAATGTGATCGGTCGCCTTGGTCATACTCTTAAAAACATAGGCTACCCTATGCTGCTCATCAGTAACAAAAGTAATACGATCCGCCACCATATTGAACAATAGCCCGGGCGCGCCAAAGGACTTTCTCACCTTGTGCCCAGGGTCACTCAATACCGGGAAATTCAATTTGTATTTGTCTACAAAACCCTTGTGCTCTTTTACCGAGCCGCTATTCACACCAACGACCTGTGCACCTACAGCAGCAAATTCACTCTCATGGTCACGAAAGCTGCACGCTTGGGCTGTACATCCCGGTGTATGGTCTTTGGGATAGAAAAAAATTACCAAAGGTTTCCCTTTGAAGTTCTCGGATGAGAAAAGTTGACCGTCTTGATCAAAAAGTTCGAACGACGGTATAGGCTCACCGACGGTTAATGGGGTATTTCTAGGCATAAACTTTTGGTTCCAAAATTGGAATCGTAAAATTCTATTCAAATCTACAACATTGTCCCCCTTGGTAATGTTTAATGTGCATGCGAGGAATTCTTTTTTCAGCACATTCAGATGCACAGAGCAGCCCCTTTGAAACCCTCTTAGGACTGTTCAAGGAGGTGATTGTCCATACCTCCGGAGAGGTCGACGAAGCACTTGATTGGTTGAGACAGCTTGACCAGCACTACAACATCACTAATGACGAATACACCTTTGAGGATTTCATTCAGGAATTAAAGGACAAGGGATACTTACGCGATAATTCCGACGGTCAAGGTGGTATGGGACTTACCTCAAAAGCGGAAGGTGCTGTTCGAAAGGCTGCGATGGATCAACTCTTCGGCACATTAAAAAAAGGAGATTCAGGCGAACATCAGAGCGACAGCCCCATGGGCAAAGGTGATAGCACCGGAGATTTTAGGAGCTTTCAATTCGGCGATGCGCTCGACAACATTGTTATGAATGAAAGTCTAAAGAATGCTTTGGTATCAGGAGGGATTGATGAACTCCGCTTGACTCAAGAAGATCTCGTCGTAGAAGAAGCCTATCAGAATACGAGTCTCAGCACTGTCCTAATGATTGATATCAGCCATAGTATGATTCTTTACGGTGAAGACCGAATTACTCCGGCAAAAATGGTCGCCATGGCGTTGGCAGAATGGATCACAACGAAATACCCAAAGGACACTTTAGATATAATCGTTTACGGTAACGAAAGCTGGCCCATTCAGATTAAGGACCTACCCTACCTTCAGGTTGGACCGTACCACACGAATTTTGTGGCCGGCCTTGAGTTGGCCATGGGTCTACTAAAACGGAGAAAAAGTGCCAACAAACAAATATTCAATATCACAGACGGTAAGCCAAGCTGCCTCGTTGAGCCAGATGGCAGCTTTTACAAGAACAGTTTCGGCTTAGACCCGTACATCACTGGTAAGTGCCTTGAAATGGCTGCAAAAACCAAGAAAGCGAAAATTCCAGTGAACACCTTTATGATCGCGAAAGATGCGTACCTCCAGCACTTCATTCGCTCCTTTAGTGAAATCAATGGAGGAAATGCCTATTACACCGGGTTGAATAAGTTGGGACAACTCATTTTCAGCGACTACCAACAACAGAAAAAACGAAATTCAAAATGACAAAGCCAAGCATTCACACTTTCGGCGAGTTAAAAAACTCAGGGTACAACAGCCGTTCCATCAAGGAAGAAATGCGCCAAAATCTCATACCAATGTTGAAGGCGGGCAAACACCCGTTTAAAGGGATATTTGGCTATGAGGACAGTGTACTGCCTGCGGTAGAACGCGGTATTCTGGCTGCACATGACATTCTACTCTTGGGACTTCGCGGACAAGCGAAAACAAGAATAGCTCGACAGATGGTGGAATTGCTCGACGAATGGATTCCCTACATCAAAGGAAGTGAGCTCAATGAAGACCCCATGGCCCCTATTACCAAGGAATGGCAAGAGCAGGTAGTGTTACAAGGAGATGATTTAGAAATCGATTGGATACATAGGAACGACCGTTTCTTTGAAAAACTTGCCACGCCCGATACCACGGTTGCAGACCTCATCGGAGACATTGACCCTATCAAAGCAGCAAATGAAAAGCTCAGCTTCTCGGACGATCGGGTTATCCATTACGGAATGATTCCAAGAGCACACCGTTCCATCTTTGTCATCAATGAGCTCCCTGATCTTCAACCTAGACTACAAGTGAGCTTGTTCAACATTCTACAAGAAGGCGATATACAGATTCGAGGGTTTCAAAAACGCTTGCCATTGGATCTGCAATTTGTATTTACTGCCAATCCCGAGGATTACACAAATCGTGGATCTATAGTAACACCTTTAAAGGATAGAATTGGTTCACAGATTCATACGCATTACCCAGAGGATTTAGAGACTGCGTTAAAGATCACTGCGCAGGAAAGTGCGCAGATTGCATCGCTGTATCCCAACATTGAAGTGAGCGCTTTAGCCAAGGAGATTATAGAACAACTTGCTTTTAGCGCTCGCGAAAGTTCTTTTATCGATGCAGGAAGTGGTGTCAGTGCAAGGATGACTATAAGTGCCTATGAAGCGCTATTGACGACAGCAGAACGTCGAAGATTGATTGAAGGAGCCAAGCAAAGCAGCGTTCGACTCACTGACTTTTATGGAACGATCAGTGCCATTGTAGGAAAGGTAGAACTCGTTTATGAGGGAGAGCAAGAAGGCGCTCAAAGTGTAGCGGAAAACTTACTAGGACAAGCAGTAAAGGCAGCGTACGAGCGCTATTTCCCTAAGTTCCGAAACTTAAAAAGAACCAACGACAACAATCCGTTTTTAAGTATTCAAGACTGGTTTAGCGCTGGAGGTAAGATTGAGTTACTCGATGATTTTTCTTCAAAAGAATATGCCAACGCGTTGGATGTGGATGCTTTGAATGCCTTTGTTAAAAAGCATTGGAAGAACAAGATTGAAGCCCCACAGGAATTCTTGAAAGAAATGGTGCTCTGGTCACTGGCCGAATACAGTCAGGTGAATAAAGAAAGAACCAACGTTAAGACTGATTTTAACGACCTTTTCGGCAACATGATTAGCGGGCTTTCGCCTGAGGAATAAATTACTGCTGTAATTCCCAGCGGAGATTTTTGAAGCTCCGCATTTCTATGAATGAGTTTTCTCTTGATGCATTTTCAAAAGAAAATCCTTTGCGTACACCTCTCCATGAGGTCGTCCCTTCTGTTAACCTAAGCAAATGGAACTTGGCATTGTCGTACCCTTCAATCGCCATTCTATCTGGATGGCGCTCAAAGCGATTTCTAAACTCACGAATAAATTCGGTGGACGCTTCGCGGTCATAATCGGTAAAATTCGCGGTGAACATATGGACCGTCTCACGCGCGAACACTGAACTAACTAAACCATTGTCCAAAGCTTGGTATTCGTGCGTATACCAATGGTAATCAAGATTCACCGATCGAAGATTTCTAAGTACATCCAGGATATACGCCGGATCGTTTTCAGTGATTACCAAATCATAGCCTATGGTAGAATCTAATGCAGCGAGCTGTTCGTTATGTATCCAGGAATTATCACCTTCAATAAGAAGATATTCTTCAGCTTCTAAGTCATTTGTCAGATACCTAGAAGCCTTTGCACTCTTGCCAGAATTAATCCCAACCACTAATAACTTTCTAGGAAGGACAACAGTAGAATCATTCGCTGTGTCTTGCTGCGGCGGCAAATCATGGAAATTTTTAATCGCACTCCAAAACACATCTTCGGAAACCACATCATTCCAAAGACCCGTGTTTCGAACAGATTCCTGCTTCGAGATGAGGTTGACAGCCAACTCCTCTAGAGGCGTTCCTTTGAGCTGCATTAGTCGAGAACTATACATCGGCCCCAAAACAAGGTCAGGTTGATTTGTAATGAGCTCTTGCACGATACCTTGAACCGTATCTCGCTGATTCATTGAATCAAAAAATTGAACATCAATTACAAGTGAGGAATCTTTTGTGAATTCCTCAATAGCCAACTCTACCCCTTGGCGATAACTGAATGACAGCTCTGAACGTTTTCTTCCTGGACCTTCATTCACATATTGATCTAAGAAAAATGGCAGTATGCAAGCCACACGAATCTCATTGCCCAAACTGGCAATAGTGTCATTGGTTTCTTTGCTGTTAGTAGGCGTTTTAAAAGCAATTGCAGCTGCATTAGCAGGTTTGACTAACGCCATACCCTTAGACCATTGAATACGCGCATCTGGATTAAGTGTAAAGAAAGCCTCTACATCTGGCAGTCCCCAAGATGCGGTCAAAGACTCTGGTGTATCCTTTCTTTTCACCAGGTATACCTCATATTCTGGAGCTTGCGTAATGGGCTGGCTCGGTACCTGTGAGTCAACGACTTCATTTACCAGCGTATCCTTCGGAACAGGGATCATCAGTGTTTCACCTATGACTAAGCTGCGAACACCGATATTTGGGTTGGCTTCATTGATTGCCTCTACAGTACTTCCGTACTCTCTGGCTAGGCTGTAAATTGTATTGCCCTTTACTATTTCATGAGCAACAGTCGACTGCGCCGAAAGCGGCATGGCCGCAATAGCAAGAAGGACTGTAACAAAAAGCTTACGCTTTATTCCCATTCAATTGTAGCGGGTGGTTTAGAACTAATGTCGTAAACCACTCTATTTACGCCTTTTACTTTGTTAATGATCTGGTTACTCACTTTCGCAAGGAACTCATAAGGTAGGTGCACCCAATCCGCAGTCATACCGTCTGTACTTTCTACAGCGCGAAGAGCAACCACTTTTTCGTACGTACGCTCATCCCCCATAACTCCTACCGAATTTACAGGCAATAAAATACTACCGGCTTGCCACACCTTATCATACAACCCTGCATTTTTCAGGCCATTGATGAAAATGTAATCTACCTCTTGTAAAATCTCAACCTTTTCTCTTGTGATGTCTCCTAGAATTCTGATGGCTAGACCTGGTCCCGGGAATGGATGTCTACCGAGAAGTTCTTTCGACATATCCATGGAAGCTCCTACTCTACGAACCTCATCCTTAAACAGGGTTTTGAGCGGTTCGACCACTTTGAGTTTCATGAAATCAGGCAAGCCTCCCACGTTATGGTGCGACTTAATCGTTGCCGAAGGGCCTTTCACACTTACACTTTCAATGATATCCGGATAAATAGTACCCTGTGCAAGCCATTTAACATCTTCGATGAGCGCTGCCTCTTGATCGAATACTTCAATAAATACACGTCCAATGGTCTTTCTTTTCGCCTCTGGTTCGTCTATACCGGCCAGCGCATCCATGAACTGATCGGTGGCATCAACGCCTTTTACATTGAGGCCCATGCCTTCGTACTGCTTCAGAACGTCCGTGAATTCATTTTTACGCAAAAGACCATTGTTCACGAATACACAATACAAATTCGCGCCAATAGCTTTGTGCAAGAGCATAGCCGCTACAGAGCTGTCTACACCCCCTGATAATCCCAAAACTACTTTATCGTCTCCAAGCTGAGCCTTTAGATTTGCTACCGTTTCATCGACAAAATGGGCCGGCGTCCAGTCGCCAGAAACACCTACAATCTTGTACAAGAAGTTTTCTAGCAGTTGTTTACCGTCCGTACTGTGATACACTTCAGGGTGAAATTGAATCCCATAAGTTTGTTCGCCTTGCACTTCGTACCCGGCAACATGAACATCTTCTGTTGATGCTATCACATTGAACCCTTGTGGTAATTCCGTAATGGTATCTCCATGGCTCATCCACACCTGAGAGCCTACAGGAACTCCTTCAAACAATGTGTTGGTACCAACCTCACTGAGATTCGCACGGCCGTATTCACGAATTTTACTCGGTGCTACCTTTCCACCACCAATCAATGCCATGTACTGCGCGCCATAACAAACGCCCAACAACGGTAAATTCCCCTTAATCTGACTCAAATCAAACTGAGGCGCATCTTCTTGCAAAGTGCTGTATGGAGAACCGGAAAGTATAACCCCCTTTACGTCTTCAGTAATCTCTGGCGGGTTATTGAACGGGTGGATTTCACAATAAACATTGAGCTCTCTTACGCGACGCGCAATTAACTGCGTGTACTGAGAGCCAAAATCGAGGATCAAAATGGTTTCTTGCATGGCACAAAAATACCACTAAAAATCCGGCTTAATGACTAGGGTTCCGGCCTTTATTGTTGACATTTTTTCAACGATAGCATCTCGAGGATCTTGACCTAAAATTCCAACCAAATCGGCATAAGATGCACGGCGTTCCCAAAAGGTACCGTTGGGATAAATCGATTCTACCGCACGGTCGATACTTCCCATAAGTTCCTCGTGTCGACGCTTCTGTGTGCGGTATCTTGTTTCTGCTGTTCGCTGCGCCAATTTTTCCATCTTCACTTTCAACGCAGCCGCGTGCTGTTGCAACTCCGGATAACGCTCTATAAGCGACTCATTCCATTTGTCAATAGCTTCCATCAATGGGGCTTGGAGTGACTCTCCTTCGGCCTGTAAGACAGTGTTTTTACCCAACAACTGCCCTTTGAGCTTTTCCGCATTTGAGGCGAGGACATCGGACAGAGTGATGCCCAATTTCTTCAAGTTTTTATTGAGCTTGGAATCTTGGACCAATACGCTATTGCGCAAGTACAGCAAAGGCATAGGACGACCTAAATGTTCAAACGCACTACCCAGTTGCAACCAATAGGCCAACTCTCCACCCCCTCCGACATAGGCCAGATTGGGCAACAACCACTCCTGGTATAGTGGACGCATTAATGCATTGGGACTAACGTAGAAATACGGGCACTCCGGGTCGGGTTGTTCGAAACGTTGACGATCTCCATCGCGCAGATCGAATAGATTGATCTCACGTGGGAAAACCTGGGCCTTATACCCTTGTGCAACAAGGGCGTCGGTCTGTGCTTGAATGAGCGTGGCGTACTGACCTTCCATCTCGGCAGTCCAAAGTGGAGCAGCCTGACCTTTGAGCGCCATATCCTGACCGTCTAAGACGAGAAGTCCCAAGCCTTCGGCCCACTGTCGCACCCATTGACGCGTTGCGTCTGCAAGATTTTTACCCTCGCGATACGCTTTAAGTCTCGGTTGGATCAATTTTTTCTGCGCTTCGTTCAACGGCACTTGTTCGAGCCATGCGGATAATTGGTCGGCTAAATCTTGGGTAGGCAAATACCCCACCGGACCTTTTGCATCTGGCTGTTTCCAAGTGAATTGGTGTTCGCCTATTCGGAATGAGGCAATCTCCTCAAAATCATGATCTTCACTAGCCATCCAAAATACAGGGACAACCTCCTTGCCCAATTCCTTTGAAGCCGCCTGGGCCAATGCAACGGCACCGAGCACTTTAGCTTCAAAGAATACCGTACCACCACAGACCATCAATTGATGCCCGGTAGTGATGGTTAAAGCACCGTTTCGGAAAGCGTCCAAAGAGGCCTGTTCCGAAGCACTAGGTTCTGGGTTTTGTCGTTCCAAAGCCTGAAGGACTACCCTGCGTGTCTCTTTAGAATAATCCTGCTGTTTCTCGGCCTGTGTAGCGAAGGCTTTCCAATCGTACGGACTGTTGGCAATTGATTCCAGAAATGTACCCCCAGCAATGAGGTCCTTCATTACCTTTGAAGGGACACCAGATTCAGTATGTGGTACAAATTGATACGTCATTGCAAGCAAAGATGAAAACGAAGATAAGCGCAATATTGTTGATAGGAACACTCATTTCCTGCTCAAGTACAACAGAATCTTCAAAAGAAGACTGTAACCTCGACGCCTATTACACCTTTAACTTCGAGCAAGCCCAGTATTACGCCTTACCAACGATAGACTTTAGTTTTAGTTTGGACTATAATTGGCAGGTGCGCATGCCTGAATTTGCTAAACAAAACTTCTACTACTACGAGGCTGCGAGAGTAAACGATGCTGAAACGAATTCCATTTTATTACGCGTAATGCCCTTCAAACGACAAGGCGCGTATATCTCGGTTAGTGAGCAAAGTAATGCACTGATTTATAGATCTGTGGCAATGGCAGCTAGAGATTCATGGGTGACTGAGCGAAGAGATACCGTAGACGGTTGGTGGGTGAATTATGGAAGGTACGAGCAAGAACCTTGGGATTTTGTCATTGCGCATAAATTGGTCATGAGAGATACATTATCGAATTCCATTTTGCTTGAATTGCAAATGCAGTGCCCTGCAGATTCCTTCTCCTTGAAGCAGGAAAAATGTTTGGATGAAGTCATAGAATCCTTCAAAGTCTACCTTTAAAAGTTCATAATCAGTCTTCTAAGGGTCAATTCATAAGTTTTTATACTCAATATGTAATTAGCGGGCTACACACAAAAAAGTTCTTTCTATATTGCATGTATTCAAGGGCAACTTTGAATTAGGTTAGGGGTACGGAGCCAAGAAATTGGCTCCTTTTTTTTGCCCTAAACTTTCGTGCTATTGGGGGTGTTAAGCAAACATGTCACGTACCCTCCGATTAGTTCTAGGCGATCAGCTTAATCCATCACATTCCTGGTTTCAACAAATCGACGCCTCCATTACCTATGTATTCATAGAATGTCGTGGTGAAGGTTCATATGCGCCCCATCACATCCAAAAGGTGGTTGGGATACTACAAGCCATGCGGAATTTTGCCGCCAAGCTCAAAGAGCAGGGTCACGAGGTGTATTACCATCGGATACTCGATTCAGAGCAAGTAGAGCTGGCTGAAATCTTACACAGTATTAGTGATAAACTACAGGCTACAGCGTTGCAATTTATGCAGCCGGATGAGATAAGAGTGCAACAAAACCTTGAAGAATTGGCCACTAAAGGCCATCCTATCTCCTTTGTATCCAGCGAGCATTTCATATCCACAAAAGAGGAATTCACTGCGACTTTCAAGGGAAAAAAGAGCTTCCTTATGGAAACCTTTTACCGCAAACTCAGGAAGCGCACGGGTATTCTAATGGAAGGAAATGCGCCACATGGGGGCAAATGGAACTACGATGCTCAAAACCGAAAGAAACTTCCAAAAAACCATTTGATTCCTCCCCCCTACTTGCCGTCCACAAATGTGGAAGAAGTATATACCGATGTATTGAAGGCGGAGTTGCCGACCATTGGGAACCTTAAGGATCCCAAACATTATTATTGGCCAACTTCTACCGAGCAGGCACTTGCCATATTCGATCAGTGGCTTGAACATTGTTTCCAATTCTTTGGTGATTTTCAAGATGCAATGACCGTGAGTGATTGGGCGCTGTACCATAGCAGAATATCATTTGCCCTAAACGTCAAGCTCATAGACCCATTGACCATTTGCCAGCGTGCAGAGGCCTATTACAGATCTAATGAGCATATTCCATTGAATGCGGCCGAAGGTTTCATCCGTCAGATTTTGGGATGGAGAGAGTTCATGAGAGGCGTCTATTGGGAGCGCATGCCCGATTTTGGCAACGAAAATTACTTCAATCACAAAACGCCTCTGCCCGAGTGGTTTTGGAACGGTAATACGAAGATGAAGTGCCTATCGCACTCCATTGGCCAAAGCCTCGACCATGCCTATGCACATCATATTCAGCGACTTATGGTTACCGGCAACTTTATGCTGCTCGCTGGCATAGATCCCGATGAAGTGGATTTATGGTACCTGGGCATTTACATTGATGCCTTCGAATGGGTTGAAATTACCAACACCCGCGGGATGAGTCAATATGCGGACGGTGGCTGGATCGCAACCAAACCTTATGTCGCATCCGCGAATTACATGAAGAAAATGGGCGACTATTGCCAGAATTGTTTCTACAACGAGAAAACAAAAACCGATTCTGATAGTTGTCCTTTTAACTCGCTCTATTGGAACTTCTTTGAACGACATAGAGACCTGCTTGGCAACAACTTTAGGCTGGGTATGGTGTATCGCACGTTCGATAAGATGTCCTTAGAAAACAAGGCAGCCATAAGAGCTCGAGCAAATTATGTTTTAGAAAACTTAGAAGCACTGTAATGAGTACCTGTATTCTCTGGTTTAGAAACAACTTACGACTAGGAGACAATACCCCTGTAGCCGAAGCCTACTCTCGCTTTGATACCGTCATACCTGTGTATTTTGATGAAGAGTCGTGGCACAATACTAAATGGGTAGAAGAAGGCAAAGGCGACCATAGGAAGCGTTTTTTAATGGAAAGCCTCGCTGACCTGAACAGTGCTTTGGAAAACGACTCAAGCGAGTTGCTCGTGCTTCGTGGTGTTGACCCGGTAAAAGGGCTGCTTGAATTGGCCACAAAAACGGGAGCAACAGCCATTTATGCGCCAAAAGAGTTCGCCTACAATGAAAGACAAGTCGAGCGCAAATTGACTGAAAAAGCCAAAGAACAAGGAGTGTCGGTTCATTTAATGACGGAGCGAACCTTATACTTGGAGCGTGATTTGCCCTTTAGTGTGAATGAAATTCCTGAAGTGTTCTCGAGATTTAGAGGTAAGGTCGAAAAACGCTCTCGCGTGCAACCGCCTATTGAAGAGCCAGAAATTTCCTCCTTCGACCCCTTTGATTTTGATTTGAGTTCGGACGGTATCCACTTGTGGGAGGTAGCACAAGATGAACGCAGCGCAGTACCCTTCGCTGGTGGTACCTCGGCTGCTTGGGAACAATTAGACTTTTACCTCTGGGAAAGCGAACATGTCCTGGTTTACAAGCAGACCCGTAATGGGATGGTCGGTCGTAATTATAGTTCGAAGTTTTCGGCATTTCTCGCCCTGGGCTGCATTAGTGCTAGACAGATTTACGACGAATTGAAAAGATTTGAGGAAGAGGTTGAATCTAACGAGAGTACTTATTGGCTGTTTTTTGAGCTTTTATGGCGCGAATACTTCCAGTGGATTGCGCTTAAACACGGTAAGGATTTATTTACTGCACACGGATTGCAGCCAGAAAAGCCTTTGAAGCAAGGTTTTAATGCAAGAGCTTTTGAAAAATGGACCACAGGAAATACAGGTGATCCGCTGGTGGATGCCAATATGAAAGAACTCGTAGCAACAGGTTTCATGAGCAATCGTGGAAGACAAAATGTAGCATCCTATTTGGTGCACGACATGGGAATAGACTGGCGCGCTGGTGCTGCTTTTTTTGAAAAGCATTTGATTGACTACGACCCGGCATCGAATTATGGGAATTGGCTCTATAATGCCGGTAGAGGCAATGATCCGAGACCATTCAGAAAGTTTAACACCAAGATGCAAGCCGAGCGTTACGACCCGAAAGGAGAGTTTGTAGAGACGTGGACGTAGCCTACCTTTAGTGCATGAACTGGAACCATCTCAAAGCACTACAATTTTCTGATCTACCCCTAGACAAGGAGGACAGGGCTATCCTTGAAGAGCTTGCGGAACGTTTGCAAGACAACTACCCGTATCATGCACAAGAGTATGCCGGTCAGATGATTAAACCACCACATGCCCTGGCGCAAGCCGCGCATTGGATGACCTCGCTGGTAAATCCTAACAATCACGCACTCGACGGCGGTCGTGCTACCTCGGCATTAGAACTCGAAGTTATCGAGCAGCTTGGAAGCATGGTAGGCTATACCCCTTGTCTCGGTCATTTAACCTCTGGTGGAACGATGGCCAATCTTGAAGCCTTGTGGGTGGGTCGCCAAAGCATACCTAAGGCAACCGTTCTTGCCAGTTCAGCCTCTCATTATACCCATAGCAGAATGTCCGAGGTCCTCGGAATGCCTTTCAAGGAAGTTCCAACAGATGCGCAGGGTAGAATGGATACAGAGGCACTAGAACAGCTGCTTGCTGCAAGTGAAGTACCTCCTATCGTTGTAGTAACGCTAGGGACCACGGGGTTGGGGAAAGTTGACCCCCTTGCGGATGTTGTTGCGATAAAAGAGAAGTATTCGTTTCGAATTCATGTCGATGCGGCGTACGGCGGTTACTTCAAAATCAGCCAATTGCCAAAGGAAACACAGCGACATTTCGAAGCAATGCCACACGCCGACTCCATTGTTATAGACCCGCACAAGCATGGGCTTCAACCCTATGGCTGTGGCTCCATTTTGCTCAAAAACCCTGCTGAAGGAAGGTTCTATAAGCACGACAGTCCGTATACCTATTTTACCAGTGGGGAATTACATCTAGGTGAAATTACGCTTGAGTGTTCCAGGCCAGGCACCGCTGCGGCTGCATTGTGGGCAACCATGAAGAAATTCCCATTAGCTAAAGATGGAAGGTTTGCAAAACGACTTCAAGAAAGTCTTCTTGCAGCCAAAGGGTTGCACAAGTGCGCTTTAGAGCAAGGATTCTGGAGTCTCGACCCAGAATTGGACATCTGCATATTCTCGACTAAGGGAACTAGCAGTACGGAGATAAGCATTCAGAACAGAGCTTTCTTTGAGCGTAAAGCCAATGAAGGCATTCACCTAGCCCTGCTCAAAGTACAAAGAGAACAATGGCCTTGGGACTTGCAATGGGACAGTGAAGAGCTCATTGTTGTGAGAAGCGTACTAATGAAGCCTGAACACAACGATCCGGCGTTTTGGGAACGTTTACTTGATTAGCGCGAGTATCTGCTCTAAAGTCATTGACTCTTGCTCACCAGAGGCAAGATTTTTCACCGGTATTTGATTGCTTCCCATTTCATTG
Organism: Cryomorphaceae bacterium; assembly: GCA_011525035.1. Lineage (GTDB taxonomy): Bacteria > Bacteroidota > Bacteroidia > Flavobacteriales > Schleiferiaceae > UBA10364. The sequence goes on along the minus strand of WTIZ01000054.1, from coordinate 70,685 downwards.
GTTCCAACCATCGCCATAAATGGAATTCCTTTTTTATCGGCAAAGTCAAACTGCTTCTTAAGCTTCGATGCATCTGGATACAATTCAGCTCGTACCCCATGGGCAACTAGCTTCTGTACCCATTGGTAGGCTGCAGCACCCTCAGTAGCTCCGAAGTTTGCAAAGAGTATGGAAGGTTTTTGTGCCACTTCTGAAGGAAACAGATCCAATTCTTCCAAGCAGAGGTAGATGCGGTCCAATCCAAAGCTTATCCCCACTCCTGAGGTATCCTTCATGCCAAAAATACTTGTGAGATCAGCGTAACGACCGCCGCCGCCAATACTACCCATGGCAACGCCTTTCGCCGCAACTTCAAAAATAGTTCCGGTGTAGTAGTTCAATCCTCTCGCAAGCGTAAAGTCAAATTGTAAATCACAGCCTTGTAAACCTTCTGAGGCATGCTCAAGAACAAACCCTAGCTCTTCCAAGCCTAATTTACCCTCCTCACTCGATTGGAGCAATTCTTGCAAATTTTCCAAGGTTAAACCTTGTTGTAACCAAGATTCAAAGGTGGTCACCGCAGTTGCTGCAAGTCCTTGTTCGCGCATTTCCTTACAAACACCCTCTGGCCCAACTTTATCTAGTTTGTCAATAGCTACAGTGAAGGCAATGAAGTGGTCGGAAATTCCGAGTACTTCAGCCATTCCTGCAAGTATCTTGCGGTTATTGATTTTAATAGTGGCAGGCAGTCCTAGTTTGGAGAAAGAAGCATCGTAGATGTGAATCAACTCTACTTCTTGCCATAAACTGTCGGAACCTACTACATCGGCGTCGCACTGATAAAACTCTCTAAATCTTCCTTTTTGTGGTCGGTCCGCTCGCCATACAGGCTGCATCTGGTAACGCTTGAACGGAAATGCCAACTCATTTCTATGTTGGACAACGTATCTCGCAAATGGAACCGTTAAATCGTAACGGAGGGCCTTATCGGCAATTTTTGGAGCCAATTTTGAAGCCTGCTTTTCCTGCCACAGCTCTTCCGAAATTTTTGATGTAAAATCTCCAGAGCGAAGAATTTTAAAAATGAGCCTATCTCCTTCTTCTCCGTATTTACCGGTCAAAGTTTCAATATTCTCGAAGGAAGGTGTTTCTATGGGATCGTATCCACGCAGTTCAAACTGCGCTTTCAATACATTCATGATGTATTGACGCTTCTGAACGACCTCGGCAGAAAAATCTCTAGTTCCCTTCGCTAATGATGGCTTCATAATTTATTCTAAGGATGATACACAAAGTTAGCTCGACAAAGGCAATTACTCAGGCCTTACCAAACAACTTCTGTACAATTTTTTATACGCCTCTGATTCGACTAACCCTTGGAAAGTCCCCTCATTGTGGTACCAATTTTTTCGAAACGGTGTGTGTGAGAATAAAATATGACCTAGGCCGTCTACTCCGAATCGGTCTAGTATGCTCCAATACAAACACACTACGGATGGGTCCTCCACGGATATCCCAAGGTGCTCTGCCAGTGGGTGTCGGACTATATTAAAGTACACCTCGGCCGTTTCCGGACTGATGTATTCGTCTTTGAGCACTGCAAAGTTTGGACGATTGGCATTAAATCGGACGATGTATTGGTTACCGAGGATGACGGGCATGCCTGCATCAGCGACCAGCCACTTGGCATCGACAAACCTGCCTTTAAAGGTCTTTTCATAGTTTGTGCCGTCCCAATTCCATTTAACCGTGAATTTATCCGTTCGATCTGAATAGGTGACCGTACCCATTTGCTCAATAGGGTTGCGTTCTACCATGAATTTATTGATGTAGGGCTTGACAAAAATGACCAACACCGCGATTCCAAGAACCGTAAGGATGGAGTATATCCATTTCGTAGCCTGTACATTTCTCTGGTGATCTTCCACAGCCCTGCGCTTTAACATTTCCTCCCTCATGGCCGCGCGCTTTTTCTTCAAGGCTTCCTCAACAGGGTCGATCTTTGCAGCATCTAACACCACATCAAGACCGCGCAAGGCTAATTCATAAGCTTCTGTCAAAGATTGGAACGCCTCCTCACTGCCCCCAACATCAGGGTGTAGTTCCTTTGCACGCAACTTGTAAGCGGCATCTATTTCTTCTTTAGAAACTGGCAGTTTCTCAAGTTGAAGTATTTCAAGAGCTTGCTTTATTTTCACTAATTCGAGGCTAAGAAGGTTAAAATTAAGAAAAGAACTCTACCCACACTACAACGCAATAGCATCTAAATGCGATATTGCGAAGGATATTATAATCTCGATAAAAGTCGTTTTGAGTAAGCAGAATCGGTATTTAGTCATACTTCCAGCGCGAATGGGTGCACAACGCCTTCCTGGCAAACCGCTAAGACTTCTTGGTGGTGTACCAATTATTCGACGGACCTACACAGGGGTAAAAGACCTCTTTGAACGGGTATATGTCGCTACTGATTCTGACGACATCCTCGCAGAGTGTGAATCGCAAAAGATACCCTGTATTCGAACCGGCTCACACCATGTGAATGGTACCACTAGAACTCTTGAAGCCTTCCTGTCGCTCGATTTGGAAGTGGACTACATTATCAATGTACAGGGAGATGAGGCATTCATTTCCAAAGAGATCCTGCAGCCATTATTGGACCTACTAGAAGAAAAACAACCTGAGGCCGCGACGATTCAAGCACCGTTAACTGCACATAGCAGCAACTCCAACGTTTATGTAGTTACTGATAACGACGGTCGGGCCTTGTACTTTTCTCGAAGCCCTATTCCTGCGGCCCGAAACGGTGAACCTCAGCGCTACCAGCATGTAGGAGTTTATGCATTTAAACCCGAAGCGCTAAAAGCATATTGTGCCATGTCCCCCACTCCCCTTGAGCAACATGAAATGCTCGAGCAGTTGCGTTGGTTGGAAAACGGAAAAAGTTGGGCCATAGCTACTGCGCCGAATAAGCCGTTGAGTATTGATACTCCGGAGGATTTAGAGGCGGCTGAAAAGATGCTCTCAAAGCTTGGTTAAGGCTGGTACTTCCTGCGCTCTTCTTCGTTTGCGGGAGTTAGTTGTCCCGAAATGAATTTCCTGATTAGGATGTTTTCAATGAGCTGATCTTCAGGATCATTCAAAGGATCATACGGGCGCTTCAAATCAATATCATACCACCAGGCAGTCATCGACCAAAAACGTGCACTCAAGCCATTGCGGTATGTTTTGATGATATCGTACACGGGTTGACCGGTTTCACGGTAGATAAGTTTGGATAAAATTTGACCTTCACTACGGGTCAATTTTCGTAATTCAGGTTCAAACCGCTCCTCCAAATACCGCTGGTATTGCTTAGTGTATTTTCTCCGTTGACGTTTTTTATCAATACCCTCTAGTGCCATGTTAACGCTATCCATTCGGATAGCAGCCTCACGCACATAAGGGTATACCCTTCGTACTTTTCTAGTTAGACTGTAATAATTTCTGCGTGCCTGATGATCGCTCAAGGTAGGTTTGGGCACAAATAGAACCTCGTCCAATACTGACCAAGGAATGGTATCACCACCAACGACTAGTTGGCCGACAATGGGCAAGGTCCCGTCCTTAACTTCACTCAAGGTATCGACCTGAGCGGCAGCAGGATTGCTTAGAAGCAGGAGCAGGAAAAAGATGCTAGGACCTATTCGTCTTCCAACGAGAGCTTTTACCATGTGAAACTACAGATTGATTTGTTTTAGCTCCTTGCAAAAGGTTTGCCACTGCGGCGGCTCCCACAGCTTCGAGTTCCGCATCCTCGCTTTGCAATGCGTTTGGAGAAAAGTACTTCTCTACAAAATGAGTACTGAATTCGCCACCTACAAAAGCTTCATGGTTCATCACAAAATCTGCAAAGTCCAGCGTGGTTTGTACCCCAGCGATGCGGTATTCTGAAATGGCACGCTTCATTCGTGCAATAGCCTCTGTCCTATCTGCACCAAAGGTGATCAGCTTAGCAATCATTGGATCGTAATAGATACTCACCTCCATACCTTGCTCTAGACCGTCGTCTACTCGAACACCTAGTCCTTGCGGCCTCTTGTATTCATGCAGCTTTCCTGTTGCGGGCATAAAGTTCTCGGCAGCATTTTCAGCATATACACGAACTTCAATGGCGTGACCTTGAATGGTCAAGGATTTTTGATCGAATGCTAAGGGGTGACCCTCTGCTATACGTAGCTGTTGTTTGACCAAATCAATCCCCGTGATTTGCTCAGTAACCGGATGCTCTACTTGCAAGCGTGTATTCATTTCTAGAAAGTAAAACTTTCCACCAGGTTCAAAGATAAATTCCACCGTACCTGCACCGCGATAATCACAAGCCTTGGCCACATTTACAGCCGCTTGACCCATGGCTTCACGAAGGGACTCTGTAAGTACTACGCTCGGCGCTTCCTCGATAACCTTCTGATGGCGACGTTGGATGGAGCATTCTCGTTCAAAAAGGTGTACCACGTTACCGTGTTCATCCGCTAAAATCTGAATCTCAATATGCCTTGGATCTTCTATGTATTTCTCGACAAACACCGCTCCGTTTCCAAAGCTGTTGGTTGCTTCACTAACCGCGCGCTCCATTTGAGCATCGAACTCCTCAGGGTTGTGTACAATACGCATCCCTTTCCCACCACCGCCAGCACTGGCTTTGATCATAATAGGAAAACCTATCTCTGAGGCCAATTCTTTCGCGCGGTCTACATCCGTAACCTCCCCATCGGAACCGGGTACGAGAGGTACGTCAAAATCTGCTACGGCAGCTTTCGCACTGAGTTTGTCGCCCATGATGCGAATGGCGTGCGGACGCGGTCCGACGAATATCATCCCTGCCTGTTCTACCGCTTCAGCAAAAGCAGCGTTTTCACTCAGGAATCCATAGCCAGGATGTATGGCATCTACACCTAGGTTTTGTGCGGCACTAATTATTCGGTCGCCCTTGAGGTAACTTTCGGCAGAAGGCGCTGGACCAATGAAAACTGCCTCGTCCGCGAATAGGACGTGTGGCGCTCTGCGGTCCGCCTCAGAATAAACTGCGACAGTTCGAATGCCCATTTCGCGGGCACTTCTCATAATTCTAAGGGCTATTTCTCCTCTGTTCGCAACGAGGATTTTTGATACGGTTCTTGACATCTGTGATTGTAAGTGTTCCTCACAAATATAAGAAGCGAAGTACTTGCTAAATCTTTGTGATGCTAAAGTAATATGGCCTGTTCTCCCACAACACTCGAACGACATAAGACCCCGGTGAAAGCGTACTCATATCCACGCGGTGGTTAGTAGCGTCAATTGGCACCTGGAAGCGCACTAACTGACCTTGAGCATTGTAAATATCTAGCAGAGTTTCTGCGCCTGCTGGCAAGTCCACATGAAGGAATGTGCTCAATGGATTTGGATACAACGCAATAGGTAAAGCCTGCTCTCCTATTCCCACCTCATTTAATCGGTGTGTTACCATGGTGCTATCGCCACACTCATTGATCAGGAATAAGTTTACGATGTAGTTGGTGGTTATGACGCCATAGGTGTGCTGAATATTCGACGCGGTACCCTTATCGTTCGTCCCGTCGCCCCAGTACCAATGGTATTCATCAGCCCCTGTGGCATTTGCCGCGAAGTTTACGACCATTCCGTTGGCTGAAGTAGAAACAATGTTGAAAGTAAAGTCACCGGCAGGTACATCACAAGTGGCAACATCGTCTGAATAAGTGAATTGGTTCCCACAACTATCCTCTGCAGTTACGGTTACAGTGAATGAGCCCTGCGTGCTGTAGGTATTGCTTGCAGTCATTCCAGAAGCCGTATTGCCATCGCCAAAACTCCACTGGTAATTCAATAATCCGGCTGGTGTCGCCGTGAATGAGAACGTACTTCCAGTAACCGTTGATGTAAAGCCTAGAGTCACTAATGGACATAGGGTTAAATCAAAGGTCGTCGTTGTTGAGTCGCCACAGCTGTTGACTAAAAGGAGCGTGATCGTGTAGGTGCCTGAAGCAGTATATACGTGGCTTGGCGTTGCGGTAGAGGCTGTTCCGCCGTCTCCAAATTGCCAATAATAATCCAGCGCAGTCCCGCTTGAGGTGCTCGCATCAAAATTCACACTAAGCCCGTTAATGCTGTAGGTGTAATCCGCAATGGTCGTATCACAGTAACTGTAGGTGTGCAATAAAGAATCTACATTACCACAGCTGTTGTACACTACTTGGTAGATATCAAACAATCCAAAGGAAGTGTAAGAATAGTTCGTGGTATCCCCTGTGCTACTATTGCCGTCGCCCCAGAACCACACCGTTGAATCTGCATCTGCAGTAGTGCTGTAACCGCTAATGGAAGCTCCAGCCCCTTGAATAGAACCGGTAGCTGAGATGGCTGGACAGGCCAGCGTAGTGAATTGGACCAAAGTCCATGTACTGGTCAATGTAGAAGTACAAGTATCCTGAACGTATGCATCATAAGTGGTGGAAGCTTGTAATCCCGTGAGCACGGCATTTTGGTTCTGTGCCCCTACCATGGTGCCGTTTCCTTGCGTAAATCCTGTCGGTCCATATTCTACCGCACTGGTATTCGCACGACCTAACCAGTTTAATTCGGCGCTGTTGTATGTAATGTTCGAAGCAAGAACATTTGGTGCCGGGCAAGTAGCCGTTTCGTCAATTTTAACATCATCAATGGCAATATCTGCACGGTACGAGAAGAATCCCGACCCGTCTCGATAGGCTTTGAAGATGATCTGTACCGTATCCCCTTCGTAGGCAAGTAAACTTACCGTTCGTTTTTGCCAACTCGCAGTACTCGAACTCTGCTGCTGGCCGGTGATGGTATTCACGAGAACTGCTGGCGTACCTGGCTTTTTGACAAATATTCTAAGTTTATCAATGTCGGGGCCAAACATGTGGTACCAGAAGGTCAATTCCGGGGATTGTAAGGTGTCGAGATCTATAAGTGGGGTTCTTAACTCAGTGTCTGTTGTTGCGGTCCAAGGACTGGAACTGCGCGTAAATGCATACCCTCCACTTCCTGTAGTGTGGTCGCCTGAAGGACCAGTACCTGAATAGTGAGACGTAGTACTATTTCCACCCACCCAGAACAAATCTTCAGTATCTGAACGCAGCCAACACGGATCTACTGAGCCTGTGGTGTTGGTGAAGTCTACAGTCTGCCATTTGTTCGAATTCGAGAAATTCTCTGTAAAAGGTGCTGTGAAGAACGAACAGTTCGTGGTAAAATCGGGGCCATCAACCCACAGACTTACATCACCCGTTCCACAGGAGTCGCGTACTTGCCATTCGTAAGTAGTTTGAGCATTAAGCTGGGGCACTCCCTTGTTTGATGTAGACGAGGTCGTCCAACTCCAAGCCGAGGTACCCACTGCCCTATATCTAATTTGCCAGTTCGAGGCGCCTCCACCAACCCAATCTAGCTGAGCAACATATACCCCTACTGCAGTAACGGCCGTGTTCTTTGGCTTTGCACATGAAGGGGCATTATCAATCTTAATGTCGTCAATAGCGAACTGCGTGTAGAAAGATCCTGAAGAAGCGGAGTAATCAAATCGCACTCTGATGGTATCCCCTGCATAAGCGCTCAAATCCGCAATGTGTTCTAGCCATGCCGCTGAGGAGGACGAATGTGTGAGTCCACTGGTATCCCAAAGCGACGACCATGTTCCACCCTGTTTCTGAACATATACGTCCAAGTCACCCATTTGTTGACCATACCCGTGGTACCAGAAACTCAATTCTGGCGAACTCAGTGTATCTAAATCAATCCAAGGCGAGATTAAACGAGGGTCGATACCCGTAGCTAAAGTGGATGTTTTTTGGTGGAACGCATACTGACCACTTCCCGATGTGTGGTCGCCAGAAGGTCCTGTCTGAGTCCATGAGAATGCCGGCGGGCCTACAGTCCAAAATTTCTGTGCTGCACCTTGGGTAATCCAACATTGGTCAATATCTCCTTGGACGTTCCATGTGGTGGATGGACCCCAACCTGATCCTTCAAAATCTTCGGTGTAAGGCGCGATGTAATTACTACATCCTGTGGTAAAGGTGCCAAGGTTCGACCATACGCTGGTATCTCCAACAGCACAGATCTCACGTACTCGGATTCTATAGGTTGTATTGGAATTCAACCCAGACATCGTCGCCGGATTGCTTGAATAGGTGTTGATAGTACCGTTGGCGATGGCCGTTGTACCAGTGGCATATTGAATCTGGCTGCCCAATGTATTAGAATTCAAGGACGACCAGCTGATAGATGCACTGCTTGAGGTTACTGACGAAGCTACAGGGTTCAGGGGTTGATCGCACGATGGCGTTTCTTCTACGGCAATATCATCGATGGCAATACGACTGTTGGTCCACCACGAAAAATTCACATCGCGCTTCGCATTGAATCGGATTTGAACTGTATCTCCGGCAAATTGAGAGAGTGATTCTGTATGCTTACGCCACGGTGAAGTCTGTGAAGAAAATTGGCTCGAAGCGGTGGTCGAGTTAATGGTATGCAGATTCACCCATGTATTGGTTCCTACCACGCGGACTCGGATGTTGAGCCACTCGACGTCTGAACCGTACATGTGGTAATAGAAGACCAATCGAGGTAAGGTATCTCCACTAAGGTCAATAGGCGGCGTAATAAGATTGGTTACTACCGCGTTCGAAGAAGCTCCCGAAGACCATCCTTCGGCAAAAGCGTATCCGCCGGTTCCGGTGGTGTGGTCGCCATCCGGTCCTGAAAGAGTATTGGCAAAGCTTGGGTCGGAAGCCATCCACAAGTAGTTGGCTGTCGTGATGTTTCTGGTCCAGCAACTAGGAATAGAACCTGAGTTGTTCCAAGAACTAGGCCCCTGCCACGATGAACCGTCGAAGTTCTCGGTGTAGGGGGTGCTTTGGATGCACTGGGCTTTTAGGTTCTGGCCTAAAGCAAATAGTACTGCAAAAGTCAGTAGTAATCTTCGCTTCATATGTCAAAAATAACGCGAAATCATTTCTGATGTTCAAAGCAATGATTAAAGATATTCTATCAAAGACCCTGTATATTTATGCCATGAGTAAACGCTTGATTTTCGCCATTCTTTTTATGGGCCAATTTTCGCTTTCCGGGCAAGTGCTCGGCCTGCTGAAATACAGCGGTGGCGGCGATTGGTACGCCAACCCTACGGCACTGGAGAACCTCAGCGAATTCTACAACGCTGCCACAGGAGCCAAGACCTCTGTAGCACCTAGCGAACTAACGCTTCAAGAAGTACTGCCCTCCGGCGTCTCCTTTTTACACGCTACAGGTCACGGCAGAATCGTCTTTGATGAAGAAGAACGTCAGATTTTGAATGATTTTGTCCTGCGCGGAGGATTCTTACATATTGATGATAACTATGGAATGAAGGAGTTTGCAGAAAAAGAGTTAGACCTGTGCTTCCCTCAAGCAAAAAAAGTCAACGTAGCAAGCAGCCACCCCATCTTCAACACCCTCTTCAAGCTTGATGGGTTGCCAAAGATTCACGAACACGACAATGAACAACCAAAAGCCATCGGGTACTTCATCCAAGGAGAACTCGTCGCACTTTTAACTGTAGAAAGCGACATCGGTGACGGCTGGGAAGATGCACAAGTGCATAACGACCCAAAGGAAAAACGTGATAAAGCGCTGAAAATGGGTGCAAACTTGGTACATTGGGCAATAGTAAGACACTAAACCATGCTGGAATTCAAACTTCAACCGCTGACTAAATCGGTCCTTCAAATCCTGTTGATTGCGTTGTTAGGATATGCACTTTTTCTCATCCAAGGCATACTGGTTTATGGCGTTATCGCTTTGTATATCAGTGTTCTCGGAAGACCTCTTATCGCCCTATTGGGACGAATTCCAAAGGTAGGTCCACATCTAAATGCAACCTTAAAAGCGACCATCACCTTGCTCGTGCTCGCTGGAATTGTTCTGGGTTTAGCCACTTGGTTTTTTCCAGTAATCATCGAAGAATTTAGCTTCATCGGAACCATAGAATACGATGCACTTTTAGTGAGTTTGCAAGACGAATGGCAACAGCTTGATGCACTCCTTACCTCCCTTGGTGTAGATACAGCGGCGGAATTGGCGGAGATCAACGAAACCCTCCAAGGATTTGCTTCGATGGAAGCAATCAGTAGCGTTCTAAGCAGTGTTGTTGGTGGTTTGGGCCAATTCATCATTGGGCTCTTCTCCATCACTTTCATCTCCTTCTTTTTGTTCCGAGAACAAGATTTGGCCCACCGTTTTGTCGATTCTATCACCCCGAAAAAGTACCACGATAAAGTGGATACAATGACGCCACAGATTAAAACTGTAGTGACTCGGTACAGCTTTGGTATTCTCTTTCAAATTACCGCCATCTTCATTCTACTAGCCATTGGAATGACACTCATTGGCGTTGAAGGCGCGATCGTGCTGGCCTTGTGTGCAGCGGTATTCAACCTCATTCCCTACGTAGGACCAATTATCGGTGCTGCCCTTGGCATTTTGTTAGGATTGGGACAATTGTATGCTGCAGGTGTTGCAGATCCAGATTCAAGTGTCAATCTAGTCCAGAGCCTCTACCTGCTCATTGGCCTATTCGGATTAGTACAAGTTTTAGACAACGTTCTATTTCAGCCACTTATTTTCAGCAATAGCGTTGGCGCCCATCCGTTAGAAATCTTTTTGGTCATCTCCATAGCCGGCACACTATTGGGTATTGGAGGTATGATCATCGCAGTACCCGTGTACAGCATCGGAAGGATTGTTTACAATACAGTTATCAAAACTATAGATGGCTAGTATTGACCATCCGCTTACAGGGGTAAATCCTGAAGTATTCAATGACGACCTCTGGGCGTGGATTGAATCCAATTCGGCCATCAATACAACAGAACTACGGTTGAAATACGGTACCAACGAGCCGTATTCCTCTGCAATCGCACAAATCGAGGCCAAGAATAAGTACGCTGGGAAATTCAGGGAGCTCTTCGAAGAACGATGGGTATTTCCTACCGGTATTGGTCTAGAACAAAGCTCTTCCTTAAAAACGGCAGCCGTCAAATCGCGCTTTTTCCAAACTTCTTATTCTGCTGATCTATGCGCTGGAATGGGTATAGACAGTAAAACAATCCTCAACACAGCGCAGTGTTTAAAGCACCTGTGTTTTGAGCAAAACCTACCGCTCGCACATCTGTTGAAACACAATTTACCTGGAGCAGATGTCATTCCTGGAGCCTTTGACATCGGTAAGTTAAAAGATTGGATATCAGAACATAACGTCGCTTCAAATGAACTCACCGTCTATTTGGATCCCGACAGACGCAGTTCCAATAAAAAAACCTTCAGTATCGCAGAAGGAACCCCGAATCTGATCGAACTGCAAAGAGAGTTACTGAACCTGTCCGCTTGTGTGGTTGCGAAACACAGCCCCATGCTCGATCTGAAAGCTTGCATGCAAGAACTTGAAAATCTTCACGAGCTTGTGATCGTACAGTACCAAGGCGAATGCAAAGAGGTACTCACAATTCAACGCAACGAAAAGTCCACTGATGTAGCGATTACTTTGATAGAAGCAGAGAGTTTAACTTCGATTTCGGGCAATCATATACCTTCTATCATTCAGCCAGTACAAACAGTTAAAAAGTACATCATCCAGCCTTCCCCGGGCTTGAACAAAAGCAGTTTACATGCCCTTCTCGCCCAACAATTGGACTGGGAAAGACTCATCTTTGGAACCCTGTACACCAGTCATAGGCTCCCCAGCCCAAGTCCGTTCTACAAAGTGTTCGAAATAAAGTCGAGCTTCTCATCGTTAAAAAAAGTACGGTTGGAGGGCGCGTATGCTATAGAATCCATAGGATCAAAGATTACCGCCAAAGAACTTCGAAAGCGCCTAAAATTACAGGAAGGACGGGAACAGAAACTCTTCTATTTACAGAACGGAAGAACAAAACAGATTCTCGAAGGTCTACTTATTGAATAGGCATACTTTTTGGTTAATTTAGATTCATGCGGAATTCCCTTTGGAGCTTTTTGATTGCAACGCTTTTTTGTACCAATGCTTTTGGACAAGAAGCACTATTCATTCCTAACGAAGGGCAATGGAATGAGGCATTCACGCATAAAATGCCGCTGAAATATGGCGCTTTGTTTTTTAGGGAAAACAGCATCCAATTTGTACTAAAAGATGCCGCACAGATTGAAGATTTACACAGCCATGATATGCACGAGGCAGGTCTATCGCATCACGAAAGCAATCTAAATTTTCATGTGCTCAACATGGAATTCCTCGGAGCGTCAGAAGACATCGCCATTGGCCAAGATTTGACAGGATTTAAACACAATTACTTTTTAGGAGATAACCCCGATGCATGGCGCTCAGGAGTAGAACCAGCTCGAGGACTGACCTATCAAGGTTTATACCCTAACGCCCTACTCGACTTTCATACCCAAGACGGGCAATTGAAGTACGATTGGCATTTGAGCGATCCACAGGCCCTAGCAGATATTCGATGGAGGTACAATGGTGCTTCAAGCATAGAAGTACATCCGGAGGGACATCTTATTGTTCATACTTCTGTGGGACATTTTTATGAAAGCAACCCTATCTCGTGGGGCTGGAAAAATGGCGAACGGATAGATTTCGGGAGTTGGTATGAAGTCTCCAATGGACAGATTTCATTCGGTGTTGAATCTATTGCCTACACGCTCGACAGTTTGGTGATCGATCCACAGTTAATTTTCACCTCGTTCAGCGGTTCACTGACAGATAATTGGGGATTTACTGCCACCTACGATGAGCAAGGGAGATTGTACGGCGGCGGAGTGGCCTTTGCCACAGGCTATGTCAGCACTGTGGGAGCCTTTCAAACGGGTTATAACGGCTCAAGCGGTCCCTTTCAAGCATTCTTACCAGACGTAACTGTCAGTGTATTTGATCCCAACGGAAACACCCTACTCTACGCCACCTATTTGGGCGGTACGAAAAGTGATCATCCGCATTCCATGGTGGTCAATTCCAACGGAGAACTCATCATTATGGGAACTACAGGCTCCTCCAACTTTCCAACACAGAACGCCATACAATCGTCAAATGCAGGTGGGGCTACTGTAAATGTCAATGGGTACGAATTCGAAGATTCCGACCTTTTCGTAACGCGTTTTAACGCAACTGGATCTGCCTTGTTGAGTTCCACCTACCTCGGCGGTTCTGGCAATGACGGTATCAACATGAACATCAATAAAAACTACGGCGACGCATCCAGAGGCGAAGTTGTGGTTGACGACAACGATAACATCTACATTACAGCATCTACCACCAGTACCAACTTCCCAACCACCAACTGTACGAGCTGTACAAAGGCAGGTGGACAGGATGCAGTGGTCTTGAAGCTCAACCCTTCAGGCACAGCCATTCAATGGAGTAATTATTACGGCACTACAGCAGATGATGCCGGGTACAGTGTAAAAGTACGTGGCTCAAATGTCTACCTGTGTGGCGGTACAGAAGGGAACAACTTGCCATCAACCACTGGAGCTTACAAGAGCAGTAAACAAGGTACCGCAGAGGACGGTTTCGTAGCTCGATTTAATGCCGCTTTAGGAAGTCTAACGCGGAGTACTTACGTCGGAACTTCTGATTACGACCAAACCTTCTTGCTGGATGTCGATAAACTTGGGAACGTATTCGTGTTTGGGCAAACCTTCGGAAACTATCCAATCACAGCCGGTTCCTGGGGAACTCCTCAATACCGGAAGCAGTTCATCCATAAGATTAGTGCTGATTTAAGCACAAGTATGGCCTCTACCGCCTTTGGTTC
>WTIZ01000054.1:26069-56768 GCA_011525035.1 Cryomorphaceae bacterium | reverse complement strand
AGTGCTGAGCACGTGGATGGCGGAACCTCTCGCTTTGACGATAGAGGAAGAATTTACCAAGCTGTATGTGCTGGATGCGGAGGTAATGATGACCTTCCAACTACACCGGGTGCTTTCTCCCAAACCAATAACAGTAGTAATTGTAACCTCGGGGTGATTAAGTTGGACTTTGAAACAGGTATAGAGGCGATAGCCGATGTTGATTTTGATTACTTGATCGATACCACTTGTTATGAATTGACCCTGCGCCTTTCAAACAGCAGTGTGAATGCCAATGCCTATTTCTGGGATTTCGACCAAGGCGATACTTCTAATTTGGTCGAACCTGTAGTTACGTTCCCAAATCTTGGAACTTACGAGGTAATGCTCGTCGCCATTGATACGGTGTGTGATAGCTATGATACTACGTACATAACCATTGAACACGATACAGCGAACTTCCCTACAGCGCTATGGACACCAGATTACGTAAGTTGTGATTTATTCAAGGAAGTGGTATTTACAGAAAGCCTTGGGGATGCAGATTACTTTGAATTCAATTTTGGCGATGGTACTACACTAGTGACTTCGAATCAAACGGTTCAGCATGCCTACCCTTCCACGGGCACCTTCATTACTACAATTACTGCGCGGGATTCATTCTGTGATGTAAGCTCACAAACCGTCCACACTATTGAGTTTGATAACGATGCGAACGTCCCCACAGTGAATGTATTCACAGACAGCTGTAGGTACGGAGGTGTAGATGTGGTTTATACCAATGTGGACAGCACCATGATCTTCCAATGGGACTTCAGTGGAACGCCGGATACCGGTATGATTCCAACGTTTAGGTACCCGGAATCTGGATTAGAAAACGTCACCTTGACCATCACCGATACCATCTGTAATCGAGACTACGATTTCGATTTCTTAGCGGATATCGTGCGCATTGATGGACGGGTATTTATCCCAACTGCCTTTACACCCAATGGAGATAACAACAATGAAGAATTTAAAATATTCGGAAACAGTTGTTTAGAGGATCCTATTTTCATCATCTACGACAGCTGGGGCAATGAAGTATTCAGAAGTGAAGACCCGTTCCAAGTGTTCTGGGATGGAACCTTCGATGGAAAAGCCGTACCACAGGATGTGTATACCTATAGGTTTACTGGGGGTGACGAGATCCGAATGGGTACGATAACGGTAATACGCTAATTACGCTTCTTTTTCTACCGCGTAGATTTCACGAACAGCATTGAGGAACCCCTCTGCACATTCTTTTGTATTGAACTTGCTAAAAGAGACTCTAACAGGTTGATATTCCGACGTCCAATCTCCTAACGCACGTATCACGTGTGAGCCTTGATTCGAGCCTGAAGTACAGGCGGAACCCCCACTAACATTAATCCCCTTCATGTCCAAAGAGAACGTGAGCATATCATTGTTAGATTTAGGAAAGGCTATGGACAATACGGTATACAAGCTTTTGTCCAATTCCGAACTGCGTCCAAAGAATCGAACTCCTGGAACTATAGCCTGAACCTCATCGATGATATGTTGCTTTAGACCTTCTACCTTCTTTTGATCCTCAGCCATCTCAGCGGTGGCAATCTCAAAGGCTTTACCCAAAGCGCAAATCCCAATGGTATTCTCGGTTCCAGCACGCATATTGCGTTCCTGTGCACCGCCTTGAATCAATGGTTTAATTTTTAGACCTGAGCGTACATACGCAAAACCAATGCCCTTCGGACCATGAATCTTATGCGCCGAGCACGTCAAAAAATCATAAGGCGTCTCACTCACATTAATGGGAAGGTGTCCCATGGCCTGAACGGTATCCGAGTGAAACAGCGCATCGTATTTTTGACACAAGGCCCCTATTTCATCCACGGGATTCAAGTTGCCAATCTCGTTGTTTGCAAACATGAGCGAGACCAACGTCTTTGGCCCCTGCTTGAGCAACGCTTCAAGTTCATTCAAATCGATATCTCCATGTTCATTTACGGAGAGGTATGCAGCTTCTACTTCACCGCGCTCAACCATAAACTCTACGGGGTGACCCACAGCGTGGTGTTCAATAGTCGTAGTGATAATGCGTTTCACGCCAAGATCACGAACACTGCAAAACAGGGCCATGTTATCGGCTTCAGTACCTCCTGAAGTAAAGAAGATTTCGCTGGGTTGTGCTCCAATAGTCTGCGCAATACGCTTGCGAACCACCTCTACTTCCACCTTGGCACCTCGGCCACTGATGTGGGTCGAAGATGGGTTACCGAAGTTCTCCATCATTCGAATCATCTCCTCCTTGACACGAGGTTCTAGCGGAGTTGTGGCAGCGTTGTCTAAGAATATTACACCCATGGTGGTTCTGTAGTAAGTGTTCCCCTCAAAGATAGAACGAAACGCGATATTTCAGTTTATTTGGCTAAAGCTTCAAGTTCTTGGATGAATCGCTCCCCCAATTCCAGGGCTTCGGCCGTACTTGGTGCCTCCGTGTAGATTCGTATGATAGGTTCCGTATTTGACTTTCTCATGTGAACCCAACGGTCTGACCAAGTGATTTTTACACCATCGATGGTACTTAATTCTTCGTGCTGGTATTGACCCGCGATAGTTGCAAGAAGGGCATCGACATCAAGTCCGGGAGTAAGCTCAATTTTCTGCTTACCCATAAAATATTGCGGGTAAGATGCTTTCAATTCACTTAAGGTCTTTCCTGTTTTCGCTAAATGAGTAAGGGCAAGTGCAATACCCACTAATGCATCACGACCGTAATGCAATTCGGGTAAAATAATTCCTCCATTGCCTTCTCCACCTAACACGCTATTGGTGGCCTTCATCTCATTTACCACATTGACTTCGCCTACGGCAGAGGCCGAATAGGTTGAGCCCTTAGCTTCGGCCAAATCTCTCAAGGCTTTGGAAGAACTCATATTGCTTACCACATGGCTCTTTGTGTGTTCTAGTAAGTAGTCTGCAACGAGGACAAGCGTGTACTCCTCGCCGAACATCTTCCCTTTTTCATCTACAAAAGCCAAGCGGTCTACATCAGGATCAACTACGATACCCATGTTGTACTTGCCTGAGGCGCACTCAGATATTATTTCGGTCAAGTGTTTCTCAAGGGGTTCTGGATTGTGAGGGAATTGACCCGTTGGTTCAGGATATAAGTTCGTGTAGGTAACGCCCATCTTATCCAAGAGCATTGGAATGGCTACTGAACCTGAACTGTGTACGGCGTCTATGACTACGCTAAATTTCTTTTCAGCAACCAGCGCTGCATCAACGGCGCTCAGCGCAAGTATCTGATCGATATGCCATTGTAGTCCGTCTGTGTCTTCAGTTACCGTACCTAAATCGTCCACCTCAGCAAAGGTGATTTCGTCGCTTTCTGCGAGCGCAAGGATTTCTGCACCATCCGCACCGCTCACAAATTCGCCTTTTTCATTCAACAACTTGAGTGCATTCCATTGTTTGGGGTTGTGGGAGGCTGTCAAAATGATGCCGCCCTGTGCGTTGTACCTCGGCACAAGCATTTCAACCGTGGGCGTTGTGCTCAAACCGGTGTTGATCACATTTATGCCCAATCCTTGCAATGTAGAAACCACTAAATTTTCAATCATTTGACCAGAAGGGCGCGCATCGCGACCAATGACTACTGTGCAATCACCGTGTCTCTTTTTGAGCCATGCACCATAGCCTGCAGCAAATTTCACCGCATCCATAGGAGTCAAATTATCACCTGCTCCACCGCCGATGGTTCCTCGAATTCCCGATATACTCTTGATTAAAGTCATGGTTAAATGGTTTTGTAGCGAAGATAGTCGGCCTTTTCGGGCGCACCAACCGTACTCGGTCAATTTTGACCTTTGTTAATAACAGTGTTCATATGTGAAGCGATTAAAATTTTATCTCCTTCAAAAGGAAAGCAATACCGAGTAACTTCACTCTAATGAGATTTGAGGACCGTGAGGTACATAGCTTAGTTCAATCCTACGAGCGTGCATTAGAGAATGATCGCCAGCCCTATTACGACGTAGAAGATCTTGAGACCATCGTAAACTATTATTACGATACGGGGTCCTTTGAGCAAATGGCTGCGGCTATCAAATTCTCCATTCTACTCCACCCAAATTCTTTAGTATTTAAAATCAAGGAGATCCAATTGGACCTTGCTACTAAAGATTTTACGAAAGCACAGGCGAAGCTCCAACAGATGGAAGGATTGAGCGATCACCATGTAGAGCTTCTTATTGCTAGAGCCACGTTATTCATGCATCAGGGCAAGACAGAGCGCGCTTTAGAGCTGCTCGATAGTGCCCTTCAACGTGCAGAGGATCAAGAGGAAATATTACAGCAAATTATTGATGCACATCTGGCGCAAGGATCCTATGAGCATGCCGCTGAAGCCATCTTGAAGTTGTGTGAACTCGACGAGCGATTGGACGACGGAACGATCTACCAGCTTGCATTGTGCTTTGACTTCATGCACCAATACGACCGTGCTATCGAAACCTTCGATCGGTTTATTGAGCGTGAACCCTACAACGCATTGCTTTGGTACCAGAAAGCCGCGTTCGCGCTTCGCTTGAATCAAGAAGAAAAAGCCCTTGAATATTTTGACTGGGCGATTACAGCGGATGATGGATTCCATGCAGCACACTTTGAAATTGGCCGTATACACGAGAGGAACGACAGATTGATTGATGCGATGAACGCCTATCGTTTAAGCATTAGTGAAGAAGTCCCCTCGGGCTACATTCATTTCCGAATAGGAATGATTGAGCAAGAACTGGGAAGTTTAAATGCTGCCCTACGCGCCTTTGATCGTGCTGTAGAAGTAGAGCCTGAGCTCGAAGATGTGTATTTAGAACGGGCCAATGTTTTGTGCGAGTTAGACCGCCACGAGGAGGCTATTTCGGATTACAAAAAGGTTTGGCTGTTCGGTAATTATGGTGCAGAAGATGTGATCGACTATGTCGAAGCATTGGTAGAACTCGACCTGTTGGACGAGGCTATTAAAATCCTATACCAGGGTGTCGGTCAATTTGAGGATAATGTTCAGTTGCGTTTAATCTTAGCAGGCTACTTATTTGCCACTGCGTCCTACGAGGAAGCGCGCGTAATTATGAACGAATGTCTCGAGCTTGAGCCTACCTCAGTAGAATTGTTCCATCAATACTTCCCAGCTTTTGGGAAAATACCTGAGATTACCGGTATTTTAGCCGAAATTCAATCGGCGAACGATGCTTAAACATATTCAGCTCTTTCTCAAAGGTATGGCCATGGGCGCAGCGGATGTTGTCCCCGGTGTCAGCGGAGGAACTATTGCCTTTATTACAGGTATTTACGAGCGACTCATTGGCGCAATATCGTCCATCAACAAGCAAACGCTATTGATGCTTTTTAGGGGCCAATTCCGTCAACTCTGGACCGCCATTGACGGCACTTTTTTAGCCGTTCTGTTTGCAGGGATTTTCACAAGCATTCTCACGCTAGCTTCGGTCCTCACCTTCACACTTGAGCATTACCCCATTTTGACTTGGAGCTTTTTCTTCGGATTGGTTGCAGCCTCGGTTTGGATGATGGGCCGAACGGTAAAACAATGGAATGCACAGGCGGTAGTTGCTTTTGTACTTGGAACTATTGTCGCTTACGCCATCACTGAAATGAATGCAACGGCGGGTTCTGAAGCCCCCTGGTACCTCATTTTGAGTGGTGCTTTGGCTATTTGTGCAATGATACTCCCTGGCATCAGCGGCAGTTTTATCCTGCTGCTCTTAGGAGCATACTCAACCGTACTGGCCGCAGTAGCGAACAGAGAATTACTTACCATAGCGTATGTGGGAATTGGTGCGGTATTGGGCTTGCTGTTGTTCTCAAAAGGATTGAAATACATCTTCGAGCGCTTTTACAATCCAACCATTGCACTGCTCAGTGGCTTCCTCTTAGGATCATTGAATAAACTTTGGCCTTGGAAAGAAACCCTGGAGACGTTCATCAAGCACCCCGGTACAGAAAAAGAAGAAATCGTTGCGCTTAGCGTACGAAATCTGGCGCCGGGAGGCGATTGGCCCACGGCGGTAGTTTTCGCACTTTTTGGTGCCGTTCTTGTTCTAGGGCTAGAATATGCCGGAAAAAAGATGAAATGATCAAACTCGGACTCATAGGAACTCCCATTGCTCATAGCCTTAGCCCTGAAATTCACCAAGGTTTTATGACAGCAGCCGGAATAGCAGGGAGCTATGATTTGTTCGAGATGTCTACCCTACCAAAGGAAGGTCTCAAAGCCTTTATGCAGCACCATGGTTTGATTGGACTAAACGTCACCATTCCTTTTAAAGAAGAAGTTTTTAATGCTCTTGATAGCGTCGATGATGTTGCGAAATCGCTCGGTGTAGTCAATACAGTTGTCCTAGAAAAGGACAGACTTGTCGGGTACAATACAGATGTCTACGGTATTGAAAAAAGTTTGATGTCCTTGGGATGTCCGCCTTGTAAAGCATTGGTGTTTGGATCCGGCGGGGCAGCAAAAGCGGTATCTAAGGTATTGAAAGACAAAGGCTTTGAGGCGCTAATCCTAAGTCGTAGTAACGCAGGTGCCTCCTATGAGAGTTTGAGCGAGGCTACAGCGACCGATTGTAAACTATGGGTGAATTGCACCCCTGTGGGCACTGCGGGAATTGACCCCCATCTTTTACCTTTACCTTATGCAGTATTAAGCGAGGAATTCGCCATATTTGACCTAGTATATAAACCCAACCCTACTCCCCTCATGAAGGAAGGTCTCGAAAGAGGCGCAAGAGTTTTAGGAGGAGAGAAAATGTTAATTGAGCAAGCGAAAAAATCATGGCAGTTGTTCCATGACGCTTACTACAAAAATTTGTAGATGATGAACCAAGAAGAATTGGACCCAAAGGAAGTGCAGCAAGAAACGCAAGAGCAAATGGAAGCTCCAGCAACAGAAGCACAGGAGGAAGTACAAGAGGTAACCGTGGCTGAAGAGGCTGAAGAAGCTAATGACGATCAGGTGCGTACTGTCGAAGCAGAGGACGATCATGAAGAGCCAAAAGAGCAAAAGCTCCAAATTCCTGATTTCGATGCCTTGGATTTGGAACAATCTTTAGAAGCCATCAAACAACACGTTGGAAGCTATCCTCCGCACCGAATTAAAGGGATTGTTGAAAGCGGTCGTTCGCGTATGTTGCGTGAACTCAATGCGCAGCAAGCTGAAGCGAAAGAAAAATACCTCGCTGAGGGTGGGAACATCATAGATTTTAGATACGATCAACCGATGCGTAAGCAACTCGGCGCTGTCTATGGCGGCTACCGAGATGCTTTGAGAAAGCACTACAGTGAACTCGAAGCACAGCTAGCTGCCAATCTGAGCACCAAGCTTGCCATTATTGAACAAATCAAAGAACTCCCTACATCCGAAGGCGGTGCTAAAGAGAAGTATGATACTTTCAAAGCCCTGCGTGAGCAGTGGAACAATACAGGACTCGTGCCGAAAGCGGATGCAAGGAATGTATGGGCGAACTACAATCACCACGTTGATAATTTCTTCAACTTCCTGCGCTTGGCTTATGACCTAATTGACAAGGAATACAAGAACAACTTGGAAGAAAAGGTGGCCATGATCACCGAACTTGAGGCAATGGTAGAAGGCGGTGCGTCCTCTGAGTTATTCAGAGCATTGCAAAAAGCACACAGTCGCTGGAAAAAAATTGGCCCTGTACCAAGAGAACAAAAAGACCTTATTTGGGAGCGGTTCAAAGCCGTTACAGCCAAAATCCACGAGCAACGCGAGCAGTTTAATGAAAACCTCAAGGCGCGCAATGAGGCTAAAATAGCTGCAAAACGTGCGGTTGTAGAAGGCATCAAAGGACTAACCACTGAGTTGCCGACCAAACACAGTGGTTGGCAAAAAGCCAGCAGAGCACTCAATGAATACCGCGAAGAATTCAAAAAGATTGGCTTCGTAAAGAGTGAGGAAAACGATGCAGTTTGGGAAGACTACAAGGTGGCCCAAAGAGAGTTTAATCGTTTGAAAAACGCTTTCTACAAAGAGGAGAAAAAGTCGCACCGCGAAAGCATAGAGAAAAAGCGTGCGTTGATAGAATTGGCCCACAGCCTTAAAGACAGCGAAGACTTCGGAGCTGCCGCGAGTGCATTAAAAAAGGCCCAAGCAGATTGGAAGAAAACTGGTTATGTCCCTAAGAAAGAAGGCGACAAACTGTGGGAAGAATTCCGCGGTGCTTGCAACCACTTCTTCGACCGAATGAACGGCGAACGCAAGGCCCGTGAGAAACAGGTAAGTGCAGCAAATAAAGCGAAAGAGGCTAAGTTGGCTGAACTTAAAGATGCTAAAGTCGCGAGCGTGGAAGACGCTGTTGCACTGAGCGAAGCATGGGGAGCAATGGGCAGTCCTAATAGAAAACTTGATGCGCAATTCAACGCGTTGTTGGAAGATAAGCTCAGTGGCCTAGGTTTGGATAAATCTGAACTTGAGCGCACCCTGTTTGAAGCTAAGGTAAGAGCCCTTGTGGAAGCTGATGATCAGCAAGGATTGCTGGGTCAGCGTTCTTGGATCCGAGAGGAAACCGACAAAGCCAAAAAGGAACTCCACCAGCTCGAAAATAATATTGCATTCTTTGGAAACGCGAAAGGCAACCCACTATTGGAAGCTGCACAGAAGAACATTGATGTTCAGAAGGCGCGTGTGGAAGAATTAGTAGCCCTTCGTAAGCTTTTCAATTCTCTATTGAAATAAAGTACCATGGACTTTAAGCTAAAGGCACCATTCGAGCCAATGGGTGACCAACCCACGGCAATCAATGATTTGGTGGAAGGCTTAAACAGTGGCGAGCGCGACCAGGTATTGTTGGGTGTGACGGGTTCAGGGAAAACCTTTACCGTGGCCAACGTTATTGAACGTACACAGCGCCCCAGTCTTATCCTCTGTCACAATAAAACCTTGGCCGCACAGCTCTACGGTGAAATGAAGGAATTCTTTCCTGAAAATGCTGTGGAATACTTCGTTAGTTACTACGATTATTATCAACCGGAGGCCTACGTACCTTCTTCAGGACTGTACATTGAAAAAGACCTGAGCATCAATGATGAGATTGAAAAACTCCGACTAAGTACCACCTCTTCCCTATTGTCAGGGCGCCGCGACGTAATTGTGGTTGCATCCGTCTCATGTTTGTACGGGATGGGAAATCCTGAAGCGTTTAACGCGAGCGTGGTGAATTTGAAAGTTGGAGAAATGATCAGCCGACAGGCACTCCTGCACAAATTTGTCAATGCGCTGTACGCAAGAACTACAGCGGAATTCAAGCGAGGCTCTTTTCGTGTTAAAGGCGATACTGTAGACATCTTCCCAGCCTATGCAGAAACGTACTTTCGCATCAGCTTTTGGGGCGACGAAGTAGAATCTATAGAGCACATGGATCCCATCAGTGGATCCAGAATAGAGCATATGAACGAAATGCGTCTGTTCCCTGCAAACTTGTTTGTTACCGAAAAGGATCAGCTACAAAATGCCATTCATCAAATCCAAGACGATTTGATGTCTCAGGTCGACCACTTCAGAAATGTGGCGCGACCTTTGGAAGCAAAGCGACTCGAGGAGCGAACCAATTTTGATTTAGAAATGATTCGGGAGCTGGGCTATTGTTCAGGTATTGAAAATTACAGCCGCTATCTCGATGGGCGCGCACCAGGTGTACGCCCTTTCTGTCTGCTTGATTATTTCCCGGAGGACTTCCTGCTCGTCGTTGACGAAAGTCATGTGACCATACCGCAAGTTCGAGCCATGTACGGCGGTGACCGTTCGAGAAAGGAAAACCTTGTGGAGTACGGATTTAGACTACCTGCGGCCTTGGACAACAGGCCGTTGAAGTTTGAGGAATTTGAACGCATTCGCAGTCAAGCACTTTTCGTGAGTGCCACTCCAGCAGAATATGAACTTGAGCTCAGCCAAGGGGTCTTTGCAGAACAAGTTATACGTCCTACAGGCCTACTAGACCCGGTGGTAAGTGTACGTCCGAGTAAGAATCAAGTGGATGACCTCATGGAAGAAATCCACAAACGTGTAGAACTTGACGAGCGTGTACTGGTCACGACCCTGACCAAACGGATGGCAGAAGAATTGACCAAATATTTCACCCGGTATGACATACGTTGTCGTTACATACACAGTGATGTAGATACACTTGAACGTGTGGAAATTATGCGCGATTTACGCCTGGGCGTCTTTGATGTCCTAATTGGTGTAAACTTGCTTCGTGAGGGATTGGACTTTCCAGAAGTAAGTCTAGTGGCAATTATGGATGCCGACAAAGAAGGCTTTTTGCGCAGTGAGCGCAGTTTAGTCCAGACCATAGGGCGTGCGGCTCGTAACGTTAACGGTCTAGCTATTCTCTACGCAGATAAGATTACCGATAGTATGCAGCGCACCATCGATGAGACTGAACGCCGCAGAAAGAAACAAGACGAATTCAATAAAGCCAACGGCATAGTTCCTCAAGCGTTGAAACGAAGCAGAGAAGAAATTCTCAGCAAGTCCAGCGCTGTTGGTAGAAACGTGGAATACGAAGTAAGCAAGGTGAACCTCAAAGCCGCCGAGCAAGCCATGAATTATACCACTCCGGAAGATCTTGAAAGCAGCATACGGAAAGTGCGCAAGGACATGGAAGAAGCTTCGAAAACGCTCGACTTTATCGAAGCGGCAAGATTGCGCGATCTATTAATCGAACTGGAAGGCAAAAGGGAGAAACGCTAGAGATAGTGTGCTACTCCAACGGCAAAGGTCCAAACACTGTGGCCGTCAATACGCTGGTCTAAATACAATGTTGGTGTCCATTCCCAACGATCATTCAAAGGTACTTCTGCTTCTAGCCCAACGCGTACTAGCGTTTTAATGACCCCATTCTCTGCGGTCATGCCTGGCCCAAAACCCACTATGAGATTGTGATTCAATCGATAGAAAATATCTAGTGTAGAAATCATAGGTGTCTCAATCTCGAGCTCTTTGCCATTGTCGGTTATGATAATGTAATTCTCAAGTTCAATATCACTGTGCCATCCTATGGACCAAGTATCGCTCAAGTGGTAATCTAGATCCACTCCCCAAGTAGGCACGAAATACAACCCAGTACCATTGACATCGGGAACCATGGCGTGACCTATGAGCACCGCTGCACGTAAGGGATGTCTTTGATGGTGCGGATCTGCAAAGATTTCAGTTGTATGCTCTTGAGCTTGAGCATATACGGTTGTTAGAAAAACAAGCAGCTTTAGGAGTTTCATCACATAGAATAAATCGGTCAAATGTGATGTATCTTTCCCAAACGGTATATAACTAAAGTCACGCCGATGTTTTATGTCATTTTGGGAATGGGCCTACTCTTCTTCGGGTTAGGGTTCATGATTACTGAAAACAATGCCAGCTCTTTGCTCAGTGGATACAACACCATGAGCAAAGAAGAGCAGGAACAATTTCCTTTAACCGAATATCTAGAGCGATTTAAAGGCTTTCATGTCCGATTCGGCATTCTATTCACCGTCCTTGGCATTGTATTTTACCTAACCAATGCGGAGCTCTTGGGATGGCACATGGGCATTACTCCTATCCTTGCCTACATCTATTTTTTCTATCAGACCAAGGATTTGAGTATGAAGGTGGAGTCCCAGAAAAATTCATTTAAAGTGGGCATCGCAGTACTCATAGGAACACTGGTTTTTGTCATCGGCATGTTTTATTGGTCGGACCGTCCCTCAGATGTTGTGTTGGACGGTGACACTTTAAGAATTTCTGGACCGTACGGGATAGATTTGCCGCTCGACAAAATTGACTCTTTGGGCATCTCAGAATCCCTCCCTGAGATTTCGACAAGAAGACACGGGATTT
The DNA here is from genome assembly GCA_011525035.1 of Cryomorphaceae bacterium. GTDB lineage: Bacteria > Bacteroidota > Bacteroidia > Flavobacteriales > Schleiferiaceae > UBA10364. The sequence goes on along the minus strand of WTIZ01000054.1, from coordinate 44,866 downwards.
CTACAGGAACAGTTGCTAAGGGCAAATACCGCGGTCCTGAAGGCGATTACTTGCTATTGATAGATAAACCCTACGAAAAGGTACTGTGGATTGGTAGAAAGAGCGCAGATCCGGTGTTGATTTCACTCAATGAACTGGACGAAGAAAAACTACTGCTTGAACTCAAGGAATCCCTAGAGCTTGATGCCCCGTGAGTTTCCTTTGATATACACTTCAATGTAGTTTCGTAAAAAACCCATTCCGTAGCCTGCATTCATGGTAATCGTCGTACGAATGGCCAAGGCGGCCACCTTTACATTTTCAGTTCTTGAAGCCTCTACAAACACGGCCGATAAGTAGCCTACAAAAGCCAAGAAAGGCACAGCCAACAATGAGTTACCCTGTAATAGACTCAGAACAAATAGTAGAAAACTGGCATAGCGGTAAAGCGTAAAAACCGTTGGAAACAAGTGCGTGATTTTCAAATTCCCAGGATGCGCTTTTGCCAATAACGGTCGTGCTGCACCGAAACGAAATACTTGACGACGGAACTGTTTCAATGTCGCACGACGCTTGTGATATACATGCGCCTCTGGAATGAAACGGCTAATGGCACCTGCCTTCTGCAAACGAAGACTTAGTTCTACATCCTCACCACAGACAAACTCCTCGTCGTAACCGCCAACTTCCTTAAAAAGTGCAGCCGACATGCCCATGTTAAATCCTCTCGGTTGATACGAGGTAACTGAAGCTTTACCCCCTCTAATCCCACCGGTAGTAAGGAAAGAGGTCATTGAAAAGTTAATGGCCTTTTGAAGGTCCGTGAAATCGGCTGAAGCCGCATCTGGACCACCAAAGAGCGTGGTATCCGGATACTCGGAAAGGAAGGCGTCGATACCTTTGAGGTATGTGCTTGGAATAATACAATCTGAATCCAGGAAGATGAAATATTCAGCATCAGCGAGCTCAGCAGCGCGATTGCGCGCATCACTTACAGGAAGAAACTCTTCGTAATAGATTTGAAGCGGCAGCGTATCGAAATACTCCTGAAGTACTGGGCGCAGTTCATCCCCTGGAGTACCGTCGCCAAGAATGACTTGGTATTGATCTTTAGGGTAATCGAGCTGCTCTAGGCTTGCCAGAAATTCAGTAACCTCATCCGGACGTTTAAACGTTGGCGAGATTAAAGCGTACTTCACTTTTGCCATTAGAGGCCAATTTTTTTATCGACGGTATAATCGTGCTTTTTCGTGCTTTCGCGCAGCAATAATTCTGCGATGAAACCCACGCCAAACAATTGGACACCAATGATATTCAAGGCCAATAAGATGAAGAACAACGGATTCTCGGTAATCAGACGTGCCTCTACCCCTGCGCCCAAGGCCCAAAGTTTATAAATCCCAAGGTAAGCCAACAACAGCGCTGAAAGCGCGAACATTAGCGTACCTGCAGCACCAAAGAAGTGCATAGGACGTCTTCCGAATTTACCTATAACCGCTAGCGTTGCCAAGTCTAAAAACCCGTTTATAAAGCGGTCTAGACCGAACTTTGTAGTACCGTACTTTCTAGCTTGATGCTGCACCACTTTCTCACCAATCTTATCGAAACCCTTGTTCTTGGCTAAGAATGGAATGTATCGGTGCATCTCGCCGTATACATCAATATTGTGCACTACTTCTAGCTTGTAGGCTTTTAGTCCACAATTGAAATCGTTCAATTTAATCTTAGAAATTCTTCTCGTAGCGGCATTGAAGAGTTTCGTTGGAATGGTCTTGCTAAGTGGATCATAGCGCTTTTGCTTCCAACCGCTGACTAGGTCGTAGCCGTCCTCTAAAATCATGCGACGCAGTTCCGGAATTTCTTCAGGGCTGTCCTGTAAATCCGCATCCATGGTGATCACTACATCTCCAGAAGCGGCCTTGAAGCCTTGATTAAGTCCTGCACTCTTGCCTTGGTTTTTACGGAAGGAAATGGCTTTGACGTTTTCGTTATTGCCGCGTAACTCCTCTATTACCGCCCAACTGTTATCCGTTGATCCGTCGTTGACAAAAATGATTTCATAGGAATATCCTTCCCGTTCCATCACCTTGGCGATCCAATCGGTCAATTCAGGAAGACTTTCATCTTCATTGAATAAAGGAATTACAATACTTAAGTCCAATTTACTCATGCTCCTTCGCTCCCAGTATTACAGTGCTGGATTGTTCTTTTTCATTGCTGCACCCACGATTAATGCTATGATGGCATTAAACATTACTGAAAATGCAGCACTCTTTAATTGACCTGCAACACCAAACGCATTGCTGCCTTCGATACGCCCAATGATTTGCTCTATTTGCTCATCGCTCATCCCTGATGTTTCGAATCTCTCGTAGGTCGTTTCAATGATCAAGTCCATGGTTTGCACAGCAAACTCAGGATCAATGATAGAAAACAGCAACACAGTAAATGCAGTACCAATCAGTGTAGCCACAATCCCTGTAAGGATATAGGTAGAGAACGCTTCTTTAAAAGTAGCATATCCCTCATTGCTTTGCTTGAATTTTCCCACCGCGAAAATTCCGAAACCGATTGCCAAGAAGAACAAAACGATCCCTGGCCAAGTAGCGGTAAACACCGAAGCATCAACTAAATAAGCATATAGTATGTAGGAGATATTTAGCAAGGCCAAATAGGTTCCGTACTTAATTGCGATTTGTTTCATTGCTTCATTCATAAGGCGTTTTATTTGAGTGTTCCACGCAAAGATAACCGAACAGGCCAATAATTTTAGTCAATTCATTGCTTTCTACATCTTCGGAGCATTAACTTTGCCCCGGGCAAGTCTTACACAACCAGCTCCTAATGAATCCCCCAGGGCGGGAACGCAGCAAGGGTAATTGGTCGTAGCGGTGTGATGTAAGTAGCTTGCCCGTTTTTTATGCGCTTATTTTTCAAGTTTAGTGTACTTTTGAGCAACATTTAACAACACAACTTTTCCTCATGAAATTTTTCATTGACACAGCAAACCTTGCACAGATTAAAGAAGCCCAAGATCTTGGAGTTTTGGACGGCGTGACCACCAACCCATCATTAATGGCTAAAGAAGGAATTAGCGGTGAAGAAAACGTACTTGCTCACTACCGCGCAATCTGTGAGATTGTAGACGGCGATGTAAGTGCAGAAGTAATCTCTACAGATTTCGAAGGCATGGTTCGTGAAGGTGAAGCCCTTGCTGCCTTGGACGAAAAAATTGTGGTTAAGATCCCAATGGTGAAAGACGGTGTGAAAGCATTAAAGTACTTCTCAGATAAGGGTATTAAGACAAACTGTACGCTGATTTTCTCGGCGGGTCAGGCCTTGTTGGCAGCTAAAGCAGGTGCTACTTATGTGAGTCCTTTCATCGGTCGTTTGGACGATATTTCTACAGACGGTCTAGGATTGATTGAGAGCATCCGCGTAATCTTTGACAATTACGGATTTGACACAGAAATCTTGGCTGCTTCAGTGCGTCATCCAATGCACATCATTGAATGTGCGCAAATTGGTGCCGATGTCATGACAGGTCCACTAAGCGCAATCGAAGCTTTGTTGAAGCACCCATTGACGGATATTGGTCTAGCGAAGTTTTTGGCCGACCACGCTAAAGCGAACAGCTAATCCAACAGAAATTGAAATAGTAAAGCCCTGCAATTGCGGGGCTTTTTTTATTTTCGACTAAACCGATTTGGGTATGATCTACACACTTTATCCGGACAGTATCGACCAGCAAAAAATACAGGAATGCGTTACACGCCTCATTGCGGGTGAAATCGCCATTATTCCAACCGATAGTGTTTATGCCGTTGTAGGTGATTTCATGAATGCCAATGCATTGAAAAAGCTCGCTGACATCAAAAAAGAATCGGTAAAAGAGGCTGAATTCTCTTTCTTATTCACCAACCTAAGTCAAGTATCTCAATACACTCAAAGTGTTGGTGGCGCTACCTTTAAGTTCATAAAGCAATGCCTGCCCGGACCTTATACATTGGTATTAGAATCGAACATTACCCTCGCAAGAAAACTTGGGCAGAAACGAAAGACCATTGGGGTTAGATTGCCAAATAACGGCATTGTACAAGCACTAGCAGAAGCCTTGGGACGCCCTTTAGCATCAGCCTCGCTTCACCACGACGATGAAGTCCTCCAATATCCTACCGATCCGGAAGAAATCATTGCCAACTATGCCGACAAGGTTGACTTTGTGATTAATGGCGGCTGGGGTGATAATATCCCGTCAACTGTCATTGATCTTACCACAGCATCCCCTACTCTAATCAGAGCGGGAAAAGGCGATGTTGAGATTCTTGAATAAGTCGTCGTACCTCGTTGCGGTCTAGTTTACCGCTTTCTAAAAACGGTAGTTTGTCTGCACTGAGCATGAATTTCGGCTGTTGATTTCGAGGCACATCTTTCAAGAGCTTTTTTACGCTGCTTTGAGAAACTCCCCCTTCGACAACAATAACAACCGCTTCTCCATACACCTCATCAGCTATGGAGGATACACAGACACCTAAGCCGTTGGAATGAAAATGCGATTCAAGAACAACCGGGTGAATCTTGAGTCCACCTGAGTTAATCACATCGTCAAGTCGCCCGATAAACTCAAAGGAACGAGCATCAATAAGATGTACTAAATCATTGGTTTGCAATCCTTTAATACCTAGGTGAGGTGCGTCGATCACCAATGCGCCTTCTCGAGTTGTGAATTGAACACCGTCTACTGCTGAATACACTTTTTCCGACAACGATCGAAGCGCCACATGTGAAGCTGTCTCGGTCATTCCATAGCCCACGTAGAGATTAATGCCATCCACAGGCGCTATATCACTAACAGGCGCTCCTCCTAAAAGTATGGCTCCGCTAAAGTCGCGCAGTGCGTCATTTTGCAGGGCTGCCTTAAACTGTGCAGGTGTGCACGGAAGGAAATCTACATTCGGAATTTCTTCTGCAGTGAGCTTGGGCGGTAACAAGTGTAAGGTCAACCCACCAATGAGCGCCCGAACAAGCATCATACTTCCACCAATGAACTGTGCAGGCAGAATAAGTGCGGCACTAGCTCCAGGTTTCAAAGAAAAATAGTCCAAGGTTCTTTTTGCGGAAGCTTCTAAAACGGTTTTTTGGTGGACAATTGTTTTTGGAAGTCCTGTACTACCACTGGTCTGAAACTCCATTTCGTTTCGTGGCGATATAAATTCAACAATCTGATTTTGAACTGTTTGAAGCCAATCTGGGGCCGATTTTACAGCCAATATTTCCTGGAGAGAATACTTTCTCTGCTCATATACAAATATGGTCTGCTCGAATGAAGCCAATTAGGTACAGTTTTTGTTTATTGTGGTCGCGATGTCCAAAATTAGAACATTATTGCTATCGATTTTGATCACGTGTGCGACAACATTGTCTGCAAGCGTGCTCGCACATGGCTCACACTGGGTTACGGTGATCAGTAAAAACAGCGGTCAACCCGTTGAGGGAGTCAGCATTACGGTGAACAATAGCTATGTGGCAACTACCGGACCCTTAGGTCGTGTTCTTATTAGTGACCTTCATGAAGGAGATGTAGTTTCCTTCTTCCATACCTCATTTGCCCCACGTCACTATAACTTTAAACAGTTGCAGCGTGCAAATTTTGAAGTTGGACTCTACGAAAGTGTGCTAAATATTCAAGAGGTCGTCATCAAGGCCAATAGAATGGAAGCCGACTTCAAGCACAACCCACAAGAAGTAAGAACCATCAGCGCCAAGCGCATGAACAGTCAGTTCATTGGGAGCAGCGCAGATGCCCTTAGCCTTGACCCTAACGTCTTTATTCAAAAAAGTCAAGCCGGCGGTGGCTCGCCTATGATTCGTGGTATGAGTACCTCACGCGTCTTGATACTCATTGACGGCATGCGATTAAACAATGCCATTTTCAGAGCTGGAAATGTGCACAATGTCATCAGCCTAGATCCATTGAGTATTTCCGATATGGAGGTAAGTCTTGGGCCAGGATCGGTTTTACACGGCTCAGACGCCCTTGGCGGCACCATGCACATTAACACCTACGACGCACACTACGGGGATAGTAGCGAAGTACTTCAAAGCTTAGTCTACGACTTTAGCAGCAACAACGCACAGCTCACACGTCGTCCAAATTTCAGGATAAACTACGGCGGGCTAAACTGGGCCGGCATGACTAACATCACCTACAGCCAGTACAGCGATGTGCGAATGGGGGCACGTATTTTTTCTTGGACACCGGCAAATTCAGTGGAGAATTACTTGGCCATGTGTGAACCAATCACCTTCGCCAATCTCGATACGCTTCGCAAACCGATGGATCCCCTAATCCAGCCAAAAACAGCCTACGACCAAAGAAACTTCACTCAGAAATTGAAGTTTAGAGTTTCAGAAACCAGCGAATTAAAATTCGGGCTATACTTCAGCATGCTTTCTGATGTAAACCGCTACGACAGATTCATTGAAACTAAGAACGGTTCTCCGCGTTACGCGTGTTGGAATTATGGTCCACAAATGTGGTCGATGGCAACTGTGGCCTACGAAGACCGCAAAAGCACCGCATTGTACGACCGTATAAAATGGGCTGCTGCCCTTCAGGGATACCAAGAAAGCAGAGATGTAAGACGCTACAGAAGCCCGGCAGGTCGTGTTCAGACAGAATTGGTCCGTATGGCCCAGGGCAATGTTGATGCGACCAAGAAGTTCTCAGAAAAACTCAGCATGAGCTACGGTGCCGATTGGAACCTGAACCTCATTCAAAGTAGTGCCTACCATTATGCTGCATCGAACGCAGATAGCACCTGGCAGGCTCAGTCTAGATATGCTGACGGTTCACGATGGTCTAGTTCTGCAGCATTCATAAGCGCCCTATATAACCTCAACCAAAACCTATCCATCTCAGCTGGAACCCGTCTCAACCACATCCATATGTTCACCCCGATCCGATTCAATGGATTCAACCACGATGCTACTTGGAATTTTCTTGCACCAAGCGGCTCTATCGGGGCGAGTTACTCAAAGAAATCATTCAAATACTTCCTCAACCTAAGTACCGGCTTCCGTGCCCCTAACGTCGACGATGCTTCGAAGGTATTTGATTCACAGCCTGGAGCTGTGGTTGTTCCCAACCTTGATTTGAGGGAGGAAAGGCTCTACAGTGCAGAGATTGGCATGAAGCACCTTCTCGGCAAACATTTAGTGTTGGACGCTAGTTTCTATTACAGTTATCTAGACAATGCCATGATTCGTGCTCCGTATACGTTCAATGGCCTCGACAGTATGATGTACGAGGGTGAATGGTCGCAGATCTTAGCCGTTCAAAATTTGAATTACGCGACAATCTGGGGCTATCAATTTGGTGTTCGTACCGAGCTCAGCAAAGCACTTTTCTGGACTGTACACTGGTCACATCCATTCGGTATGGACAGTCAGGGGCATGCACTTCGTCATGCAAGCCCGTTCAATGCCACGTCGCAACTTGTCTACCGCAAAAAGAAATGGACCGCAACCCTTACAGGACGCTACAACGGCGAAATGAGCCACGACGAATTGAGTTTTAGTGAGCGCAGTAAAACACACATCTACGCGATCAATGAGAATGGTCAAACGTATTCACCACGCTGGTACACATTGAGTCTAATGACCAATTACGAATTCAACAAGAACATTCTCCTTCGTATTGGTATTGAAAATATCATGGATGCTCAATACCGCCCGTATTCGTCGGGTATTGTTGCCCCTGGACGTGGTGTATTTATTGGCCTTAGAGGATCGATTTAATCCCGCTCAAATCCCAGTCTTCATTTATTCTTCCAGAAACTTTCAGCGTACCCCCACTGACTTCATAGGGACCAGGTATGTTGTTGGTGAATAGACTGCCTGTTCCCAATCCTTGTGGAATAGCATTTCCTTTGGTAAATGCCCATTGTGCGATGGCATTTAGACCAACATTACTTTCTAGGGCCGAAGTTGCCCACCATCCTATGCCTTTACTCTCGGCAAGAGATATCCACTTATCTGCACCGCGCCAGCCACCAATAAAACTTGGCTTCAGAATGATGTATTGTGGTTTGACGGTATCCAAAAGTTGAGATTTTGCTTCTGACTCAATCACGCCAATTAAACTTTCATCTAAAGCAATTGGAATATGCATCTGTTCTGCTGCTAATGCCAACTCCTTATCGCGCCCAGCGCGCAAGGGTTGCTCCATAGAATGCACCTCTAGTTCTGCCAGGAACTTACTGACTTCTACGGCTTGTTCTAGTTCAAAAGCACCGTTGGCATCTACGCGAAGCTCTAATTCGTCGGGGGAAAACTCCTTTCTGAGCGCAGTGAGTATGGATTGTTCTTGACGCCAGTCTATAGCGCCTACTTTCATCTTCAAGGTGCTAAACCCTTCAGAGAGACGCTTGGAAACTTGATCACGCATAAATGCGAGATCACCCATCCAGATTAATCCATTGATGGGTTGTGAAGAATGTCCAGAAGTAAATGAAGATGAAAAGTGCTCGAAGCCGTTATTGAGGTGACTGAAGGCCTGCTCTAAAGCAAATTGAATACTAGGAAATTGTGCATTGGCCGCATATAATTCCTCAAGGCCAAGTTGGATATTGTCGCACGTCCAAGCTATTTGACTTTCCAGCTCAGGAACATCGTCGTAGGACAAACCTCGTAGAACACCGACCTCTCCAAGGCCTACTTTGCCGTCGTTGTGAATAGCAATGAAAAAGCTCTCTTTTTCCGTAAGTACACCTCGCGAGGTGCCTCCAGGAATTTTAAAGTTTAAAGTATGAGAGCAGTATTTCGCATTCATCAGAAGAAGAAACTCATTGAGGTAGTTATACAATACAACAACGTTGTTAATGCTAAAGGTTTAAGCAATGCGTCGTAATCTTCAGGTGTTTGGGAAGCTGTGAACTTCTTGAATTGACCACGGAGTACAAATTGAAAGACCATATGTGCGACGATGGGGTAATACCCGCTCATTTTAATGCTTGCCATAATGGAGAACACCAAGCTCAATACGATTGATGTGATGAGTAGCGCTTTGAAATAGCCTCTGCCCCATTTTTCACCGTAACGAACCACCAGCGTCTGTTTTCCGTGCTGTGCATCTCCTTCTCTATCGCGCAGGTTGTTGCACGTTAATACAGATGCGCTCATTGCACCTGCCACGAGCGCAGGTAAAACATCTACAGCATGCAAGGTTCCCGTCTGAAGCGCTGAAGACCCCATAACTCCGACTAAACCGAAGAATAGGATCACAAACAAATCGCCTCCACCCCAGTAAGCGTAGGGGTTGCTGCCCAAGGTATAGGATCTAGCCGCCCAAACAGCCGATACATTCAATAGCATGAAAAAGTAGAAATAAAGAGTGCCCTTGAAGGCCATGTACACCAAAGTGCTACCGGCAATCAATGACAGAAGCGTAAAAAGGTTGGTCGCAAGGCGCATTTGGGATATGCTAATAAGACCTGAGGCTACGGCACGTTGTTCTCCGCGCTTATTATCATCAGTTCCTTTAATACCGTCACCGAGGTCGTTGGCATAGTTGGACAAGACTTGGTAGGAAAAGCTGGTCAACAAAGCGAGGCCAAACAATTCGATGGAAAAAGACCCGGTGTGCAGGTAACCTAAACCACTTCCAAGAATAATTACAGCAAAAGCCAATGGCAAGGTTCTTAATCTTGCTGCTTTAATCCAATTTTTCAATGTTACTCCTTGTGCCATATGAGTTTGTAGTCGGCCTTAATTCGAGGAATGTGCCCTATGAAGTTGCTCATAAGCTTGCTTGTTATCTGCCTCAGCAGTCCACACCTCGATCAACTGTTCTGAGGCATTGTTGAGCCCATCTCTATTCGATACTCTAATTGCCGTGCATCCGTACGCTGCAGCCAATGCCGCTATACGAATAGCATGTTCGTTGGAAAATACACCTTGGGCCTCCTCAGAGGTTGTGGAAGTACCCGGAAGCCAATCAAAAATGGCACCTCTGCCATTATTGATTACGTATACCTTAAGGTTTTGAAGGGTGCTCAACTCAAGCAGCGCGTTGCTGTCGTATAAAGCACTCTGATCACCGAGTATGAGTACATGTTTTTCTTCAGGTGATGCGGCCGCAGCGCCTACAGCCGTGCTCAAACTACCGTCGATTCCGCTAACTCCTCTATTACAATACATTGCGCCTTTAAAGGAGAAGTAATTCATGTATCTAGGAATAGAACTATTGCCCAAATGCAGAACAGTATGCTGGTCAGACTTTTGGAGAATGGCCTGAATAGCTGCTGCATCGGACCAAGGTAGGTCGGGAACAACTTTGGTGGTGGTTTGGACCTTTAGCCAAGATAGTGATGCGGGAAGATGAAGCGTGCCTATTTCTTGGTTAAACCAAGTGAAACCGCTGGTATCAGCGAGGTCCCACGCCTGGTATTTGTCAATATGAACATGGGCTGAAAGTCCAAGGCTTCTCACATGAAACTTTGGAAATTTGCTCATCCATTGACCCCCTAGGGATAATAGGCCGTCGAATTTATGGTGGACCAATTGGTCAATGTTTACTGTATTCGGCTGCCCGAGCAGTCCACTGAGCGGATCTACGAACCAAGTTGCACCGGATTGAGCGATGGTGTTGTTGGCCTGGATCTGCTGGGCGGTATTGGGGTGCAATTGACCACACACTACAGCGATATTTGAGCAATCTTTTAGTGTACTTAGGTCTTGGACTGTAGTGTTGGGCTGGGCGGGCAACTCCTGAAGTTGAAGCGGAGCCACTGGCTCATTTTGGCCGTACAACGGTTCTTCAAAATGAAGGTTTATGTGAACTGGTTCGCTTTTGTCTTGCAGATTCTCGCGAACCTTTGACCATAGCGATTCGGCCTCTTCGCGGCTTAAAGATTCATTGATTGAAGCACTGAAACCAATGTGCGGTTGGTAAAAATTAGTTTGCTGACTCGTTTGACCCTCGCCCTTGCCAATTCGCTCTAAGGGACGATCGGCCGTCAAGACAATCAACGGCACTTTGCTGTAGAACGCCTCAAGCACGGCGGGATGGTAGTTGGCTATGGCGCTCCCTGAAGTGCAACATATGGCTACAGGTAGTCCGGTAATCAATGATTCGCCAAGCGCTTGGAATGCCGCACTGCGCTCATCGAGCACTGTTCTATGCTCAAGGGCAGGATGTGCCGTGCCGGCGATGATTAAAGGTGTATTTCTAGATCCTGGCGAATAAATGATACGCTTGACCCCGATCTCTACGAGGGCGTCAATGGTCCATTGTGCTATTGCCTTATCTGTTGTCATCGATCTGAATGAGTTCTTTCAGGGCAGAAATCTTGTGTTCTGTCTCCATCCACTCGTCCAAAGGTACGCTGTCTTTGGTAATGCCGCCGCCGGCATAAAATTGGACACCAGATGTGAACCACTGCATGCTTCTCAATAACACAGTTGCGTGTACTTGTTGTTCAAAAAGCCCCAAATAACCTGCGTACAGCGAGCGGTCGTACCCTTCGTATTGCGCAATGAGTTCTTGTGCTTTTTCAGCTGGGGATCCACAGATGGCGGGAGTTGGATGCAATTCCTCTGCAAGAGATTTTGAATCCAGGGTTTGGTTGTCCGTGTTTACCCAAGTTAGTAAGTGCTCCACGGGGCCCGCATTGAATGTGGTTTGTTTGTCGCGGCTAATCTTTCCACCGAAGGCCTTTAGACTGCGGTGTACTTCTTTGGTCACAAATTTCTGCTCTTCGAGTTCTTTGTTTCCCCAACGGGTGGCGTTCTTTAGGCGAGTGCCTGCCAGCGACATGCTGCGGTAGCCTTCTTGGGTACTTTCCAGCAAAACTTCTGGAGAGGCCCCCATCCACGACCCATATTTAGGATGTTTGATGGCAAATACAGTACATGCAGGGTACGATTTTAAAAGGGCATTGAACGTCTCTTGAGCATTCGCATTGGGACAGTCCCAAAAAAACTGTCGGCTCAATACCACTTTTTGAACCACATGCTGCTGAATCTCTTTGATGGCCGATTGGACCATCTCTTGGTATTCCGCAGCGCTCTTTTCTTTCGTTTCAGGTTTGGGCTGGGCGGCAAAATTGGCCCAGAAATCGTCCAGATCACCTTTGTCCTCGGCGATGTAATAGTTCACCTCGTTCGAAAACCCACGCAGCACGAAGGTGGCATGTTCAGCATTAGAAGGCTGACAATGCAAACTGCGAATATTTTGATTCGGTATCCGAAGGAGTACTTCAAGCATTATTTGCGCTGTTTGACGAAATTAAGCAGCTTCACCATCGAGATGAGCTCCCCTTGCTCATTCTCTACTCGAATGTGATACAAGTGTGAACTTTTTCCGTGATGAATGCATTCAGCGGTTGCTATGAGTAGGCCTGTGCGCGCACTTTTAACGTGATTGGCGGAAATTTCTGCGCCCAGCGCCATTTCTTTTGAAGAATCAATGAGCATTTGAGAGGCCGCAGAACCCACACTTTCAGCAAGTGCAACAGTAGCGCCACCGTGAAGAATACCCATGGGTTGATATACACGCGAATCCACTGGCATTGTGGCAACTAGCTTACCAGTTGATGGATCAGCATCTACATATTTTATGTTCAGAGTCTCCATGAGTGTGTCTTTAACAAGACGATTCATGGTCTCTAAAACTTGCTCCTTGCTGGGGGTATTTTTCATCAGGGCTAAATTACTATCCAAATATGGTTTATAAAATCGGTTCGAAAAAAACATCAAATGCCTACGAACACTTAAATTTGCGCTCTTAGTGATAACACAAAAAGAGTAAAAATGATTACTGTAACGTTCCCAGACGGAAATCAGAGATCCTACGAGCCAGGCACAACAGCCATGGATGTTGCGAAAAGTATCTCTCACGGTCTTGCTAGAAATATATTATCGGGCAGCTACGATGGAAAAACCATTGAGTTGAACGATGAATTGACGCACGACGGTACGCTACAGTTTTTTACTTGGAACGATGCAAAGGGTAAAGAAGCCTTCTGGCATAGTTCTGCGCACGTTCTAGCCCAGGCTATCCTCCACTTCTATCCGAATGCCCAGTTGACCATTGGTCCGGCTATTGAGAAAGGATTCTACTACGATGTAGATTTCGGAGATGAAAGCATCGGTGAAGGGGATTTTGCGAAGATTGAAAAGCAGATGCTTGAATTTGCTCGTGCGAAATCTGAATTCAAATTGCGTCCTGTGACCAAAGCAGAAGCCCTAGAGGTGTACAAGGACAATCCGTACAAAACGGAATTGATCTCGAACCTTGAAGACGGCACTATCACTTTCTGCGATCATGCAGACTTCACCGACCTCTGTCGTGGTGGACACATTCCGCACACTGGGTACATCAAAGCGGTGAAGATCATGAACGTTGCCGGTGCATACTGGCGAGGTGATGAAAACAACCCGCAGTTGACACGTGTCTACGGAATCTCCTTCCAAAAGGCTGGTGAACTCAAGGAATACCTGGAATTGCTTGAAGAAGCGAAGAAGAGAGATCACAGAAAGCTTGGTAAGGAGCTTGAGCTGTTCACTTTTTCTCAACGCGTAGGTCAAGGCCTGCCGCTATGGTTGCCAAAAGGTGCAGCACTTCGTGAGCGCCTAGAGAATTTCTTGAAACGCGCACAAAAGAAAGCAGGTTACGACGGTGTGATTACACCGCATATTGGAAACAAAGAACTTTACGTTTGTTCTGGACACTACGCCAAATACGGTAAAGACAGCTTCCAGCCGATCAATACACCGGAAGAGGGCGAAGAGTACTTGCTCAAACCGATGAACTGTCCGCACCACTGTGAGTTGTACAAAGCAACACCGAAATCGTACAAAGAACTCCCTGTGCGCTTTGCCGAATTTGGAACCGTATACCGTTACGAGCAAAGTGGTGAATTGCATGGATTGACGCGCGTTCGTGGCTTTACTCAAGATGATGCTCACATCTTCTGTACACCGGACCAGCTCAAAGATGAGTTCAAGAATGTAATTGACCTTGTTTTGTACATCTTCAAAACATTGGATTTCACGGATTACGTTGCACAAGTGAGCTTGCGCGATCCTGAGAAACCAGAAAAGTACATTGGATCGGACGAAAACTGGGTGAAGGCCGAAAGTGCCATCATTGAAGCAGCTGACGAGAAAGGCTTGAATACTGTAGTAGAATACGGCGAAGCCGCCTTCTATGGTCCGAAGCTCGATTTCATGGTAAAAGATGCCCTCGGTAGAAGCTGGCAGCTCGGAACTATTCAGGTAGATTACAACCTGCCGGAGCGTTTCGAACTAGAGTATAAAGGTTCAGACAACGAGAGCCACCGTCCAGTGATGATTCACCGTGCACCGTTCGGTTCTATGGAACGTTTCGTAGCCGTACTTCTAGAGCACTGTGGCGGAAACTTCCCGTTGTGGTTAACCCCAGAACAAGTGAAGATTTTACCGGTTAGTGACAAATACAATGACTACGCTCAGGAAATAGCACAATTCCTAGAAATTTCCGATATTCGCGCCCTCGTAGACGATCGTAACGAGAAGATTGGCAGGAAGATACGTGACGCAGAAGTGACTAAAATTCCTTACATGTTGATCGTCGGCGAGAAAGAAGCCACAAGCGGTGAACTAAGTGTACGTCGCCACGGCCAAGGAGATTTGGGAACAATGACCCGTGAACAATTTGTAAAGAGCATTGAGGAAGAAATTTCTCAACTTATTGATTAATAGAAGTTTAACTAAAACAACCGAACACTGAGAAGAGGTAAAAGAAAGCAGCCGAAAGAGAAACTGGCCGCAAATCACAGAACTAACGAACGCATCCGCGTTCCTAAAATTCGCTTGGTAGGTGATAACGTAGAGCCAGGCATCTACGATACTCGTCAAGCGAAGCGCATGGCAGAAGACATGGATTTAGATTTGGTGGAAATTTCACCAAAAGCTGACCCACCGGTGTGTAAAATCATCGATTACAGCAAATTCATGTACGATCAGCGCAAAAAGCAGAAGGAACTTGCTGCTAAGGCTGTGAAGGTGGTTATCAAAGAAATTCGTTTCGGACCGAACACCTCAGATCATGACTACGAATTCAAGAAGAAACACGCTATTGAATTCTTGCAGAGCGGAGCGAAAGTGAAGGCATTTGTCTTCTTCCGTGGACGTTCGATTGTTTTTAAAGACAAAGGAGAAATCTTGTTGTTGCGTCTTGCTCAAGACTTGGAAGAATACGGAAAAGTAGAGCACATGCCATCGATGGACGGTAAGAAGATGAACATCACCATTGCTCCTAAGAAATAGAAGTTACTCCAAATAAATACAGTTGAATCATGCCAAAGATGAAAACTAAATCCAGTGCAAAGAAGCGTTTTAAGCTGACAGGCTCTGGTAAGATCAAAAGAAAGCACGCTTTCAAGTCACACATCTTGACCAAGAAAGCAACTGATCAGAAGCGTCGTTTGACAAAATCTGGTTTGGTTTCTGATTCTGATGCGAAAAACATCAAGAATCAATTGGGAATGAAGTAATTCCCAGAGTTAGTTAATAACCCTGTGCTCGGTAACTAAACCTTCTTGTAACAGTAGAAGTACCGCTCACAAAAAATTAAACAATTATGCCACGTTCAGTAAATGCTGTTGCTTCAAGAGAGCGCAGAAAAAAATTGATGAAGCACGCCAAAGGTTACTTTGGTCGTCGCAAAAACGTTTGGACGGTAGCAAAGAATGCTGTTGAGAAAGGTCTTCAGTACGCTTACCGCGACCGTAAAAACAAAAAACGCACATTCCGCGCATTGTGGATTCAGCGTATTAACGCTGGTGCACGTATGCACGGTATGTCTTACTCACAATTCATGGGTAAGGTGAAAAAAGCGAACATTGAATTGAACCGTAAGGTTTTGGCAGATTTAGCCATGAACCACCCTGAAGCGTTCAAAGCGATCGTTGATAAGGTGAAGTAATAATCTTTTGGAGTACTTTTTAAACGCCTCGTTCCTTTGGAGCGGGGCGTTTTTCATTTCCCTACTTTGAAATAAGGCGGTGTCCCTCGTAATTGTAGATGCGCATCTCCCCTTTTGGCAAAGGAATAGTCTCTATAACCTCCGTGTCCAATTCCGGTAACTCGTGTGCGTAACACCACTTGTGATTGCCGTTATCACGCCATTTTCCAGGCAGCTCAACCTCTTTTGGAACGACATTAATGTAATCGAACAAACCTGCAATCTCGTGATGAACGGGTTCTGCTATGATTTCATTGGGTTTGCCTTGCTGCACCAGTTTTCCGCCACGGATCACCCAAAGGGTATCGGCAACAAAGAGGGCATCGGCTGGGTCGTGTAGCACCAAAAGTGCGGCACAGCCTTCTCTTTTAATCATGGCCTTAAAATCCATCAGAATGAGCGACTTCGTCCTCAAGTCCAGCTGTGCCAAACTCTCGTCCATCAATAGTACCGGTGGGCTTCCTGCCATCGCCTTGGCAATGCTGACACGCTGACGCTGACCGCCACTGAGCGTGCGCACTTTTTGACCGCTGTAAGCTTTCAAGTGCATTGCTGCCTTGAGCTCTTCTACACGTGCTTCTTTGTCCTCGGGATCCATTCTAAGGATATGATGTCCGATATTGTCTTCAAGACTGAGCATGCTCTGTAAGTCGTCGAGCTGTGGTACCCAACCCGCCTTGGTCTCATCAAGAACCAAGCGCTTCTTGCGCGTTTCTACCTCCTTTCCAGCAATAATCACTTTCCCAGCTCCAGGGTCCAACTCACCACGCAAAAGACGCATCAAAGTGCTCTTACCAGCACCAGAGGGACCAACGATCACTACAATCTCCCCTGGAGCAATAGAAGCATTGCCAAAGTCAAATTTTAGCTCGTCGTACGCGAAGCGTAGTTCTTGGAATTCTAAGAGTGGTTGTGCCATATGGGGAAGTAACAAAAAAACCGCCCCATAGTTGGGGCGGTTTGAAACTATTTAAAGCCTTTTCTTACAAGTGGATCACCTCGTCGTAAGCAGCTGCTGTCGCCTCCATAAATGCCTCACTGAGGGTTGGGTGCGGGTGAACAGCCTTAAGGATTTCATGACCAGTAGTCTCTAGCTTGCGCGCTAGTACTGCCTCAGCAATCATCTCAGTTACGTTTGAACCGATCATGTGTGCACCGAGTAATTCACCGTACTTCGCATCAAAGATTACCTTGATAAAACCGTCTTTGTGGCCTGAAGCAGATGCCTTACCTGAAGCTGAGAACGGGAACTTACCTACTTTAAGATCGTAACCCGCTTCTTTCGCAGCTTTCTCCGTCATACCTACTGAAGCTACTTCAGGGAAACAGTATGTACATCCTGGGATGTTGCCATAATCTAGTGGTTCGACGTTGTGACCTGCAATTTTCTCTACACAAAGGATACCTTCAGCAGAAGCAACGTGCGCCAATGCTGGACCTTTTACGATATCACCGATAGCGTAGTATCCTGGAACCGTAGTTTGGTAGTAGTCGTTGACCATCACGCGACCGCGATCCGTAGCAATACCTACGTCTTCTAGACCAATACCTTCTACGTTCGGTGCAATACCTACAGCAGAAAGAACGATGTCCGCATCAAGCACTTCTTCGCCTTTCTTCGTTTTCACCGTCACCTTACAACCGTCGCCTGAAGTATCTACCCCAGTTACCTCTGAGCTCGTCATTACTTTAATGCCGCTCTTCTTAAAGGTACGCTCGAGTTGCTTACTTACTTCTTCGTCTTCCAATGGAACGATGTTCGGCAAGTACTCCACAACAGTTACATCAGTACCCATGCTGTTGTAGAAATAAGCGAATTCAATACCAATGGCACCTGATCCTACAACCACCAATTTCTCAGGCTGCTTGTCCAAGGTCATCGCCTGGCGGTAACCAATGATCTTCTTGCCGTCTTGTGGCAAAGAAGGAAGCTCGCGCGAACGAGCACCAGTTGCAATAATGATGTGGTTCGCAGAATAAACAGTCTCTTTACCGTCCTCAGCAGTTACTGCCACTTTCTTTCCTGGCTGAACTTTACCGAATCCGTCGATAACTGTGATTTTATTTTTCTTCATCAAGAACTGGACACCACCGCTCATACCGTTAGCCACCTGACGTGAACGGTTTACTACAGCGTTGAAATCCTTGTCGTACTCGCTCACCTTGATACCAAAGTCTTCTGCGTGCTTCACGTATTCAAATACTTGAGCACTCTTTAGCAGAGCTTTGGTAGGGATACAACCCCAGTTAAGACAAACGCCTCCTAGATTTTCTTTTTCTACTACAGCGGTTTTCAATCCCAACTGCGATGCGCGAATTGCGGTTACATAACCACCCGGGCCTGAGCCCACTACAATTACGTCAAAATCCATTTCTGATGTGTTTAAAATGAGCGTGCAATTTAATACCCAATTCCTTAACTCTTACGGACTGCAATGCAGGATATCTCCACATTCACATTTTTAGGCAAAGTTTTTACCGCGACCGTCTCTCTGGCAGGATATGGAGGACTAAAATGACGCGCATAAATTTCATTCACCTTAGGAAAATGGTCCATGCTGCTCAAGAAAATCGAGGTCTTCACGACGTTATTAAAATCGGACCCTGCTGCTAGCAGAACGGCTTGTAAATTTCGCATCACACGCTCGGTTTCTACTTCAATCGAATCCAACTCCAATTCCCCGGTATGTGGATCCATGGCAATCTGACCCGAGGTAAAAATCATGTTTCCAACCTCGACTCCGGCACTATACGGTCCAATGGCCGGTGCCAAGCCCTTACCTTCAATCGCTTTTTTCATAACTCTGAT
>WTIZ01000054.1:0-25969 GCA_011525035.1 Cryomorphaceae bacterium | reverse complement strand
ATTCAGAATTCAATTTAGCTCATATTTGCAGTATGAAGGTGCTCCTCATTGACAATTACGACAGTTTTACCTACAACCTTGTCCATTACTTAGAAAAAATGGACGTGGAGGTTGAGGTGGTTCGTAACGACCAAAATATACCTTCGCTCGAGGCTTTTGACGCATTGGTGCTTAGTCCCGGACCGGGTTTGCCTAAAGAGAGTGGTAAGCTCATGGACGTCATTGCTAACGCTTATG
The DNA here is from genome assembly GCA_011525035.1 of Cryomorphaceae bacterium. GTDB lineage: Bacteria > Bacteroidota > Bacteroidia > Flavobacteriales > Schleiferiaceae > UBA10364. Next base: position 25,732 of record WTIZ01000054.1, on the reverse strand, counting down.
GCAACAAGCCCATCCTTGGCATTTGCCTCGGTATGCAGGCACTTGCAGAACACTCAGGAGCGAAACTGTACAACAGAGATGGCGTAATGCACGGCAGAACTGCAGAACTTCAAAACATTAGGGAAAGCTTATTGCTAAAAGATGTGCAGGACCTAACCGTTGGGCTATACCACAGCTGGGCCATTGTTGCCGAAGGATTACCAAAAGATTGGAAAGTATGCGCAACAGCGATGAATGACCGCGCACCTATGGTCATGGAAAACCGTACGAAGAAGGCTTACGCCGTCCAATTTCATCCGGAGAGTATACTTACGGTTGAAGGTTTCAAGATGATGGAAAATTGGGTCCAGTCGCTCTCTTAGAAGTCAATGGCCGTACGGCGACGCTGGGCTTTTACTTGACGGAATTGCTGATTCTTTAAATTGATCCCAACCATGTAGGAACGGGTAGAACCAAATGGCACCCAGGTGAATCGCATTTCCCAACAGTGCAAATCACGAACGGCATTAATATTTGTAAATGCGATGCTGCGTTCTGCAAAATCAATACCTGTTCTGTAGTTGATGCTCCAGTTGTCTGTCGGGCGGTAACTTCCAGACATGCTCAATGAGTGGGCAGCAAATTCATTGACAAACATGGGGCGATCACTGCCTTCCTCTCCGGCTTCAACTTGGGTTACAAAGCGTACGTCATAGTTCAATCGGATGTCCCAGTCTTGGCGCAGTGGCACCAAACCGTCGTAGCGGTAATAGTCGATATCACCTTGAGTGAAACTGCCACCGCGCTGCTCCGGCACGACCGCATCGCGACGGTTGTCTCGGTTGCTCTTTAAAGAAGTACTTGCCGAGAATTGAGAGGTGCGGTGAACCATTAACCCCTGCCCTTCGCGGGCTGCTAAGATGGGCTGTCTATCCCCTTCTTCGGTATAACTGTAGGGATCAAATTGACCCTGGTAGCTCAGTCTTAACTTCTTATTGAATAGAGAACTCTGCGCCGTAAGACGCACGATGTTCCAATTGTAACCGTCTTGAGCTGCTAGATTATAATTCGTGCTAAAATTAAAACGCTCTAAGAGTTTCACTTTGGTCAACTCTCCTGTTGTATCGCCCCGGGCGACCATCTTAGCTTCCACGTTGTTGTCGAGGTTCAATGAAATCGAACCGTTCGAACCCCTACCCGGCGAACCGTATAGAAACCCAGTGTACCGGTTGTAATAAAGCTGATTGTCGAGCGTATCTACAAAGGTTTGGTAGTATCCCCAGAATGGATCACCAAAATCTGGACGGTAATTCAAGCTTGCCCTTGGGGTAATCATGTGACGTACTGCTTTAACCGGTCCCTTGGAGATCTGAAAGGTTCCATAAATCTTCGTGTTCATTGAGGCGCTCACTCCAAAGTCTCTTACCGCTTGAAATCCATTGATGGTATCTACGACCGAAGCCTTGTTCAACGTGCTGTCGAAGGCATAATCATACTGCTGGAAGTACCAGCGCTCAGTGTAATTCGCACTTGGATTAAAGGTGATGTACTTTAGAATTTTTCCGTTGGTGCTCAAACTTGTGGTGTGCTTAACTCCGTATTGACCGTATTCTCTAAGTACATCGCTGAAATCGTATCCTGCTGTACTATCTAGGTCTGTGGCTATGGTTCCTAAGTTACCCTTGACTCTACCTTCGGCCACCGAGCTGTAGTTCATACCCACCTTGTCGTACCATTGGCTCTTGCCGTCGTTGGTCTTCAAGGGGAAGAAACGAGGGACATTCAGCGAGGCTTTCGGCAGATTGGTAGTAAAGCTCTGCGTTCCGTTGTTTTGACTGTGATTTCCGCTGACCGTTAGATTCGCACGACCAAATTTTTGATTGTAGGTAATGCTCGAATTCATCGTATTGTTCGTGGTCGTCATCGTCCCATTCATCAAATCTTCGGCATTAGCGGCGTTCTTGAAGAAGTTGGGGTTTTGTAGATTGATTCGTGCGTTAAACTTCCGAGTTGGATGCGCTTTAGGGTCTTGGGTATGGGACCATTTGATGCTAAAGTTGTTTGATTCCGAGTAGCGTCCAAACGGCTCATAGATTTTTAATCCGCGTTTTACGTTTCGAAAACTGTAACTGAAATTTCCAGAGTACTTGTAGCGCTTTTTATAGTTCGTCGTTGCTGCCAATGCCCACGAACCTCTGAGATAGATATCTCCACGTAGCTCAAAGTTCATATAGTCATTGATGGGAAAGTACCACCCACCATTCACGAGACCAAGACCTTGTGTCGGAGAATTCTGAAAAGAAGGCATCAGCAGTCCCGAAATATCTGGTTTTTCAATGTTTGTTGGGAAGTACCCGTACGGGATAACTAGTGGTGTTGGAATTCCGAAAAACTCAAAATGCGCGGGACCTGTGATGATACGTTCACCCATCACCACTTTGCTTTTACCCGTTTTAATCTGAAAATGTGGCTCTTCATGCGAACATGTGGTAAAGCCTGTACCCGCCATGTAGAGCGTATTAGAATCGACTTTTTTTACCGCATCGCCGTTCAAAAAGTTTTGCCCTTCCTGGGTAAGAAGTGCCTTGATCTTGGCTTTTTCAGTGGACCAATTGTACCGGATCTCACTTAAGTAGAAGGTCTTGCCACTCTCGACAAACACCGGTTGTTGGGTCATCTCCCCAGACGGTAGTTTGTAGCCTTTGGCCTCTACCAATTGGTCTTTCCAGTAAATCTTAGCATAACCGGCTTGTAGGGTTGTTTCGCCAAATACAATGTTCACATTGTTGAACAATTCTACGGTGCCGTCTTCTGCATTACTGACAATGGAATCTTCGGCGGTGTAGGCAATAGGTCTGTCCTGCGCGCTACCCGAAAATGGTGCACAACATGTGAGCAAAAAAAGCAGAATCGTAAGCCTCCTAACCACGCAGGTATGTAATTTGCATTGTAAGATTCAAAGGTAAAACGAACAATCGTCTCAGTTGGTATGAATACAGGAAGTTATAAAGGTTTACGCATCGCAGCTCTAGCGCTATTGATGACAGTAACTGCTGCCTTCAATCCAAGACCTTTTGCCCAAGATGACGAAGGTGTAAATATCATTGTAATAGACCCTGGCCATGGAGGGAAAGATCCTGGAAACCTGGGTACGGGCCGATATAAAGACCGCGAAAAAGACGTGAGCTATGATGTCAGTGTGCTCGTTAAGCAGTACATCGAGCAATACTTGCCAGATACCAAAGCCATTTTAACCCGCAACGACAACGAATTTGTAGAGCTGTACCAGCGTACTGTTTTTGCCAATAGAGCCAACGCTGACCTGTTCATTTCCATTCATTGTAACGCCAATGATAGTAAAGCTGCTTACGGTACCGAAAGTTTTGTTTTAGGGATGGGTGAGCGCGACCAGCGTTTAAACAAAACCGCACAACTTGAGAACGCGGCACGACTACTAGAGGACAACTGGGAAAGCAACTATGAAAAATTGGACGCCTCCAATCCGGCAGCAGTAATTGCACTTCGCGCCTACCAAGATGCCTTCTTAGAACAAAGCATCAGCATTGCCGATGAAATCCAGAATCAGTTTGAAAGCCGTGTGAAACGTCGCAATCGCGGTGTTAAACAGCAGCCGTTGGCGGTTTTAAGGGGATCAACAATGCCTGCCGTTCTAGTCGAGTTAGGATTTTTAACGAATCCAGGCGAGGAAGATTTCTTGCAAAGCACTCGGGGCAAAGAGCTGCTCGCTAGTGCTGTATACCGTGCTATTAAATCGTATAAACTAAAGCGAGAAAGCCGCGATGCCATCCTGCGTGAAGAAAGCATCTTTGATGAAGTATTTGATGCTGCCCTCGAGGAGAACAGTGCGGATGCTTCCGCAGAAAATGCGTCCGAGCCTGAAATAAAACAGGTAGAGGTTGCTGCTCCAGCCCCATCAAATGCTGTGTATTACAGCGTACAAATTGCGGTGAGCAGAAATGATTTACCGCTTCTTCCAGAAAATTTCATGGGGCTTACCGACGTTTATAGAACAGATGTGTACGGTTTGTACAAATACTTTTACGGTAAAGTCAGTTCCTTCAAGGAGGCTGAAGCCTTGAAAGCCACGGCAACCGCGCATTACCCGGACGCTTACATCGTAGCTTTTGAAGGGTCAAAGAAAATTGATGTAAAAGAGGCCAAGAAAATTGCCCCTTAGTGTAACTTAGAAGCAAAAGGAAAAAACCTGTGAAAACTGAATTTAAAATTGGGATTGCTTTAGTACTCAGCGTCATGCTGCTGTACTGGGGTATCAATTACATGAAAGGCGAAGATGTTTTCTCAAAGCAGGATAAGTTTTATGTGGTTTACGAGAACACCCAAGGCCTCCTTCCAACCTATCCGGTGACGGTCAATGGTTTCAAAATCGGCCAAGTAAGCGATATCAAATTCATGCCAGACGGCAGCCAAGATCTTGTTGTAGAGTTGAAAATTACTGGTGACTTCCCTGTAACGAAGAACACCGTCGCTAAAATCTACTCTTCAAGCATCATGGGTGAAAAGAGCATCTCTTTATTCACTAAACATGGCGAACCGCTTGCTTTGAGCGGCGACACATTACTCGCGGATACAGAGCGAGACTTAACTGAAGAAGTAAACATGCAGCTTGCTCCTATCAAAGCGAGAACGGAGGAACTCCTAGGAACGCTTGATACGGTCATTGGCTTGGCTTCAGGATTCTTGGACGAGAGAACCTCAGAAAACTTCAAATCGACCTTTGAGAGCATTGAAAAAACTTTTGAAAGTGTTCAGCAAAGTGCAGCTGAAATCAGTGATTACTTGTCAACCAACAAGGAAAACTTTGACGCTATTAGCACCAACTTTAGAACGCTGAGCGAAGAGTTGGCCTCTAGAGGTGATGATATCAGTAAGACCATTTCAAATGTTGAAGCCATATCGGACTCTTTAGCGAATGCTAGGCTCACCGAGACCGTGAACAATGTTGAAAGCATCACCGCACGTTTTGATGAGCTGTTAGCAGAGTTGCAGAATGGACAGAACTCAGCGTCGAAGCTGATCACTGACGATGAAGTATACACGAATCTTATCGAAGCGACCAACAACCTGAATAGATTATTGTTAGACATCAAGTATAACCCGAATAAGTACCTCCACGTTAGCGTGTTTGGTACACGAACTCGATACACAGAACAAGAGATTCAAGCCATCGAACAAAAGCTTGATGAAAAAGACGGCAACTAATCCATGCAATTCCTACCCAATGTCATTTTCGTAGCGTTATTAGGCGGCGCCATTTTTTGGTTCTCCAAAAATGTTGGTCGTATTCGCCGTAACATCTTGCTAGGACGGGATGTAGATCGCTCGGACAACGCATCAGGTAGACGAGCAAACATGCTTAGGGTCGCTTTTGGACAAAGTAAAATGCAAGCCAGACCCATTGCTGGATTCTTGCACTTTATCATCTACGCGAGCTTTTTGATTATCAATATCGAGGTACTCGAAATTATCATTGACGGCATCTTTGGCACCCACAGGTACTTTGCACATTTTTTAGGCGGCGCTTATGATGTCATTATTTCATTCTTCGAGATTTTGGCTGTGGCCACTATTGTAACCGTAGTCATTTTTTGGTGGAGAAGAAACGTGGGTAAGCTGGATCGATTTCATAAGCCAGAAATGGAAGGATGGCCCTTCAAAGACGCCAACATCATACTTTACATTGAAGTTGCACTCATGTTCGCCCTATTGAATATGAATGCTGTTGAAGAAAACTTCACCTCAAGCGAGCATAGCTTCATCGTGAGTCACAGCATAGCGCCTTTGTGGTCTGGCCTTAGCGACAGTAGCCTTCATTTGATGGAACGATTCTTCTGGTGGATCCATATCGCAGGAATTCTTGCCTTCTTGAATTACCTACCCTTCTCCAAGCATTTCCACATCATACTTGCCTTTCCAAATACCTATTACGCAAATCTCGAAGCGAAAGGAAGGTTTGCCAACAATGCCACTGTGACCAAAGAGGTCAAGCTCATGATGGATCCCACGGCTGATCCTTTCGCAGCACCGCCATCCGATGGGCCGATAGAAAAATTTGGAGCAAAAGATGCCATGGACCTAAGCTGGGTCAATCTTTTAAACGCTTACACCTGCACGGAATGCGGCCGTTGTACGAGTGAATGCCCTGCCAACCTCACTGGTAAAAAATTAAGTCCGCGTAAAATCATGATGGATACCCGTGACCGTATAGACGAGATCGGTAAAAACATCGAAACCAACGGCGAATTCAAGGAGGACGGAAAAACACTCCTTGGCGATTATATCACACAAGAAGAACTTTGGGCATGTACCTCATGTAATGCCTGTGTACAAGCTTGTCCAGTTGATATAGATCCTTTGAATATCATCATGCAACTCCGTAACTTCGCCACCATGGAAGAGAGCAGTGCACCAGCCGAGCTCAATGCCATGATGACGAACGTCGAGAACAATGGAGCGCCATGGCCATTTTCGCAAATGGACAGAGCCAATTGGATCAACGAATAGCACCAAAAACAACCCAAATACAAACAGTAATTCTTTAAACGCGTTAAAACACACACATGGAAAAAAGCGCAAATGCCCACATCGACAACCTATTACGCGAAGCATCTGAAGACGGCCAGCTGATCAGCCCAATGCTGCCTGAAGAAATCAAGAATTACCTTATCGACATTGATGGCACCATCTGTGACGATATACCAAACGAGGAACCTGAGCGAATGGCTACAGCGAAGTTGTACCCAGATGCGTTAGATACCTTGAACAAGTGGTACGATGAAGGTCACGTAATTACCTTCTTTACCTCTCGTACAGAAGACCACCGTGAGGTCACTGAAAAGTGGCTGAAAGAAAACGGCTTCAAATGGCACGGTCTACTTATGGGTAAACCACGCGGTGGAAACTACCACTGGGTAGACAACCACATTGTGCGTGCTACTCGTTACACCGGTAAATTTACCGACCTGGTAGACAAGGAGACCACTATTCAAGTCTTCGAAGACTAAACACTGTACTTAACTCTATCACATCAAATTATGACCACCTTCTCAGTACCTACACTCGCACAAATGAATGCCTCTGGCCAAGCGCCGGAAGTTCTGTTTTGGGTAGGCTGTGCCGGTAGTTTTGATGATAGAGCGAAGAAGATTACCAAGGCTATGGCGAAAATCTTACACCACTGTGGTGTAAGCTTCGCCGTTCTTGGAACTGAAGAAGGCTGTACAGGCGATCCGGCAAAACGTGCCGGGAATGAATTCCTGTTTCAAATGCAAGCCATGATGAACATCGAAGTTCTCAACGGCTATGGAGTGAAACACATTGTTACTACCTGCCCTCACTGCTTCAACACATTAAAAAACGAATACCCTGAACTCGGTGGCGAGTACAAGGTGGAACACCACAGTCAATTTCTTAACGGACTGCTCAAAGAAGGTCGATTGAAAGTTGAGGGTGGTCAATTCCGTGGTAAGAAGATTACCTTCCACGATCCTTGTTACCTCGGTCGTGCAAACGACGAATACGAAGCTCCGCGCGCGCTGTTAGAAAAGCTCGACGTGGAACTAAAAGAGATGCGCCGCTGCAAGCAAAACGGCCTGTGCTGTGGTGCTGGGGGTGCACAGATGTTTAAGGAAGCGGAAAAAGGTGATGCAGAGATCAACCACGTTCGCGCCGATGAAGCACTCGAAACCAAGGCAGAAATAGTTGTCGCTGGTTGTCCTTTCTGCAATACGATGCTTACCGACGGTGTGAAGAACCGTGAAAAGGAGGAAGAGGTCCAAGTACTCGACCTTGCTGAAATGATTGCCCTAGCAGAAGATCTTTAATTATGGGAATGCACACTATGAATCCAGAATCACGCATGTGGTTCTATGGTCTAAAAACACCCATGAGTGCCGCTCAAGCTGAGGAACTCAGAGGAATCATGGATGAATTCGTAGGCGGCTGGAAGGCCCATGGCGCACAGCTAGCTGCAGCGTACCGGATCATTGCCGATCAGTTTCTAATCATTGCCGTCGATGAATCTCAGCAACAAGCCACGGGATGCAGTATCGACAAAAGCGTTCACTTGCTCCAAGAGTTTGGCGCCAAGCACCACCTTGACTTTTTCAATCGCATGCTCGTGCACGTGATGGAGAACGGAACATTTACCTCCTACTCTACCTCAGAACTGAAAACGGCCATTGCCGAGGGTAAAATTGGACCCAAGACCCAAATCATGAATACCACCGCAGCTACTTTACAAGAAAGCGGGATGGGCACATTAGACCTCGCGGACAGCTGGGCTGCGAAATACCTCTAGAATATCGCGCTTGCGATCTCGTAAATATTCTTGCTTTTACCCATGCTGTAGTAATGCAGCACAGGTACTCCTGCATCCTTGAGCTCCTTACTCTGTTGGATACACCATTCAATACCCACTTGACGGACCTGAGCATTGTCTTTACACTTCAACACCTCAATGGCTAGTGTATCGGGTATATCTACATGGAAAATCTGTGGTAGAATACTCAATTGACGCTTGGTGACCAATGGTTTCAAGCCTGGAACAATAGGCACAGTTATGCCTGCCTCACGACATTTATCGACAAACGCAAAGAATTTGCTGTTGTCGAAGAAGAGCTGGGTCACAATGTAATCCGCACCAGCATCGACTTTCGCTTTAAGGTGTTCGATATCAATATTCAACGAAGGAGCTTCAAAGTGCTTCTCAGGATAGCCCGCTACACCGATACAGAAATCTGTTGCCATGGTATTCTGAAGGTCCTCGTCCAGGTACCTTCCCTGATTCAAATCATTGATTTGTTTCACAAGATCAATAGCATAGTTGTTACCGTCCGGTTTCGGGGTAAAGTAGCTCTCCCCTTTTGCTTGATCACCACGCAGCGCCACCACGTTCTCGATCCCAAGGAAGTTGAGATCAATAAGCACGTTCTCTGTGTCCTCCTTAGTAAACCCACCGCAGAGTACATGAGGAACAGCCTCTGTTTGGTAACGGTGCATTAATGAAGCACAAATCCCTACCGTACCTGGACGCTTACGCACCACTTTTTCTTGCAATAGACCGTTTGGAAGACGCTTGTATACCGTTTCCTCTCTGTGGTAGGTCACGTCAATAAACGGGGGCTTGAATTCCATCAACGGATCAATGTTGTCGAAAATCTCCTGGGCCTTCTGCCCTTTTAGCGGCGGTAAAATTTCAAAGGTGAATTCACACCCTTTGGCATTCGCTAGTATATCAGTAATCTTCATATCAATAATTTAAGTTTGGAGCCAACCATTTCTCTGCAAGCTCCATAGAGATGCCGCGCATTTGAGCGTAAGCCTCCACTTGATCCTTGGCCAATTTTCCCACGGCAAAATATTTGCTTTCCGGATGAGCGAAGTAATACCCGCTCACACTTGCCGCTGGGTACATGGCGAGGCTTTCAGTCAATGACATTCCTATGTCTTCAGCCTGCAACAGCTCAAAAATGGTCTCTTTGTCCAAGTGGTCTGGACATGCTGGGTATCCTGGAGCAGGACGAATCCCGCTGTACTTTTCTGCAATTAGATCGTCATTGGTCAGCTGCTCGTGTGGTGCATATCCCCAGAATTCGCGGCGCATACGAAGGTGCAAGTATTCTGCTAATGCTTCGGCCAATCGGTCCGCCAATGCCTTTAACATCAACGCATTGTAATCGTCCATAGCATCCTCAAAGCGCTTCAACGGACCTTCCATATCCAGGCCTGCCGTCACTGCGAAACACCCAACATAATCTTGCACACTTCCTTGTGGAGCGACAAAATCTGCAAGACTTTGGAATTTAGACTTCTCTCCTGTCTGGCGCAGGGCATAGAAACTACCTAATTCCCCATTTTCGCCAAGCTTAATTTCTTCACCAGCACTGTTGGCCGGGAAAATACCGTAAGCTGCCTTGAGCGTGAGCCATCCGCCCTTCTTAATGTCACGAAGCATGGCTTGCGCATCTTTAAAGAGCTTCTTGGCTTCTTCACCCACTACATTATCCTCAAGAATTCGCGGGTACTTTCCAAAGAGCTGCCAGGTCTGGAAGAACGGCGTCCAGTCGATGTATGGAATAACATCAGCCACCGCAATATCGTGCACCTGTCTGCTGCCAATGAATTTTGGCGTAGGAACAGTCGTTTTATCAAAGACCAATTTTGGTTTGTTCTGCTGCGCAAATTCGAAAGGCACCAAAGCTTTGCGCTCGCGTTGCTTCGCATACCCTTCTCTCACTTTTTCAAGCGAGGCTTTCTCTTGCAACACATACGTAGGCCCTTCGTTGGAAAGCAGCTTGGAGCTCACACCTACCGCACGGCTGGCATCGCTTACATGCATTACCGCACCGCTGTACTCTGGATCAATCTTCACCGCAGTGTGCGCTCTTGAAGTGGTCGCCCCACCAATAAGCAACGGGATGTGCATGTTCATGCGCTCCATTTCCTTGGCGATATGGATCATTTCATCCAGGGACGGGGTAATCAATCCACTGAGTCCTAAGATGTCTACTTGGTGCTCCTGAGCAGCTTGTAGAATCTTCTCTGGCGGCACCATCACCCCGAGGTCAATGATTTCAAAGTTGTTACATGCGAGTACCACACCCACAATGTTTTTACCGATATCGTGTACATCGCCTTTTACCGTAGCCAATAAGACTTTACCGGCGCTCGAGCTACCGCCCTCCGCCTTCTCGGCTTCTAGGTAAGGCAGAAGATAGGCCACCGCCTTTTTCATCACGCGGGCACTCTTCACGACCTGGGGCAAGAACATTTTCCCTTCCCCAAAAAGATCACCTACGACATTCATTCCGTCCATCAACGGACCTTCGATCACTTCTAACGGGCGGGCGAACTGCTGGCGTGCTTCCTCTACATCTTCGTCAATGAATTCGGTAATCCCCTTGATGAGGGCATGTTCCAAACGCTTTGCAACGGGCTCATTGCGCCACTCCAGGACTTTCGCTTCATCTTTAACAGTGCCTTCTACAGTCTGTGCAAATTCGAGCAAACGTTCTGTCGCATCGTCTCTACGGTCGAGGAGTACATCCTCGATGTAGGTCATCAGTTCTTTATCTACTTCCTCGTAAACCTCAAGCATCGTTGGGTTCACAATCCCCATACTCATTCCGTTCTGAATAGCGTGGTACAAGAAAGAAGCATGCATGGCCTCTCTAACCGTATTATTTCCGCGGAAGCTGAAGCTGACGTTACTCACCCCACCACTTACTTTGGCGTACGGAAGGTTTTCACGGATCCATTTGGTAGCACGGAAAAAGTCCAATGCGTTTAAGCGGTGCTCCTCCATACCCGTAGCTACAGGGAAAATATTCGGATCGAAAATGATGTCTTCTGGTGGGAAGCCTACTTTCTCGGTGAGTACCTTGTAAGAACGCTCACAGATCTCAATGCGACGCTCGTAATTATCTGCCTGGCCATCCTCATCAAATGCCATAACAATGACTGCCGCACCGAAGCGCTTGATGGTGGTGGCTTGATGGATGAATTCTTCTTCACCGCCCTTCAAGGAAATGGAATTAACCACACATTTTCCTTGGACACACTTTAATCCTGCCTCGATAATCTCCCATTTGGAAGAGTCAATCATGATAGGAATGCGGGCAATATCCGGTTCTGCAGCAATAAGGTTTAAGAAGGTCGTCATGGCTTCTACCCCATCAATCATCCCTTCATCCATATTGACATCCAAGATTTGAGCGCCCCCCTCGACTTGGTCGCGTGCAATATCCAAGGCTTCGTCAAACTGACGCTCCTTGATCAAGCGCAAAAACTTACGTGAACCCGTTACGTTCGTACGCTCACCAACGTTTACAAAATTGGTCTCCTCAGTAATTACGAGTGGTTCTAACCCACTCAGGCGCATAGGACGCGGTGGAAGGTTAGTGCTCATAGGTTCTTGGGCTGTAATTTTTAGATAAGTCAGCAATTGCTTTAATGTGTGCCGGAGAAGTTCCACAGCAACCGCCAATGATATTGATCAAGTTCAAATCCAAATAATCTTTTATTTGCGCAGCCATCTGCTCTGGTGTTTCGTCGTATTCACCGAATGCATTTGGCAATCCTGCATTTGGGTGTGCACTAACAGCAAACGGGGCTTTGGCATCTAATGTTTGCAGATAAGGCATTAATTGTTTGGCACCCAAGGCACAATTCAAACCAACACTCAGTAATGGTGAGTGGCTTACAGAGATTAAGAACGCCTCGGTAGTTTGACCGCTAAGTGTACGTCCAGAAGCATCTGTAATGGTTCCGCTCAACATGATTTCAACTTCTCTTCCGCTAGCTTCAATAGCATCTTGAGCTGCAAACAGTGCGGCCTTTGCATTGAGGGTATCAAAGACAGTTTCAATGAGAAGGATATCTACCCCTGCTTTAATAAGTGCTTCACATTGCTCGAAATAGGTATTCTTGAGATCGTCAAAGGTCACTGCTCGGTAGCCCGGATTGTTGACATCAGGACTTAATGATGCGGTCTTATTTGTAGGCCCTACAGAACCTGCAATGAATTTAGGTCCCTGACCTCCTGCCGCCTGATAGCGCTCGATAGCACGACGTGCGCAAGCCACGGCCTGTACATTGAGTTCTTCTACGAGATTACTCATGTGGTAATCCTCCATAGAAATAGAATTCGCATTGAAGGTATTGGTCTCTAAAATATCAGCGCCAGCCTCTAGATAAGCCAAGTGAATATCTTCAATAGCTTGAGGCTGCGTTAGAACCAAAAGGTCGTTGTTGCCTTTTAGAGGATGTGCATACTCTTTGAATCGTTCACCACGATAGTCTTCTTCCTCAAACTTGTACGCTTGAATCATGGTACCCATGGCACCGTCCAAAACCAGAATTTTTTCTTCTAAAGCCTTTTTAACGCTCATCTCCATTTGTGTTAGGTGGCTATAAAGAAAGGTGGAGATGCAACTGTGATCCGTATCATTCCTCTTCTTTGAGGTGGGTTGTGGCACCCGGCACTTCCGGGTTGCCAAGACGTCTCAGGGCCCAATCCCTCAGTCTTTCTTGATAGCGGCGTAAAATTAGCGCGGATTTTTTGATTTTTTAGTCCTTGGGGTTAGAAAAACTAATTTCTTTTCTACTTTTGACCCCGTGGAAGGATTTGACTGCTTGCAACCACAGTAAAAAATGCTAAATACAGACCAGCATCTCACTTGGCAAGCAGCCTTCTCCCCCATTAGACTAGATTAAAATAACCCTAATAAAAAGGAAGAGATGTCTTATTTCTTTACATCTGAAAGTGTCTCCGAAGGACACCCAGATAAAGTAGCAGATCAAATTTCTGACTCTATCATTGACCACTTCTTGGCCTTTGATCCAAATTCAAAAGTAGCCTGTGAAACACTTGTAACGACTGGTCAAGTTGTTCTCGCTGGTGAGGTGAAGTCTAATGCTTATCTAGACGTTCAGCGCATCACTCGTGGTGTGATTGAAAAAATTGGTTACACCAAGAGTGAATACATGTTCGATGCCAACTCGTGTGGTATCCTAAGTGCTATACACGAGCAAAGTGATGATATCAATCGTGGTGTAGACCGCGGTAATCCTGAAGATCAAGGTGCTGGCGATCAAGGTATGATGTTCGGTTACGCTTCAAACGAAACTGACAACTACATGCCACTAGCATTAGATTTAAGTCATAGAATCCTTCAGGTTTTGGCAGAGATTCGTCGTGAAGCAACTGAGATCCCTTACTTGCGTCCAGATGCAAAATCTCAGGTGACTATTCAATACAGCGACGATAACCGTCCTGAGCGCATCGAAGCAATCGTAGTAAGTACACAGCACGACGATTTTGATACAAATGATGAGGTCATGCTCGCTAAAATCAAGGAGGATATCGTGAATATCGTTATCCCTCGTGTCAAGGCTGAGCTTCCTCAAGATATTCAAGCCTTGTTCGGCGACGACATCAAATACCACATCAACCCTACTGGAAAGTTCGTGATCGGTGGACCACACGGTGATACTGGATTGACGGGCCGTAAAATCATTGTAGATACCTACGGTGGTAAGGGCGCGCACGGTGGTGGTGCATTCTCAGGAAAAGACCCTTCTAAAGTGGATCGCTCAGCTGCGTATGCAACGCGTCACGTTGCAAAGAACTTGGTAGCTGCTGGTGTATGTGACCAAGTACTTGTCCAAGTTTCTTATGCTATCGGTGTTGTTGAACCTATGGGTGTATTCGTTGATACTTACGGTACCTCAAAGGTTGATTTTACCGACGGTGAAATTGCAGCGAAGGTCAAAGAATTGTACGACCTACGCCCAGGTCTTATTGAGCAAAACCTTAAACTGCGTCAGCCGATGTACAGCGAATCTGCTGCATACGGTCACATGGGACGTAAAAACGAGGTGGTTACTAAGAAATTCCTCTCTGCAGACGGACAGACCGTGCTAGAAGCAGAGGTAGAACTATTTACTTGGGAAAAGCTCGATTACGTGGATACCTTCAAAGGAGCATTCGGATTGTAATTCCAATCGATAGAAAAAACAAACCCCCGAGGCGCTGCGCGCCTCGGGGGTTTTTTATGTCCTAAAATTTTCGCCCTATTTCACGAGCTCCACGTTGCGGTAGATGATCCAGGATTCGCCTGCAATACGGATCATATACGTTCCCGCAGGGAGTGTACTTAGATCCAGACTGCGCTCTCCATGGACTTCAGTAATGAACTGACCGGTCATGTTGTACAACGATATACTCTGGACCTCAGCGGTGGTTTCAACCGTCAGCCTACCAGTCGTAGGCACTGGATAGATGGTCAGATCTTCTGGAGCCGACTCATCAATACCAATTCCACTAAGTACATCGATTTGCTTGTTTTCACTGCCTGAACAACCAGCGCTGTTTTGTGCTAGGAGCGTTACGATGTAGGTTCCCTTGTTGGCATAGGTATGCTGAGGGTTCGGCGTGGTACTGTTATTTCCATCACCGAAGAACCACTGCCAAGAGACTGGGTACATAGATGAATCTATGAACTGTGTAACCTGACCTGCCTGAACTGTGGTAGGGAATTCAAAATCTACGTAGAGAACATCGTTCAACGTTACCGTTTTGTAGGTGGTATCTGAGCCTCCAGAATTTGTGGTAACGAGCATCACTGTGTAGGTTCCTGGACGTTCATAAGTGTGTGATGGGTTCACTGCTGCGGAGAACAACCCGTCTCCGAAGCCCCAGAAATACTGAGAACCGTTGGTACTTTCATTCAAGAAGCTTACTAAACCAGTACACGAATTTTGAACAGTGTATTGGTAATCCGCCACAGGCGCAAAAATCACATTCGCCTGCATGGTTACTAATTGAATGCTGTCGTTGTTTGAGAAGGTCAAAATACCCGTTTCCGTTCCCGGCGTCGTCGCGGTAAAGGTCACTGGCAATAATGCAGAAGAACCTGCAGCGATGGTCTGGGTAGTCCAGCCCGGTACAAAGTGAGCATTATTGCTTGTGATATTGGTGATACTCAAATCGGTACAACCATTATTCTCAACCACAATAGAATCTACCTTAGGCTGTGTATCATATACATTACCGTAATTCAAGGTATTCGTACTCAAATCCATATCTGGTTCACTCACAACGTTTACCGTCATAGGAACACTGTAGAACGGATCGGAAGGGTCATTGGTTTCAAAGATGACGCTGGTGTTATAGGTACCCAACGCAAGATTGGTTACTGTCACCAATAATGATCTCGATATAGAGTTACCGGCAGTTACCGTTCCTGTCGTCAATCCAACAGGTGCTGCCCACGACACAGATTTGCGCTGCTTCACTCGAACAGTAGCCGTCTGGCCCGTCACACTCGTGTAATTGTACGAATACAATCGGATGTCGAAGTATCCCGCAGTAATAGCGTTGCTCAACTGCCAGCCAGTAATGAAGCCAGTGATCGTATCGTCGGTGTAATCCGTTACATCATTGTCGTAGAAGGTCTGAACGTAGCTGTTGTTCAGATAGAGGTAATAATACTGATTCGTGGTACTGTAAGCACCGTTCAGAATAATCTCGTAGAACAACGTATCGGAATCAATGATGTTATTGAACGAGAAGGTCAGCTGATTGGAGTAATTCGGTGCCGGATACAACCAAGTTTGTGTGTAGGAACTATCGTATACCTCAGCAACGCTTACATCATAAGTCAAGGCTGCACTACCGTTATTAGTAATAGTATAAGGCACCGTTGTAAAGCTGTTACACTTGTTCACCGTTACGTTAATCGGATTAGGTGCAACGGCAATATCTGATGCACCGACGATGGTTGCTGTCAAACATTTGTAAACGGTATCCGCGTCCGTGTAGATAGAAAGCGTATCACTTGTAGACCCTATGGTCGATGAATAGAGGCTCACCGGTACATAGCCTGTATCTCCCGGAGCGATTGCAATATTGGTAGCTGATGCCGTGAAATCAGAACCCGCAGTAGCAACGCTTGAAATAGTCAAGGTGTCACAACCCACATTGTACACCGCTACATCACGAACGTGCGTCATGTTTTGGAAAGAGCTGCCCCATGCTTCGCATCCTGCATCTAGATCACTCTCCCCTTTACCATTAACAGTCAGTGTCACAGGAATACTAAAGGTACCGCCTGTTGGATCATTCGTAGTTACCGTGATATTTAGATTATGTACGCCAGCATCTAGACTGTCTGAGAAAGCTGTACCATATACGGTCGTGGTATCACCGCCAGATGTTGTTCCGGATTTTGACGGGAACGTAATCCAATTCAGTCCTGTAGATTTATCAGACAAGGTAGAGGTCAAAATATTGCCCATCATGGTCTCAATCTCAGAATACGTCTGGTTCCAGTTGTAGGCGAAGTAAATCAATTCACCATCGCCAATCGGGCTCACAGTCAAACCGTGAGAATAGTAGGAGTAGTACACCAACTGTTGCGTTCCAGTGTTGGTAATACGTGCATTCATTGCGGCACTCTGCGCTGTGAAGAACGTAGGCAAACCTTGCGTGTACGGATGGTTCAGCGAAGTATTTACGTAATGATTGTAGTTGGTGTAATTCCCGTAGTAGTATCCTGAAATGAAATCCATCGCGAGGATATCAGAAACAAAGGCA
The DNA here is from genome assembly GCA_011525035.1 of Cryomorphaceae bacterium. Lineage (GTDB taxonomy): Bacteria > Bacteroidota > Bacteroidia > Flavobacteriales > Schleiferiaceae > UBA10364. The sequence continues at coordinate 8,616 of WTIZ01000054.1, read as the reverse complement.
GAACCGATAATGATCATTTTCCCGCCGTTATCGATAAAGGTTTCCATGTCGTCTTCAATGTTCGTGTAATCTGTAGACGACGGAGTTGACGTGATTGATGGGAAAATGACAACATCAGCCCATCCTAATTCACTCACGGCTGCACTCAGTGTAGTTACCGACTTGATATTTAGATCACCAACAGTGCCGAGGTATGAATTAAGGTTCGAAAGCAACGAAGGATAAACGCTGTAATTCACCATCAAAACATTCAGTACCTCACCAGAAGTCACCGACCAGTTCAAACTGGTTCCTGCCGCTGTATTAGCCACTGGGAACGAGAAGCCAACGGAATCACCACAGTTCACCGTCGACAAAGAAATCGGGTTTGTGTTCACCCAGGCATTTGGTGCTTCTGCCACGTAACCGGTGTAACATAGCGGCCAAATAGTATCTGAAGTGTTTACAAATACCGTATCTGCTATGCTTCCAATAGATGTTGGACTAATGGTAACGATTACCCATCCACTATCACCTACACCTACCTGGCTGTATGCAGCAGATGCCGAGAATATGGCATCGGTGGTTGTTAGGGAATTAAAGTATAGGCTATCACAACCGAGGTTCTCGACGAACACACTGTCAATGTAGGTACCACCCTTCACGATGGTATCTAAATCGTAGCACGCATTGCGGTTGATGTACGTTTCAGATTCTCCGTCAAGGGTAAGGTTTACGGTGAGGTAAACGAGGCTGTCTACCGGATCGTTCGAGGAAATAAAGCCATTGTAAGAATAGAATCCGTCTTGTAAGCTGTCCGTGTAAATGAGGATTTGAACCAATTCAGAATCGGCCACGCTTACGTTACCAGTATCTGGTGCAAAAGTCAAATTCTGTCCCAAACCGGCATCGATACTAAAGTTGTCCACTACCAGGTTGTCGTAACTAGAACCGCTATTGCTAAGTTGTGCAAGACGGATCTGTGTGTTGGCCGTCATGGCACCGGAAGGTATGGTCGCTGTACAGTTGTAGGTCGTGTAAGTCGAAGATGGATAGAAGTATTGGATCGTGTACCAAGTATATCCGTCCGTACTGTATTGCAAGTACATTCCTTCTCCACTATCCGCATATTCACACGATCCTTGCTCGAGATCGAACGAAATCGTACCGCCTTGAAGCAAGTTCAATCCTACGGTCGTTGCAGAGCGAGCCCCGGAGGTTCCATAGAAAACCAAACTATAGATACCGTCAATAGCCGTACAGTTGGTGCTCACATATGTTCCATAGTTGGCGCTCCACAGCGAGGTGGAAAGTCCCGCGGATTCAAAATCATCGTCCAGCGTTACTCCAGAACTGTACGTTCCCCAATCTAAGGTCTGCTGACCGTCGTTGTAGATCCAGAAAGGAACTCGAACTGTATCTGGACATCCAGTAATGCTAACGTTAAAGGTTGTACTGTCCACAAAGATGGACGGTGCATTCGATACGGTCGCATTTACACAGAAACTGTAGGTACTGTCCTGTTCTTGGAAATAAATGGAATCATTGTAGGAACCCGCAACTGCTGCAGAATAGGTATAAGGTATATTGACCGTATCGTCTGGAGCCACAGAGAAACTGGTCGCTGTGGTTGTCAGTCTCGTGGAGGTCGCACTGATACTATTCACAACCAAGGTATCACATCCACTGTTGTAGATTTCGAGTGTGTCGGCAATTAACGTTCCTGAATACGATGTTAGAGACGTACAATTCGAATTGACCATGTTCCATACTCCACTACCTGTTACTTCTAGGATGATTGGAATTCTCAATCCATCTAGCGCAGTATCGTTTGAAATTAACTCAAGTTCCAAGTAATACGTGCCGTTGTAAAGATTCGTAGCATCCGCTGTAAAGCTCATAGCCACATTATTACCCCCAGCGATGGTCGCAGAAGTTGGCGTGTAGGTTAAATCAACAGCATTACCTCCAGCCACTTGAATATCATCAACGTAGAAATTCGCTGAGCTCGTGTAGGTGTAACCGCTAAAGTCGCTAACATCATTCGCTGCCGAATAATAGAACGAGGCACCAGTCACCACTGTAGTCCCGTCCAATACGATGTCGAAAGTCTTATTCGTCCAGTCTATATTTTCGTAACTCACGTGTACCCATCCGTTCGCAGAAGAGGCCGGGGAATGAATATAGTTGTAGGTATATCCATTGCTGGCACGGTAGTAAACGCGCAGTGATGAACCGCCCCAGTAGGTGTACCCAAATGGTGAACCGTTGAGCCCAGAATAAATCGAGCTTTCAAACCAAAAATATCCGCTGTAAAGCGAGCTGTTGCCACTTTTGGTAGCGTAAGAAGCACTTGCCGCTTGGGTTCCTGTGAATGAGGTCGTCGGCATGTAGCTCGTATTGATGTATCCCGTAACATTCATCGAATGAGATCCGGTGTACGCTTCTGAGGTAGAATTCGCAATGGCTCCAGTGGATGAACTGTTGAGGGTAAAGCCCTCTAATGAACCATCTTCGAAAGTTGCATTGTATGCGTAATTGGTATCAATGAGGTTGGTAGATAGCGACAGGTTACCTGCCCCTGAGGCATTCGAAACCGTCCAACTTTGAGAGGCTGTAGTTCCACAAGGAACGCTGATTGAAATCGTATCAGATGAATACGTTCCGTTTGGTGCGGAACCAATGGTGATATTGACTGAGATGGTGTCTGAACTGTTACAATTCGACTCCACCAATGTGATGGTTTGGGTTCCTGAAGTAGTAAATGAATGACTTGGGTTTTGGTCGGTACTGGTTGTGCCGTCGCCAAAATCCCAAAAAGAAGTGCCACCGTTTGACGAGGTATTCACAAACTGAATGGGCGTGTTATACGTCGTTGTTTGTGCGGAATACGTAAAGTTTGCAGTAGGCACCGTGCTTCCTGAGGTGGACCAATTGGCCACAAATCCTGCAGCATTACCAAAGTAGTTGGAGTAGAAACGGATGGTGATCGCACCTGAAGAACCCGTAAAGCTAGATGGCAATGTTGATGTACCTGAGTAATAGCCGATGTAAGTCGTTCCAGAAGTCCCTGCACCGTCCCAAACTTGAATCCAATCACTGCTGTGGTACAAGCTCCAAGTGGTAAAAGAAAGGGTAACTGTATCGTTTCCTGGCGGATCAATGATAACATAGCCGTTGTTGTAAGCGGTGTAGTTCCCGTTGATACCTCCGCCGTCAACTAAAATCCCCGAACATTCTGTCGTGGTATCCGTTGAGCCATCGATAGGCATTGAAACAATCGTGGTCTGGCTGTAAAGGCCGAGAGGCAATAGCATTGCCCACAAAAAGCGTAAGCGCATTAGGTACTCTGTTTGTTTGCTTCAAAGATACATTCAAAACCTGCTTCACAATTAGAAAATGAGCGAACGAATTTGAATGTGTGAAACAATACACAAACGCAGCGTGGCTTTGGATTATGCACCCTATTTTTACCACTTGAATAAAACAGTCATCTTTCCATGATTCAAACGGATCTTCTTATCATCGGCGCAGGACCTACGGGCTTGTTTACAGTCTTTGAAGCAGGGCTTTTGAAAATGAAGTGTCACCTGATTGATTCGCTACCACAACCGGGAGGTCAGCTTGCTGAGATTTACCCGAAAAAACCTATTTACGACATCCCGGGATTCCCGACTATAGATGCGGGTGAATTGGTCGATAATCTGATGGAGCAAATCAAACCGTTTAACGCAGGTTTTACCTTGGGCGAGAGCGCTGTTACTATCGATAAAGACGATGAGGGCCAATTCATAGTGACCACAGATAAAGGCACAAAGCATCGTGCGCCTTCTGTCGCCATAGCAGGCGGGCTAGGTGTATTCACACCACGCAAACCGCCTATTGCCAACATTACAGATTTTGAAGACAAAGGCATTAAATACATCATCAAGGATCCAGAGGTTTATCGCGGCAAGAAAGTGGTGATTTCAGGTGGCGGTGATAGCGCCTTGGACTGGACCATCTTCTTGGCGGAGATTGCTGATGAAGTGAGCTTGGTACACCGCAGAACTTCATTCAGAGGACATTTGGACAGCGTAGATAAAGTCATGGCTCTGGCTGAAGCCGGTAAGGTGAACCTGATCACTAACGCGGAGGTCAAAGAAGTAGCAGGTGGTGAAACGCTTGAGTCTGTAACCATCCATGCCAAAGACGGGAGTAAAACCGTCGTTGAATGTACCGATTGGTTGCCACTCTTCGGTCTTACTCCTACCCTTGGACCTATAGGTGATTGGGGATTGGAAATTGAGAAAAACTCGATTGTGGTAGATAATGCCACAGATTACAGCACGAATATTGAAGGCATCTACGCCATAGGCGACGTTAACACCTATCCTGGCAAGCTGAAGCTTATCCTTTGTGGATTCCACGAGGGCACCATCATGGTTCAAAGCGCCTTCAAGCGCGCCTATCCAGATAAGAAACTATCGTTCAAATACACCACCGTGATGGGCGGTGTAGGCAGTCTAGAATAAGATGAGTGCAGATATCAATATCGTTGTTGTTGACCGCGAAGGTCAAAGGCATGAACTCGTTGCTCCAACGGATATGAATATGAACCTCATGGAGGTTTGTAAATCCTACGAGTTGCCTGTAAAAGGTACCTGTGGAGGTATGGCCATGTGTGCCTCGTGCCATTGCTACGTGGACAGCGATCATCAGCTCAAAGATGCTTCGGACGATGAGGAGGACATGCTCGATCAAGCCTTTTTTGTGGAGGACAATAGCCGATTGGGGTGTCAAATTTTCATGCATCCTGACCTGGAAGGTCTTGCCGTTACCCTTGCCCCTGAATCTGACTAAATAGGCCTTTATTCGTGGCAATTCTTGAGTTATCTTTAGCTCCTCACAGAATTGAATTCCATGAAAAAACTATTCTCCATTAGCCTATGTGTTGCCCTTTCTTTTACTGCGGTAGCACAACAATCTATTACCCTTAGTGACCTCTGGCAACGCTATTCATTCTATGCCGGCGGCATCAGCGGATTGCGCAGCATGAATGACGGCGCACACTATTCGGCCACCACGCAAAAAACCATTGACAAATACAGCTACGAAAGTGGCGAAAAAGTAGCCACACTTTTCGATATCGCATCGGTAGAAGGATTGAACGGTTTCGATGGGTATTCATTCAACGCAGATGAAACTGCTGCCCTTTTGGAAACAGAAACAGTCGGTATTTACAGATACAGCTCTCGTAGTGTGGTTTGGTTGGCCGATTTTAATTCGGGTACCGCTAAAAAACTCCGCGACGAAAAGGTGCGCTATGCAACCTACTCACCAGATGGCCAGCACGTGGCATACGTCCTAGGCAATAATTTATATGCGTATGACATCGCAGCAGATGCACATATTCAAATCACTAATGACGGGGCTTTTAACAGCATCATCAATGGTGCAACAGACTGGGTCTACGAAGAGGAATTTGCGCTAGTTAGTGCATTCTGGTGGTCTCCGGATTCACGCTACATCGGCTTTTTACGCTTCGACGAGAGCAATGTGAGGAGTTTCAATATGGATGTTTACGGGAATAAATTGTACCCCAACCCATATACCTTCAAATACCCGAAGGCTGGTGAGGACAATAGTGTAGTAACTGCACATCTATGGGACAGCGAAAACGGAAGCGTCCGTCAGGTGCTTGATAAGACGCCTTACGAATACCTACCACGTACAAAATGGTCCGACGACCGCACTTGGGTGATTCAAAGCATGAATAGGCTGCAGAATGACCTCAAGCTCTATGCGGTAGACGCGCCAAGTGGTGAACATGCCCTACTCTACCACGAGACTGACGAGAAATATCTGGAAATCAATGATGAATTGTACTTCCTAGAAGACGGCTCATTTATCATGCTTAGCGATAGAGACGGCTGGAACCACCTATATCATATCAGTGCGCAGGGTAAAGTAAAACGTCAGATTACCTCAGGCGATTTTAACGTTACTTCCTTCTACGGTATCGATGAAAACAAGCGTTTGTATTACCAGAGCTCGGAGATGAATGCTACTGAGCGTAACATCTACAGCATCCGCATCAATGGTCGTAGCAAGAAACTACTCACCAGCGAAAAAGGAACGCACCGTGGCACCTTTACTAACGATTTCAGCCTTTTCGTAAATACCTACAGTGCCGAAGGAGTACCGCCGGTGGTTACACTTCGAAACAACGACGGCAGCATCGTTCGTACACTCAAAGAGAACAAACGCGCTGAGGCAGCATTGGAAGCATACACTTACTCACCGAAAGAATTTTTCACAGTTAGCACGCCAACCGGCGGCGACCTCAACGCTTGGATGATCAAGCCGGTGGACTTTGATGAAAATAAAACCTACCCAATGTTCATGTTTGTCTATGGTGGCCCTGGCCGTCAGACCGTTGAGAACAGCTATGACGCATTTAACGGTATGTGGTTCCAAATGCTTGCGAATGAATACGACATGATTGTCGTTAGTGTAGACAACCACGGAACCGACGGGCGTAGTGAAGAATTTAAGAAAAGTACCTACGGTCAAATGGGGAAACTAGAGACCCGTGATCAGACAGAGGCGGCTTTAGAATTGGCCAAACGCTCTTACATCGATGGCGATCGCATAGGCATCTTTGGTTGGAGTTACGGCGGCTACATGGCTTCCAACTGTTTGTTCCAGAGCCCTGAAGTATTCAAGATGGCCGTGGCAGTAGCACCGGTGACCAATTGGCGTTTCTACGATAACATCTATACGGAGCGCTACATGGGACTCCCTGCTGATAATGGAGATGGATATGATGCAGACAGTCCTTTGTCTCACGTTGACGGTTTGGAAGGAAAATATCTCTTGATCCACGGAACTGGAGATGATAATGTGCATGTGCAAAACTCTATGCGAATGGTTGAGGCACTCATCCAGGCAGATAAGGACTTCCAATGGTTCGCCTACCCCGATAAAAACCACGGTATTTACGGAGGCAATACACGTATGCACCTGTACCGGATGATGACCAAATTCATTGCCGACAATCTGTAGACGGCCGTGACCAAATAAATCTTATACTTGCGTAACACAAAAACACACTGAAACATGAGTGATCAAAGTATGAAGCATCCACCAGCGCTGTGGACGCTATTTATGTCTGAAATGTGGGAGCGTTTCTGTTACTATGGAATGCGTACCCTTTTGACTCTATTCCTAGTAAAATCTCTACTAAAAGGTGATGCTGAGGCTTCACTAATCTATGGTGCCTACACCGCTTTGGTTTATGCTGCCCCTGTTTTGGGTGGTCGCATGGCCGATTCTTTCTTAGGCTACCGTTATGCTATTATTCTTGGTGCCGTTCTTATGGCCATTGGTGAATTCCTAATGGTTGCTGGTACTGATATGTTTGGCTTGGACGCAGGTCTACGCGAAAGCTTAATGCTCATAGGTATGGGTGGTTTGATCGTAGGTAACGGTTACTTCAAAGCGAACATCTCTACCATCGTAGGTAAACTATACAATGATGGTGATCCACGTCGCGATTCTGGTTTCACCATCTTCTACATCGGTATTAACATCGGTGCACTTTTGGCTACGACTGTAGTGGCATTTGTGGGTGAAACCTACGGATTTGAATACGGCTTCGGTCTAGCAGGATTGGGTATGCTTTTAGGCCTATTCATTTTCTGGGGTGGACGTGAAAAATACAATCACGTACCAAATATCGACATTACAGAAGCAGGTCGCGAAAAGTGGTTGGGTATGGAGCGTTGGAAAACCATTACCGTTTTATCCCTCCTTCTCATTCCATTGAGCTACGTATTGATTTCAAAAAATGAAATCCTACAGTACTTGCTCATTGCCATCTTCCTTTACGTAGCGTACCAATTGATCGCTGCGGGTATTAAAGAAGGGCCTGTATGGAGAGACCGCATGATTGCATTGGTCATTATGATGATCATCAACGTAGTGTTCTGGGCTTGTTTCGAGCAAGCAGGTACGTCATTGACGCTATTTGCTGATCGTAACGTTAACCGTGAAATCTTTGGTTGGATGATGCCTGCTTCTATGACGCAGTTCTTCAACCCGTTCTTCATTGTAACCTTTGGTTCGTTCTTCTCATGGATGTGGATCAAATTGAGCCAGATGGGCAAGAACCCTTCTATTCCAATGAAGTTCAGTTTAGGTATCCTTCAGCTTGGAGCTGGTTTCTTGGTTACCCTAGTAGGTCTAATGTTCGTTAACGATGCCTACCAGGTGCCGCTATTAACGCTAGTATTCTTGTACATGCTACACACTACTGGTGAGCTGTTCGTAAGCCCTATCGGTTTATCAATGGTGACTAAACTTGCCCCGAAGAGCATTGCTGGTACAGCGATGGGTGGTTGGTTCCTTTCTTTTGCTATGGCAAACTACCTAGCCGGTGCCATTGCCGCACTTAGTGGTGGTGAAGAAGGCGGTGAAGCATTAGGCGTTGCAGAAGGTCTAGACAAGTACATTGCTACGTTCTCGACCATTGGTTACGTACTCGTTGCTTTCGCAATATTGCTTGCCTTGTTGAAAGGTCCAATTAACAAATTGATGCACGGGGTTGAGTAACCTTTAGCATAGTTTTATCATATGAACCCTGCGCCTTGTGCG
>WTIZ01000011.1 GCA_011525035.1 Cryomorphaceae bacterium | reverse complement strand
TTTTTCAAATTCGCCACCCCGTGCTTGCCGAAATCTTCCATGAATTGTGCGTATTGCGGGTCAAGGAGCAGGGGAATATGCCCAAAGATATCGTGGAACATATCTGGTTCCTCGAGGTAGTCTAATTCCTCCGGCTTACGCAACCACGTAGATGCCGGAAACTTACGCTCGGCCAGTAGTTTGAAAAACTCTTCTACCGGTATCAACCCTGGAACTACATGAATACTCCAGCCTGTCGCTTCGGATAGAACAGCATTCAATTCGTCGTAATTCGGAATTTTATCCGCACTCATGACAGGAAGGAGTTGGTCGAGACACGCCAAATATCGCGGATCGGCCTTGTCGCTGAGGTTTTCTCTCTGGCGCGAATAAAGGGCGTTCCAAACCTGCCTGTCGGTGGCGGTATAGGCGTTGTAATCTTGGACCATGGTGAAGTTGTGTAGTTGTCTTACAATCCTACTAACATTTTATGGAGCAATCAAGTTTTTCTTGGGCCAATTCTCTTTGTACTTTTAAATCGGTTGCTAGATTCAACCTAAGTATTCAAAATGCACTTTTACGCTTATGCGACACCTTCTTTTTTTCGCCGCCTTATTGCCATCCTTGCTCACCGCACAGAACCATCAAACGTTCAAATTTGATGGGCCGGTCATTCTCATTCACGGGGGAGCCGGCGGAATAGAGCGTAAGTATTACAACGACGAGCAAATCGCAGAGTATGATTCTGCCCTGCAGGCTGTGCTGAAGGTGGGGTATGATAGGCTTACTCACGATGCCAATGGAATGGACGTCGTCGTGGAGTGCCTCACCATGCTCGAGAATGATCCTCATTTCAATGCAGGTAAAGGTGCTGTATTTAATGATCAAGGCGAAGTAGAACTAGATGCCTCTGTCATGGACGGTTCTACCAAAATGGCGGGAGCTGTGGCGGGGTTGAAGCATATCAAGAACCCTGCGAAGTTAGCGCGGGCGGTCATGGAGGAAACCTCACATGTCTTACTTATTGGGGAAGGGGCAGAGGAGTTTGCCAAGACTCAGGATCACGAGTTTGTGGATAACGAATACTTTTTAACACCGAAGCGCAAACAGCAGTACGAGCGCTGGAAACAGATGAAAAAGAACGGCACCGTTGGGGTGGTGGTTTTGGATTATCAAGGCAACTTGTACGCCGGTACTTCTACGGGCGGCATGATGGGTAAGAAATACGGCCGTGTGGGCGACGTACCTATCATAGGTGCGGGAACCTATGCAGATAATAATGGTGCGGCAGTAAGCTGTACCGGTCATGGGGAATACTACATCCGAAACAACGTCGCGTTCCAAGTCAATGCACGCATGCAATACCAAGGATTGACTTTAGAGCAGAGTACGCGTGAAGTCATTTTTGGTGTGCTCAACTCAGATGCAGGAAATGGCGGTTTGATCGCTCTCGATGCCAAGGGCAATGCGACTTGGACTTTCAACTCTAGCGGAATGTTCCGTGGAGCGGCTGGTGTTGTAGATGGAAGTAAAGCTCCAAGGTTTATGACTGAAATTTTTGGCGATCCAACCTGGCCGGAGGACTGTGACGTACAGGAATAACTATTGGACCAATTCCACAGAATCGATTAACAACTCGAAAGTCTCGGCTTTTTTGTTGGCTATCAAATAAGTGAACTCAGTGAGGCTGCTGTGATTGAAGTTGGGCATATCAAGCACACGGCCTCGAAAAGACGGATACAGTTTACTCAAGGGGATCTCTATCGTTTCCCATTCTCCTGAAGTTGAGAAGGTGGTGATGTAGCTCTGGTAATCACGAGCTTTATGTTTCACTCTGAACTGATAATTTTTTCCGTCGCCCTTTACGCGCATTCGAACGATGGCGCCCTCTGGCGTTTCAATCTTGCCTGTAGCGCATCGGATGGAGGTAAATCCACCGTAGTTTTCTAGTCGTACTTGGCCCGTGAAAGACCCGTGACCTTCTGAAGTTAATTCAAGTGCACCTTCACTTAGGCCGCCCATGACGCCGTCGTTTACCACATACCAACTTGTTAGAGAAGAGGATGGAGTGAAGTCAAAGAGGGTAGTCGT
>WTIZ01000045.1:47750-60992 GCA_011525035.1 Cryomorphaceae bacterium | reverse complement strand
CGCGCTGTGTTATTCGAAGTTTGAACCAGTCCTTCAATGTCCGGCGACATACGGTAAATACCATTAGGATTGGCGTACAACGCAGTGACTAAAGCACTTTGAAACTCTTCACTTACAACCTCTAGCGGGTCATCTATTTCTTCCCAAGCCAATTCCAGATTCGGATCCGTCGTACCATGTTCGGCAATGAGCTCAGCACCAACCTCGCCTAAGATGTTCTCAAAAGCATCTATTTCGGCATTTGGAACCACTACAACCGCTACGCTCTCACGAGGTATTGCGTTGCGAAGACCACCTCCGTCTAAAGCAGCTAGACGAACAGTCTCTCCAAGTCGGTCAAGCACTCTATTCATCAACTTATTGGCATTCCCCAGACCCTTGTGGATATCCATACCGCTGTGTCCACCACTCAAACCACGAACCACAAGTTCGAAGGCAGTAGCATCTTCAGGAGAAGGCTCCATGGCCACCTTGCGGGTCGCATTGATGTCGATACCTCCCGCACAACCGATGGTTAATTCATCGTCGTCCTCAGTATCAATGTTCAAGAGAATCTTCCCATTAAGCATACCGCCTTTAAGCTCAAGAGCACCAGTCATACCAGTCTCCTCGTCAATGGTAAACAAGGCGTCAATGGCAGGATGTGGAATATCTGTAGAACTCAATACAGCCATGATATAGGCTACGCCCATACCGTTATCTGCACCTAAGGTTGTTCCGCGTGCTTTAACCCAGTCACCATCAACATACATGTCAATGCCTTGAGTATCGAAGTCAAAGTCTGTGTCGTTGTTTTTTTGGTGCACCATATCCAGGTGTGCCTGGAGTACCACAGGGGTTCGGTCCTCCATACCTGAAGTAGCTGGTTTGCGAATGAACACATTACCGATATGATCTACTTCAGTAGGTAAGCCCAAGGAATTCCCGAAATCGACCATGAACTGAATAACACGCTCTTCCTTTTTGGAAGGACGCGGTACGGCGTTCAAATCTGCAAAATGGTTCCAAACGGATTGTGGCTCAAGGCCTCTTACTTCACTACTCATATTACATTCTATTCGGTACTTGGATACCCAAGCAATTCATGGATTCTTTAACTACCTCTCCTACTGCCTTACTTAACGCCAAACGGAAGGTGATGGTTTTATCATTCTCTGCACGCAGGATGCTGTTGTTTTGATAGAAGCCATTGTACTTCTTCACCAACTCGTACGTGTAATTCGCTAGGACTGCAGGACTCAAATTCGCTGCTGCCTTGTTCACCATATCTGGGAAATCGAGGATAGCCTTGATCAAGGTCACTTCATCTTCATTCGGAGTAATGTCAGACCAAGCTTCGTTGTATGCACCTTCTGCTTTGCGCTGTAAGCTCTGAATACGAGCATAGGTGTACTGTATGAAAGGACCTGTATGTCCGTTGAAATCAATACTATCGGCCGGATTAAACAGCATGCGCTTCTTCGGATCAACCTTGAGGATAAAGTATTTCAAAGCGCCCAATCCTAGCGTAGTAAACAACTGCATCTGCTCATCCTCACTAAGACCATCTAGTTTGCCCAGCTCCATAGAAATGGAAGCGGCATCCGCCACCATACTGTCTATAAGATCGTCTGCATCGACTACGGTTCCCTCACGAGATTTCATTTTACCCGTTGGTAAATCAACCATCCCATAGCTCAAGTGATGCAATTTATCTGCCCAGCTGTAGCCCAAACGCTTTAAGATGATGAACAATACCTTGAAGTGGTAATCTTGCTCATTACCCACAACGTAGGTCATGCCCTCGGCATCGAAGTCTACAAATCGTTGAATAGCGGTTCCGATGTCTTGCGTCATGTACACCGAAGTACCGTCGCTTCGAAGAACAAGCTTGTGGTCCAAACCTTCGTCTTCGAGGTCAATCCACACCGAGCCATCTTCTTTCTGATAAAACACCCCTTTTTCAAGGCCCTTCATTACATCATCCTTGCCGAGAACGTAGGTATTGCTTTCGTAGTAATTCTTATCAAAATCGACCCCGAGTTTCGTGTAGGTAGTATTGAAACCGTCGTACACCCAACCATTCATCGTTTTCCATAGGTCTACCACTTCCTGGTCGCCTTGCTCCCATTTGAGCAGCATTTCTTGCGCCTTTAGAAGCGAAGGTGCTTGCTTCTTGGCCAATTCTTCAGACATTCCTCCAGCGACCAATTCCTTGATTTCCGCCTTATACACCTGATCGAACTTCACGTAGTATTTGCCCACGAGATGATCACCTTTGAGTCCACTACTCTGCGGAGTCTCTCCATTGCCGTACTCTTGCCAAGCCAGCATCGACTTACAGATGTGAATTCCTCTATCATTTATGATCTGAACCTTCACAACGTCCACACCGTTTGCTTTCAAAATCTGGCTTACAGAATACCCCAAGAGGTTATTTCGGATGTGACCCAAATGCAACGGTTTGTTGGTGTTAGGAGAGCTGTACTCAACGATATATTTGCCCTTGCTCGCAGGTGCCGGAAGCCCTAATCTTTCGGAGTCTACAAATGACTCAAAGTCAGAGATATAACTTCCTCTATCTAAACTTAGATTCAAGAATCCTTTTACCACATTAAATGCAGTAACAGCGCCTGATTCTAAGAGCTTTTCTCCAATCTCATTGGCGACCATTTCTGGTGCTTTTTTAGCGGCTCTTACAAACGGAAAAACGACCAATGTGAGGTCGCCTTCAAATTCCTTTCTGGTTTCTTGTAATTCCACTGAGGCTTCTACCCCGTATAGTTCGTGAATTACTGACCCTATGTTTTGTTCTAAGCTCATGAGCTACGGTTGTTTTGGCAAATATATTTCAGCGAGCATGCATCTTGCACTTCCCCCGCCAAGAGTTTCTATGGTTGTAAGGTCTGAGTGAAGGATTTTATGGTACCCCTCTATTTGTGCTTTCTGTGCATTAGTGAGACAATTGAATGCACTTGTGCTCATTACCAAATGTAAGGCATCTCCGTCTCCCTTTACCAAAAGCATATTTCCTCCAAACTGGTGTTTCTGAGATTCTGAGATCTCGATCACTTCTTTTCCACTCTTCCTGATCGTATCGGTGACCATCGCGCGTTCTGCCAGGTCATCTATGGCATCTAGACAAAGAACCGCGTATTTATCTGTCATACACATGAGCACATTGGTATGGTAGATAGGCTGACGGCCTTCTGGAGTGTCTTGGAAGGCGCTAAATACTACGGGCTGGTACTCAAATCGACCACAAATTTCTTCAAACAAATGCTCGTCAGCACGCTGACTTCGTGCCATATAGGCGATTTTTTGGTCGTGGTCAAAAATGATACAACCCGTTCCTTCCAAGAAGGTGCTTTGCTCTTCTGCATCGGAAATATCTAAGACCTCTCCGATTATAAAACCGGCTTGAGTGAGAATTTCTTCAATATCAGAGCGTCGCTCCAATCTCCTGTTCTCAGCCTTCATTGGATAAAGCACCACACAGCCGTCTTCGTGCATACTGATCCAATTGTTCGGGAAGATGCTGTCCGGAGTATGAGGCTCCATGTCGTCTTGAACGATCAATACTTCAACGCCTGCAGCGCGAAGCTTAGAAACAAAAGCGTCAAATTCGGCTTGTGCCTTTGCATTGTCAAGCGCTGCATCTGTAGCAGCATCCTGCTGCTGGTAGAAATTATCAACCGCAGTTTGAGCGTTCATCCCGAAGCGAATAGGACGAACCATGAGAATGGTATTTGTAGCGTTCTTCGTCATTATTCCTCGCGTTCTAATGGCATGGTACTACAACGCAACAATCCGCCCATCTTCACAACTTCATCGTAAGTGATTGCATGTACCGTGTAGCCTCTTTCTTCTAGCCAATTCTTCAATCTAACCGCTGAAGCACTAATCAACACTTCCTTCGGACCAATGCTAAACACGTTTGTATGAAGGTCGTAGGCTTCATCTTCGGTGCAGTAGAAAATATTATCAGTGCCGAAATGGGATTCAATCCAAACTACGTCCGCCGCATTCTTGAAAAGATGAGGTGCTAGCAATAGTGCATCACCCAAAGGCTGGAAGGCGCAATCTAAATGCAGTGAGCCCTTGCGAGGATCGACATCGCTCTTCAGAAGTTCAAACCCTTTAAAATCGTAGGCCGGGAATTCATCTTGAAGATAGTCTAATCCTGCAGTATTTGTTCGTGCTGTGATGAACGCGTCGAATGTTTCATCATTGCTTACACCCACAAAAACGAAGGGCTCATGCACAATGACATCACCGCCTTCTGCATAGCAACCGCTAGGCATCATAATGATGTTTGAAGAAGGTATTCTGTCCAAAAGCGTATCCATTGCATTTGCCTCGCTCGCTCGGTCTTCAATGACATTTGGCAAAATGAATTGGTCGTCGATGACAAAACCAATATCCCGTGTGAATACCTGATTGGTCGCATCGAGTACATCTGGACGAAGCACTTCCACCCCGAGTGATTCCAGCTTTTCCACCAAGGAATTCATTTGTACCATGCAATCTTCTACTTCTGGATACGTTCCTAATTCTACGCTTTCTCTACTTCTGGCGTCGTAACAATCTTCTTTGGCTGGTTTAGGGCCCATTTTACGGGCGATTCCAACCATTACAGATCGTAATCTTCCGTACTCTGATTTAATATTTGGGTGTATTTGCATGTGATGGGTTAATGGACGACAAAAATAGATGAAAAGTGTTGATAACGCTATGAAACAAGGCGCTTTTACTAACGCCTAACCAATTATTTTTGATAGTACTACAATTGAAACTATGGCCAAGAGAAAAACCGCGTCTAAAAAGAATAATCCTCCTAAAATTGTTGGAGCAATCAAGCAGGCAAGTCTTGGAGTAAAGGAAGTATCTGACGACCCTACAACGAAAATCTTCTTAGGGGTAATGCTTGTTTTTATTGGCGCCTTTCTGTTCTTCTCACAGCTGAGTTTTCTCTGGAATTGGTCCGCAGACTATAGCTTGAATACCGCAAACAATCAGGCGTTACAGGATCTTGTAGCCCGAAATCTTTTTGGAACGCTAGGTCATAGCATTGGCTGGGTTTTAATGCTTCGTGGTTTTGGTATAGCTGGATTCTTGATAGCGTTTTACGTCTTTGCCATGGGATTGCGGTATGCCTTTGAGTTTCGAAGATTTAAGCCAATTGGTTTATTAAATCACGTCATCATTACTGGCCTACTTATCAGTGTATTTGTTTCTGCACTTGTTTCGAGCCACCCGACTGTATTGGGAGGAATTACAGCATATTACCTTGCCCATGTATTAGGCTTGAAGTTAGGCGCAGTGGGCATTTACCTGTTATTGATTGGTTGTGCCGCACTCTATGTTATTGCCACTTTTAAGGTGAGCCAATTGAAATTTCCATCAAGAGCTGCCGCCCCTGACGCGCTGCAAGAAGATGCTGAAGACAGCGTAATGGCCGAAGACGAAGAATCTGTACAGACCGTTTCTTTTAATCAAGAGGAATCTATTCCCGAGCCTGTTATTCAGACCGAATTGGTTGAGGATGAGCCGGAGGAAGAACTGAATATTGAATTGGCCCCACAACCCGAAACCAGCGAAGTTCTCGTTTCAAATGATCCTGCTCAAAAAACAGATGAGTTTGATGTCAAAGTCGAGGTGCATAAGGAAGAGGAAGCGACCAAAAAAGAGATCAATCAGAAGGTCAAGGATTTTGGCGAATATGATCCTACCCTAGATTTAAGCAGATTTAGACTGCCCGGGATTGATTTACTTCAACAATACGGCGACGGTCAAATCACCTTCGACAAGGAGGAAATTGAGAAGAACAAGAACAATATTGTAGACACTCTGAGAAACTATAATATTGAGATTAAGGAGATTAAAGCGACTATTGGCCCGACGGTGACACTCTATGAAATTGTCCCTGCAGCAGGTATACGTATTTCCAAAATCAAAAATCTTGAAGACGATATTGCTTTGAGTCTAGCGGCATTGGGTATTCGCATCATCGCCCCTATCCCAGGTAAAGGAACCATTGGTATCGAGGTACCGAACGCCAAACCACAAATGGTGAGCATGAGGCAGGTTATTTCAAGCAAGCGCTTTCAACAAGCCGATATGGAATTGCCAGTGGCTATGGGACGCACCATCACCAATGAAAATTTTGTGTTTGATCTCGCCAAGATGCCGCACTTATTGATGGCTGGTGCTACAGGTCAAGGTAAGTCGGTTGGTCTGAATGCCATACTAACGTCACTATTGTACAAGAAACACCCGTCGCAACTCAAGTTTGTGTTGGTGGATCCGAAGAAGGTGGAATTGACATTGTATAACAAGATTGAACGTCATTACCTCGCTGTACTACCAGATTCCGACGAAGCCATCATTACAGACACCACCAAGGTGGTCAATACCTTGAACAGCCTGTGTATTGAAATGGACAATCGTTACGAGCTATTGAAATCTGCCATGGTTCGTAACATCAAAGAATACAATGCGAAGTTCATTTCGCGCCGATTGAATCCTGAGGAGGGACACCGTTTCCTGCCTTACATCGTTCTGGTCATTGATGAATTTGCCGATCTTATTATGACTGCCGGCAAGGAGGTTGAGATGCCTATTGCCCGTCTTGCGCAGCTTGCACGTGCCATTGGTATTCACTTGATTGTTGCTACACAGCGCCCTTCGGTGAATGTGATTACGGGTATCATCAAAGCGAACTTCCCAGCCCGTGCTGCCTTCCGTGTTACCTCGAAGATTGATTCTAGGACCATTTTGGATGCAGGAGGTGCGGATCAGCTCATTGGTAAAGGAGACATGCTTTTCTCTCAAGGGTCCGATTTAATTCGTCTCCAATGTGCCTTTGTCGACACCCCGGAAGTCGAAGAAATCTGTGACTTTATTGGAAATCAGCAGGCCTACCCTACGGCTTATCAACTTCCTGAATACGTCGGTGAAGAAGGCGGCGGTGTTGGTGATATTGATCCGTCAGACCGAGATGTGCTCTTTGAAGATGCCGCGCGTTTGGTGGTCGCAACCCAGCAAGGGTCCACTTCTATGATACAACGCAAACTCAAGTTAGGCTACAATAGAGCAGGTCGTATTGTGGACCAATTGGAAGCCGCTGGTATCTTGGGTCCTTTTGAAGGATCTAAGGCTAGACAAGTTTTAGTTCCTGATGAGTTCGCATTGGAACAGAAATTGAAAGGAGATGCGTAAATTGCGCCACATGAGAATTATCGCCCTACTACTACTTCCATTTTTGACTTTTGGACAAAGTCACGAAGAGGCTAAAAAGTTGTTGAACCAAGTGTATGAAAGCACGCTCGCTCTAGAGACACAACACATCACTTTTACCAATACTATCGAAGTGCCGAGTAACGGAGGTATGAAAAAGCGCAGTTCCAACGGCGAGCTTTTCGCAATCGGCCAAAAGGTTCGTGTAAAGACAGATGCCTTTGAGTTTTTGTCAGACGGTTCTAAAGCGTATCTCATCTATCCAGAAGATGAAGAAATCGAAGTTGCTGCTACGGATGAAGAAACAAGCCTAGCGCCGGCCGACATTCTCAAAAATTATCAGAACGGTTACAGCTATAAAATGGCAGGAAGAGCCACGGAAAAAGGCAAAACCATACAATACATCCGACTGAAACCCGTTACTAGCGAGGAAGTAAAGGAAATTTTAATCGGCGTAAATATGAATACCATGTTGCTCGACAACTACACACAGTTCGGTAACAACGGTTCCAATAACATATTTACGGTAGATACTTACCAGGTGAACACCGCGCTAGATGCATCCATGTTTGATATCAATAGTGCAGAATTCTCAGGGTATTACCGACTTTAGAGATGAATAAACTAGACCTATACGTCTTAAGAAGCTTTATAAAACCATTGATTCCTACTGTAGGGATCATGGTTTTTTTCTTTTTGATGCAGATGGTCTGGAAGTACATTGACGATCTTGCCGGCAAAGGGATAGAATGGTATACTATCCTTGAACTTATGTTCTACTGGGCAGCGAGTGTAGTTCCTTTTGCCCTTCCAGTAAGTGTTCTATTCGCCTCCCTTCTGACCTTTGGGAATTTTGGCGAGCATTACGAGATGGCGGCTATGAAGAGCTCAGGCATCTCTTTATTTCGCGGTATCCGTTCCTTGATAGTATTGAATATTCTAATCGCCGTAGGTGCCTTTTTCTTTTACAATAATGTCATTCCTGTGGCCAATTTGAAAGGCCAAAGTTTATTGGTCAACATTTCAAAGAGTAAACCTGCATTTCATATCACGCCAGGTATCTTCTACAATGGATTTGAAGGATATAGCATCAAAATAGGCGAAAAAGAAGGTGACGAAGAGCAATTACTCCGGGATATCTACATCTACGATCACAAGGAAAATAAAAAGGGAAATCATAAAGTACTTACAGCCGCTTCAGGCATCATGCGAACCGTTGGTGGCAGCAGGTACCTAGAAATAGAGCTTCACGAAGGGTCTACCTATGAGGACATCGTCAAAAAGGACAGAGCAGAGCGTCGCAAAATGCCGTGGGCACGAAGCGCATTCGACACTGCCTACATACGCTTTCCTCTCGACGGATTTTCAAACGACGACCTCTATAAGACGAGAAGGCGCGACTTTATGATGCTCAACACCTCGCAGCTGTTGGCCAAGACGGATACGCTTGAAGAACAGATGAAGAATCGACAAGCGCACTTTGAAAAAAACCTGAATGGTAAATACAAATTCGATTACGTTGACGTGAGTACTGGACAGCCTGAAGTGCTCAAGCCGAACCTTATGAAAAATCTACTGAGCGGTATGCGTATTCGAGCATCACAAAACGCCATACGCTTGGCTAGAAGCAACCTAGACTACTTGCGACAACAACAGCGCGAAATGGACTGGCGCGAAGAGATGTACATGCGTCATTGGATTGAGTACTACAAGAAATATGCACTTGGAGTAGCCGTTTTGATCATGTTCTTTATCGGTGCCCCATTGGGCAGTATTATTAGAAAAGGCGGTATAGGATTGCCATTGGTCATTAGTACCATCGCGTTCCTCATTTTCCATATACTGAACACCACCTTTGAAAAAATGGGCAGAGAAATGCTGATGGATGTAGAGCTTGCCAGTTGGCTGCCGTCTATCATTCTTGCACCCATAGCATTGTGGCTTACCTACAGCGCTTCAACCGATCGGGCATTGCTTTCAGGAGAATGGTTCAACATCATTTCGTCGAAACTGCGTAAAGGCAAAGCCAATGCGTAAAGTCCTCATACTTTCAAACAAGGTGCCCTATCCTGCCAAAGACGGGAGTTCAATCGCCATGGCTCGCTTACTAGAGAACTTAATTGAAATGGGTGACTGCTCCATCACTTATGGCGCTATCAATACCGTCAAGCACCGAAAAAAAATTGAAGATTTTCCTAAGAACGTCTTGGAGAAAATAGCGTTGAAGACATTCGAGGCAAATACTTCTCCTACGGTCTTTAACGGGATGAGCAACCTACTTTTTTCAAAACGTCCATTTCATACTGTACGATTCCATTTGCCCGAAGTTGAACAATGGCTCAATAGCTTCGAGGGCGACTCTTTTGATACCGTAATCTTAGAAGGCGCTTTTATGGGCGACTACCTTTCGGATGCACAGCGCGTTGGTAAAAGAGTTGTATTACGTGCACACAATCTGGAACACCTTATTTGGGAGCGCACTACCAAAAACGAATCCTTTGCATTAAAAAAATGGTACTTGAATCTTCAAGCGCAACGACTGAAGAAATTCGAAGAAATACTCATAAAAGAGGTAGATGCTGTTTGGAGCATTAGTCCGGTAGATTCGAATTGGTTTTTAAACCTAAACGAGAAAACGTTCTTTGTGCCGGTATCTGTGCATTCTAAACCTATGTCTGGAGACATCAAGGCAAAGAAGTGCTTCTTCTTGGGTGCCTTAGACTGGTTGCCTAATCTAGAATCTGTCGAGTGGTTCTTAACGCGTGTTTGGCCCTTAATACATGCTGCAGATCCAAGTATTGAATTTCATTTGGCAGGCAATAAAACGCCCTCACACTTAATGAATGCACATCTACCCGGGGTGACTGTTCACGGAAGAGTTGCTAGTGCTGAAGAATTCACTAAAAACTACGGGGTTAGCGTAATCCCGCTGCTCAGCGGTTCTGGCGTACGAATCAAGTTACTAGAAAACGGTTGCCACGGTATTCCAACAGTATCAACGAGCATAGGAGCTGAGGGGGTATACAGCGGTTCTGATACTATTCTACCGTTGGCTGATGATGCAGAATCTTTCGCCAAACAGGTGGTGAAATTATGTACCGACACCCAAAAAGCCAACGATGTCGCGAAGGCGTTGCACGAGGATATAAGTCGTAGATTTAGCAGCGCAAATTCCATTGAAGCAATTCTCTCCGCATGGCCCAACTAGGAGCATACATAGCATTGATAAGTGTAGCCCTTATTGGGTTAACCTATGGCCTCTATCCTGCCGTGCGATTGCTGCGACTTCGCAGATCAAAATTAGGTCCTCAAGATCTTGCATTCCAGCCGGAAGTCTCTATCATTTTTGCCGCGTACAACGAAAAAGAGGTTATTGAGGAAAAGATCCACAGCATCTACACCACGGACTATGATACTACGAAGATCTCGGTGTTTATAGGCAGTGATCAAAGTAACGATGGTACCGACGAGATCATCACCTCCCTTCAATCGAAATACCCAAGCTTGCACCTTTACCGAACGACAGAGCGCACGGGAAAATCGGGAATCATGAACATCTTGGCGGAAAAAGCAACAGGTAGTATCCTCATTGCGACCGATGCCAATATCATCTTTAAAGAAGATACGATTGTGCAGCTTGTCGCATCTTTCCATAGCGAAAAGGTTGCCGCAGTAGCAGGTGCGCTGACCTACAGCGGTAAGGCATCAAACAATACAGCCAAGACAGAAGGGGCTTATTTGAACCTGGAAAATGCCATTCGACAAAGCGAAAGCCAGTGCTTCGGATTTTGCTTGGGAATGGAAGGTGGCCTATATGCCATTCGCAAGAACATGTGGAAGCCTATTCCTAAGGCTACCTTCATGGAAGACTTCTTTCAAACCATGCAGCTTTTGGTCGATGACTACAACATCGCTTTTAATCCAAAAGCTATAGGTTACGAGGAGGTCAGCACGTCACTTGACGAGGAGTTCAAGAGAAAAATCAGAATATCATTGGGCAACTTTCAAAATCTAAAAAGGTTTAGAAGTGTGCTTCTGAAAAAGTCCTGGCCTTTGGGTTATGCCTTCCTTTTACACAAAGTACTTCGCTGGTTTACTCCACATATCATAATCGTTTTACTCCTTGCCTTGATATTGAATCCAATCACCAAGATATACGGACTAGTTCTACTAGCACTTCTACCCGTTCAGTTTCTGTTGGTTAAATTCAAGATACATGGCCCTATCGCTTACTTTTGTGCCATGAATGCGGCCATGCTTATTGGTCACTTTCGTTATTTAAAAGGAGTAAGCTCAAGTGTTTGGGAGCCCACAAAAAGAATTCAAGAATGAGTTTGAATACCATAGAGGAAGCCTTAGAAGATATTGCCAACGGAAAAGTAGTTATCGTCGTAGATGATGAAGACCGTGAAAACGAAGGTGATTTTGTGGCAGCAGCCGAATGTGTTACGCCCGAGATGATCAACTTTATGGCCACTGAAGGTCGTGGGTTGATTTGTACACCAATTTTACCGCAGCGCGCTGAAGAATTGGATTTGCCACCTATGGTTCAGAACAATACAGATCCGAACAAAACGGCATTTACCGTAAGTATTGACCGTATCGGTGAAGGCTGTACTACAGGAATTTCTGCGTACGACCGCTACATGACGGTTAAGTCGCTTGTTGATCCTACGATTAAACCAGAACAATTGGCTCGTCCTGGTCACATATTCCCCCTTATTGCTAAGCCTGGTGGTGTTTTACGCCGCGTAGGACATACGGAGGCGGCTGTCGATTTAGCTCGACTTGCCGGGAAAGCTCCCGCCGGTGTCATCGTAGAAATCATGAATGAAGACGGCACCATGGCACGTCTACCCCAACTTCGGGAAATCGCTAAAAAGCACGAGCTTAAAGTGATCAGTATTGAAGATTTGGTCGCTTTTAGAATGGAAAAGGAAAGCTTGATTGAATTGGCAGAGAAAACAGAAGTAGATACGCCTTATGGCCACTTCACGCTGCATGCATTCGAGCAAAAGACGAATGAGCAGGTCCATATCGCATTGACCATGGGTGAATGGAAAAAGGAAGATGTCGTTCCCGTACGTATTCAAAGTGCGGGCATTGCGAATGATGTTTTTCACTCTTTGACGTCGAATGAGGCGACTAATTTCCAACGCGCCTTGGCCACTATCTCGAAAAGAGGTGCAGGTGCAATTATCTACATGAATCAAGAGCGCAGTGCAAACCGAATCTTGCAGCGTATTCGTCAATTCAAGGAAGATGGCAAATTAAGTGCTACTGGCTCCATGAAGGATGCACGTGATTTTGGAATTGGTGCCCAGATCATTCATCAACTTGGAATAAAGAACATTGATTTGGTTACGAATAACCCTATCAAACGTGTGGGTGTAGCTGGGTACGGTCTCGAAATAGTTAAAAATTCGGCACTAGAATGAGAAAGTCAAATTCCATCAAACTAGCCCTTAAGTTCTACCGCAACCACAGCTCCGGCATGCGATTAGAAAACCTTTTGGCTTTGGTGGCAATTTCAGGCATTCTAGAAACCCTTCCTATTCTCGCCTCTCTCCCATTACTTCGCGCAGTCTTTCTCGGACATGAAATGATTTCGCTTGGCGCTTTTGAAAGCAATTTGGTGAGCTATACCATAGGTTTAGGAGCCCTTTTATCACTTCGTTTTTTCATAGGTCGCTGGGCTCAATATTCAAACGCTAGTGAGCGTATTGCACTACTCACCGAATTCAGAAAAGAAACACCCGAGGAGGAGCGTCAAATTCAAAAAGTCAATTTCGGTAAAAGTGTACAGGCAATTAATTTCTTACTCGTAGGTTGGAGCCAATTCATTCCCGGTCTTTTATTTACGCTTCTTGGCCTTTACTTATCTCCAAAATTTGGTGCGATTACATTGGCAATTATCGCCGTATGGATGCTAGTCATCTCAAAGATTAAACAGCAACAGGATTTTTGGCATGCCAAGGGAAGTGAGTTGGCAAAAGATATTGACACCATAAGTACAGTTGAATT
>WTIZ01000045.1:40606-47650 GCA_011525035.1 Cryomorphaceae bacterium | reverse complement strand
GCAGCTTCGCTATATCTCGCAAGTTGTCAGACGGACACTGTAGGTGTAGATAATGTTGATATTATCGCAGAGCCAGTAATTGCGCTTCCGATAGGTGATATCAACCTCACGCTAGACCACCTGCTTGTACCGGACGATTCCCTAATTTTTGACGACAACATGGACTACAAGCTTGTGGTTGCACAAGACTCTGTTTTCTCGTTGAGCGTTGATGATTTAATTTCTTTACCTGCCCAAAGCCCTGCCACTAGTTCCATCTCTATGGGAACCATCGGAGTGAACAACGTTACCATGAATACTGACATTTCATTGGGGACAGTTGCCACGGATGCAGGTTTAACAACAATAAATTCAGCGCACGGTAGCAATGCTCCATTCCCAACAATGAATGAGAGTAATATTGGCACCTACGGTGGCGGTGGATTTGGAACTTTCACAAGTGCATCGTTCTCAGACGGTTCTATGACACTGACGTTGACTAACGACTGGCCTACTGTTGTAAGTATGGGAGTCGACCTTGTAGACAACACAACAAGCAATACCATCCTTTCATTCGCCCTGTCTAATGCTGCTGCCAATGGCGGTACAGCCTCTGATACGGAGAGTCTTGTTGGAAAATCGCTTCCAAACAATATCGGATTCAAAATTACCTCATTGAGCTCTCCGGGTACCGGACTCACCTCAGTGGCTATTGATACCGCAGATGCCTTGACTTTAGATGTAAGTACTGCTGACCTTGCTGTTTACAGCGCAGTTACAGCCTTGACTACACAAGATATCTCTAACGACACGCAATATGTCGATCTAAGTACAGGTGGTAGTGAAGAGTTAAGAGAACTCATGTTCAACACGGCAAGTTTTGATTACGAATTCACTTCAACTCTAGCAGAAGATTTAGAATTAGGCATTGGATTCCCCGGATCTGATAAGAATGGTGTTGAAGTAGATACCACGATTACAATTCCTGCTGGCCAAACCGTAATGGGTGCCATCAGTCTTGATAACACGATTTTAGATTTGACTACTGATCCTTCACAAGACCACAGCAAACTCCCTATTTCGGTAAGTGCAACGCTTGTTGGTTCAGGAAATCAAGTATCCATTGATAGTTCAGATGCCTTGGATATGACTTTTGAAATGACCAATCTTCAGTTTGGGCACATCAAAGGATTCTTCGGTACACAAACAATCACCATTGATAATGGGTCTGTACCACTTTCAGTCGATTTCCTTGAGAACTTTGACGGGACGATTACCTTCTCAGAACCTTCCATCTCAATGGACATTACTAATTCTATTGGTCTTCCTATTGAATTGGCTTTAGATTTCGATTCGTATGCAAATGGAACGGCCTCCTCGTTGAATGGCCCTGATTTTGTCTTGCCTTATCCAACTATTTTGGGTGATACTGAAACTGGCACATTAACTTTTGACAATACAAATAGCCAGATCACAGATGTCTTTACACTTCCTAAAGACAGTATTGTATACGGTGGTGCAGTCAATGTGAACCACGATACGGCCACCTTTGGAACAGAAAACTTTGTAACGAGCACGAGTGCGATTGCGGGCGACTTATTAATGGAGTTGCCGTTCACAATCACTGCTACCGGCTTGGCTTTCGGTGATACACTAGCTACAGACCTAAACCTTGGAGCGGCTGTTCCGGAGAACATGGAGGTACAGAGTATTCAACTATTCATGAGCAATACTACTACCCTACCGCTAGAAACTTCTGTAGCTCTCAAGTTTTACGATGCAAACTGGAACGAAGTTCACATGGAAACTGTGGATCTACTCATCAGCGGTGTTCCTAATGCCAATGGTATTGTAACAGCACCGAGTACTTCTGATATTACCATAGACCTAAATGGTGCAGCACTTGAAGCTGTTTTAGGCGCCAAATCAGTAATTGCTGAAGCGACTATGGATACCTACAACGGAGGTTCGGACCCAGTGAAACTGAGAACAGATGCTACCATCGGTATTTCTTTAGGAGTACAACTTGAAGTAAGTCTAACACTCTAAAATGACAACAATGAAAAAGTTAATCACACTCTTATCAATTGTCATTACTACAAGTGTAATGGCTCAGAATCTGACCACTTTTGGCCTTTCAGGAAACCCTGATAATATTGTTCAGAACCCAGGAGCAGATCCTATGACTAGTTTTCAGTTGCGTTATGCTGGATTCCAAGCCAACGCGGGATTAAATGCAACCGCAGGACAACTGCTTGGCACAAATGATTTGCTAGGCAACATGCTAAGCACAGGTTTATCCTCAACAGACTTTATGTTCGAAACCAATGTCGTCCTACCACATCTTGGAATAAAGCTGGGAGATAATTACCTCTTTGCTGGAACAGGACTCGATGTTACGTTGAATGCGGCTATCGACAATGACCTTATCCATTTTGTAAAACACGGTATGGCGGATGCTTCAGGCACCTTCGATCCTAACTACAGCGGTGATTTTTCTGATTTAGGCGTTAATTTCCAAATCAACCAAAACACCTATTTCGGTTACCAGCGTGCGCTCATGGATAATAAGCTACGTGTAGGTGCGACCTACACAATGCACAACTACGTGACGGGCTTCAATGTTAATGCTACCAACTTCAATATTAGTACTTCAGGCAGTGCTGGAGCACCAAATTCCTTTGCGATTAACTATGATGTTGATATCGCTGGAGGCTTAGATTTTAACAATATTGATAGCCTTCAAAATGTTGGTTCAGCAGTCACGCCTGATGCTCTGATAAATGCCGTAAGTGAAAACATCGGAATGGGAAGCATGACATCATCAATTGGCTTTGGTTTAACCTACAAGCCTGTTCAAAGAGTGGAGCTAGCTTTCAGCATGAACGGATTAGGGGCTGAGACTTTGAATTTCGCGAGTAGAACTTCTAAAACTTGGTCAGGCTCAAGTACTATCGACGGTTTTGAATACACCTCTCAAGCCGGCGATTCTTTATCCGTTAAGGTAGGAGAAGCGGTAAGTCAGTATACGGAAGACCTTAGTGCATCCATTGGTACTACTCTAGGCAACGGAAACTATCAACAAACTCTTCAGATTGCACAAAACACTAATGCTGCGGCTAACTTCTACTTAAACAAGTACAGCTACATTGGTGCTCATTACACCGCGAGATCAAATTCGTTTAGAGATTTCGAGTACTTCGGTTTGAATACCATGATCTGGCTTGGACGTAACCTTCAACTAAAAGGAGGCTACTACCTAGCTTTGGACGAGACGAATGCAGATATCATCAATGCTGCGATTCAGTTTAGAATAACTCCAATCCTACATATTTACGCAGGTTCTAATACGGTTGGTGATATTGCTACCGTTGCGAATTCTTTGATTCAAGACGGCAGTAATCCACAGATCGGTGCAGCCACTACGGGAGTTAATCTTAGCGCTGGTGTGAGTTTAACGGTATTTGATGATAGGTTCAAGGCCGATAAAGATGCGCGTAGAAAGGCTAAGGAAGGACAAAAGGCTAAAGAAGCCACAGGTCTTACCCCAGCCCAACAAAAGAAAGTAGACGATGCCGCTGCCAATAGCAGTACTAAGAAATAGCATCGATAATTATTCTAAGAGCCCGGCCATTGGTCGGGCTTTTTTTTACGTGATTCTCAGGAAATAATCTTCCTAAAGCTGTGAAGCGGATTATCCTCAACTTCAAGAACAGTATACCTCATTCCATACAAGGCCGATTGCTCTTTAACAATTTGAATCTGCCCTTCAACAAAGGCGTTTAGCCCCTCTGCATCTTTGAGCGACAGCATGGTCTTCGTGCCTGTTTCAGCATCCGCTACGAAAGAACCAGCGTAGAATTGGGCATCCAGCTCTTCCTCGCGGGAAACCAATAATACAAGTTTCACGAAATGACCAGCATCTACTAAGGCGCCGAGCCGCGTGGTAAATGCTTGTAAATCCTCGTGGTATACATCTGTCAATACGATTACCTCACTTCTCGGAGGAATCTGAGACAAGAGCCGTTCTGTGGCAGCGACCATCGAACCATTTCCAACGGACAATTCGCAGCGATTGGCGAGGTGCAAGAGTAACTGCTCCATAGCATCCTCGGTATTCTTGGCCTCGAACAAGACCTCCTCTCCTGCTCTAACATCCAGCAGACCAAGAGCATCTCTCTGTTTGCTCAACAGTGCTGCCGATAAGGCAATCTGCCGGACAGCGCAAGACCACTTAGCCCCAGCGCTTCCATGCATGGAAGCGCTGGAGTCTAATAAAAAGTAGGCGCGCAGATTACTCTCTGCCTCGAATTGTTTCGTGAGATACTTGTCTTGACGCGCCAATACGGTCCAATCAATGAACTTTGGAGCATCGCCTGGGACATAGGCACGATGCTGTGCGAAATCAAGGCTGAAACCAAAATCTGGACTTTTGTGCAGTCCTGTCATGAACCCGCGTACTTTCTCGCGTGCCCACCAGTTCAGCCCTATGATTTCTTCTTTATTCACTTAATTCATCGCGACCTTTTGTCTGGCCCAATTTGAGAGTGTAATATAATCTAAAGCTACTTCGCTTTTAAAGAGCTCGAGCACAAGAATCAACTTCATTTGCAGCAACCGAATCCGTTGAATGAGTTCTTCAGGAAAGCCCCCTTTTAACATTCTAGCTGCATTAGCTATTCGTACGTGATCTAATAGTTCGTTGGAGCTTTGTACGGCTCTCGAATAGTAATCCTCAAAAGTGTGCTCAAATCTTGCTGCAACGCCTTGGTCAAGTTCATTGCAAATACTGATTATATCGTCTTTGATTTTAAACGCAAGATTAAAAGTGCCATTGCTGTGGTAACCTCGTACAAGCTTTTGAATAGTACGGTTAATGGACATGGCTTCTTGATAAATGGGTTGTGTGATGGCTGTATTCATGGTGTGTAGATTTTTTCTGTTTCAACTAAACTTTTGTAATGGTTCTTTTTGCGGGCACATTCATCGATGAGCTCCAAATAAAAAGCATTTGTAAACCGCTTCATTTCTTCCGCTGAAGGAAAGACAATTACCTCATTAGGCAGTAAAGGCAAGAGTGCACTGAACTTTGCAATATTGAATGTGAATCGTTCAAGATGCTGTATCTGCTGCTCTAAAATCTGATCATCATCATATTGAACGAGATCTGATGTTAGCGCACGACAACAATCGTTTAATTCTGAAACATACTGATCGCTTGAGTCTCTGAGTTGCGATCTTATGGCATTCCCATATTTCTGAATCTGAAACGTGTTCTTACTTCGAATTAGGCCGCTTGAATTATACATAGAGCATAGGTTTAGGTGAGTGAATCGATGAAATAGTCCGGTTTGGAAATAGGTATGGCCATTGGTTTTGATGAACATCAACCGTTGCATACGTTCCAAGAGGTTGTCGGCTTAAAACAACCTCTCTTTGCTCAAAAGCTAATTTTGTGTTTTGCATTTCACAGTGTTTTTATTTGTTCCTTTTTAAATCTACGCAGTTCATCAATCAATATTTTATCCTTGGAAAACTTTAGGTTTTCAACAATCCACTACTTTAGCAGCATGATTATCACCAAGACCCCTTTTAGGATTTCTTTTGTCGGAGGAGGAAGCGATTTAGAGAGTTTCTTTAGCAAGAAAAAAGGCGCCGTACTGAGTACAACAATCGATAAGTACATGTACATCAGCACGCACGAATTTTTCGAAAGAGATAAAATTCGCTGTAAGTATTCTCAAACGGAAACGGTGAACAATGTCGACGAACTGCAACACCCCATACTTCGCACCGTACTCAAAGATTTTGATGTCAAGGGTATCGAGGTTAGCTCTATTGCCGATATTCCGGGTGGCACAGGTATGGGAAGCAGCTCAAGCTTTACAGTAGGCCTTCTTCATAACATAAACGCTTATACTGATCACGAGGTAACTAAGGAAAGTCTTGGTGCAGGTGCATGCCGCGTAGAAATTGATCTTTTAGGTGAGCCGATTGGCAAGCAAGATCAATATGCAGCTGCATATGGCGGTCTTAATATAATTGAGTTTCATCCTGACGGTTCTGTACAAGTAGAACCCGTGGATATAAGTCAAGAGACAAGAGCGGAATTGAATGCCAATCTCAAGCTTTACTATATTGGTAATCAGCGTAGTGCCAGTAAGATTTTGGCAGAACAGAAAAAGAACACATCCCAAGAGGACAAGTTTAAGGCACTAGAGAAGATGGTCGATTTAGTGTACGACCTCAAAGAAGTACTGGTCAAAGGAGATCTAGATGCCTTCGGCGATTTACTACATCAGAATTGGCTCTTGAAACAAAGCTTGGCTAAAGGTATTACCACACCCAGAATTAATGATCTCTACGCTGCTGCTACTCAGGCAGGTGCACGCGGTGGAAAGCTATTAGGTGCCGGAGGTGGTGGCTTTATGCTGTTTTACGTTGATGCGGATAAGCATTCTGATGTGGATGCAGCCATGGCTGAATTGGACGCTACTCCATTTGAATTCAAGATGGAAACCGAAGGCTCTAAAATCATTCATGTTGAAAGTTAATGCCCGTAGGCGTTGCGCATCAATAATTTATGTACTTTTGCCGCTCAATTATTCATTAATTAACGGGGTTTCGGACCCTTTTAAAACAATTAATTATGGCAACTAAGATTCGTTTGCAAAGAGGTGGTCGCAAGTCGCGTCCTATTTATTCAATCGTTGTAGCAGATGCTCGCGCAAAGCGTGATGGTCGTTTCATCGAAAAATTAGGTACGTACAACCCGAACACGAACCCAGCAACAATCGACTTGAACTTTGATTCAGCACTATCATGGGTGATGAAAGGTGCACAGCCAACAGATACGGCGCGTGCGATTCTTTCTTACCGTGGTGTAATGATGAAAAAGCACTTGCTTGAAGGTGTACGTAAAGGTGCATTGACTGAAGAGCAAGCAGAAGCTAAATACGAAGCTTGGCTAAGCGACAAGGAGTCTAAAATCGGTGCAAACGTGAAAGCGATCGCTGAAAAGAAGGCTGCTGATAAAACCGCTCGTCTAGCTGCGGAAAGCGAAGT
>WTIZ01000045.1:0-40506 GCA_011525035.1 Cryomorphaceae bacterium | reverse complement strand
TCGCTGAAAAGAAGGCTGCTGATAAAACCGCTCGTCTAGCTGCGGAAAGCGAAGTAAACAAAGCTCGTGCTGCTGCAATCGCTGCTGCCCTAGCTCCTGCTGAAGAAGCTCCGGCTGAAGAAGCAGAAACAGAGGCTGCTGCTGAAGAAGCTCCAGCTGAAGAAGCTGCTGCTGAAGAGGCTCCTGCTGAGGAAGCTGCAGAAGAAAGCGCAGAGTAATTGTGCAAAAGGAGCAGTGCTTTTTACTAGGTAAGATCACAAAACTCCACGGGTACAAAGGAGCGATGGTATTACACATCGACTCGTCTACCCCGCAATACTTTAGAGAATTGGAATCAGTATTCTTGGAATTTAACCAAGAGCTGATTCCATTTTTTTTTGCCGAACGGGGCAAACTGAACGGCAAGAAACTCATTGTTAAACTCGAAGATGTCAGTCCTGACGAAGCCTCGAGATTTGTAGGTTGCAACGCTTACCTACCAGAAGAAATGCTTCCTGCTCCTAAGGAAGGCTTCTACGACAAGGCCATCTTAGGCTATACAGCCTATCACGGTGATAAAGCCATTGGTACAATTACCGATGTAGTTGAGAATACCGCTCAGAATCTCTTTATCATTGAGCACGATGAAAAAGAGTTCCTTGTTCCTGCTGTAGAAGCTTTTATTCAAAGAATTGAACATCCTGAGAAAATCGTTTATCTTGAATTGCCCGAAGGTTTATTGGACCTTTAATCACAGATGAACGAACAGAAACCATACGATCCAAGGTATTTACACTTGATTTTCAGCGCATTGCTGATGATTCAGCTCGTATTGACCTCCGTTGTACTCTATGTAGCCAGCGATACGGCTAGCGTCTTTTTATTGCCGTTTGCAGGCAATACATACGCTATTCCTGGTATTGCCTTTGTCCTCGTTCTATTAGGACGTTATGTATGGAACAACGGAATGCGAGAGATAAATACTACCGAAGAACTGTTTACCAAGCTTGACATTTTGACCAAAATCCATATTTGGAGATGGGTATTGGTACAATTAGGTACTTTGATTCTTCTCACCTACACACTGATCGAAGGCAACTTCTATTATTTCATTTTTGCCTTGGTAAATATTGTCTATTTCTTCACCTTGCGTCCCAAGATATTTGGACTCGCAGGAGAACTATGAAATTTGTAGGCCCTTTTCAAATGAAACAATTCAGCGTAGCGCACGACAGTTGTGCAATGCGCGTGAATACCGACGGTTGTCTTTTAGGCGCAATTGCCGGTGAAAATCACCACCACGATTCAGTTCAACACGTATTGGATATCGGTACTGGTAGTGGAGTCATTGCACTTCAAATGGCCCAACGTTTTAACAATGCATTTGTAGATGCGGTGGAAATTCATGGTCCTAGTGCAAAGCAAGCCACAGAAAACTTTAAAGGCTCACCTTGGAACAACAGAATGATCTGCTACCACGAGCCATTGCAAGATTTTGAGGCGAGCGTTTCTTACGACATCATCGTCTCGAACCCACCCTACTTTGAATCGGGCCCAACGAAACTAGATGAAGGCGTTGCGAATGCAAGACATGCGTTAACCTTGGATTTTAACTCCCTTATTCAGCACGCTTCAAGGCTTTTAAAGGAAACAGGAACATTCTGGTGCGTATTACCTGCAGACCGCGCAGATCAAATGATAGAAGCGGGTATTGAAGAAAACCTACACCCGATATCTATATACGGCATACGACCTAAGAGCGATCGCGCTGCAAACCGCGTTATTCTTGCTTTTAGCAAGGAAACTTCAGCAGAAACAACCCGTAAAGAATTCGTGCTTTACAAGGCCCCGCAAGAATACACCGACGAGGTCCGTGAAGTCCTTGAACCCTTTTACGCGAGTCTCTAATAGCCGCGGTATTCAACGGTTTTCTCCGTGAACTTCACGCCGTAATCTGCAGCCAATTCAGCCAAAATAGGATCATACCATGATTTTGTCATAGGACGTTGCACACCAACAGGAGCTTTACCTTCCAAAACAATTTTTGTCGCAATACCCAATGGGAGTCCAACAGTACCTGCCATCGCCGTACTATGGGAATTTTCTCCTTCTACCCCCATGGAGCTTTCAATCATATGAAGGGATCCGTTCTGCTCCCAACCTATTTTGTGATACATCACAATAAGGTCTTTGTCTTCAGGCTCCATGCTCCATACTTTTCGAAGAATAAACTCTAGACACTGCGCAGGAGTGCCTTGGTCAAAATCAAAAGTTGAATCGGAGAAAATACCGGCCCATTCAAGCTTCGCAAAAATCTCAGAATCTTGAGGGATATTCAAGTAGTACTTGAGCTTTAACTCAACGCTATCATTGGGATTGTAGGCTAAAAACAAATTGGTGAAATCCCTGAATGACATCTGCTTTAGGCCCTTGATTACATAAGAATCATCGGTCATTCCAAGACGGACAAAACAGTCCCAAGCACGAGCGTATCCAGGTCTGCGTAATGTTCCGCGGTACAAGGTCTCCACTTCTGTTAAACCGTAAGCCTCACGGTACTTCAACGAATCTCTATTGGCTAATCCTTCAAATCGGCCATAACCTTCGACATTCATGAATTCGGTTCTACGAAACACCATGTGTGGCGGGATGTACTTGTATTTGCCTTCTTGCAGGAACTTCACGGCGCCCCCCTGCCCCGCTAAGACCACATTTCTAGGATTCCAAGTGAACTTGTAGCGCCAAGGATTAGTGCCTTCAGAACTAGGACTTAAAAGACCACCAGTAAAGCTTTCAAACAATTTAATTTTGCCCCCTTTGTCCCGTATACCCTCTATAAGTTGCATGGCACTCATATGATCGATGCCGGGATCTAAGCCACATTCATTCAAAAAAACCAAACCTTTTTTCTGTGCTTCCTGTGAGAGGGCTTCCATCTCTTTTGTGAGATAAGAAGCTGTAATCAGATGTGATCCATGTTTAAGACACGCCTTAGCCACCGCTAAATGCATGTGCGCTGGCACCATGCTGATAGTTATTGAACAGCCCGAAATCTCTGTATCTAATGCGGCAACATCCGTGATATCTAGTTCTCCTACCGAGCAACCATCGCTAGCACTGCCCATACGAGCTGATGCAATAGATTGATCACGGTCTACTACTCTTAATTCTATACTGTGAGACTGCACTAATCCTTTTAAATAAGGAACTAATTTCTGCGTGCTCAGTCCAGCACCGATGAGTAAAACTTTGGTCATTTACATTGAGATTTCCCCTAAAATACCACACAAACCTCATGTTTCAAATAAAACATTATCAACAACTAATGTTAGTTTTATCACAAAGAGATTTTGGCACTCTCAGCGTATCTTCACGGTATGAAAAAACTAGTTGCCATTTCTGGTGCTTTGGCTGTTGCACTGGGCGCGTTAGGAGCTCACGCTTTAAAAGAAGTGCTAGACCCAAGTTCATTAGATTCTTACAAGGTTGCTGTGTTGTATCATTTGGTACACACGCTAGCCCTCCTCGCTGTAATTCAAGGCAACTACAAGAAAGTGACCGTTTGGTTATGGACCTCTGGCATTCTTTTATTCTCTGGGTCCATTTACTTGCTGGCAGTGGATGAACTTATGGGTATAAAGCTTTCGTTTTTGGGACCCATTACGCCCCTAGGAGGTCTTCTCTTTATCGCGGGTTGGCTCAGTCTGATAGGCTCAAACGAGACAAATGTGGATAAATAGTTAGTAGTTCGGGTTAAAAATTAGTTAGAAGCTGAACTCCTATTGAATTACTGCGTTTCTTTGTAATACCTATTACATTTTAAGAACCACAGTAATAATGACTTCTAAGAACCACCTAGAAGCCTTAGATGCATTGCATATTAAGGCTAGAGAAGTATTTAGCAACCTTCACCCAGATGTGCTCGAGGCACATAGTATTTCCAAGAATATGGCGGTGCGAACAGCTCACGGAGCCATCGCAATCAACACCGGTAAGTTCACCGGTCGCAGTCCAGAGGATCGCTTTATTGTAAAAGACGCACTCACCGAAGATTCCGTTTGGTGGGGACCTATCAATAAACCCTTTGACCCCGCGAAGTTTCAATCGCTCAAAGCAAAAATTTGCAACTACTTAAATGATAAGGACATTTATGTACGAGATGCATACGCCGGTGCTCACCCATCCTACCGACTGTCCGTAAGAGTGATTAACGAATACCCTTGGTCCAATCAGTTCGCGGGTAACATGTTTATTCAACCTACGGAAGATGAATTGAAGGATTTTCATTCGGAGTGGACCGTAATTAATGCACCGGGTTTTTTGGCCGATCCCGAGGTTGACGGCACACGTCAATCAAACTTTGCCATAATTGACTTCACCGATAAGTGCATTATCGTTGGCGGCACAGGATATACTGGAGAAATCAAGAAAGGTATCTTCTCTGCACTCAACTTTATACTACCCTACCAAAAGAACGTATTAAGCATGCACTGCTCTGCCAATGTCGGACCACAAGGCGACACGTCTATCTTTTTTGGTTTATCGGGCACAGGCAAAACTACTTTAAGCGCAGATCCAAACAGAAGACTCATCGGGGACGATGAACACGGTTGGTGTTCGGACAATACCATTTTCAACTTCGAAGGTGGTTGCTATGCTAAGGTCATTGACCTTAGTGCTGAAAAAGAGCCAGATATTTACAATGCGATCCGCCCTCATGCGATTCTAGAAAATGTCATCCTGAATGGTGATGGTACAGTAAAGTTTGAGGATGCAACTATTACTCAAAATACACGGGTCAGCTACCCTATTGATCATATCGCGAACATTCAACCGGGGTCGATGGCGGAGAATCCAAAGAACATATTCTTTTTGACAGCCGATGCCTATGGGACGCTTCCACCCATTTCAAAATTGACCCCAGGACAAGCTGCCTACCACTTTATTAGCGGATATACGGCGAAAGTAGCGGGTACTGAAGAAGGTGTGAATGAACCAAAGGCGGTTTTTTCAGCTTGTTTCGGCGCCCCATTTATGCCCCTACACCCCACTTATTACGCCAACATGCTTGCCTCAAAAATGGAAGCCGCGAGCGTGAATGTCTGGTTGGTAAATACGGGATGGACAGGCGGTCCATACGGGACTGGTAAAAGAATGTCTTTAAAACATACCCGTCGAATGATTACGGCAGCAATGCAAGGGGAACTCGATGCAGTTAATTATGTCCAACATGAGGTATTTGGTCTGTATATGCCGACCTCATGCCCTGAAGTACCTTCAGATATTTTGGACCCGAAAAACACCTGGTCAAATCCGGAGGAATACGATGACTATGCAAACGAATTGGCGTTGAAATTCTCAAACAACTTTAAACAGTTTGAGAGTGAAGCCACAAACGAAATACTTGAGGCCGCACCTCGAGTATTGATTGGAGCAAAATAAACTCCAAGTGTTAGATGTGTCTGTAAGGGCGGCCGTTGGCCGCCCTTACTTGTTTAGAACATGGTTAATAACTCGGTCCGTATTTGAGGATTATGCAAAACGTACTGCCTTTAAAATGAATAATTTGAAGGAACTCAAAACGTTTGCCCATGCCTGCAAAGCGCAAAAAAGTATCAGCAACAAAGATTTTTGTACTCGATACCTCTGTCATTCTTTATGATCACAACGCCATTTTTTGCTTCGAAGAGCACGATGTAGTTCTGCCTATCTCAGTGCTGGAAGAACTTGACGAATTCAAGAAAGGACACGATTCTAAAAACTACGAAGCACGCGAATTCATTCGGACACTTGATCGAATTACCGAAGGCAAGGACTTTACGAATTGGATCCCACTAAACGGGGATACCCACGGTAATTTGAGGGTCATTATGGATACCTCACACAAAGGCATTGACGCCGAAAAGGTGCTTGGGCGAAAAATGGACCACCGCATCATAAATGCGGCATTGAACATCCAAGATTTAGAACCGGAGAAATCCACCATCCTTGTCACCAAGGATATCAACCTACGTCTCAAAGCCAAAGCCCTTCATTTAAAGAGTGAAGACTATTTGACGGGTAAGATTAAAGACATGGATGCCTTGTACAAAGGCAAGTCCGTGGTAGAGAATTTCAACACCGCGACCCTCACCAAATTGTACGCGGAGAAATCGCTAGATATTGATGATGTACTCAAAGAAAACCCTGAGTTCACTCCTTTTCCTAACAGTTATTACGTTTTAAAATCGGAAAATTCCAGCGGACTTGCCTACTATAACGCCATTGATAAAACGCTTGATCATGTAGAGAAGCGGGCTGTTTACGGTATAAAGCCACGAAATGCTGAGCAAGCCTTTGCCATACACGCCATTTTGAATCCAAATGTGAAGCTGGTCAGCCTAACGGGTGTCGCCGGAACGGGAAAGACACTTATAGCCCTGGCGGCTTCCTTAGAACAGCGCAGAGACTTTAAGCAAATCTATTTAGCACGTCCCATCGTTCCCCTGTCCAACAGAGACCTGGGGTATTTGCCAGGCGATGCAAAAGAAAAAATCAACCCATATATGCAGCCGCTGTGGGACAACCTTAAACTGATTAAGAACACCTTCAGCGATAGAGATAAAGAGTACAAGCAACTCGAGGCTATGGTGGAAAAAGAAAAGATTGTCATCACTCCACTGGCATATATCCGTGGACGTTCTCTTGCGGACATCATTTTTATCGTTGACGAAAGTCAAAACCTTACACCGCACGAGGTAAAAACAATCATCACACGTGCTGGGGACGGGGCGAAGTTCATATTCACCGGCGATGTTGGCCAGATTGACACACCCTATCTGGATGAACAATCTAACGGCCTAAGCTATTTGGTGGACAAGGCGAAAGGACAAGATATCTACGCCCACGTAACCTTAGAAAAAGGGGAACGAAGTGAATTGGCCAATCTTGCAAATGAACTCTTGTAAATCGGCACAGATTTTGATTTTAACCTAAACACATAAACCTCTATCAACATGATCACTCTCTATACCGCAGTTACTCTCGACGGCTACATTGCAACTACTGATGGAAGTGTAGACTTCCTGGAAAACCCTCGTTACCAGCTCCCTGATGAAGATTATGGGTACGCCGGGTTTTACGAAGGCATTGATGTGGTGGCCATGGGCTACAATACGTACAAGCAAGTGATCAATTTTGAGGGAGAGTACCCCTACCACGGCAAACACAGCGTTGTTTTTAGTCGTACAGATACCGTTGAACCGATAGCCGGTGATATTGAGATTACGGAAGCTTCTGAGGAAAGTGTCATTCAGCGGTTCAAGAGAGAAGGTAAAAATGTTTGGATTATTGGCGGTGGTGCTACAAATGCACGCGTACACCAAAGCGGTCTCATTGATCGAATGATCCTCACCTACCTACCAATCACGCTCGGTGCTGGAATTCCTCTATTTAGAGAGAATGATGCAAGCTTAGAGTGGAAAAATACAGGAACGCGGACCTTTGCCAACGGCCTAGTTCAGATCACCTTAGAAAGAAGGTAATCTACCTGAAGATTGAGATCTTCAAGCGAACCGTTATTCTCGATAACAGTATCACTTTGAGCCCGTCGATGGGCATCACCCAATTGATTCGCTAAACGCTCTCTTATTTGACTTTCGTTCATCTCTGTGTTGCGCGCCATTACACGAGCTATACGCACATGCTCGTCGGCTACAATACTTACAACATGCTCACAAGTAGGATCGCCTGTTTCGAATACTAAGGCACTTTCTTTGAAAACCACTGTGCTACCGCTGTTGAGCTTCCAATGTTCAAAATCTTCACGAACGGCTGGATGAACTAAGGACTCTAGCTTTTCTTTAAGCGCACTACTGCCAAAAATCTTTTCGGCAACATAGGCCCGATTCAATTCACCCTGTAAATAGGCCTGTTCGCCCAATAGCGCCGTGATCCCTTGAACCAATGTGGCATCAGTATGCATGAGTGCTTTAGCGCGCTCATCACTATAATACACAGGATGTCCCTTACTTTCAAGCATTGCACAGACTGTACTCTTGCCTGAGCCAATACCACCGGTGATACAAATTACTCTAGATTGCTTCATTGTCCTATACGTTCAACCCTATTAGGCGTTATAGAAAGTACAGAAATATTCTCTTTCACCGGCTCTGCCACAATCGTGTAATTCGATGCATTCTGAACTGCTGAAAGTGTGATAAGCTCTTCGAAGGTTCTCGAAAGCAAGGCCTTCTTAGGACCACTGACCCAAACCTCAACATCTACAATTTGACTTCCTAGAACCAGGGGAACTTCAAATTTGTTCTCTGTCCATAGCGCGCTCGCACCACGTACTTCGATGCGCTCCTTGGATATTGAGGTCAAATTGGACCCTAAACCTTCTACAGGAAGATCAAAGGCATGATTACCGTCCCATAGGAAATCGGGTAAACTCACATGCAGTCGGGCTCTAAATACCGCCTCAGGAGAACCAACCACATCAATACTGTCTGGTTCCACAGTAATGGCTTGCAACCACTTATATCCCTCCGGGAGTCTAATGTTTTGAAGTCCTTCGATAGATATTGGCACTCGTGTGCGCTCCAACGCCTCACATGGAAACATGACCTCAGCTGTTGCGCTTGAAAAAGAATAAACGCCTCGGTATACGCTATTGAGTTGAGCAATAACCTCAGCACTCTGGACGACAAGCATACCTTCACTTTTTAAGCTGAAAGCCGAGGCTTCTACAACAACAGATTCCTTATCAACCTCCTGTAGTCGTAGCGCATTAATTCCAGAAGCACTTACCTCTACGTTCAAGGCAATCGATGTATCTGTGATGAATTGATCCTCGACAATAGAAGAAGGGCTGTTCGCATAAATGACTACGGTAGTGCTTCGCTCTGCTTTACTAACGGTAATCAGCGCCCAGATGACACTAGTCAGCGCCAGGAACGACAAGAACTCTCTATGGAACAAACGTTTGAACATGGGCTAAAAAAACCGGCCGAAGCCGGTTTTAAATTATCTCGATTGGTATTGGGCGCTTAGCTCTTTACTAATAGCACTTTTCTCAACCTTTAGTCTCGAATTTTCAGTTTCTAAGACAATATGGGTATCGCCTACTTCAAGAATCTTTCCGTGAATACCTGAAGTCAATACAACACGATTGCCTTTTGCAACCTCACTGCGGAATTTCCCTTCTTCCTTTTGTCTCTTCATCTGCGGTCTAAAGAAGAATAAGTACATGACCAAAACGATCATAATTAGGGGTAAAAAGCTCATGGCTCCCTCTGCCCCGGCTTGTAGTAGTAAATGTGTCATTACTTATTAGAAATTACGGTTGATGTAATGTTCAATACTTTGGTTTGCGGCACGGCATTCGTTGTGAGTGTAACACGTTTGTCTTGCTTACCTGCACGTCCTGATGAGTTGAAGCTCACTTTGATTTCACCAGTAGCACCCGGTGCAATAGGTTGACGTGGCCATTGAGGCACTGTACATCCGCACGAACCTTGTGCATTAGAGATGATTAGCGGCCCCTCGCCTTCGTTGGTGAATTTGAAGGTATAGTTCACTACTTCACCTTCTTGAATCTCACCGAAGTCGTGGAAGTCTGATTCGAATGAAATTGCTGGAAGTGCTTCCATCATTGTTTCTGAAGCAGGCTCTGTTGGTGCTTCAATTCTATCTGCAGCACTGTTACATGCTGTAAACACTAATAATCCTGCGGCTAGTACAACTAGTTTTTTCATTGTATTTAGTTTATTCAATTATTCCTCGGCCTACCTTTTGGAGCAAGCCTTCTTCACGCAAATTAGTAACGATTTTGTCAAGTATACCATTGATGAATGAAGAACTTTTTGGCGTGCTGTATTCTTTTGCCAAATCCAGGTATTCATTCATGCTCACCTTAACAGGAATCTCCTCCATTCCTCGCCACTCTGCAATACACAATTTCATGAGCACCACGTCCAATTTTGCAATGCGGTCACTCTCCCAGTTTTTACTCTTGCTTTCTATTCGCGACTCACTATCCGCAGCGAATTCAAAGTACTTGCGCATCAACAGCGCTCCGAAAGCAGCATCGCCCTCGTCCTTATAAAGATTAGGGATGATCAATCCTCCTTGGTCGTTCCAACTTGAAATGACCTTACCACTCATCATCTGAGCCGCATCGACATCATCGCTCCAACCCACATGCATATCTTCATAGATATCGTGGAGCAACTCATTCTCTGCAATATGCTCTTGGTAGATGTATTTAATGAAGCGCTTTTGTGCTCCGAAATCATCACGCATTGCCAATAACTTATCGTACTCCTCACTTTCAAAGACTTGTTCCCAAAGACCTCTAAAGTGGTTGTCGTAGGCGCTCCAATCCGCATGCACACCTTCGCTAAAGGCAATCAACCTCGCATCGTTACGAACAAGATCAAAAAATGAAATGTCTGTAAAAGCCGAAATACGATCCGCCAACGCACTATCGGGCACCTTACGGCTGCGCACCTTTTCAAGTCGATCACTAGCAGTCCGATGAATACGCAATAAGGCATGGATATCCCAAATGAATAAATCGTGTACCTCTTCTAGACTCTTGTCTAAGTTCTTAAGCAATGTCGCAGCACCGAGTTCATTATCTGAAGCATGGGCATAGAGGTGGTGCAGAACCTTAATTCTGATGTGTCTCCTTGTGATCATAAAAATTGGAAAATATTGGGCATACGATTCTTGCTCAACAGAACTGAATTCATCAAAGTCTTGTTATTTTTGAACGACCGCATGCAAAGAGCTTTTCTTTGACACAAATATACTGCGGAACGCACCTAAGAAACGATATGCAAGCACTAAAATATCTTAACAAATACTTCATTAAGTACAAGTGGTTGCTCGGCGCTGGGGCATTCTTTGTCATCGTATCTGTCATCTTCAAGCTCTTCCCTGCCCTACTAATTCGCAATAGCTTCGATACGATCGCAGAGGTCATTGAAAATTACAAGACAGGAGCCGTTCAAAATGAGCTCGTTAGGTGGGAACTCATCAAATACGGTCTGTTCATCATTGCCTCGGCAGTGTTACAGGGGATATTTATGTATTTCATGCGTCAGACAATTGTGGTCATGTCACGGCACATTGAATACGATTTGAAAAATGTAGTTTTCGAACAATACCAGCGATTAACACAACGATTTTTTAAGCAGAACAACACGGGCGATTTAATGAATCGCATCTCTGAAGACGTCGGGAAAGTCAGGATGTACGTGGGTCCGGCCATTATGTACGCACTCAATACAGGGTTCACGATCATCTTAGTCATCTCAATAATGATCAGTGTAAGCCCGAAATTGACGTTGTTGACCTTAGCCCCCCTTCCTCTCTTAGCATTCCTAGTATATAAGGTGGCCAATTTGATTAATGTCAAATCCCTCGCCGTCCAACAGCAACTGAGCACGCTGAGCACTTTCGCACAGGAAAGTTTTTCAGGCATGCGCGTCATTAAATCCTACCACAGATTACATTGGTTCAATGCGAAATTCAAAGCAGAGGCCATTGAATACCGTTCTGTGAATGAAGAACTCTTCCGAGTAAACGCAACGTTTCAGCCCATCATGATACTCATGGTAGGTATCTCAACGCTCATCACCATTTTCGTCGGTGGCCAATTGTACTTCGCTGGAGAGGTCAGTGCAGGAAACATCACCGAGTTTATCTATTACGTGAATCTTCTTACTTGGCCCATCGCCTCTATTGGCTGGGTAACGAGCCTCGTGCAAAGCGCAGCGGCCTCTATGGAGCGCTTGAACGAATTCTTGTCGGAAGAACCTGATTTCAAATCAGGCGATTACCGACCGTCAAGTTTTCAAGGAACAGTCACGTTCAAAAACGTAAGCTTTACCTATCCAAACAGTGGTATTCAAGCCTTAGACAACGTGAGTTTCACCCTTCAAGCAGGCCACAGCCTTGGCATCTTAGGCAAGACTGGCTCTGGAAAAAGCACCGTCACAGCCCTCATGGTTCGCCAATACGACCCTACCGAAGGCCAAATATTGATCGACGGAGTCGACATCAAAGACTGGCACCTGCCGACGCTTAAAAAATATTTAGGGTGGGTTCCACAAGAGGCCTTCCTATTCAGTGACACGATTGCTCGTAACATTGCCTTTGGATTGGATGAATTCAACCAGGACCAAGTCGAACAAGCAGCGAAGGCTGCTGGTGTTCACGACAACATCATTGACTTCCCCAAACAGTACGAAACAACCGTTGGTGAACGAGGTGTTACCTTAAGTGGCGGACAGAAACAGCGCGTGAGTATCGCTCGCGCCCTAGCAAAATCTCCGAAGCTCATGGTGTTTGACGACTGTTTAAGTGCTGTAGATACTGAAACTGAGGAACTCATTTTGGGGAACATCAAAGAAGCCACCGCTTCCATTTCCTCAATGATTGTAGCACACCGAGTAAGTAGTGTAAAGCACTGCGAACAGATTATATGTCTGGAAAATGGGCAAATCATCGAGAAAGGCACGCACGAAGAACTCGAGATTGCAGGCGGTCATTACAGCGAGCTCATCAGTCTCCAATTGGACCAATAATCCAATAGCCATAGGAACTCAGGCTGTTAATTTCTTTTTTAGCATTTGGCAATGCATTCACTTACATTTGAGTGCTTGTAAACGATAGATCTATGGGTAGAATAATTGCTGTTGCCAATCAAAAAGGAGGCGTAGGAAAAACCACTACAGCCGTTAACCTCAGTGCTGCACTAGGCGCTTTGGAGAAAAAAGTACTCATCATTGATGCTGATCCCCAAGCAAACGCTACGAGCGGCTTTGGCCTCTCGCACGATGATGCGACACAAGGAACCTATGAACTTATTGAAGGGGCAAGTAAAGCAGCTGACCTTATCCACACTACCAACACACCAAATGTAGATATTGTCCCAGCCCAGTTAGATCTAGTCGCGGTTGAGTTAGAAATCATCGACCAGCCCAAAAGAGAATTTTTCTTAGCCAATGCGCTTGAATCGGTTCGCGACAATTATGATTACATCATTATTGATTGTGCGCCATCTTTAGGGCTCATTACCCTTAACGCACTCACCGCAGCCGACGGGGTTTTAGTACCTATCCAGTGTGAATATTATGCGCTTGAAGGTCTGGGTAAACTATTGAATACGATTAAGAAAGTGCAAGAGCTACACAACGAGCACTTAAGCATTCAAGGCTTGTTGTTAACCATGTTTGACTCTCGTCTACGTCTAAGCAACCAGGTTGCGGAAGAGGTTAAAATTCACTTCGAAGGACTAGTATTCGAAACCATCATTCACAGAAATATTAAGTTAAGTGAAGCGCCATCGCACGGCGAGCCTATCATTGCCTACGACGCAAGCAGCAAAGGCGCTGAGAATTACCTAACTTTAGCACAAGAAATAATCGCAAAAGGAGCGTAATACTATGGCTAAAAGAGCAATGGGAAAAGGGCTGTCTGCCATTCTTGGCGATGAAGCAGCAAAGGTCAATAAAGTAACAGACAAGGGAGCTGAGAAGCTCGTTGGTTCTGTTGCGTCCATTCCTGTTGATAGCATCACTACCAACCCTTTTCAGCCGCGTAGTAACTTTGATAGCGATGCACTCGTAGAGCTCGCTCAGAGTATCTCCGAAGTCGGAATCATTCAACCGATTACTGTTCGTAAGAATGGGATGAAGTTTGAACTCATTTCAGGTGAACGCAGGTTCCGCGCCTCTCAGATGGCGGGATTGCAAGAGATTCCAGCGTACGTGCGTTTGGCAGACGATAGACAACTCCTTGAACTTGCCATCGTTGAGAACCTTCAACGTGAAGACCTCGATCCTATTGAAATGGCCTACTCGTGTAAGCGAATGATGGACGAACTTGGTCTTACCCAAGAACAAGTGGCACAGCGTCTTGGTAAGGGACGTTCCACGATCACAAACTTTTTGAGACTCCTCAAGCTTCCAGCGCTGATACAAGCGGAATTAAGAGATTTGCATCGAAACGAAAGCGC
Organism: Cryomorphaceae bacterium; assembly: GCA_011525035.1. Lineage (GTDB taxonomy): Bacteria > Bacteroidota > Bacteroidia > Flavobacteriales > Schleiferiaceae > UBA10364. The sequence continues at coordinate 26,519 of WTIZ01000045.1, read as the reverse complement.
CGACGAAAACAACGACGGGACAACCAATGTGGTTTTCACCATGGGTCATGCTCGTGCCTTACTCAACCTACCCACCGAAGAGACTCAGATAGATATCTATAAGAAGATCTTAAAGGAAGGACTTAGTGTTCGCAAGGTAGAGGCTATGGTCAAGGCTATAAAGTCCCCTGAGGTTCCTCAGCCCAAACCAGAGAAACCAAGCGAACTGCTTCGTTTAGAAGGTCAATTGACTGAATATTTTAGTACCAAAGTAGCCATCTCACAAGGCGCTAAAGGAAAGGGTAAAATTCAAATTGATTTTACTTCCGATCAAGAATTAGCTGAAATTATAGCTAAACTAAATGGTTAAGAGATTAATCATATCTCTTTTATTATCAGCTTTTTACAACCTAAGTGCGCAAGAGGCTGACACGAATACTGTTGGTCATACAGAACATCTACATACTGAGGCTGCAAAGCACAATATCAAAAAAGCCACTACCCTTGCACTCATCCCTGGAGCTGGTCAAGTTTACAACAAGAAGTATTGGAAAGTTCCCTTGGTTTGGGGCGCAATTGGTGGAGCAGGTTACTACTACTATGACCTCGATCAGGACTTCAAAGCCTACAAAAGTGTTTTACAGTTCATTATCGATGAACCAACGTTAGTTACAAGAACGGATCTTGAAACGGCACAACCTGATCTATTCAGTGGACTGCCCGCTCCTTTTTACCAGAATACTGCTGAGGGGGTCGCTTTGGAGGCCATTGGCTACATGGATGCTTTAAGAACACAACGCGAATATGCTTTCTTCGGCATCATCGGTGTTTACGTCTTAAGCATCTTAGATGCGAATATTGATGCCCACCTCTACGACTTTGATGTCAGTGATGATCTAAGTCTACAACCTGCCATTATCCAAACGAATTATTATGCTGGAGCTTTCGCTAGCCCCGGTATTAAACTCACATTGACTTTGCCATGAAAATATCCATCATAGGTTACGGAAGAATGGGTCAAGCCATAGAGCGCATGGCCAAGGACAGAGGACACGAAATAGGCTACATAAACAACGGAGAGTCCATTGACTTAGAGGCAGTTAAAGCAACAGATGTAGCTATTGAATTTACGCAACCCGATGCCGCTTTGAAGACAATTACTAGTATTCTAAGTACGGGAACTCCCGTGATAAGCGGAACAACAGGCTGGCTGGATCAGAAAAGTAAAGCCGATGAGGCTGCTAAAGAGAATGAAACGGCTTTCCTCTATGCGTCTAATTTTTCGCTCGGTGTCAATTTGTTTTTCATTATCAACGAAAAGCTATCGGCCCTGATGAAGGACCATAAAATGTATACTCCCAGCGTTCATGAAATACACCATACCGGTAAAAAAGATGCACCATCAGGTACTGCTATCACTACCGCCGAAGGCATTATTCAAGCTTACCCGGAGCTCATAAAGTGGTCACAGACCAAAGAAGATGGCGCATTACAGATTACAGACGACCGCATAGACCCGTATTGCGGCACACACACGGTAACCTATGAAAGTAGCATCGACAAGATTTCCTTAGAGCACCATGCACACACTCGTGAAGGGTTTGCCCAAGGGGCATTAATCGCTGCCGAATGGATACAGGGCAAAACTGGCATCTTCGGAATGAGAGATGTACTTGGCCTCTAATACTTTCACAAAAGACTAACAGATTAACGAATTCGAATAGCCTAATTTCACCACATGGAATTTATCATCTTCACACTTGTACAAGCCCTTTGGTTTGGAGCCGTCAGTTGGAAATTTTACGTTGCCGCTGAGCGCAAAGCCTGGGAGGCTTTTATCCCTGTTTACAATACCTATGTACTGGTAAAAATTGCTGATCGTCCAACTTATTGGGTGCTCTTGTATTGCATTCCTGTGGTTGGTGTGGTGATGGGTATCATCATGATTTATGAGCTTCTCCACGTCTTCAAATTCAGAAAGACTTGGCAAACGGCCGCAGTTATGGCCACGTTCGGTGGGTATTTAGGCTATTTGAACTATAAAGAGAAACTCAAGTACTGGGGCAGAGACGATCAATACATTAAGAAAAACTTAGGCGATGGTGTGAACAGCATATTCTTCGCTATAGTGGTTGCGACAGTCATTCGCTCTACCACCTTTGAGGCTTATACCATCCCGACTAGCTCGATGGAAAAGAGCTTAATGGTGGGTGATTTCCTATTTGTGTCCAAGATGCATTACGGAGTGCGCGTGCCGATGACTCCCCTCTCCCTTCCATTGGTGCACAACAAAGTACCATTTGCCGGTGTGCCCTCTTACGCAAGCTGGCCTCAGATTCCTTACCTAAGACTCCCAGCCATTTCTCCAGTTAAAGTCGGTGATCCGGTGGTCTTTAATTATCCTATGGACAACATGCCCGTGGATAAAAAGGAGAACTATGTCAAGCGTTGTGTCGGGACACCCGGTGACAGTTTGGAAGTAATCGATACCAAAGTTTTTGTCAATGGAAATGCCATGCAGTTTCCAGATAGAAGTTTCCCTCAGTTCCTATACTATGTGCAGACCAACGGGCAAGGTTTTAGTAAAAAACGTCTAAAAAAGGACTTTGACATCAATTACCTCACCTCGGAACAGCAACGCAGGTACCCCACAGATCAAGACGTCTATCAGCGTACTCAGACGGATTACATCATGTTCTTACAAGAACAACACGTAGATGATATCCTAGCATTACCGAACGTTGTAAAAGTTTGGCCGGTCATTGCTAGTCGTCCGGGTACTCCTGTAGATTCTACCAAACCTGCAAGTCTCCTTGAAATTGAGGCAGGTCAAGCTCAAGAAATTCTATTCCCTAATCCTGATACAGGTCACGGTGAACGTCCATACAACGACACATGGGACAACTTTGGCCCTATACTCATTCCTGCCGCAGGTCAAACGGTGGATTTGACAGAGAAAAATTTGAATTCTTTCCGAAGAATCATCGGCGAATACGAAGGTCATGATTTGAAAATCAATAAAGACGGCCAAGCTTTTATTGACGGAGAACTGGCAAGTACTTACACGTTTGAGAAGAACTATTACTGGATGATGGGAGACAATCGCCACAACAGTTTGGACGCTCGAAAGTGGGGGTATGTTCCTGAAGACCACATTGTTGGAAAGCCCGTATTTATTTGGATGAGTTACGACAAGCACGGTGAAGGGTTTGAAAAAATCCGTACTGATCGCGTTTTCACCACCGTGAATGGAGAAGGCGAACGTCAAAGCTACTTCTGGCATTTCATCGTATTGCTCGGATTGTACCAAATCGTACAATTCTTGAGAAAGCGTAAAAAGTAAATATGCTTACGGTTCTTTCTACTGCATACTTCCCTCCTGCTTTATGGGTGGCGCATGCAGTACAGGGCCATGGATTGCTGCTCGAAGCGCATGAATCTTTTCAAAAGCAGAGCTACCGTTCTCGAACAGAAATTGCTGGTCCCAACGGTAGACAGATATTAAGTGTACCGGTAGACCGAAGTATTAAAGAAATACTTTCTACTCCAGTGTCTTACGGCGAGCCGTGGGTGAAAAATCATCTCAAATCGATAGAAACAGCGTATTCGAACGCGCCTTTCTTCGAAGTTCTGTTTCCAGATATCGAAGCGATATTTGAGCAAGAGTATGAGACACTTTGGGAGTTAAATAAGCGTACTATTGAGCTCTACTTTTATTGGCTAGAATTAAAAACTCCGTTGGATACTACATCATCTTTCGAGTTGGACATTGCCGGTATCGACGCCAGGGCCTTGCATCCAAAGAAAAATTCACAGATTCCTTTTCCACAATACCTGCAAGTTTTCCAGGAAAAAAATGGGTTTGAAAGCAACTTGAGTGCTTTAGATGTGTTCTTTAACTTAGGACGTAGTTCTTGGGACTACTTTCAAGAATTGAACCTTAGACAGAAATAACCCAAATACCACCATGAATCTAGCATTCAACAAAAACGAAGACGAGCTAAAGCTTTTGGTACGCGAAATGGCCCGCAGACATGCCATCATTGAAAAAGGAGGCGGTGCCAAAAAATTGCAAAAGCAACGCGATGCAGGCAAAATGACCGCACGGGAACGCATCTCGTTCTTGGTTGATTCCGGGAAGCCTTGTCTTGAGATAGGTGCATTTGCCGGAGAGGGAATGTACCAAGAGTATGGAGGTTGCCCTGCGGGTGGTGTTGTCGTAGTGCTTGCCTACGTCCAGGGCAGACAATGTATTGTGGTTGCTAACGATGCATCCGTCAAAGCTGGTGCTTGGTTCCCTATCACTGGTAAAAAGAATCTCAGAGCCCAGCAAATTGCTTTAGATAATCATACACCTATCATCTATCTGGTAGACAGCGCGGGCGTGTTTTTGCCGCTTCAGGACGAGATATTTCCAGACCGTGAACACTTTGGTAGAATATTCCGCAACAATGCTATCATGAGCGGGATGAACATCCCTCAGATCTCAGCCATCATGGGAAGCTGTGTGGCCGGAGGAGCTTATTTGCCCATTATGAGCGATGAAAGCCTAATCGTTAAGGGCAGCGGCAGCATATTTCTAGCAGGTAGTTATTTAGTAAAGGCTGCTATAGGTGAAGACATTGACAATGAAACTTTAGGTGGTGCTGATACGCACTGCGACTTAAGCGGCGTCACTGACTACAAATGTGAAGACGATGCCGAAGCACTGACCACTATCAAAGACTTAGTCGATAAAATGGGCGCACGTCCAACGGCCGGTTTCAGTAAGGTAAAGGCAAAAGCACCGGCTAGACCGAGCGACGAAGTTTACGGTCACATTCCTTTCGATGGAAAGCCGTTCGATTCAAAATTGATTATTGAATGCCTTGTTGATGCAGATAGCTGGAAAGAGTATAAAGCGACCTACGGCAAGACTATCATATGTGGTTATGCCCGAATTGATGGATGGGCAGTAGGTATTGTTGCCAACAACAGAAAGGTGACGAAAAATGCGAAAGGCGAAATGCAATTTGGCGGAGTCATTTACAGCGATAGCGCGGATAAAGCCTCTCGTTTTGTGGCCAATTGTAATCAAAAGAAAATCCCTTTAGTCTTCCTTCAAGATGTAACTGGCTTCATGGTCGGCAGTAAAAGCGAACATGGCGGTATCATCAAGGACGGCGCTAAGATGGTTAATACTGTGGCCAATAGTGTGGTTCCTAAGTTTACTGTGATTGTAGGCAACAGCTATGGTGCTGGTAATTACGCCATGAACGGTACCGCGTACGATCCTCGCCTCATTTTGGCTTGGCCGAATGCAAAACTCGCGGTGATGGGCGGAGCCCAGGCCGCAAAGGTCCTCCTGCAGATTGAAGCTGCCAGGATTAAAAAGAGCGGTAAGGAATTGAATGAATCGGAAATGGAAGACCTGAAAAAATCCATCGAGGAACGCTATGAAAAGCAGACGAGTCCGTATTATGCGGCAGCTCGTATGTGGGTAGATGCCATTATTGATCCTGCCGAAACCCGGAATTGGCTCAGTTATGGACTTGAAATGGCCAACAACAACCCCGAGCATAAAGTGTATAACCCTGGAGTAATTCAAGTGTGATGAAAAAACTATGGCTTGTTCTTGCAGTAATTAGTGGACCATTGTTCGCTCAAAATACTTCGTTTGTATCGAAGAAAATGACGGCAGAGTTTGTTGGCACTATTGACCCTGCCCAAACTTCTTCACAAGCCTTAGGATTTTTATACCCAACCGGCGCACCAGTGCCAGGTGGGGACGGTTACAAAAGCTTTATTGCCCAACAAAAACAGCTGCAGGATTACCGCAATTTCCCGCAAGTGCGCTCAGCAGCTAAAACGCAGACCACTCCCACCCCAGTCAAAGGATTCGGCACCTCATTGTACCGATTAACACCTGCAGGGAATCCATACGACTACACGGGTGGAATCCCGAACGACAATGCTATGGCCATCAGCAAGGATGGTATTCTCTGTGCAGCTGTAAATTCTATTTTTTGGGCACTTGATTTGAACAGTGGAGAATTGCTCATGCCCGGTCCTATTGGCATCAAAAGCTTGCAACAAATGGCTGGTGGAACCGCTTTCGAGAATTACTACGATCCTAAATTGATTTATGATCCTACCCAGGATCGATTTGTACTCGTGTTCCTAAAAGACAATGATGCGGCAAACAGCAGAATTGTAGTCTGTTTTAGCTCTACGAACAACCCTTCTGACCCATGGCACGTTTACCGATTAAACGGCAACCCGCTGAACAACAATAGATGGACGGATTTTCCAGCCATTTCATTAAGTGAAACTGGACTGGTTGTAACCGCGAATTTGATCATTCCAGGCGTAAGTTGGCAGGTAGGATTTGACGGTTCAGTAATCTGGCACCTTGATAAAATGGCGGGCTTTAATGGTCAGGATGTAGGTGCTACTGTCTACACCCAGATCAGCCATGATGGCAAGTTTACCAGAAACCTCCACGCGGTTCGAGGCCACGACAATATTGCTGACCAGCTTCAGTTCTTATCCAACCGAAACTTTGATCTTCAGAACGACACGATATTCCTCATTACGCTCAATGAGGGAGCAGATACGACCATTGATACCAAAGCATTGACTGCTAACCTTCCCTACGGTGTTCCGCCCAATGGGAAACAAGGAGACACCGATACCTCAGATGCAACAAAGGGCCTTCAGACGAATGATGGGCGCGTTTTAGGGGCTATTCAAAAAGACGATTGGATTCAATTCGTAAGCACCACCACCCACGGTAATAACGCCAATGCCGGGATCTACCACGGTTATATATCGAATGCCCAGGGCGAAACTCCTCAGGTGAGCGCTAGAGTGTTCTATCACAGCGACAGAGATTATGGCTATCCGAATATTGCCTGGACAGGAGCACACCCGGATCAAATTCAATGCCTCATTGGGTTTAACTACACCTCCATACAAGGGCATCCAGGTGTTGGGGCGGTACAATTGGGTAACGATACCACTTTCTCCGACCCTATTGATCTGAAAGCCGGCACGACATATGTTGACCGTCACAGCGACAGTTATGAGCGTTGGGGCGATTATTTTGCCATCCAGAACATGTACGATGCCACTGGCGAGCTTATTCCTTCGGAGGTATGGATGGCCGGGTTCTATGGCGACGGACCACAACAAAACAGAACCTACATTGCACAGGTGTTCGGTCAAGATACCCTTGTACCTCCTCATCCTGACGGCGGTGTAGCTTTCCCAAACCCTATTGTTGAGGGACTTTTACTTACTGTACAATTCAATCTAGACGTTCAGCAACAAGTCAAGGCACAGCTCTTTAATACCAATGGACAGTTCGTTCAAGATTTGACCGGAAGGTTGTTGCCGGAAGGTCCTGCTGAGCTGCTTATTGATATGAACGGTCTGGCTCAAGGCACTTATGTAGTTAGATTGACCGGGGATCAAGGTTTTTCTAAGGTGGAGAAAATCGTGAAGCTCTAAGGAGCAAGTACTTGTGATTCCAAAAAGTCTCAATATAGACACGTAATAGGCGTGATTTTTGGGTAGGTTTATAGCACGAAAACCAAGAACCTATGTTTATCACGAAGAAACCAAGACAAAAACCAGCAGCTGTCATTGAAGGATTTCCTCAGCTGCCCTACGACGAAGATGCTTCCAACGATTCAGTAGAAGAGCTCTTCAACTAAATACACTGCCTCGCTTTCGCGGGGCATTATTTTTTATCAAACCTTCGAAAGGCGTAGGAAATCCTATAAACGATTGCGGAAGTACCAATACTCACAAATGCGATTGCCGGGTTGATCTTTCCGACGGTTTCCATCATGTAGACGCTGACCGAAAGACTCACAATGGTCATAATGACCAATGAACGCACTACACTCTGTCGATGATGCTTACCGGCCCAATCGTAGAATATTACTGGTGCTATTCCTATTCCAAGCGCTTTGAAGGTGACCACGATATCCTCTATCCTTTCGAAGAATAATGCAATTAAGAGCGCAAGAATACCAACAGCCACTAATGCTTTGCGTATACGGCCAATGCCCGAGGCTGCATCTTCACCCTTCTTAGGGAAAAGATCGTTTGTCACATTCAAACTCAACAAGAAGAGATAGGTATCAGAAGTAGATAAAATAGCCGCAAAAAAGGCGATTAAAACAGCCACCTGGAATTCAGGCGGGACAAGTTCAGTAAAGGTCCTTAAGACCATCATCTCGGCATGCTCGTTTGCCACTGCACCAGAGATAGGAAAAGAGCTACGAGCGATAAGTCCAACGTAAGTAAGTGCCACGGTCAATAAAATATTGATCCCCGCTCCTACACGGAAACTTTGCTTTACCACAACTTCATTCTTCATGGCAAATACCTTCTGCCAATAGTCCTGCGTCGCAAAAGGCGTCAGAATACCTAAAAGCAAAAAAGCAATGATATTCACTGCTCCAGCATTGAAGGGCTGGTACATTTCTTCGGGAACATCTCCTCCCTCATTAATGGTAAGTGTAACGAGGATAAGAACTAAGAATATCACCAAGAACTGGAAGATGTCTGTCTTTACTACCGAACCAAAACCTCCCACCAGCAAATAGGTCAGCACGGTAATCAACATGCCTAGTTTAGCCCAAGTTACCGGCACTCCTCCTAATTCATTCAATAGGTTTGACCCAACCAATAATTGAGTAGATAATAAACCCACATACCAAACGAAAATGACGCCAATGACCCAACGCGCAGTCTTACGACCGTAACGGAAAACGAAGTAATCGGTTAATGTAAAGAATTGGTGTTCTAAAGAAAGTCTATAAAGCTTTAAGGCAAATGGTATAAAGAACAGAAAACCAAGTGTATAGCCCACAAATATCCATGCTGCACTAATCCCGTAAATGTATACAAATGACGTGTAGACCATCAGCGTTACCGCGCTGACAAATGTCCCACTCAAGGTCATTAGCGACGGGAAAAAGCCCATATTACGACCACCCAGTGCGAAGTCATCTACTGATTTTGTAGAGGTCAGTCTACCCAAGAGAATTCCAACAATTGTAAAACCAATTAAGACGAACCAAAGAAGATTAGAACTGATCATAAGAGTGCATTTAGGGTAAGATAGTATTAATCAAACAGAATGGGGTTAATCGGTGAATTAATCACCTCGCCTATCTCTGCTCCGGGACACCAAGTTTCCCAATCATTTTGTTGACCAGGATTCTCAGGTGCCTTTAACTTCATGTGTTTGTCCATGTAGATCACTGTCATCACCTTGCGCATGTGCGATGTAGTATTCGCTCCTGCCCTATGGAAAATCCAACCCGAATGGAAGCTGATTTCGCCAATGTCGAAAGGGGCTACTACATGTTCAAAATCTGTGACTTTTAAACGTTTTTGAATCCTAGCCTCACTATCGTCGCTAATACTTAAATCCCTACCGTCAAGAATTTCTTGACTACCAGCACTGAATTCTAAGGGACCCATTTCTAATGGTGTAGCCTGCAGAGGCACCCAAGCTGTTATGGTTTTATCCGAGCTCAAGGGCCAATAGTATTGGTCTGCGTGCCACGGCGTAATTCCACCTCCTGCCTCTTTAAAAAGGGCTTGGTCGTGGTACAATCGAACCCCTTCTACCTCCATGAGTTGTGCGGCGATATGAGCCATTCTTCGACTGCTCACAAACTTTTTAATCTCCTCGTCTAATTCCCAAAGGTTAAATAGTTGAAGGAACGCTTTTCCATAAGTATCTCGTCCCTCTAAAGGAGTTTTCTGTTGGTTGACTTCATTCACCTTCTTAGTAATTACCCGATTGAAGTAGGCAATCAGCTCCGGCGAAAAAACATTTTTCACCTTGATGAAATTATTCTTCTTGTAGAACTCAACCTGCTGTTGATTGAGCTGCAGTTCTTCATTTAATTCTAGTTCTAGATTCATTAGTTCCAGATGGATTCGATCTCCTCAAGAGATTTATTCTTGGTTTCAGGGATATACTTTATCGTAAAGAAGATTCCAAAGGCAATACAACCTATGAATAACAAATAAGGCAATGCTCCGTTAAAGGCTGGACTATTATTGAGTTCGCTCTCCACCACAACCGGAAAGAATTGAGATACCAAGTAGTTCGCAATCCACTGCACGCTTACAGCAATAGACATACCGATCGAGCGGGCATTGTTCGGGAATATTTCGGAAAGTAGTACCCAAACTACTGGTCCCATGGATAATGAGAATGAACCAATAAAGAACAGAATACCCAACAGCGATAGCAGTCCAACATTATCCGTCATAAGCGTACCTGCTAGTAAGGAGAAACCGGTAATCATACCCACACATCCTAAGATCACTAGCGGCTTTCTCCCCCATTTATCCACTAAATACATTGCGATAAGGGTACAAACGACGTTTACAGTAGCCAAAAGAACCTGTTGCTTTAGAACATCATCAGGACCGAAACCGAGCGCTTTCTCGAAGATATCGGCGCCGTAGTATAACACTGCATTAATGCCCGTGAATTGCTGGACAATAGATAATATACTCCCTATTACAACGATTTTACCAACGTTGCTTTTAAAGAGATCTGTCAAGGATAGCGCGCCTTCACTTTCTTTAATGGCTGTCGAAATTTCAGAAATGGTATCCTCAATCCCATCTTCACCTTGATGCTTAATTAAAATTTCTCTAGCCTCTTGCTCTTTTCCTTGCAGAAACAACCATCTCGGACTCTTTGGTACGATAAACAGCATCACTAAAAAAAGTAGACTTGGCACGAGTTCCGACCAAAACATAATGCGCCATCCGGTTGAAACATTGTAATCTTCAGTTTGACCTTGACCAATGAAATAGGTAGCGAGGAAGACAAGCAAAAAGCCAAACACAATGCCTAATTGGTAAATGGTAACCAACCTACCGCGAATATGTACAGGTGCAAGCTCAGAAATATACATGGGCGCATTCATTGAAGCAATGCCTATACCGAGCCCTCCTATTAGTCTAAATACCACCAAAAGGCCCACGGATTGAGGCAAGAAAGAAGGCAAGCCAGAACCCCACGCAGAAACGGTAAAGAGAACTGCAGATAAAATGAGGCTCACTTTCCGTCCGTACTGCTTACTGAGGGTTCCTGCAACAGCTGAACCTACAAAGCATCCAATGAGTGCACTACCGACCACCCAGCCCTTTTCAAGTGCGGTCAAGTCAAAGTTTTTACTCAAGAAGTATTGTGTACCATTAATAACTCCGGTATCGTAACCGAATAGTAAGCCACCGATTGAGGCTATTACAGTAATTAAGATTAAGCGAGTATTCATTTCAGAGTGTGTTCGATTGCCAACAAGATACAGCAGCAAACTTTTAGAATGAAAAAAGCCAGCCGAAAGACTCGACTGGCAATCACTTAACCTTCTTTAACACTCTATTCGTTACCAGGTAATACAGAATTATATTCAAAGACAGCCTCTTCAATAGCTTGGTTTCGAAGTTTCTCGCGAGCTATTACTACTCCAGTAAATGCAGCACCTACAACGGTCGATGCAGGATCAGCATCTACCGTTCCGATCCACATAGCAGCAGCAGATGTATAACCCCATAGGAAATTCCACCCCCTTAAAATACCGGCACGACGAAAATGCCGAAAAGCGTCAGAATCACTTACTCTAGAGAGTGCCTTTGCCTCACGGAACGGTAAGTCCTCACCATTCATTGTAAGTCTTCCGGATTCATACTTCATAGGAGGGGTAACCAATACTTCTCTCGAAGATCTCTTATTCAATGGTTGAGGTAATTCCTCCTCCGTTTCAATCTGTCTAACGGGTGTATTAATGGGAGGTGTAGCGGATTCAACAGTTTCAAGAAGGACTACCTTCTCTTGTTCTACCTTCTCTACTTCAGTGGTTTTTGCTTCAGCCTCTGGTGCTGGTGATATGGGTGAGGGAGAAACTGATTTAAGTGGTCTATATATAGGCATCTTGCCACCATTTCGCTTCACGAAATTGCGCAAGTTTCTCTTTTCCTCCTCCGTCAATTCCCAACGAACAACGCTACCATACCCTAGCATGCAGTCTTGATAATCCATTCGATTTGCGAAAAAGATTTTAAGTTCTGGATAAGCGAGGGTCAATTCATGGAATTCTTGTGGAGTAACAGCCACTTTGAGTTTTGCTTCTTTATACATGGCAGATGTTACCGCCCCGTAAGAAGTCCCTTTTAATTCGAGTTGTTGTCCTTGAGCAATTCCAAAAACAAATAGCAATAATGTTAGTACAAAAGTTCTCATCTCATCATGTGTTTGATACCTCCAAGATGTAGATTCAGAGAAAGGACTTAGCTCACCAATTATCTCATTAAATGCCTTTTTTATTGAATTCAATTGTTCAACATGAAAATATCGAAACAAAATGGTTCATTTATGAGATATCTAAAACAAAAAGGACCGCCAATAACAGCAGTCCTTTCAAGAATATTTTGTCGGGATGACAGGACTTGAACCTGCGACCACACGCCCCCCAGACGTGTACTCTACCACCTGAGCTACATCCCGAATTCCAAGAGTTAATTTAGAATGAATTCATGAATTACGCGCGTCCATTCTTCGTTGCCGATATCCCAACGTAAACCGTGACCTACATTCGGATAAACCTCTTCTCTATAGTAGGTACCTTCGTGTCTACGCATGGCACTGCGAGCTGTTTCAACCGGTGCTACATCATCCTCTTCTGCATGCATCCAAAGGAGTTCACCGGGATAATTTTCCATGTCTTGACCAAGGTCAAAGTTGTATTCAGTAATCATTGAAGAGGGCAAACTCAATCCGGTGGCGTTTTGCATAATAACATCTGCGGAACTTTGGGGAACTTCCATTACCAGTTTTTCCACCGTAATACGTGAACCGCCAGCCGCCGCAGGGCCTGCAGGTAAAGAACCCAATGAATTTGCAAATACCACCATTCGATCAGAGGTTAACCCCCTATCCTCAAGCCATAACATAACCGCGTCATAATCAGCAGCCATCGAAGCGGCATTTTGAGTAGTACCGGTACTTTTTCCATACCCTCGATAATCGTACATCACCACGCCATAACGATGCTGATCACCAATATTTGCTAACACGGCTACTGTAGACCAGAAACCATCCATAGAAGGTCCATTACCGTGCAAGTAGACGATAATGGTATCGTTTTCAATCTGTGAAAAATCGCCTAAAAACAAGCCATGAATAGTGTCGTCTTCAGAAGGAACAGTGAAAAGGTGAATTTTCTCTTCATCAATGTGATAGGCTGCGTCTAAATCCGCATTTGAGAAATCATAATCTCCACTGCCACCAAAGAACATGGCTGAACCTATATCTGCGCAAGAGGCAATACCTAGGCACACTGTAATGATATATAATGTCTTCTTCATCTTTAAAAGTTTATGGCTGCACCCCAGTAAAACCCTCTACCACCTAGCCCTAAGGTTGACGGAACATAGGCTTGAGGCACATGAATTTCTCGGGTTGGATTAACAATTTTGTATTCGGCTTGTACTTCGAGCCATTTGTAACGAAGTCTGTACCCAGCACCTAATGAAGGTGCCAATATTTGCCCTCTGCCATATTCCGCAAGGAACCAAGTCGGATCTACCCAACTGTTTGCACTGACATTTAAAATGTGAGGTCCCCTCTGCCAAAACATATTTGCTCCTGCTTCAGGATACACGCGAACGGCGTAATCTCTTGCGCTGACAAATACATTACCGCCATAGCTGTAGCTAAAACCCGGAGTTAAGCCTTGAGAAGGTCGAAGGCCTTTAACCACACCTCCATCCAGCTGTATGGCTCCAAACAACGCCGAACTTAGTTGGGCTGCGCCATAGGCCGTGGTATTCTCACTTATACCTTTTGCGGCATAAACTCCCAAAAGCGGTAGACTACCTGAATTGATTTTTGGGCGACCCAGTGTAGCGCCAACTTGAACTTGTCCTTCTTCCAATGGAACGACAATTTTGGTAGGGGTACAACTAGCAACAAATGCGACTAGAATTACCCAAATTGATTTCTTCATAAATGGTTTATAACTCATTAACAAAACCTATTTGGAGATAGCTTAGAGGAATAGATTTTTGGGTCAATTCAAACTAAATTTGACTTTCCAAATTCAAGGTTACTATGGAACAACACGATTGCATCATTATAGGTTCAGGTCCGGCGGGTTATACGGCCGCAATATACGCAGCACGCGCAGATTTGAAACCACTTATGTATATGGGGCTTCAACCAGGAGGCCAGCTTACCACAACAACTGAAGTTGATAATTTCCCGGGATACCCTCAAGGTGTTGATGGCAATGCCATGATGGAAGATTTAAAAAATCAAGCAGAGCGTTTTGGTACAGAAGTTCGCTTTGGTCTTGTTACCAAGGCTGAGCTTAATTCTGAAGAAGGCGGTTACCATACATTGACCATTGATGAAAGTACTCAGATTCAAGCGCGTACAGTGATTATTTCTACTGGGGCATCTGCGAAGTACCTCGGACTGCCTGCTGAAGAAAAATTCATGGGCTTTGGCGTTAGTGCATGTGCCGTTTGTGACGGTTTCTTTTACAAAGGACAAGAGGTTGTTGTTGTCGGTGCAGGAGATACCGCAGCTGAGGAAGCTACCTACCTCGCAAAGCTATGTCCTAAGGTGACTATGCTTGTTCGTCGTGACCAAATGCGAGCTTCAAAAGCAATGCAAAACAGAGTATTAGCTACAGATAATATTGAAGTGCTTTGGAACACTGAAACTGTTGACCTTTTAGGTGATGACAAAGGATTGACAGCGGTGAAAGCCAAGAACAATCAAACAGGTGAGGAAATTGAGATTCCTGCTACTGGCTTCTTCGTTGCTATTGGCCATAAACCAAATACGGACATCTTCAAAGGCCAGATTGATATGGACGACACAGGCTACATCATCACCAAACCAGATTCAACAGCTACTAATTTCCCAGGCGTCTTCTGTAGTGGAGATGCGCAGGATAAAATCTACCGTCAAGCGGTGACTGCAGCAGGAACAGGCTGTATGGCTGCGCTTGAGAGCGAGAGATATCTAGCCGCTTTGGGACATTAAGTTTATACTGACGATTAGAACAATCCCTTGTAGCCCGGCTGCAAGGGATTTTTTTATGGCAATGGAATCCAAAGACCCGAAGGCATCCAATTCTTTTCAAGCGTCAAGAACTGATCAGTGCCTGCCTTAAATACCACATTGGGCATTTCCGTCCCTGGACACAATCGCTCTCTACCCTGCTCGATCCCATCAACATAGGTGTAAAGTATCCAATAGTAACCCTGCGGAACTTCAGAAGCGTCAAAGCGTAGCGACCACCCCTCCCATTCATAATGAAGATTGGTCAAATCGTAGAGTGTTTCCCGAACGGTAGAGAATGGACCTTCAAAATAGGGCTTACCCATACCCATCCTATTGTAAACTACTACCTCTTCCCCATCGAAAGGATAAGGCTGAAGGTTGTATTGGCTGGTTCGAATGCCCGGATGTGATAGGCTGTAGCTTTCTTTTCCTGTGGCCAATTCATATAATGCCGCATCTTGATAGGCATCTAAGAATACTACATTCTCTTTCGAATTGATCTCGCGAACCTCTTCTCTAAAATGGTCGTTTAAAGACAGTACATCTCGAATTGAAGGAACCCAAACCAAGGCATGAAGCATCGCAATTAGGTAGGCAACATTTCTTGTACGCTTTGAATCTGGTAGCTCAAGGGCCGGAACTAGCCACATAAAAACGAGCAGCCAGTGTACTTCGGCACTTCCATTATAAGCCCCCCAACCAAAGAGTAAAACGGAACTCACTATAAGCACTCTACCCCACATCGGTAATTGCCTAAAGAACAACACCAAGGGCCACCACAACAAGGCTCCAAACCCTATATACTCTAGTAACGTATAGATATTGGCAGAACCAAACCTCCCGCTGAAATGGTACCTGAAGGTTACCCAGTCCATACTCATTTGCCACCACAAGTAGGGCATCAAGAGCACGAACGCGATACCGATAGCGATGTATAAGGTCCATTCTTTTCGAAGGTGCCAATAGCCGACAGCCAACGCGAAAATCAACAAGATTCCATGGAACTTGGAATAGCCCAAGGCTGCTATGCACACACCCAAGACTACGGCATTAACGAGATTTCTTGAATTGGCCCACTTCCTAAACGAGTGAAGCACCATAAAACCAGTAATTATCATTAGTGTATCGGGCAAAGCGCCCCCTAAGAATAAGTGAACTCCTGGAATAAAGATCAACTTGCCTATTGAACGTTCCTTGCCAAGTAAGACAAAGGCTAAGGCCAGCATTAAAAATGGCACGCGTAGATACTCTGCGGAAACTGCACCCATCATCCAAGCAACCAAGGGTGGGTGGTCGTAGTAGCCTAAAGACAAGTCTCGAGACCAACTAAAATAATATGCCTCATCTGCGGTGATGGGCAATAGAAATGCGTTTCCTAGAAGCAGGACGGACGCTAAAAAACGGAATCGATTATTTTGGAAAATATCCTTCACTACTGCAATGTAGCTAAAAGGAGTTTATCCACTGAATACACCTTTTGCAATCAAGTACGGTAGAAGAATGTAGAGTACCACACCCTTGATTAAAAAGAACATAAACATACCTATTGCTACAGGTAGGCCCACTGCTTTTATACCTTCTTTTAACCCTTTGTCACGAAATACTTGCAAGTATCCTCGCAAGAATTTAGGGGTCATTGTAAATCTTCTTTTTGCCAAAAGGTTTCTCGTTTTAACGATCTTCAAAATTACTGGTGAACACCTTCCGATATAAGCCGGATTCTGTACCCTTACGGGCCCTTATCATTTATCTAGCCCTAATCTCACGATTAGGATCAATCTGCCTACCCCTCGTGCAGCAAGCTCCCGACGGATCGCCGAGTCCAATGGAACACGATATACATGACATTTCAGCGCGTGAGGTTTACCAAGCCACTTCAGTCACCTGAAGTGCGGTGGGCTCTTACTCCACCCTTTCACCCTTACCCGAAGGCGGTCTACTCTCTGTTGCACTAGCTGTCCTTGCGCTAGCAAGGCCTTCCCGTTAGGAAGCACGCTATCCTATACTGTCCAGACTTTCCTCTTCAAATAGAAGCGATAAGGCACGGAAAATACAATTCACCAATAATTTCAAAGATCGGACCGCAAAGTTAGTGCTTGGAAACTAAAATCTGCACCTCGGTGGCACCATATCCACCATCTGCAAAATCTGCGAAGTAATAACTCAATCCACCCATTCTAGATAACATATGGTGAACCTCGTCCTTTAGCCTACCCGAACCCTTACCATGAATGATAAGCACCTTTGCAACCTTCCTTCTCTTCGCCTCATTCACCGTATCACGAGCCTTGTCGAGTTGATGGTTCAGTATTTCATATTTCGTCCATCCTGACGTACTCTCAATTAACTCGTGACTGTGCAGATCAATAATTAACCGATCTACTTGCTGTGCAGCAGGCTGCACCATACGCCGCTTCTCATCTTTTATCGGAATATGACCTACTTCCATGGTTTGGTGAGGTAACAGTTCGTGTGCTTCATAGCCGTGCTCGAATCCGAAGGAATCCTCCACATAAATGATAGCACCCTCTACCCTAGTGACCACTGCCGATCCCGCAGCATCCTTAAACCGTACCTTATCTCCTTTGCTGTATTCCATAACTAAAAAACCCCGGCCGACGGCCGGGGTTCAAATTATATCAAACTTTCGAGATTACTCGACAGTAATGCGCTCTGTTAGCGTGCCTTCATCTGTTGTGAATGTGATGAAGTATACACCTGCCGCCTCATTGCTGAGGTCGAACTGGTTGTTGTATACGCCGTTCACTTCTACAACATCTGTAGAGATCACCTGACCGACCATGTTCACGATAGAGATTTCAACGTCTTTAGATTGCTCTGTAGCAAACTCAACGTTAAACAATCCACGTGTTGGGTTCGGGTAGATGCTCAAGCTTCCGTTCATGAAGTCTTCGTCTACGCTGATCTGGTTCACATCGAATGTGAATGTCGCAGTATCTGAAGTACATGGACCGAAGGCAATGATGGTCACCGTCTCACCTGCATTATTTGCAGTGAACGTAACAGTACCTGAAGTATCCGAAGATGTTGGACCATTGCCAAACTCTACATAAACACTATCCGCATTGCTTGTACCTGAGGTACTCCAATTCGCAGTCCAATCCGTTGCAGTAATCGTTGCGTTAGCTGTATCTACACTAATCGCCGCTACAGGATCTGGATGTACTTGAATAGTAATTGTAGAATCCTCACGAGGACAACCACCTACTGTAACTTTCCAGTTGTAGAAGAAGTAGTGGTAGTTCGTCAAAGAACCTTGATCGATACTTACTTCTCCTGTTGGGTTCGTGTATGGGTAACCCGTTACACCAAATTCGCGGTAAAGCCCACCAGTAGTAGAAGATGCAGCATGCATATTGTAACTACCTGCAGGTATAGGCGCACCCAAGTACACTTGTTCTGCGTTGTTACCTGTGGCTGTTGTAGTTACACTTCCTGACCATACCATTGCACCAGTTGTTTGATCAGTAATGTTAATTACTGTCGTACCGGCCGCGTTAGGATATAAGGTCACACTATCAAGGGTGAACTGTTGCGTAGCTGAGAATTTCAGACCGACATTCCCGAAGAACGTGTAGTTACCACCACCGGTACCTATACCGTTCGTATTGGCAATTTCAGACGAAGTCGATTCTGCACTCAACGTCAATGTCGTATCCTGAGTCAAGACCATAGAAATAGTAGAATCTGCGTCAACAAGACCCAGTGTATCTCCCATACTATTGGTCCACAACAAGGATCCATTGGTTGGATGAGCAATACTTAGATTGATCGTTTCGCCGTCACAAGCAAATTCAGGAGCGATTGGCTGCACCTGCTGTGCATCACTAATAGTTACTGATTTGCTCAATGTATCATTGTATGGACGGCCGTCATTGGTAAGCTGCGTATATGCAACCACAGACATTGGACCACCCACGTAATTACTCACATAACCAAGGATGATAGTATCCTTGCCACCAAATGGAATCGATAATGTAGTAAGTGACTGGGAAAGCGTCTGACCCAATACATCGGCACTCACTGTGAGTGATGTCAATGTATTTTGACCATAGTTGGCAATCTCAACACTCACCATGAGGCTATCGTCACCACATGAACCGTCACCAGGACTTAGCAACATTGAAATTGCTGCATCGTCGCCAATAACATCGAATTCATCTGCCCCTATATCTACAGTTGTAGAACCAGACATAGGACGAGCATCACCATCGATATCCACAGTAATACCTACAGAATTGTCACCAGCATCATTAGCTAGCGGACCGAATACATGCAGGTCATTTGGACCGGCAAAAATTGGATCGCCAACAAGCGTGTTTTGGTGCTTCGTTGTATCCACATTAGCAAGTGACGTTGAATCCGTTGGATAATTCGCCGTACCATCATTGATGTAAGCCAATGTTGCACCCGTGCTGTAGAACAAGTTGTAATCTATCGACGCACTTGAGAGGTAGCTGTATAAAGCATACGACCCACTTGTGAAGATGTTATTACGGATGTCGGTACCTGAACCGTTGTAATAGTCGTAAAGACCGTAGTAGGTACCCACACCAGTGTTGTGGTATACACCTAAATCAGAACCATAGTACACACGCAATCCGTAGTAGCCGTTCATAAACATGTTGTTCGAGATTTCACTATCAAATGCTGCCAATGAAGAAGTTCCCCAGTAAGAAGCGTATACAGAGTAGTAACTCTCCACCATGTTTTCTGTCAATAAACCACCGTCTATCTGATACATGTATGCCGCGTAATTGTAGGTATTGGTAAACCCGTCTATCGTGTTACCAATCACCTTAATGTTACGTGCATAATAGAAATAGATACCGTAGTAGTACGCATTGGTAATGTGGTTGTTTTCAATGGTTACGTCATGTGTTGCACCCAAACTACCTGAACTTCCGTAGAAGGCCATAGACATATAACCACCATTGATCTCATTATCACTAATTTCTAGATTCGTCTCACCAACTGTTGGGGAGAAGTAAGAAGTTGGTGAGCTTGAAGCTGCAATGGCAATATTTGAACTTGAAGCTGCATTCGACGCTTCAATCAAACAACCCGTTATAGAAACACTATCTGTTCCATTCAAACGTACCGTAAATCCACTAGTAGACATGATGTACAAGTCTTCTAGATGAATGTGTGATGCGCCATCAAGTACAAGAGCACCCAGAGTATCACCAGTAGCATTTGCACCTGAGAATGTAATGGTATTCGATGCACTCACACCATTGATTTCACCAATTGTTCCACCGTTGAAATAGCCATTCTGGAACTCGAAGGTGACTGCACCACCGATACCACAAGTATTAAGTACAGTAAGAACACTATCCATAGTCGGGAAATCACCCGTAGCACCTACTGAGTAAGTACCTGCCGCTAATGGACCGGTACATTCAGTAGTGAATGTAAATGGACCGTACCAAGTACCTGGATTACATACATTCTCAACATAGTAATCGTACGTTGATACCGGGCTTAAACCAGTTAACGTATAAGGTGCAGAGATACCAGATATTGTAGTACCTGCTTGCGCACCTGTACCTGTTCCTTGAATGAATCCAGAAGGACCATATTCTAGGTTAAATGAGTTGTTTCCAGTAAAGCTCCATGAAAGATCAGCTGAAGAATCAGTGATGTTGCTTTCCATGAAATTGTATGCAATACAAGAAGGCAATGCTTCTACCTCTACACTATCTAAGTAGATGTAGTTGTAAGAACCACTCACCGAGTAGAACAAGAACGCTGGACGCTGTGCACCGGCTGGTACAACATTAGAATCCAAGAATACTGAATACTGCTGATATGTATTGCTAGTAACGTTCATATCAAGCGCAACAGCTGCACTCTTGTAATCACCCATCGTACCTGTTGTCGCAACTGCCATCTGTCCTTGGTAGAAGGTAGAAGAAAGTCTCGCCCAGAATTTAAGTACGGCTCCATCTGTATCTAGATTCTCAATCATTGGTAGAGAAACTACTACTGTATCGCCCAAGACATTACTTTGGCGGTTGTACATGTACCCAGATCCTGAGTAGGAAGCAAAGGTGGATGTTGAACCGTACGAGTAAGAATTACCAGGGTTATCATTTACAGAATACGTCCAACAATCCGGTAAGTTTGGATTTGTTGAATTACCGTACGAGGTAGGTTTATTTTCAAAACCGTCCGCAAATGGAATTGTCGTTGGAGAACATGGTAGTTCTAATGTTACCGGTCCATACCAAGGTGAATTAACACCCATAGCGCCACAAACCGATTGGAAGTAGAATTCGTATGTTTCTCCTGGCAGTAGCATATTGTTCGACCAAGTCGTTCCGACAATGGTATCGTAGGTACCTGTACCCTGCGTGAAGCCAGCAAGACCCCAATCAATCAAGTACTCATCCACAACAGAGCTATCGCCCCAAGAGATTGTACCCGAAGTATCCGAAGTAGCTGTAGCTACAACATCATACACCTCCGGACATTGTGGTGCTTGACGAATCTCGACACGGTCAATATATGCACGGTTGTAACCATAAGTATAACCTGAGTTAGCCATACCAAAGGCTACGATAGCAACGCTGGCAGCATTCGATGGTACATTGTCTAGGTCCATCGTATAATCAGCATATGTAGTAGAAGTAAATTCTACGGTATCCATTATCACCAATGTGCTTAAATCACCAGTTGAATCAACAGTACCAATAGCCATTTTAGCATTGTAAGCTGCTGAGGTAGAACTAGAACGAGCATTGAAGATGATCTG
The DNA here is from genome assembly GCA_011525035.1 of Cryomorphaceae bacterium. GTDB lineage: Bacteria > Bacteroidota > Bacteroidia > Flavobacteriales > Schleiferiaceae > UBA10364. The sequence continues at coordinate 4,662 of WTIZ01000045.1, read as the reverse complement.
TTGATCGTTATTGGTCAAATCCGTCATCATTGGCAAGATTACCGCGTTGGTATCGCCAAGAGCTGTACTTGTATTGAACTGAGAATAGTACGTACTCAAGTAAATGTAGGCGCTGTCTGTGGCCGTATTACCGTAGTACCAGTACTTATCTACGTAACAGTAATTGAATGCATAAGAACTTCTGTTTTCATGCTTCCAACAATCTGGTAAATCTGGATTTGAAGAAGAACCAGTACCGTCAGAGTAACCAAAGTCTTCTTCGTATGGAGAGGCAAACCAACCACATTCCGTCTTGAATGTAAACGGACCTACCCATGTTGAAGTTCCGTCACCCGTAGAAGAACAGTTTGCACGGACATAGGCATCGTAGTATGTGTTTTGCGTAAGGTTTGTAGCAGTAACACTAGTAGTGGTCGAGGTGTATGATGTACCCGTACCTTGTGTAAAGCCCATTGGACCTACTTCAATATCGAATGCTGAAGACGACGACGACCAGTTGATGGTAGCCGATGTTCTTCCAGCCGATGCAAGTCCAAGACTAATTGGCTCTGGACATGGAGGAATATCTGTGATTTCAACATCATCAAGACATACATAATCGTAAGTACCTATTTGACGCATGAAGGCAAATGCTACACGCGCATCCCCAGTTGTTGCACCGTCTAGGTAAACAGTGTACTGGCTATACGTTGTGTTAGGTGCATAAATAGTATCGATGATTCTCAGTGATCCTGGTGTACCAGAAGCATCCGTTAAACCAATAATAACCTCACCTGGACGACCTACAGAAGTGGTACGAGCATAGAAGGTAAGTTGCTTGGTCGCAGAATCTAACCCCTGAATTTCAGGAGTCATTACCATAGTCGTATCAGCATAGCTCGAACTTGTAGATGAGCTAGACGAACGATATGCGTACAGGAAGTTAGAACCTGAGTTCGCATAGAACGAATAGTTTCTATTGTAGACATATGGGTAATACACTGAGCTCGTGGTGTTGGTGTAGAACTCCCAACATACCGGTAAAGATGGATTAAAGGCTGAACCGCCTGATGTTGCATCAAAGTTTTCCGAGTAAGGTGTTGCTACCACTGCACAAGGTGTTGTGAAAGAAACTGGTCCTAATGTGTCAGAATACGATGTAGAACTACATGAGGTAACTGCATAAGCTTCGTAAGTACTTGAGGCGGTTAAGCCCGTAAGTGTCGCCGTACCGCTGCTCACAGAAACTGAGCTACCCGCGTTGTACGGATTGAATCCCGCTAAGCCGTAGATAACTTCAGTAGTAGCTGATGAGTTACACCCCTCACCTACAGTTGCAGTAGCTGTAGAACTTACGTTTGAAACAACCAATGATGTTGGCGCAGCACATGCAGAGAAGCCTGTAGGCAGATCTTGGACTTTGATGTCATCAACAATAATATCGTTGTAGAATGAGGCTGAGCCGTTGAACTTATTTACGGTAAAGCGCAAAGCGATATCGTTGTTAAGTGTTAGACACGAAATGTCCACTTGAACTTGACGCCAGCTAGAGTTGTCGCTCTGACCTGACCATACCGTGTGGTAGTTCTGGCCGTCAAAAACATCAACAGTGAGTACGTTATTGCCTACGTATGTACCGGTATTGTTTTTAGCCCAGTAAAATTCGATAGATGGTGTAGTTAATGTGCTCACATCAATCGAATCCGTCGTAATGCTTACAGCACACGGATACGGTGATGATCCATCAACCCACATTGCGTACGAACCTGTTGCCCCTGTATTGTCTATAAACCCTGAAGCACCATATCCTGGTGTCGAGGTCGTAAGTTTCCAAGAAGCATTAGAGGAAGTACTGTTACAGGTGTTTGACTGCGTCCAGCCCGTTGGAAACGAGGTCCCCGTAAAGGCTTGAGTCATTACCTGTGCTTGCACCGAATACCCTAAAAAACAGAATATCAATGCATTGAGCAAGAGTAATTTCTTCTTCATGATAGAAAGATTAATGATTAAATGATTATGGTTTTGCTTAACACAATTAAGTTCATAAATCTCTCTTATAATCACAACTTGATATTATTATAAATAACTTATGATTAAAATAGTATTCATTAATGTCAGAATCTCACAATAAAAAAGTTTTAGACAAAAAAAGCCCCGGCTCTCGCCGGGGCTTTCTGCTATACTAAACCTATCGAGATTACTCGACAGTAATGCGCTCTGTTAGCGTGCCTTCATCTGTTGTGAATGTGATGAAGTATACACCTGCCGCCTCATTGCTGAGGTCGAACTGGTTGTTGTATACGCCGTTCACTTCTACAACATCTGTAGAGATCACCTGACCGACCATGTTCACGATAGAGATTTCAACGTCTTTAGATTGCTCTGTAGCAAACTCAACGTTAAACAATCCACGTGTTGGGTTCGGGTAGATGCTCAAGCTTCCGTTCATGAAGTCTTCGTCTACGCTGATCTGGTTCACATCGAATGTGAATGTCGCAGTATCTGAAGTACATGGACCGTAAGCGATAACAGTTACAGTTTCACCAGCGTTGTTCGCAGTGAATGTTACTGTACCAGCAGTATCAGTAGATGTAGTACCGTTCGAGAACTCAACAGAAATGCTATCCGCATCCATAGTTCCCGAAGTACTCCAGCTTGCAGTCCAATCCGTTGCCGAAATAGTTGCGTTAGCTGTATCTACAGAAATCATTGCTACTGGATCTGGGTGAATTGCTACAGTGAATGTAGAATCTTCACGATCACAACCGCCCATAGTAACTTTCCAGTCGTAGAAGTACTCGTACCAAGAGCTACCACCGTTTCTATCACCTGTAATAACTACGTTACTATCAGTTGAGTAGTATGGGTAAGTCGCACTCAGGTTGTCGTAAAGACCACCTGTAGTCGTACCGTTCAACCAGATTTTGTACGAACCTGTACCTAGAGAAGCTCCAAGGAATACTTGCTCTGGGTTGTAACCAGTTGCTGTAGTCGTAACAGCAATGTTGTACAATTGAGTACCTGTTGAAGCATCTTCAATTACAATGTTAGACGTACCAGCTGCGTTCGGGAATAGAGTTACACTATCCAATGACATAGAGCTGTAAGCCGTGAAGCTCATACCGTATGCACCAGTGTAGCTGTAACCAGAACCTGGAGTTTTCTGACCAACACTATCAGTGTAGTTAACTGCACTTACAGTGATCGTTGTATCCATCGTCAAACCTGGGATAGTAATTGTAGAGTCAGCATCAACAATAGCGATTGTATCAGAACCTGAAGCCCACATTACTTTACCCATTGTTGGGATAGTTACGCTTAGATCAACATCGTCACCAGAACATACGAAGTCTGGGTATACTGGAGATACTTGCTGAGCATCAGCGATATCTACAGAAGTACTCAATGTATCGTTGTTTGGACGACCGTCGTTAGTCAACTGCGTGTAAGCTACAACTGACATTGGACCACCAACGTAGTTGCTTACATATCCTAACATGATAGTGTCTTTACCACCGAATGGAATAGACAATCCTGTTGGAGTAGCAGATAATGTTTGACCTAGTACGTCTGCACTAACTGTCAACGACGTCAATGTGTTTTGACCGAAGTTACCGATCTCTACACTTACCATGAGGCTATCGTCACCACACACACCGCTAGTTGGGCTAACCAACATAGTCAATGAAGCATCGTCACCAATTACGTCGTACTCATCAGCACCCATATCAACTACAGTTGAACCAGACATTGGACGAGTATCACCATCGATATCTACTGTGATACCTACTGTGTTATCACCAGCGTCATTAGCCAATGGACCGAATACGTGCAAGTCAGTAGCACCTGCGAAGATTGGATCACCTTCAACAGAGCTCATGTGCATCGTAGAGTCAAGGCTCTGTAGCTCACCTAATGAGTCAATGTATGTCAATGTGTAAGGGCTACTCACGTAGCTGTAACCTAGGTAAGTACCTGTACTGTGGTACAAGTTGTAATCACCGAACGCGTTCGTGTTGTAGTTGTACAATGCGTACGTACCACCCACGAAGATGTTGTTGCGGAAGTTTACAGAAGTACCGTTGTAGTAATCACGTACACCAGCGTATCCACCGCGTGCAGTGTTGTGGTATACACCTACACTATCACCGTACAATACAGACAATCCGTAGTATCCTGCATCAAACATGTTGTTTGAGATTTCAGAAGACTGCGTTGCTGCAGAAGTCGTTGATAAGTAGTATGCGTATACACCGTAGTAACAGTCACTCACGTGGTTCAATGAAATTACCGCACCGTCTACCTGGTATGGGTAGATACCGTAAGCAAAGTTCGAACCGAAGCCACTCAAGTGGTTATCTGAAATCGTTACATCCGTACCGTAGTATACGTAGATACCGTAGTAGTATGTATTCATTACAGTGTTACCTGAGATTTCTACGTTTTCGTTACGACCAGCTGATGAACCGTATAGACGAATCGCGAAGTAACCACCATCTACGTGGTTGTCTGTGATTGTCAAGTCTTTCTCACCGATAGTCGTAGAGTAAATAGATGTGCTACTTGCAGAAGCAACGATACCGTTGGCCAATGAAGAAGTAGTCGCACCGATTTCAATCGTGTTGCCGTCAATAGTAACGTCTTCTGTTCCGTTCAAACGGAAACCTTTGCTACCTGGTGCGT
>WTIZ01000052.1 GCA_011525035.1 Cryomorphaceae bacterium | reverse complement strand
TGTCTTTAAAGGCCATTGAGGAATCATGAGTAACCCGATTACGAGTATTTACAACGCTACACGCAATACGTTAAGTCGTATTAAGCCGCCTTTCTTCGACGGATTGTCGGTGTGGGATGTCCTCTATTTCTTTTTTCAAGGAATCTACGAAGGTGCTATATCAACGCGTGCTGGCTCAGTAAGCTTCAGCTTTTTCTTGGCTCTGTTCCCAGGTATCATCTTTATTTTCACCTTGATTGCCTACTTGCCCATCGATACGTTCCAAATGGAATTATTTGCGGTGCTTGGCGATGTACTTCCGCCATCAACGCACGACATGGCCTTTGATGCCATCGAAGATATTTTGACCATCAAGCGCGGTGGCCTTTTATCGGTGACATTCATCGCAGCCATGCTTTTTGCAACGAACGGTACACTTTCTTTGGTTTCTAATCTGGGTATTAGCTATAACATCAGTGATGTCAAAAATTTCTGGTGGCAATACTTAAGCGCCTTCCTATTAACCATCGCATTGACGTTGTTAATCTTGGTAGCCTTAGTAGCCCTTATCTTTTCTCAAGGATTCACAGGTTGGCTTGCCGATCAAGGATATATTTTGGCCTACAGCGCGACCATTATTTATTGGCTGCGTCTTTTGGTCTTGCTAGCGACCATCTTAGTAGGTATTTCGTTGGTTTACAACTATGGACCTGTTCGAGGGACCGATTGGCGATTCATCAGCCCGGGATCTATCCTAGCGACCGTATTAATCATTCTTTCATCGAATGGGTTTGGGTACTACGTCGAAAACTTCTCTACCTACAATAAATTCTACGGCTCCATTGGTACGCTACTTATTATGCTTCTGTGGATTTACGTAAATGCCTTTGGTCTTATCATCGGTTTCGAACTGAACGCTAGCGTGAGCGGTGCGAAGAACGATAGAGAACTCAAAAACTCCTGACATGAGAAATTGGCTTGTAGTATTGAGCCTATTCGTAGGGCTTCAGTCCTTTGCTCAGAATGAAATCTTAGGTACTTGGTACAACGATATCAAATCGTCGAAGATTGAGATCTATGAAGAAAAAGGTCTGTATTACGGTCGTATCACCTGGTTAGAAGACCCCGCAAACTCTGACGGCTCAACGCCTCGTGTGGACGAATTCAATGAAGACCCTGCCCTGGCAAAAAGACAGCTAATGAATCTTGTAATTCTTAAAGAGCTGAAATGGAACGCCTCTGAAAAGGAATGGCAAGAAGGAACCATCTATGATCCGAACAATGGTAAGACCTACGAATGCTATTGTTTGCTGCAAGAAGACGGCACCCTATACTTTAAAGGATATGTTCTCGGCATTACTTGGCTCGGCAGAAGTACGGTTTGGACGAGGGCTTGAGCGCCGCTAACGAAATAAAAAAACCCGCAGGATGACCTGCGGGTTTTTTATTGTGCTTTCAAGTTTTTCTAACGCATCAAAGAGAACTGTTGGTACTTCACGTACTCTATGCCTTCAAGATCACGGTAGATAATCTTCGCAACATAAACGCCTTCATAGCATGTGCTGTTATCGAAGGTACCGTCCCAGCCGGTGTTGATGTCTTTGCTGTAGAATAAAATGTTTCCAAGACGGTTGTACACCTGCATTTCAAAGTAGCTGATGGCATTCGCCTTAACAATGTAATAGTCGTTTTTCTCGTCACCGTTTGGTGTAAAGGCTGTAGGCGCAAATACTGCAGCCACATCACGTGGATCTGTGAGCGTATCACAATCCAATGCCGTAACATACACAGTATCAAAAGCCTCGTACTTGCAGTATCCTGTGCTTACCAAAACAGTATCGTCAGCATCGAAGGTCTCTTGGAAGTTCGGACCGCTTTGAGATAAACCAGTAACTAGCGTATTCCATGTATATGCGAAGTTGAAGGTCATCGCAGGACCTCCTGCCAAAGAAATAGATGGCGCACTAGTTCCAGCGGGTGCAACCTCACCTTCTACACAGTCTACCCAACCTGTAGTACTTACCAACTCATTGAAGTCAAAGTTCTGCGCAAGTGTTGGGAAAGAAGCCGGGTTCAAATGTGTTGACATGTACGTCTGAATATCTCCTGAAGAACGCTCTTCAGACCAAACGCGGTATTCATCAAACTCGCCATTCGCGTACACCGGAGCACCAGTGAAAAAGCTTAATCCATAGCCTAAGTAAGTTGATGCATTGGAGCTTACATCACCCAAGGACATATTTTTCGAAGTCTCGAATCCGCCGTCAATGTAAAGGGTAGCGGTCGTAGTACCGCGGTTCCATGTAACCGCTACATGGTGCCATGAAGCATCATTGATATCGGTGATATTACCCGTCATGTTGTCAAAGCCTCCGATGCCGTCTACTGCACCGAAACCCACATGACCTTGTTGGTCTACATAAATGGCCCAACCTTGATTTGTCGCGCTGCGATTAAACGCTAGGTAGGTTAACTGAGAAACCGAGTTTAGACTCACCCAGAATTCTACAGAAAAGCTTGAGGTACCAAATGAGGTATAGGTTGAATAAGGGATTTCCAAATAGGTAGAGGATCCGTTCATGGCAACAGCATTGTTCGAAGGAGTTGAACGACTTACGTTCACATTCACTACATCTGTAGGACACACTTCCCAGCTGTCGTCATCAACACTAACAGTCATCACCTGCGCAAAAGCTGCAGTAGAAAGAATGACCATTAAGAGTGAAAATATCTTTTTCATTTATCGCGACTTGTGTTCCAAAAATAAGATTAATAATTGATTGTAGTACGTTCGCTCCAAATAGTGGTTTTCTCACCATCAAATGCAATACATTTCGGCACAGTTCTCGAGCAATGACGGGACCACAACGCATACGTATTGGCTCCTGTACTACCGATGCTAAGCCAATTTCCCTCTGCAGTATCTGCAGGCAATGCTACACCATGGGCGAGATAATCGCCGGCAAAACACAGCGGACCTGCAACATCATAATTGTGCTCAAGACCCTTGATTTGCGTACCGTCATCATCCCAAACATTCAACGCGAATGGTCGCGCCTTGGTATAGGCATCACGCATAAAAAAATCGGCACCTAGGTGAATGAAAACACGACTTTGGTCCAGAACATACTCTACACGAGAAAGTGCAAACCCAGCCTCAGCATGCACCCACTGTCCAAATTCGGTGACTAGGCGGTACTGAGAATCGGCAAAAATTTCTTGCACTATGGCGCCATATTCTGCCATACGCGTAGATTCGGAAAGCAACTCGGACGGCAGTCCACCACCGATGTCTAAGGTGTGTATTTTACCTGGTTCAACTGCATTGACCTTATCGGCTAACTGCTTCAAGGAGATGAGCGCTTGACGCTGAACCTCGAGATCTTTCATTTGTGAACCGCTGTGCATGTGTAAGGCTTGCACTGGATGCGCTAAAGCGGCCTCTAGAATGGCCTCAGCATTCGAAACAGGTACGCCAAACTTACTTTCGTTGCGACTCACATCAAACATTTCCGGAGCCCCTGTATGTACTTGAGGATTCACGCGAATACCCACGATACAGGTAGGGTTTGAAGGGAATCGGTCCAACTCACCAAGGGAATTTACATTGACCAACATACCGGTCATTCCTGCGACACAGTCTATTTCACTGCGTGTTTTAACTGGGGAGTCAAAAACGATTTTATCTGCCGGGCACCCCGCCGCAATGGCCATATTCACCTCTTCAATAGACGCAGCTTCCAAACCGTAGCCTAGACCCACAAGATGCTTTAACATCTGAGGATGCGGATTTGTCTTTACCGCAATGGCGTGTAAGGTGTTCTTCGAAAATGATTCGCTGAGAAAGTCTAATCTTTCATTAAGCGCTGGCAAGTGAGCAACGATAAGACTCGTATCCTGCTCATTCACCTGCCCCTGTAATTGGGCGATTACTTTCGATATGTCCGTGGTCGAAATCAACCAAACATTTTTTTCGCGTAGTCTTCGATAATCTCAATCACGCGGTAATCGTTGTGCAAATCAATCGCATCCACCTCCAAGAAAGAACGTACGCTGTACGCACCAATCGCTAGGCGGATAAAACTCTTATCTCCGTATTGAACCGGCTGACCGAAGAATACTTTGTTTATTCCATCCTTGAAACCTTCATGAGTGGAAGTGGCAATGGCTTTAAATAGGTCCTTTAATTCGGCGTTGTTCAACGCACGACCGCCAACCCATACTTGGAAACTGATGATAGACATGTTCGTCTTCAACTGATCCGGCATTAATTTGAAGTGCTCAGAATCTTCTAATCTTGCCATAACGCCGGTGGCCCAACGTGTGATTATATCGTCTGTCTGCTGCGTAGACCAGTAGCTGTAAGCCTCCATTTCATCCAAGGCAATCTCCCAACGCAGGCGAAGTGATTTGTTTTCATTCGCCGGTAGGTGCTCGCGCATGTTTTGCATGAACCACGGCACATCGTAGGCTGAGAACAGCTTTCCGTAGGGCTCAATGATTGAGGCATCCACTTGCTTGAGTTGCTCGCTCCATTTTCTTGGAACCAACATCGCGGCACAGAATGGAGGCGCTTGGAAGAATTTAGAACCCGTAAGCATGATCATCACACCTTTTTCAAGCAAATCGTGGATGAGTTTAGGATCTACACGGAATTGACACAAATCGACCACCCACATGGTGCCGTCGTTTGGATCAATGATATCAAGATCGTCTTTAATTCCAGATTTGGAACCAAACACCAACGACCCAACCACTGCAGCGTCTTTATTGTCTGCAATGATTTCTTTAATTGCTTTACTGCGATCAAGGATGTTTCCCTCCGCATCACGAGCATCTAGGTAATGAACTTCACTTACGTGCTCTGGATCCACAAAATCACCTTTCACAATGTTCTCACCAAACTGATTAAAGTTCGCGTAAAAGCGTGTTTCAGATGCATAACCAGAGCCAGAACCCAATTCCTCTGGACAGCTCACAATATTGATGAGCTTCTTATTGGGGTTCAGCATCAATTGGAACATCAGCGGGTAATACACCAAATCCGATCCGGACGGTCCGAAATAAATATCGAACGGCTCGTTGTTCTCACTACCTACGAGATCGCGCAGACGATTGCTCTGCTTCTCCAAGAGGTTTTCGTAGTTGAGCTCGTCGTACTTACCCAAGAACGCCTTTGCCACCCCGTGCGAGCGCGGTGTCAACAAGTTGGCCGTACAAGAGCCACGTTGCAATAATGTCTCGTATTCTACGGGATTGAGGTGGTATTTATTGCGGTTGGTACCTTCGATCAGGTGGACACGTTCGTCACACCCTTGTTCTAAAATTTGACCGATTTCTGCCTTGCTAATCTTGCGGGCCATATCAATGCGTTGTGTTAGGTCCGAAAAATACCACCTAATCGAGGGATTATCAAGGTTAAGACACCTTATTATTCCACAAGTTTTGGTAGTTTGGAGGTCCAAATAACGAGCACAACCTACTATGAAGCAATGGATGCCACTTTTGCGTACTTGGATCCTTCCAATCGCAATTCTACTAGGCTTGAATGTAGCCTTTTTAAGCCCTGCTTACCTCAGCGGCGATATTCTTGACCAAGACGATATTAAATTAGGCTATGCCAAGAGCAAAGAAATACGTGATTACCGAGAAGCAACAGGCGAAGAGCCCCTTTGGACCAACTCGATGTTCAGCGGTATGCCCACGGCACAGATTTCTACGAAATACGGTGGCAACTTATTTCAATACATCACAGGTGCGGTAAAAGCTATTGGCGGAACCACCTCCTCTACCTACATCATTTTCTATCTAATGATCGGCGGATTTATTGGACTGAGAGGCCTCGGTGTAAACCACTGGCTCAGCACCATAGGCGGCTTCGCCTATGGATATTCAGGCTTTTTTATCATCGGCTACGCGGCAGGGCACAATGCCAAAGTAAATACCGCAGCTTTCATCCCTCTAATGATCATGGCGCTGCTGCTCATCTTCGAAAAGAAGAATTGGAAAGCAATGATCCTCATGGCCATTTTTGCCGGTCTCAGCATTCATAGAAACCACTTCCAGATCACCTATTATGCCGGCCTTTTTATGGGCATCATCTGGATCACCTACCTCATTAAATATGCACGCGAAAAGGCACTTCCAGAGTTCGCCAAGCTTACTGGATGGCTCCTAGTAGCTGCTGTTTTGAGCATCGGTCCTAACCTCGCAAACATGTGGGGTACGCAGGTATATACGAAAGAAAGTATGCGTGGTGGGATTTCAGAATTGACCAATAAAAATCAAAACCAAGGTGAAGGCGGTCTTTCATTCGATTATGCGATGGCCTGGTCCAGCGGTGTTTATGAAAGTGTTGCTCTAGTCATCCCAAATGCCGCTGGCGGTGGTATGATGGTCGATTACTCAGATATGGGCACAGAAACCTTTGACCAGCTCGTCCGCGCGTTCCGTCAGCAAGGAATGAACGCCAGTCAAGCCGAGGCGCAAGCCAATCAATACATGGGTGCTGCCTTCATGAAGTGGACGGGAGAAAGCATGGGTAACGGCGCCTACTATGTGGGTGCAGGCGTATTTTTCCTCTTCTGTCTCGCCCTATTTACCGTTGGTGGTACGATGAGAAATTGGGTACTGGCTTCCGGTATCTTCTTCCTATTTATGGCTTGGGGGTCCAATTTTGAATCCTTCAATAAACTCCTGTTCGACGCACTGCCACTTTACAATAAATTCCGTGTGCCATCAATGGCGATGGTAGTACTCTTCTTCCTAATTCCATTCTACGGCATCTATGGTCTGAACAGTTGGATAGGACTTGATAAGGCAGCAAGAATGAAAGCCTTCACTCGAGGAGCAGCTACATTTGCCGGGTTCGTAGTCCTCTTTGGATTGATCGCGCCGTATGCGATGAATCTCGAAGGCGCGCGCGACGCAAGCTTCACACAACAAGGCTTTTCTCTCGATCAGCTTATTAGTGACCGTCAAGGAATCATTACAAGCTCAGCAATGCGTTCTCTAATCTTTGGATTGCTCACTGCTGCAGCCTTGTACGTATGGCACATTGGAAAATTAAATCAAGTAGCTGCCATTGCTGCAGTTGGTGCGATCACCTTATTAGACCTCTACGGTTTTGACCGCGATCAGTTGGAATTGGACGACTTCCAATCCAAACGCCAATGGGAACAACAATATGCACCGAATGCAGCCAACCAAGCGATCCTGCAAGACAAGGACCCGCACTTCCGCGTTTGGAACAGCATGGCAGGTCTTACCAATGACAGTTATACCAGCTACCACCACAAAAGCATTGGTGGTTATCACGGTGCCAAGCTCCAGCGCTACCAAGACCTCATAGATAACCAACTGAACAAGCAAAACATGGCCTGCTTCAGCATGCTGAATGCCAAATACGTCATCGCTCAGGGTGCCAATGGCCAACCACAAGCCCAGCGCAATCCGAATGCCTGTGGAAATGCTTGGTCGGTAAACAGTGTGAATGTAGTAGCGAATGCGGATGCAGAAATGGCGGCGCTCTCTAGTTTCAATCCAAAAACAACAGCAGTTGTGGATGCGCGTTACAGCGACTATTTAGGGAATACAGCCTCATTCGCTCCAGCCAAAGTGAAGCTCACGAGCTATGATCCAAAGTATATGGAGTACAGTTTTGAAGGCGGAAATGCCTTTGTGGTCTTCTCGGAAATCTACTACGAAGGTTCTGGCAACGACTGGCAAGCCTACATCGATGGTGAACCTGTAGAGCACATTCGAGTGAATTACACCTTGCGCGGCATGAAAGTACCTGCTGGAAGACATGAAATCGTGTTTGAATTCAAACCAAAGTCATTCTATGCCGGTCAAAAGGTAAATATGGCTGGATCAGGCCTGCTTTTGCTGCTAATCGCCTACTTCGGATGGTCGGCCTACAAAGAGAACAAAGCTTAATTTTTCTTGAGATAAATAAAAAAGCCACCCGCTGCGCGGGTGGCTTTTTTTGTGGGTTCTATTTTTCCTAATTGCCAAACACAGCCTCTAGCACGGCCTTTGCTTGAACACTTCTTTCATAAGGAGCCGTAAGCGCTGTGTCCAACCTTGGACTTTGCTGTTGATGAGATTTGATGAAGTCAACGATTCCAGCTGTATTTCCATAACTGAAGACCTCCCCTGCCTGAGCATCACGAATGATCCCTGCTGCATCGCCATCCACTGGACCCAATCCCAAAATAGGATTTCCGGCACCTAGATAGTCAAAGAGCTTCCCAGGAATATGCCCTTTTGCACTCTCTACCTCCGGGAGCAAGAATAGCGACAAGTGACTGGCCATCATCATGGCATTCAATTCCTTTTTTGGCACATATTCCACAAACTCTAACTGAACATGCTCAGCGGCATTTTCTAGACGCTCCTTACTCAATCCGTCCCAAGAACCAATTACTTTCAGAAGTACCGGAAAATCGAGCTGATTCAAGGCAGTTATAAAATCGGCAACGGGATATTGTGCAGCCAAGGTACCTGCATAGGTGATGGTGAAATCCTCTGGACGATCTGCTTGCCTGCCTGCGAAGTCCTCCGCATCAAAACCGTTGGTCACTGTGTGCACCTTAGTCGCCGGCAGGGCGCCTTTGCTTTGGTAGAGTTTACTCCATGCAGGACTAACACTCAACAAAGCATCGCAAGTAGAGAACACCTTTCGTTCTAATCCGCGCTCGTAGGCACGAGTAAGGGCGGTAGGATAAAATTTGCGGTAGTAATAAATATCAGTCCACGGATCGCGGAAATCAGCAGTCCAATGGATGCCGTGATTCTGCTTCAACTTTAATCCTACCAGCTGGGTGCTGTGCGGCGGAGAAGTTGTAATCCAGTGCCTCACATCGTGTTGCTTTATGATTTGCTCCGCAGCGCGATAGGCGTGATCGTTCCAGCCTTTACGAGCGTCGGGAACAAAGAAATTGCCACGAACAAATCGAGCAATCTTCTGCAGCATACTCACCTTGGCATCCTCACCACTAAATCCGCTAAAAGGAACTTGTTTTTTACCGGTCACCTTCTTGTAGGCGCCAAACTTTTCACTGGTTCCAGTGCGAACAACGGCAATGCCATCGGCCACATCGGCTTGTAAGCCTTCATCACGCAAAGGATAGGTTGCCTTATCCGCATCCACAGTAACCACGAACAGCTCTACGCCTTCGCGAGCGAGGTACTTACTGAGCTTCAACCAACGCTGAACGCCGGGTCCGCCTGCAGGAGGCCAATAATATGTGATGATTCCTAGTTTCAAGGCTACTTATCTTCTTTCACCTCCTCGTAGTCGATGTATTCACCCACATCTTTTTTCACACTACTTCGCTTCTCGCGAGTTCCGCTGGAAGGACGGTTGCTTCTTCTGCGAGGTGCAGGAGCACCACCAAAGAATCTGTCGAGCCATCGGAAGATGAAATAAGCAAGGATAGTTAGTGCTATGAATCTAAACACGCAGCGAAATTTTTTCCAAGATAAAAAAGAATCCCGGCGCCGATGGCGCCGGGATTTCAAAACTTCTGTTAACGTTAGCGGCTCAAATACAAGCTGCGCTCGCTATGTAATTTCTTAAATACTGGATCCTTCAAATCCTTGATGAATCGGATCTCCTCACCAGTAGACTTCATCTCTGGTCCAAGCTTCTTGTTCACGTTCGGGAATTTGCTGAACGAGAATACAGGAATCTTGATAGCGAAGCCATCCATCTGTGGATTGAAATCAAAGTCTTTCACCTTCTTCGTACCCAACATCACTTTTGTGGCGTAATTCACGTACGGCTCACCGTATGCCTTACAGATAAACGGTACGGTACGCGATGCACGAGGGTTGGCCTCGATGATATACACAACGTCGTCTTTAATGGCGAACTGAATGTTGATCAGCCCTTTGGTATCGAGCGCCTTCGCAATATTGATTGTATGCTCCTTGATTTGCTCCATAACGAGCGGTCCGAGGTTAAACGGCGGCAATACTGCTGAGCTATCGCCCGAGTGAATACCACACGGCTCAATGTGCTCCATGATTCCAATGATGTAGGCATCTTCACCATCACAAATGGCATCCGCCTCTGCTTCGATGGCCCCATCTAAATAGTGGTCAAGAAGTACGCGGTTACCTTCAAACTCCTTGAAGAGGTTGATCACGTGGCGCTCGAGTTCTTCCTTATTGATCACAATCTTCATCCCTTGACCACCCAATACGTACGACGGACGTACAAGGATTGGGAAGCCTAGTTCATCAGAGATATCCAAAGCCTCATCAGCGTTCGTAGCTACATCAAATTTCGGATACGGAATGTCGATGTCCTTAAGTAGCGTTGAGAATCGGCCCCTATCTTCTGCCAAATCCAAGGCCTCGTAAGAAGTACCGATAATTTCGATGCCGTAACGGCTCATCTTCTCAGCCAATTTCAATGCTGTCTGACCGCCCAACTGAACGATCACACCGCGAGGCTTCTCGTGAAGAATGATATCATAAATGTGTTCCCAGAATACCGGCTCGAAGTACAGCTTATCTGCAGTATCAAAGTCTGTACTCACCGTCTCCGGGTTACAGTTGATCATGATGGTTTCATAGCCTTCTTCGCGGGCACTCAAAACACCGTGTACACAGCTGTAATCAAATTCAATACCCTGACCAATGCGGTTAGGTCCCGAACCTAGAACGATGATTTTCTCGCGGTCGGTTACCTCACTTTCGTTTTCAATGATCTCCACGCCGTCCGCAGTCACGTAAGGCATCTCGAAGGTAGAATAGTAATATGGCGTCTGCGCTGGGAACTCTGCAGCACAAGTATCTACAAGCTTCCATACACGCTTAATTCCGAGATCTGTTCTCTTTTGGTGTACCTCGCTTTCGAGAGCACGAACCATGTGTGCAATCTGACGATCGGCAAAACCTTTCATCTTCGCCTCTTGGATCAACTCCTTCGGCAGACTCTCAAGGCTGTGCTTTTCAATACGCGCTTGGACTTTCGCAAGATCTTCAATCTCCTTCAAGAACCACATGTCAATCTTCGTGATGTCGAAGATGGTACGTAGTGGAATGCCCATTTGGATAGCATCATAGATGACGAACAAACGGTCCGATGAAGCGTGCTCTAGTTTGTGCAAGATGGTGTCCTGATCGGTCAATCCTTTACCGTCGGCACCCAAGCCATTGCGCTTGATTTCGAGCGATTGCGCCGCCTTATGCAAGGCTTCTTGGAAGCTGCGGCCAATTCCCATAACCTCCCCTACGGCTTTCATCTGAATGCCTAGTCGCGTATCGGCGCCTTCGAATTTCTCAAAATTCCAACGAGGAATCTTTACGATCACATAATCCAAGGTAGGCTCAAAGTACGCTGTCGTCGTTTTGGTGATCTGGTTCATCAGCTCATCCAAGGTGTAACCAATGGCCATTTTGGCTGCAATCTTCGCAATAGGGTAACCTGTCGCTTTCGATGCCAATGCTGACGAGCGGCTCACACGAGGGTTGATCTCAATAGCAACGATATCCTCATTTTCATCAGGGCTCACTGCGAACTGCACGTTACAACCACCTGCGAATGTTCCAATGCTACGCATCATTTTAATCGCCATATCACGCATCTTTTGGTACGTGGTATCGCTTAATGTCATTGCAGGAGCAACGGTAATTGAATCACCCGTGTGGATACCCATTGGATCCATGTTCTCAATAGAACAGATGATGATAATGTTGTCGTTTTTATCGCGAAGCAACTCTAGCTCATACTCCTTCCATCCGAGCAGGGCCTTGTCAATCATTACTTCGTGGATTGGACTAATCTCTAGTCCACGGCTGAGGGCCGTATCAAATTCATCTTCGGTGTGTACAAACGTAGCACCCGCACCACCAAGGGTAAATGAGGCACGCACACAAAGTGGAAAGCCGAACTCTTGAGCAGTTTCCTTACCGCGTAAGAAGCTCTTCGCAATACGAGACGGAGCCATAGGCACATCAATCTCCTCCATCAATTTGCGGAACTCGTCTCTATCCTCGGTAATGTTAATGGCATCAATATCGACACCAATAATCTTCACGCCATTTTCCTCCCAAATACCCTGCTTATCGGCTTCGATACAAAGGTTCAACGCAGTTTGTCCACCCATGGTAGGAAGAACTACATCGATATCGGGATGCGTCTTCAAAATATCCTCAATGCTCTCCACAGTAAGTGGTTTGAGGTAGATGTTATCCGCAACAACCTCATCCGTCATGATGGTTGCTGGGTTGGAATTAATGAGGGTAACAATGATGCCTTCTTCTCTCAGGGAGCGTGAGGCTTGTGATCCAGAATAATCGAACTCACATGCTTGGCCAATTACGATAGGACCAGATCCGATTATTAAGACGTGCTTGATGGAAGTATCTTTCGGCATGAACTTAAGATTTGTGCAAATTTAGGCGCCGTGAGGCCAAAAAAAAGGTGTTGCGAATGGCAACACCTATATATTATCAAAAGGTTTTGAACATCTTAACCTTTATAGTTTCCTTTATCACTAACAGTCAAACGCTTACGACCTTTAGAGCGACGAGACGCCAATACTTTACGGCCATCGGTGCTTTCCATTCTTGAACGGAATCCGTGCTTGTTTCTACGTTTTCTATTGCTAGGTTGAAATGTACGCTTCATAACTACTTCTATTAACCCGTTATTCTTCGGGGGTGCAAATATAAGCCCTTCTATTTATTCCACAACCCAAACTGAAATAAATTTAAATCGAATCCTTCGAGGTTTCAATTTGGTCCTGGTACGCCACAGCAACGGGCAATAGTGGCCTATCTTTGGACAAAGAAACAGCCTAGTATCGAATTTACCTCCTAGCCATGAATAAAAATGCATTCACCCAAATGTGGGATCAACGGTATTCCGAGCAACCCTATGCCTACGGCACCGCCCCTAATGCCTTTGTTAAAGCGTCTTTAGACACTCAGAAGCCAGGTAAAATTTTATTTGCAGCCGAAGGTGAAGGGAGAAATGCGGTCTATGCCGCCCAACAAGGCTGGGAAGTAGAAGCGTTTGACCTCAGCGCTGCTGGAAGAGATAAAGCCCTCGCTCTTGCCAAGCAAAACGGGTGTGAAATCACCTACACAGTGAGTGACGCGCTTAGTTACCAAGGCGGTCCCTACGATGCAGCAGCTTTTTGTTATTTCCACACTCCTGAACAGGTGGAGGACTGTTACCATCATCTCGTAGATATGCTCCACCCAGAAGGCTCGGTAGTATTCGAAGGATTTTCAGTGAAGAATATTGGCCTGGGCAGTGGCGGTCCACAAAAGGAGGACATGTGCTTTACTGTCGAAAGGGTTTTTGGCCTCTTCAAAGACCTACAATCCGTCGAAGTTTGGGAAGAAAAAGTGGTACTCGACGAAGGCAGATTTCACCAAGGCGAGGCATGGGTCATTCGCGCCCAAGGTGTTAAATAAGGCATCCCAATTTTATTATACGTACTTTTGCGCCTGATTATCACGGGTGTCCATCTTCCATGTAGGCTAAAAATTGAAAGGAAGCGCTGACACTCTAGTAGGCGCACCCAGCGGAACTGGGCAATTTTTAAAGGCCCCTCGGGCCAACTTTATGGAAACGTACAAGGACAGCGGTCTGCATCCCGATATCATTCGCGGTGTAGAAGCTTTAGGATTCGTAGAACCGACTCCTATTCAGAAAATGAGCATTGAACATTTGCTCGAAGAACCCACCGACCTCATTGCATTTGCACAAACAGGTACAGGTAAAACGGCAGCGTTCTCTCTGCCTATCCTCCATCAACTTGACGAAGACGTTCAGCACGTTCAAGCGATTGTTCTCGCACCAACGCGCGAGCTTTGTTTGCAAATCGCCAAAGACATCGAATCGTACGCGAAGTTTATGGATGTAAAGGTGGCAGCAGTTTATGGTGGTTCACCAATATCCAAACAGATCAAAGAACTTCAAGCCAGACCTCAGATTGTGGTAGGTACGCCAGGACGTACCCTAGATTTGATTGAGCGTCGCAAATTGCGCATCGAAGATGTGCAGTTCCTAGTGCTCGACGAAGCAGACGAAATGCTCAGCATGGGCTTCCAAGATGAATTGGACGCCATTCTTGCCAATACTCCAGATTACAAGCAGACGCTATGTTTCTCTGCAACGATGCCGGAGGGGATGAAGCATCTCACCAAGAAATATTTGACCGAGCCGAAGGAGATTTCCGCTGGAAAACGCAACATCAGTGCTTCTAATGTAGAGCACGAATTGTATGTAGTAAGCTCAAAGAATACCTATGAGGCTATGCGTCGCATTCTGGACTTTAACCCGGATATGTACGGTATTGTCTTTTGCCGTACCCGTAGAGAGACGCAAAGTATTGCCGAGCAACTCGTCAACGACGGTTACCGTGCTGAAGCTATTCACGGTGATTTGAGTCAAGCGCAACGCGATGACGTTATGAAGCGTTTTAGAAACAAAGCGCTCAACGTAATGGTTGCCACTGACGTGGCTGCCCGCGGTATTGACGTAAATGACCTCACACACGTGATCAACGTGAATATTCCAGACGATCCTGAGGTATATGTTCACCGTTCAGGCCGTACTGGTCGTGCCGGAGCTAGTGGCATCTCTCTGGTGATTACACATGGACGCAACATGCGCAAGGTGAAAAACCTAGAACGCGTTATTGGAAAGAGCTTTGAAACCAAGATGGTCCCGTCTGGGGAAGATATCTGTGAGGTGAAAATGCGCCAAGCAATAAGTGATCTGGAGCAAATGGATCACGTATATGAATTGGACCCTACCCTTGTGGAAGAGGCTATGGACAAGCTTGCTCATTTAAGCAAGGCGGACCTCATCGAACGTTTCTTAGGACATGAAGTAAGCACTATTCTCAGTCGTTACCGCGGCGCACGCAACATCAACGAAACTGCGAAGAAAGTCAAAGAACACGGTCGTAGAGATTCTAAGACCGGAAGCGAAGAAGGATTTAAAACTATCGTTGTTGACCTAGGATACCGTCAAAAAGTCAACCCATCTCGATTGATGGGTGTGATTAACGACGTCATGGAAGGCACCAAAGTGCGCATTGGCAAGATCGACATGGACAAGACGTTCTCTCGCATCGATGTCGAAGAGCGCTATGCTGCAGATATAGCTGCACGTTTATCCGGATCTAAAACGGGCTCTTATACCATTAACGCCTACTTCGAAGAAGGAGGAAGCGCGCCACAGAGAAGCAGCTCACGCGGCGGATATGGTGGACGCAGAGACGGACGTGGTGGCAGAGATCGCGGTGGTCGTAGAGACGATCGTGGTGGTCGTGGCCGCAGAGACGACCGTGGAGGTTTCGAAAGCCGAGGTCGTCGTGAAGACCGCGGTGGTTTTGAAAGCCGAGGCCGTCGTGAAGACCGTGGAGGATTTGAAAACAGAGGACGCCGTGAAGATCGCGGAGGATATGAGCGTCGCGAACGTCGTGATGAAGGTGGATCAAACCGCTTTGGCCGCGACTTTGGAGACCGTTTAGAAGCACGTGGAGATCGTCCAAAACGCAAAAGAATAGGTGAAGACAGATTCGATAGCGGCAAGCGCAAATCTTCCAAGAGTAAATCAAAAGGAAGTTCTAAATTTAAAGGCGCACCAAGAAGAAATAGATAATGAAGTCATTTGAAGGTAAAGTTGTTTGGATCACAGGAGCGAGCAGCGGCATAGGTCGTGCGCTTGCCGAGGCTTATTCAAATGCCGGCGCCTTCACCATTATCTCAGCGCGTAGAGAAGAGTTGTTATTGGCCGTAAAAGACAGCCTAAGGCAACCGGATACGTGTATGGTTCTTCCGCTCGACCTCAGTAAGCACGAGAATGCATCGCAATGGACCCAAGAAGCGCTCGCTTTTAAGGGTCGTATCGATATACTCGTAAACAATGGTGGTATAGGCCATTTAGGTCGTGTTGAAGACATGGATTTTCAGGTAGAACGAAGAGTCTTAGAAGTCAACTTCTGGGCTTCAGTCGCACTAACCAAAGCAGTGTTGCCGACCATGCTCGAACGCCGTAGCGGGGAAATCTGGACCGTCGCAAGTATTCTTGCTTACTTCGGCAGTCCGAAACTCGCAGCCTACGCTGCAAGTAAATTCGCTGTGGCCGGTTATTTCGAATCGCTACAGTACGAATTAGAAGGATCAGGAGTTCATGCCGGGATACTCAGTCCTGGATTCATCAATACCGCAGTCACCTTAAGTAGCCTAGGTCCTGATGGCACCCCTATTGGCAAAAACAGTGTGGCCCAGGAAAAGGGAATGTCGCCAGAAGAATTGGCCCGAAAATTCCTGAGAAAAACTCAGAAAACTAATCCGCCTAAGCAAGTCATTATTGGCAGGTACGAGCGATTCGCAGTGCCTTTCAAACGACTTCTACCCTCTATTTTCAGGGTGGTTTATGGAAAACTGACAAATGTCGCTCGCAAGTAATAGGGCTACACTTATATTTGGATTCAAATCGAACGAATTATGGCACAAGGAATTATTCAAGACGCGTACTTAAAGGCAGAGCATGCCGAGGCATTGAACGCCTCGTACACGAATGCACAACCTTGTAAGTATTTGGTGATGGAAAACTTCTTTACGGAAGAAATCGCCAACGATCTGTTTGAAAACTTCCCGTCCATTCAAGACCTCAACGTTAAACGCAAAAGCCTTAACGAGGATAAGAGTGAAGATTACCACTTCGAACGCTGGCACCCTTCGTTTGCAAAAATTCGTGAGGCTGTATCGTCCGAAGAATGGTACGCCCAACTTTCAAGAATCACGGGTATTGAGGGATTGCACACAACCACAGACGCCTTGGGCTCTGGGGTTCACCAAGGTAAAAACGGCTCCTATGTGGACATTCATATCGATGTGAACATGAACCCGAAATTGGGACTGTGGCGTCGGATTAACCTTTTGGTTTACCTCAATAAGAATTGGAAACCAGAATACGGTGGTGATCTTGAATTATGGAATAAAGAAATGACGGAGTGTGTGGTGAAAGTCCCCCCGACTTTCAATACTGCAGTAATTTTCTATACCGACGACAATAGCCCGCACGGCTATCGTAAAATCAATATTCCTGAAGGAGAAAGCAGAAAAAGCTTCTACACCTACTTCTATACGAAGCCAGAGGATGGAGTAAGCTACCGCGATTCTAAATTTGTCTCAAGACCGGACGATGCAGCATCGAAGAAACTCGCTACTGGAGTTAAAGAGACTTTGAAAATCAATGGAAAGAAATTCCTGAAATTCATTGGGCTCAAGAACCTCGACTTCCAAGACAAGAATTAAAGGGGCAACAGTCCTCAGAGAAGCCGCTTTCTTAATCAGGGAGCGGCTTTTTTATTAACCGACGTGCATATTGCCCTTAGGATAAGTGAAGGCATTAGATTCTGGACGCGCGCCGCTTAGTGCGAATGCCAACGTCAAGGTCCCTACCCTACCTACAAGCATGCTGAGCATGATTACCACCTTACTACCAAAGGATAGATCTGCAGTAATACCCGTACTTAGACCCACTGTACAGAAGGCACTCACTTGTTCAAAAGCCAATTCCAAAAAGGCCATCTCTGGCTCCAATATGGTCAAAGTGAATATGCCTAGAAAAATAAATACAATGGCGAATAAGAAAACAGCAAACGCTCTATTCATCAACTCCCAAGGGATTTTATTCTTGTAGAGATTAATGTCCTTTTTACCGCGAATAGTGGCAGCAGCGCTCAAGAAAACGAGTGCGAACGTACTGGTTTTAATACCACCGGCTGTAGAACCAGAACCACCCCCTATAAACATGAGGAATATCATCATCAACAGGGCCGGCATTGCCATCGCACCGATATCAATAGTATTGAACCCTGCAGTACGTGCCGTAATGCTTTGGAAGAAGCTATGCGACAGGTGCGTTCCAACATTGCCGTCAAAACTCAGGGTTAGCGCAAAGACAGCACCACCGACTACTAGAAGTATACCTGCCACGGACAGGCCTATTTTTGTGCCGAGGCGAAGACCACGCCAGCTCCTAACAACCGACTGTTTACGCCAAGGTTGTGCAAGGACGTCTGATAAAGTACCAAAACCGATACCTCCAAGAACAATCAACACCGCAATTATCCAATGTACGTTCGGCAAATAAGCTGCTCCAGGGGTAGCGAGCGAATCTGAGAACAAGGAGAATCCGGCATTATTAAAGGCACTAATACTGTGGAAGATACTGTGGAACATCGTGTTGCCCAATGAATCAAAATGCGGGAACCACACCAGACCTAAGGCTACTGCACCGAGCAATTCGATGGTCAATGTTAATCTGAAAATAGCGCCAACAAGTTTGCCGCTCTGCTGCATACTCTCGCCTAGATTTTCACTCATGAAATTCTGTTGACGCATACCAAAACCGCCACGAAGAATGGCGAATAAAGCTGCAAAAGAGATGATATTCAAACCTCCCAATTGCATCAAGATCATCACGATAATTTGACCTTTGAATGAGAGAACGGTGGAAATGTCAATCAAACTTAAGCCGGTAACGCAGCTTGCACTAATGCTCGTAAATAGTGCGGTAACAAAGTCCAAAGCCTCAGCTCCAGCAGTCATCTCTGGGAGCATCAAGAGCGTCGTACCTAAAGCGATTAGGATGATAAAACTGATGATCAACAGGGACGGTGGACTCAAATTGAAATCAGGCAAACGCTCCCCAACCTTCCCGAATTCCAAGAAGACAATAATCATCACGTAGAATTGCAAGAGCAAAACAAATCCGCTTTGAAGACTACTTACTCCAATAGTGTCTCCGAGCAAGCTCAGCAACTCTACTCCTTGCAGATTTATCGTAAGTATATCTATAAGCAAGAACACCATGAGCATGGCCTCCCAGCGCCTCGCTTTTATAAATGCCCAAGGGTGGAAATCGTAAATAATTTCGATAATGAACTTTACCAGATAGTAGCCTATGGAAGCTCTTACGATCAAACCAATAGTTTGGTTCTGTTCTTCCGTGAGTTGGTAACCGTGGAAGATGATCAAAGATACAATGGTACTTAAGGCAACGAGGAAAGAAAGTCTAGACAATGCCCCTAAGACAAAATCGCGGCTGTCGTACAGGCGAATATTCACCTGCTCTCGTAAGGCATTGAAACGTTGTTTGAAACTCAAAACAAGATGATTCTTATATCGAAGTTACACTATTCTTCGGAATCCGAACCTCGAACCGTGTAGTCAACGTAGGATTTAGCTTCAACAATAGTGCTGCCTGTCAAAACATTAACCGCTCTCTTCAAAGCCGCCCGTTCATCATTCAGGAAGTACACACTTCTTGCCTTGTTCACGAAATCTTCTCCAAAGTCTTGCTTCGATTCAAGTACACGGAGCTGGTCCTCTACATCCCACAACTGCTCGTTAATCGCCTTGAGCTTCTCGGCAAGATCATGAACGGTAGAAGCATCGTCTACACTGTTGTAAACGAATTTCACACCTTCAGCGAGCGCTTCCATTTCTCGGTGAATGTCTGCAAGCTTCCCAGCATCTGAGATACGCTCACTTTTAATCACGAGAATGGTATGCTTATCGATAATCTCGCCGTTGGCAACTTCAATCTTCATGACCGGTCTTATTAATCTTCGAGCTGCGCCACAGCCGCCTTCACACGACGTACAGCCTCTTGCAAATCAGCCTCTGCAGCCGCGTAAGAAAATCTGATGTATCCTGGCAAACCAAAGGCATCACCCGGTACTGTACTCACTAAGCCTTCTTCCAATAGATACATGCTAAGATCCAACGACGTGTTCAGTACTTGGCCATTGAATTTTTTACCCAATAGATCCGACACACGAGGGAATACATAGAAAGCACCTGGAGGAGTGTCCAATTCAAAACCTGGAATCTCGTTTATCCAACCCACCATCTTTTCTCTACGAGCGGCGAATGTATCTACCATGTACTTAACAGAAGCAGGATCTGCCTCTACAGCCGCTTTACAAGCGCGCTGAGCAACTGAGTTTGTCCCTGAGGTAAAGTTCGATTGGAATTTAGTACATGCCTTGGCAATCCACTCTGGAGCACCAATGTAACCAATACGCCATCCCGTCATTGCGAACCCTTTCGACAAACCATTAACCGTAATTGTTTGGTTATAAACCTCTGGGAAACTTGCAATACTTACATGATCAATCTCACCATAGTTCAACAGTTCATAGATCTCGTCCGAAATGATATGTAGGTTAGGGTGTTTAGCCACTACCTTGGCAATAGCTGCAAGTTCCTCGCCACTGTAAATTGCACCACAAGGGTTGTTTGGAGAAGAGAAAATCAACACTTTCGACTTCTCAGTTATGGCCGATTCTAACTGCGCTGCAGTAATCTTGAATCCACTTTCTTTCGATGTCGGCAGCACTTTGACCTCACCACCACAATACTTCGCCTGATCCATGTAGCTCACCCAATACGGCGCAGGAATAATTACCTCATCACCCGGGTTTACTAGCGTTAGGAATACATTCAGCAAACTCTGCTTAGCGCCTGTACTCACTACAATCTGGTCTGCGCTGTACTCGAGATTGTTATCTCTCTTGAACTTCGCTGCAATCGATTCACGTAAATCAGCGAATCCTGGAACAGGCATGTAATGCGTATAATTTTGCGCCATTGCCTCATTAGCAGACTCCTTAATGAAGTCTGGAGTATCAAAATCTGGCTCTCCTAGGGATAGGCTAATCACCTGTTTTCCAGTAGCGCTCAATTCTCTAGCCTTTTTGGCCATTTCGATAGTCATCGGCAAACCCATCTCTTGGGCGCGTTGCGATAATGCTTTCATTTCTAAATTACTATGGTGGGACGGCAAAAATAACGATATTTGTTACCCTTAACATACTTTCATGGAAGCATTTGTTGAAATTCTCAAGTATACTTTTCCAGCGGCACTAATGCTGCTTCTAACCTATTTACTCTTGTCCAATTTTGTGGATAACGAGGAGAAGCGTCGTGCCTTCTATCTTAGAAAAGACTTGCAGAAAAAATCGCTTCCGTTACGCATGCAAGCTTTCGAGCGCATCATCATGCTGTTAGAGCGCGTTACTCCCAACCACTTGGTCATCAGAGTTAAGCCAGGCAGCATGACTATAGGGCAATACCGCAAAGCATTGGTTGAAGCTGTTCGTCAAGAATTTGATTACAACATCACGCAGCAAGTATATGTTAGTGACGAGGCGTGGAACCATGTAGTTAGCGCAAAAAGTCAAGTGATTAGCATCATCAATAAGGTAGCTGGTACCTTGGGTGCAGATGCCACGGCGGCTGACCTAGCCAAAGAGTTGATTAACGCTGAAATGGCTGCAGAAATCTTCCCTACGAAAGCTGCTATTCTCTTGATCAAGCACGAAGCGGCCCGTTCGTTCTAAGCCAATATTTTATCCATAAGGAGTCGACTCGCCTCGAAAGGGCTCACTTTGCCTTTAGCGATTTGGGCTAATAAATCGTCTCGCTCTTTACCCCAATTTTCTTTTGCGCTCATTCGCTCGAATAGCAAGTCGCCTATTGTCGATTTGAACCAATACTCCTGTTGCGCACTACGTCGTTTATCCATCCAGCCGTTGAGTTGACCGTGACGCTTGAATCGGTCTAGGGCAGACCACATATCCTCCATGCCCGTGGCATGTAAGGCGCTAATTTGCAGGACAGGCGGCTGCCAATGATCTTGAGTTCTGGTCATCAGCTGCAGCGCTCCTTGCAGTTCAATAGCGCTTTGTTCGGCTTGTTGTACTCGGTCACCATCACACTTATTCAAAGCAATCACATCCGCCATTTCCATAATACCCTTCTTTATTCCCTGCAATTCGTCACCGGTTCCGGGCATCGCGAGAAAAAGAAAACAATCCGTCAGTTTGCTCACCACCGTCTCACTTTGGCCCACACCAACAGTTTCAACGAAAATGAAATTGAAACCTGCTGCTTCACACAAGGTCACTGCTTCGAATGTACTTCTTGCAACACCTCCCAATCGGCCACCAGAGGCAGAGGGACGAATGAATACCCGGTTGCTTTTGCCAATAGATTCCATCCTGGTCTTATCACCAAGAATACTCCCCTTGCTCCACTCGCTTGAAGGATCTACAGCTAGTACAGCAATCCGTGCATCAGGATCATGATTGAGCAAAAATGAACAGTAGGCTTCCAGAAAGGTACTTTTCCCAACTCCGGGAACGCCACTTATACCAATACGGAATGCGCCACCGCTTTCAGGATGTAAACGGTTCATAAGTGCTCTGCACCTGAATTCATCCTCAGGCGAGGTACTCTCAGCAATGGTAATGGCTACAGAAAGTGCGGTAATATCCCCTTGGAGCACTGCTTCTGCAAGACTTTCAGTGTCCTGCTTGAGTCTCTTTGCTCCCTTCCATTTGGGATTGATAAACGGAGCGTCTTCCACCCCTTTGGCGATATGTAATGCACTCTTTTTTGACATTTAAGCCTGGTCTATGTAGTCTTGAAGATACATAAAGTCTGAGGTAAGCGCTCCCTCAGCACACTCTGTAGCTCTAGCTAGCACTCCCTCCGCGTCGCCGTTAAACAGCGCCGGAATCACATGCTCCATCAAATCACTACCAAAGCTCAGCGAAGCGTCTCTTGGCAACTCACAAGGCAAATTATCTACAGCCATAACTCCGATCGCTTCGGGGTGGTTGTGATCTACCTCTTTTTCAGCTTGGGCCAAATAGCCGTAGAATGGATCGTCTATGGTTGAAGCGCGTAAAGTGGAAGCAACGGGACCATCAATATCACAGCTGATGTCGGATACATAGGTGATGGCAAAATCAAGCTGTTTGGCATCCTCTCTTGTAAAAATATATGGGGCGCGGCTGTCGTAATAATGCCCTGCTATATACAGCTTGGCAAAAGGCGCATACTGCATGAAGTTGCTTTTAAAACCACTTGGGTCTGCGAACAATTCTTTGCGGTCAAAAGGTCGTCCGTCGTTGGTTTTATAGTACTCTTCAACGTCCAATTGGCTCCAGAAACATCCTTCGTAACTCGACACCTCGTTCGGTGAAATCTGTGGAATCCCAGAAGCCTTTAATGTCTCTACTGCGCCACCCGCCACACGGCCCTTCCCCGTCAGTAGGATCCGTACATCTGAAGGCCACTCAATGCCTTGAAGCTGGGCAAACATTTCTTCCATGTCCTTGCACTCGTGAGCTGGCTTCAATGTGTATTGCCCGTATTTCTCACCCCATCCGCGCAAGCCATTGTAGGCACCTACGAGACCTGCGAATCTGCCGAAGGCGACCACACGGGCACCGTTTTTAGTGAGCAACTCATAATCAATCAGGCGAACTTTGCTTTCCACACAGGCCTTTAACAACTTCGCATTGTAGGGTTGTCTTTTGTAGGTATGAGAGAAAAAGAAGTAGGTCTTTCCTGGAATTAATTGCGGGATTGGGACCTCTTTCACCCCCAATAAAACATCACAATCATCAACAGCATCTACAACCTCAATTCCTGCTTTTGCATATTCACTGTCGCTAAATGCTCGTATGTCGCTGGACTGTGCCACAACGACTACACCGAATCTTTCTTGCAACTCTACCGCTTGTTTAGGCGTCAGCGGTACTCTTCTATCGATAGGGATTTTACCCTCACGTAATAAGCCGATTTTCATACGCACCAAGTTAGTCCAACTGTGCTGAATATTGGCATAGAATGTGCTTATCTTTGCGCCCTACATCGGGGTCGACTGGTTTTGACAGCAGGCCGAAGGTTGATGTAAGCATGTCGAGCGCGGAAGGGGCAGCTCGTTAATACACCGCTTCACTTTTTATAACTGGCGAAGATTCTTACGCTTTGGCCGCTTAATCTGACAGGATGTCGATTATGCTAATCCTATACAAGGTATAGGAGCTGAACATCTCGCAAGAGCCCCCGTCCTGAGGCGCTTGATCACGAGGTGTGGAAAATTCAGGAATGCAATTGGCTCTCGCCTCGCG
This sequence comes from Cryomorphaceae bacterium, assembly GCA_011525035.1. Lineage (GTDB taxonomy): Bacteria > Bacteroidota > Bacteroidia > Flavobacteriales > Schleiferiaceae > UBA10364. Next base: position 195 of record WTIZ01000052.1, on the reverse strand, counting down.
GGCCAATTCAAGTTTAGAGGCTAAGCCATGATTAGGGTGCTTGTGCTCAGAGATTGGTCGAAAATCTAATCACAAGATAAGCATGTAGAAAGCCTCAGGCTTCCTTGTTTGGACGCGGGTTCGATTCCCGCCGACTCCACTTGGTGATCCAAAAAAGAACAAAGCCAGCCCACAACTTGGGTTGGCTTTTTCTTT
>WTIZ01000046.1 GCA_011525035.1 Cryomorphaceae bacterium | reverse complement strand
GAAGTTAGAGAAGAAAACCATCGGTTTTAAGTTTAGGAATAAAAAAATAACCCGCTGATATCCAGCGGGTTATTGTCGAAATTTAGTGTGTCATTTTTACACTATCTGCCTTCTGTTTTTCCTGTTTTACCATTCAAAGGCGTAGTAGTTGGCCTTGCCGTTGGTTTCAAATCCTTGAATCAAGGCACCGTCACCCGGGTTAAACTGTTGGATGAGCTTTTCAAATTCTGCCACATCGTTGATGTACACATTGTTGAGCTTGACGATGATAAAGCCTTCGGGTATGCCTGCTTTTTCGAATCGGCCCCCTAAGATTTCATCGACTTTAACGCCGTAGCGCAATCCAAGGTTTCTTTTCTCGCTGCTCGAAAGTTCACTTAAACGCGCGCCATAAGAGCGTAAGATTTCTTCTTCGCGAGTGAGCATCTCAGTGGTGCCCAGCTTGTTCTTAAGCACGAGGTTGAATTTCTCGTTTCGTCCGTTTCTGTTGACCACAACATCCAGAGATTCTCCAGGGCGGTGTGAACCTATAGCTTCAGTAAGGTCAGCGCCGGTGCGTACTTGCTTGCCGTCAATGTTAATGATCACATCTCCCTTTTCTATACCTGCATCATCTGCAGCGCCTCCTTCAACTACATTGGCTACATAGACGCCTGCATTTACTTTAAGGTCCAATTCTTCACTGAGCGAGGCATTCAATTCATTGTAGTTGATGCCCATAAACGCTCGTTGAACGCGTCCAAATTCCTTGAGGTCACCTACGACCTTCATCATGAGATTGGCCGGTACGGCGAAGCTGTAGCCTTCAAATGAACCGCTACGCGATGAGATGGCGGTATTGATCCCAACAAGTTGGCCACCGGTATTCACTAGTGCACCGCCTGAATTCCCAGGATTGACTGCTGCATCTGTTTGAAGGAAACTTTCAATAGCACTCTGTTCGTCGATAATATTGATATCGCGCCCTTTGGCTGAAATTATTCCTGCGGTAACTGTGCTGGTAAGATTGAAAGGATTCCCCACAGCGAGCACCCATTGGCCGAGGCGAACATTGTCGGAGTTAGCCACGGTAATTTTTTGCAAGCCTTCAGCCTCAATCTTAAGGAGTGCGATGTCCGTCGTAGGGTCGGTGCCTACAAGCACAGCATCGTATTCGTCGTTATTTGCCGTCACTACTGTGATTTCTTTGGCATCCTTGATCACGTGATTGTTGGTTACGATATAACCGTCTTCACTTAAGATGACGCCCGATCCGGACCCTTGAACCTCTTGGCGTTGTGGGGTAGAAGGACGACCAAAGAATAAATCATTGAATGGGTTGTAGTAGTTCTGTACACGTTCTGCCGTGATTTTCACGTGAACGACCGCTTCCACTGATGCTTCTGCGGCTTCCACAAAATCTGTAGGTACTGCAGCACTAGCAGCTGGGAAATTTGAAACGGCAACAGGCACAGCAGCCCCTTGGTTTTCAATAACAACGGTCTTACCCGTCCAGCCCAATGCGTGGGCACCGGCTAGCGATAATAGCCCCCCTGCTGCAAAAAGCAGGACAAACATTCCAATGGATTTCGCATTCATCTTCATAGTATTCTGTTTAAATTGAATAACGTCTTACATTCAAATTATGCACCAATGAACGTATATATTGTACCGAGGTGCATAACTTTAACGCCTTTTAACACCGATATGAGCATGAATCTTAGGTTTTTCAAATACCAAGGCGCCGGGAACGATTTTATCCTGTTAGATTGTCGCGAATCCCGCGCCAGTCTGACAAAGGACCAGATTGCCCGCATGTGCGACCGAAATTTTGGTATTGGCGCCGATGGATTGATGTACCTCGAGCCGCCTCGCCACGAAGGCGACCACTTCTATATGGTCTATTTCAATGCAGACGGTAGTGAGAGTACCATGTGTGGCAACGGCGGACGCTGTATTTCGAAGTTTGCTACAGATCTCGGTATAGCGGCAGATCGTTTGCATTTTCACGCGATTGATGGACCGCACTGGGCAGAAGTCAACGGCGATAGTGTTGCTCTAGGAATGATCGACGCTCCAGCAGTAGTTGAAAGTCACGGGGCATTTTTCGTGGATACAGGTAGCCCACACCATGTGGTACTCAACGACAGCCATCCTGATGATTTCATTGCTTTCGCTCGTCCTTTAAGAAACGACTATGGGGAGGAGGGATGTAATATCAACTCTTTGGTAGCGCTAGAACAAGGATATTCCATTCGCACTTACGAGCGTGGCGTAGAAAATGAAACCTTGGCATGTGGTACTGGTGCTGTGGCGGCGGCAATGGTTGCTGTGCACAACGGCACGACTACTGCGCCCGTTCACATTAAGGCTTTGGGCGGCGAGCTTATGGTCAATTTTGAAGGAACGGGACCGTTCAGTAATGTAGTCCTAGAAGGACCGGCACAATACAGTTTTGAAGGATATTGGAAGGGATGATACAGGTTGGAGATATAGGCGTGCTACGCGCACTTGAGCCCTCAGATCTGGATTGGCTCTATACCATCGAGAACGATGCGTCTTTATGGCATTTAGGCATAAGTAAAGAGCCTTGGAGCAAGGCTGTACTCGCTAGTTATATTGATGCACAACCCGGCAATTTACTTCGCGATGGTCAGTTGCGACTCGTATTTGAGGTAGATGGTGCTGCTGTAGGTGCAGTGGATGTGTACGACTACGATGCAATCGCACGCAAGGGCGGTATAGGTATCGTGCTCAGTCCAGAAGCACGAGGGAAGGGTTTAGCGAAGACGGCGCTAGAGGCTTTCCAGCAATACCTCTTTGGAACGTTGGGCATGCAGATGCTTTACGCTGTTGTGCCGCAATCTAACCCTGCTTCTCAGGCGTTATTTGAATCCCTTCAGTTCGAACAATCAGGCCTACTCAAGCATTGGATTATAAAGGATGGCCAATTCGAAGACGCACACCTCTATCAACTAATTCATTCATGAGAAAACTCATCATTATCATCGTAGGGGTTGTCCTCCCGGCATTCCTCATTTTCATCGTTTTTAAAGGCTACAATATGCTCTTTGAAGCAAACGTCAACGAACAGGTGGCCCCGTACACATTGTATGTGGATGAAAAGACGACCATAGATGACGTATATGCCCAGTTTGTAGAGGATGATGTACTGATGGCGCCGGAAGGCTTTTTACTACTGGCCAATAAAAAGGGCTTGACCGCACCTAAACCGGGACATTATGTTCTCACCGCTGGCCAAAGCTCGAACGGCATTGTCAATACGTTAATGGCAGGATTTCAAGAGCCTGTTCGTGTCCAATTCAATTCTGCAGAAAACCTAGAAGATTTAGCCGGTCAACTTGCGTCCCAACTCATGACGGATAGCCTTAGTCTCTTAGAGGCCTTTCAAGAAACTCGCTTAGGCTGGGAGGGGGCATCTGCCTTTGGCGCTTACTTACCAGATACCTACGAGGTGTATTGGAACGCATCGGCTGCCACCATTGCTGAAAAGCTGTACCAGAATACGGTGCGCTTCTGGTCGGAAGATCGTATTGCTCAAGCGGCTGCTTTAGGTCTCACACCGGCTGAAGCAAGCACATTGGCTTCTATTGTTATGAAGGAGAGCAGTAAGTCAGACGACCGCCCGCGCGTTGCCCGTTTGTATTTAAATCGACTAGAGAAGGGGATGAAGCTTCAGGCGGATCCTACAGTGATCTATGCCATCAAGCGCGCGAATCCCGGTGCCAAAGTGCGTCGCGTCCTTAAAAAGGACCTGAGCATTGAAGATCCGTACAATACCTACTATGTGAAGGGCTTGCCCCCAGGACCTATTTGTGTGCCTGAGAAGGCGGCGCTCCTCGCTGTGCTAAACGCGCCAGAGCACGATTACATCTTTATGTGTGCAAATCCAGACCAACCCGGTTACCATGCCTTTGCAAAGAACTATGCGGGTCACTTGGTCAACCAACGCAAGTGGACGCGTTACCTGAACGAGCGAAAGATCTATCGTTAATCATTCAACTACTTCGTAGAAAAAAAACACCCCCGCCACTTCCGATAGAAGAAGGCGAGGGTGAAAAAAAAGTGTTGTGTTCCTATCGTTATTCTACGATCAGACGCTGTACATCTGTTCCGAAAGGAGTAACTGTTTCAACAAGGTACATACCTGCAGCCCAACCTGAAGTTTCAATAGGGAAGGTGTTGATGCCTTCATCCCCATGAACAGATTGCGTCATCATGAGCTGACCTTGCGTGTTTCTAATTGAGATCGTTACATCAGCTTCTTGCTGGAACGATATCGGTAGTTGTGCATATCCAGTAGTTGGGTTCGGGTGGATGTTTCCAACACCAATGTGGCGTTCGAGTTCTTCCTCACCAACAACATAGACTCTTCCTGGGTCGTCTGTTACGTAGAAACAGAAATCGTCAATGGCCCAACCGGCTTTGTTGATGGTCTCATCAGAACCAAATCTAAAGCGGAATACTGCATTACGCGCGGTATCTACACTCATGTTGATTTTGGCCTGTACCCAACCGTTACTCAAACCGGTCCATCCTGGTTTGTATACATCAAGCGATGTCACAAAACTCGTATTGAACCAAGTTGCACCAAACAAATTGGTACCTACAGTATGCCAAGTGATACCACCGTCAAAGGTTACATCCACTGTACCACCATCGTGGTAGATCTCTGTAGAGAAGGCATGCATGAACTCGTACGAGTATACCTCACCTGAATCGATCGCGAATACCGGCGTGTAGAGCGCTGATGAATCACGTTTCTTGTAGTTAGAGTCAAGATCCGTCACCCACGCATTAGAACCAGAGTTAGTGCTGATCAGCGGTGCATTGTTCGGTGTACCCATTTCCCATAGCGTAGTACCGTCTTTCACAAAGGCATTCAATGTCAGCCAAGGATCTACGGCTGGATCATCAAAGTTGTTACAGTACGAGCTGTCGGTTGACATGTCAATTTTATCCAATACCGTGATATCTGCACAGATTTGATCGTCAGAAGTCAAGTTATCCGGCTTGCTGTCTGGCAATGATGTGCGCACACATACATTGGTTACACCGCTCGAAGGATTTACCCACGGTGCATCAAATTCGTACCATGCACCCTTACGTGGAATCAAAGGCGGGTTGAAGACTACCTTTTCAGGTGTCGTCCAAGTCGCACCACCATCGACACTGTACTCTGCCATACAGCTGTCTAGAATCTTAGCACCTGTATTTCTGATGTAGGTCTTAATGTGGTTGTTCTGATCTGGAATAGGCAAGTATTCTACAGTCGTCACATTTACTGGAGCAGCACTGTTCTGTGGTGGAACGTAGATTTCTACTTTATCAATGTTCCATCCGTCGCTGTTACCGCTTACCGTCTTCATGCGAGCACGAAGAATAAGTGGTGCAGAAGAGAAGTTCCAGCTTGCCAACGGCCATACTGAAGTTTGTTGACCGATATTTCCTACCCAAGCATCATTAATGCTCGAAGTACCTGTGTTGTACCAGTTTGTTCCTACTACGTTCTGCGGGTCCCAGAAACCAACGGTATTCCATTGACCACCACCTTGGTACTCGATAACGGCAACATCACCTGTACCTAGATCGATATCGTGGGTAATACGAAGCTCAACACCAGCGATGGTATCGAAACCAATGAAACGAGGGAAGTAGAGGTTTTCTTCAATACCGCCTGGAACGTTCTTGTTCACATTAGTACCGTAACCGTTGTTACCACCAAGGGCATTGATTGAACCCGGTTGCCAGATGTTCAAATCACCAGCAACGAAGAATCCACTAGTATCACCCAAGGCACAGTTTTCGAAATCTTCTACGAAACCGCTCTGAATGTATTTCTCTGGCCATCCTGCAGACATAGTGTACGAAGTGTCGTTCCAACCGTGGGTATCACCACTCTTCGTTGTCCAAGCGTGAACTTCAAATGTTCCTGTTGGCCAAGCAACAGTGTTGGTAGCATCAACCGCTGTAGCCATGTTGCCTGCAGCAACCGAGCCAGAATGCGTAAATGTATATGTAGTTGCTACACCCGCGTTAGGGCCACACGTTGGAGTAACCGTATAGGTGATTGGGATATTGCTTTGTGCCTGCTTACCGAAGTTTCTCAACTTCACTTGTAGGCGTTTACCCGCAGGACCACCCGTTAGGTTAATACGTGCACCTGGAGCGATGATGTGATCTACACCAACATCTACATTCTTCTTGTCGAAGATGGCGATGTCGTCAAAGGCAATATCTGATGCGATACCGAAACCTGATTTCTGTGCGATGAAACGAAGCTTCACGATTTTACCTGCTTGAGAACTCAAATCAACCTCGTAGTGCGACCACTCGTCTTTTTCATCACCAAGGGTAGCAGTGTAAGGCGTCATTGGGTTTGACCAATTGTTCTCGCCGTCCTTGATCCACTGAACACGGATAGCACCAATATCTGCTCCGTACATGTGGTGACGGAATTGCAGCACTGGGCTTGTCATACCGGTGAGGTCTAAACATTTAGAAACCAACGTAGCTGAAGCCGGAGACGTACCGTAATCTCCTTCAGCCACCAAGTAATTGCCTGTTCCACTCTTATCGGAGATTGGACCAGAGCCCACTGTTGGTGTAAAGCCTGTACCTACCATGAATGCGAATGAACCACTGTTGCTCGCTGGAGTAGGAGTGAACACTGCATTTGAGAATGTACCTGCGTTAAACGGTGTGTTGTTCCCTGGAGTCGTAGCAGCATCGTCAAAGTTCAACACGTACGGGAATGTGGTGTACGGCTGTTCGTGGACAATTCTGATTGGACCGATAGTATCGTTCGAATTTACAGTATCACCAGGCTGTGCCGTGTAGATTTTAATGTCATAAATACCGTAACCACTTAAATCCGGACCTGTAGCGAAGGTGAAGAAGGTAGAATCACCCAAGTAGAGGTCTTTGTTCGTGATGTATTCGGTGTGCGTTACGTTAGTCGTTGTACCCGCGGTATTTGTGTAATCGTAGTCCCAAGTCACTGGAATACTGTCAAGTACGTTACAACCGTTGCTCTGTACCCATAGGTCCAAAGTTTCGTTGTTAGAGTATGAACAGTACCCGTTCTCAGGATTGAATACCTCACGCAGCGCTACTTCGTAAGCTGCCGGCTCGTAAACGCGGATGTTATCGATGGCAACATCACCTTTTGAAGCATTACCACGGTTTACAGAGAAACGAATACGTGCATAATCGCCAACGATGTCGTTCAATGAAACAGAGTACGTTTTCCAAGGATCTGTTGATTTTGTCTGTTGCTGGAAGTCAATTCTTGCAAGACCGGTGTAGGCACTGGTGTTGAATCCTGTATCCGCAGTTACGGCTAAGAAATCAACGTGTGCACCGTACATGTGGTAATCAAACTCCAAAAGCGCACAGCTGTAAGCACCGAGGTCTAAACACGGTGTAATCATGTGGGCTTTGTCGTTCTTCGAACCTTGATCAGCTTCAGTGTACACGTACTTACCGTTACCACTTGTTGAAGCATCACCGTCTGGTCCCGTGAAGTTACTACCTGTAGCACCTGAACGTACCGACCATGCAAAACCAATGGTGTTCTCGTTTGGAATCACCTTCCAGTTTTGGCCGTTCGGCGGATTCTGATCTGGGAAGTTACCACGGTGTGCAAGACCACTAGCACCTGAACCGGTACCCGCTACCCAATACAATGGGTTTTCGAAATCCTCTTCCATTGGAAGGGTCGTAGAATACGGGAAGGAGTTCTGAGTAGTTGTCCCACAAATAGGAGGGAGTGCTGGATCTCTCCAGAACTTGTAAGCGAAGTTTGGTGCCGACTCAAGCGGTGCACGCACCACGTTAGGACAGGCACAGTCAAAGATGCGCACGTACCATTCAACGGTATCGTTCACGTCGATGTTACCAAAAGTATATTCGTAGATAGAGCTATCTGGACAGCTCGTTGTTACTGTAGAACTCATCAAAGAATCCGTCCATGCAGTCCAAGAACTTGCACTGTAGTCGTAGCGACGGATGTAAATGCGCATACTATCTACGCCAATGTTGTCTTTACCCTCAACACGTACATCCTGCGTTGGCATGTAACGTGCTCCTTCAGGTTTTGCTTGTGGGTTGATACCGACCCAATCCAATGTTGGTGGCTCAAGCTCACAAGGCGCTCCTTCAACCATGATGTTGTCGACAAACCAACCTGCAAGTGAATTTGGAGACGGTGTACCCGTCTTGTTGGTCATTACGAAACGAATCTTACAGTTGGCAAAACCGTTTTGGGTGTTTGTCGCATCGTAAGCACCGAGGTATGAACTAAGGTCGAAGGTTTCTCTCGCCCACCAGCTCTGCTGTGGAGTAGTACCGTTATTGTTATTACCTACCGTAGGACCTACCCAATATGGTGAGAGGAGGGCCGACGGGTATGAAAGCTCGTTGAACCAACCCTGAGATGCGAACTGTGGACTTTCCCCTTGGTAGTGGGTACCGGTCATGTTCACCCACGTTGCACCATTGTCGCGAGACATCTGGATGTAGGCTTTCTGGATGAATCGAATCTTACAGATCTGATCAAACGTAAAACGAACGTTTGTATAACCAACCGTGGTAAACGCGTCTGTTTCGAAGATGATCGAATCATTCGCATAGATCTGCGTGTGGAATGACCTTGTCCCCGTTGTTTTCAAAAACGTGGTGTCGTTCCAAGACCTAGTGGCATTGGTTGAATCTGTATTGTAATTGGCGGCAATTGAATCTGCACTCAAAGTTCCATCGAAGTTTTCAGTGAAAACTGTATCGATTGGGGGAGCGAACTGACCAAAGGCGGTCGTTGCAGAGACAACAAAAAGGAGGGTAGCTAGTAAGCTTTTCTTCATTGCTAAACGCGTTTGTGTTAACCTTTTTATAGGGCAATTACAAATATATAAAAATGGCAATGCGCCCGACTTTAACTAGGCTAAAAGTCGGGTTAGAATGAGGGAAAGACCGCCTTGCTGATTAAGACGGCCTATTTCACGTTGAAATAGAAGATGCGTTCTCCTTCCAAATGGAGCTCGAGAAGGTCGTCACGATGCACCTGGCCAACACCGGCAGGAGTACCTGTAAATATCAAATCGCCAGTCTTCAGAGTGAAGTACTTGCTGACATGTGCAATTAGTTCATCTACAGGGAATAACATGTTTTTAGTGTTGCCTTTTTGCACAGTTTTTCCATTGATATCTAGGTGAAAATCAATATCTGTAATCGGCTTTTTTAGGTCCTTTAATTTGAAAAATCTGCTCACTGCGGCACTGCCGTCAAAGGCCTTTGCTTTTTCCCAAGGCAAGCCTTTTTCCTTGCATCTTGCTTGAACATCTCGTGCAGTAAAATCGATACCCAGTCCTATTTCATCGTAATATTTATGCGCAAAACGGGGTTCAATATGCTTACCTAAACGGTTAATTTTAACTACGACCTCAATTTCATGGTGAACCTCATTGCTGTGTTCAGGTATGAAGAAGGGATGCTTCTTTAGTAGAATAGCAGTATCAGGCTTGAGGAAAACAACAGGCTCTTGCGGAATAGGGTTATTCAGTTCCGCCGCATGCTTTGCGTAGTTTCTTCCAATACAAATGATCTTCATACTTATCCGTTGTTAAATCCCCGAAGTTTAATCGCGGTCAATACTTTCTTGGTGTACAATGGGAAATCAGCATTCTGGATCCAACTGTAGTATCCTGGGTTTTCTTTCAATACACTTTGGACGGTTTTACCGCGGTATTTCCCGAAGGTAAAGATTTCTTCACCCTGGTCATCGAAGGCGATGAATCCGGCGAAATCTGCCACTTTTTGGCGGTTGGAAAAGTCGGCCAAGAAGTTCATGTCGTTTTGCAACTCTTCATACCTATCTATTTGAGCCTTAAGTACTTCGTAGGTTGCCAAAACATCAGCTTCGGCGCTGTGTGCATTGTCTAAGCTCTTGTCGCAGTAAAATTTATAGGCTGCGCTCAAGGTGCGTTGTTCCATGCGGTGGAAGATGTTTTGTACATCTACCGCGCGTCGTTTACCCATGTCGAAATCTATGCCTGCACGAAGAAATTCTTCGGCAAGTAACGGGATGTCAAATTTATTGCTGTTGTACCCTGCGAGGTCGCTATCTGCAATGAGTTCATGAACCTTTGCGGCCAATTCCTTGAACGTCGGCTCGCTAGCAACGTCATGGTCGTAAATGCCGTGTACCAAGGAGGCGCCTACAGGGATGGGTACCGTAGGATTCACACGCCAAGTATGTGTTTCTTCCTCACCAGACGGATGCACTTTGTGTACACAGATCTCGACAATGCGATCGTTAGTAACATTGACACCGGTGGTTTCTAGGTCGAAGAAACAAATAGGACGTTGAAGTTGTAGCTGCATGAGTGTGGAATTATGGGGGTTAAAAAAACCGCCCGAAGGCGGTTCTAAAGTACTATTTAAAATGGAACGATTAAATCTCTCGATTCATATCCCAAGCTTCTAAGTATTCTGCGACGCGCTTGACAAACATTCCTCCAAGTGCACCGTCCACAACGCGATGGTCGTAGCTGTGGCTCAAGAACATTTTGTGTCGTACGGCAATGAGATCGCCTTCTGGAGTCTCTACTACAGCAGGTTTCTTCACAATCGCACCCGCAGCCATAATGGCTACTTGTGGCTGATTAATAATTGGCGTGCCGAGCAGGTTCCCAAAAGTTCCAACGTTCGTTAGCGTATAGGTACCTCCAGAAATCTCGTCTGGCTTAAGTGCATTGTTTCTTGCACGGTTGGCCAAATCGTTCACCGCTTTCGTCAATCCGAGCAGGCTCAACTGATCTGCGTTCTTCACTACCGGTACAATCAAATTACCGGATGGGAGAGCAGCAGCCATACCTACATTGATATTGCCGTGTTTGATAATATTCGATCCGTCCACGCTGACATTAATCATTGGGAAATCCTGGATGGCCTTAACAATGGCCTCCATGATGATTGGCGTGAATGTGATTTTCTCACCGTGTTTCTCTTGGAAACTCTTTTTGACCTTATTTCTCCACAGAACTACCTTGGTCATATCAGCTTCTACAAACGAAGTTACATGTGGTGAGGTCTGTACTGAATTCACCATGTGGTCCGCGATAAGCTTTCTCATGCGGTCCATTTCGATGATTTCATCACCGGCAGATGGAGTGATACTTGGTGTGGCTGTGGCCGCTGGTGCTTTTGGTGCAGCAGCAGGAGTAACAGCAGGTGCAGCAGCAGGAGCAGGGGCTGCAGCTGGTGCGGTGCGTCCACCTTCTAGGTAGGCGAGAACATCTTTCTTGGTAACACGGCCGTCTTTGCCAGAACCTTTGATTTGATCCAATTCCGCTTGACCTATACCTTCTTCCTTCGCCATACTACGAACCAAAGGAGAGTAGAAGCGACCGTTTGAATTCTTGGCAATAGGGGCATTTGGGGCGGCTGGAGCTACGGTTTGGGCGGCAGCGGCTACTTGCGTTTCAATTTCAGCTACAACTTCTTCAACTGCCGGCGCCGGTGCTGGAGCAGGCGCACTTTCTGTGGCTGCTTCAGTTTCTCCTGAGCCTTCAGTTTCAATAATGGCAATAGCTGCGCCTACCTGAGCGACATCATTTACATTGCTGATGATTTTTACAAGTGTTCCACTTACTGGTGAAGGAACCTCACTATCTACTTTATCGGTAGCAACTTCAACAACGCTTTCCTCTGCTTCAATGAAGTCGCCTTCACTTTTGAGCCACGTGGTAATGGTAGCTTCTGCAACGGATTCGCCCATTTTGGGCAGGATAAGTTCGAATTGAGCCATTGATATTTGGGTTTATCGTCCTCGAATTTACGGCAAAAAACCGTGGTAATTTAAGGCGTCGTGCATTTGGTTAATTGCCATAAGCGCAATAGGTCACTGCGTAGCGCAGCCTCTTTTGCATAATCCTCAGCGAGTGCTCTCGCATTTTGAGAAAAGTCTAATTCCTGAGGCAATTCTCTGCAAATGTCAAAAATCGGTTGCGGCATCTGCGGTAGTGAAAACTTTTCGCCTAAAGCTGTTGAATACCCTATCAATGTGCGTTTTCCAGAGAGTAGCTTTCCCGCAGAAGAGATCCAAAGGCGCCAACCTTTGCCTCGGCCCATGACCTGTGCGATCAGAAAGGACATAGGCAAGGTGAGTACTAGTAAAAGCGTCAATCCTATTTCATAAACGCGACGTTGACGCAGGTAATTGGCATCAGTAATCCGCAGTGCTTTCTTGTAGGTCATTCCTTGACTTAAGCTGCTGTTTGAACCAATGATAAATGCGCGCTCTGGAAGTAATGATTTCACGGAAGTCTGCGTGCCCAAAGCTTCCGTAATGGCAATAAGTTCGTCATAACTGCTCGAGGAACAATCAACTACTAATTCATTGATGCGGTGTAGTTTTACCAGTGCTTCTAAGTGCTCAAAACTTTGGTTTTCCAAAGGTTCTTGGTGCCACAGAAAGGAAGGGCGTACGCCACTTTCGTTCAAAATACGCTCCAAAGCGCTGAGGTTGTTCTTGCTGCCATAGAACATAACGCGAGGCTGTCTTTGCTCATTGGAAAAGAGCCTTTGTCCGGTTACCGCCGCAATCAGTGCTCGGTAGACAATCAAACTGGCTGTACCGACCAAGGCACCTAGAACAAGTAATGCTCTTGAGAAGCGCAGTTCCTCCGGCAATAGGCCATAGCCAAAGCCAATGATTAGGGTGGTAATGAGCATGGACCGAACGATGTTCTTTGGTTGGGCACCCTTGAAATAGGTGCCGCTTACCCACAAACCAAATACCCACAACAGCACATAAGCGCCTTGGACATTGTAGGTGTAGATATCCGGGTAAGAACCGCCATTGATGAAACGGTGGTTGAGCTCCCAGTAGGTTTTAACCGAGTTCAAAAGGAAGTAAAGGACCGCGGCATCAAGCACTGGAGCAAAGGCACTGCGTGCTATTCGGGCGACTACGGCAAGTCCTGCACGTAAGTAGATGCCTAAGTAAATCAGGCTTTTGTAGGCCCAGGCGGCACCGCCGCTGAATTGTTTCTGAGCAAAGAGAATCATCGCTTGGTAGAACATACGCACGTAATTCAGACTGCCGCGCTTCGTGCTCTCGCCTTTGTAATGAATGATTTTACTCTCGGCGAAGTAGATGTTCTTTTTACCCGTTTTCTGTAATTCGTAACTAAGATCGATGTCTTCCCCGTACATGAAGTACCGCGGGTCGAAGCCGCCCACCTCTAACAATAGTTTTGTGGGGACCATCATGTAGCAGCCGACCAGAATATCTACCTCGTGGTTTTCGTCTTTACTCAAGTGCCCAAGGTGGTATTTGGCGAAAGTCTTGGAGGTAGGAAATAGTGCACTCAACCCACTAATCTTCCACAACGCCACTAGTGGGGTAGGAAGGGCGCGCTTGGATTCGGGCAAGAATTGGCCACTGCCGTCTATACCTTGAATGCCTAATCCTCCGACCTCTGGATGACTTTTTAGATAGTCTATGCTTTTCTCAAGCGTGTCTGAGCGCAATACAGTATCGGGGTTAAGGATAAGGGTATAGGTGCCTTGGGCTGCCCTAAAGCCTACATTGTTCGCCTTTCCGAACCCTAGGTTTTCGTCGTTATTGATCCAACGGACCTTGGGAAATTGACTGAGGATTTCGGCTTCGCCTGAGTCGCTGCTTTGGTTGTCTACTACAATGACCTCAAAACCATAGTTAGTCTTGCTCTGATAGATGCTATCGAGGCATTGTGAAAGAAACTCCTTCACGTTGTAATTGACAATGACTATGCTGAGGTCTAGCATTACTGCGGCAGGCTTTGTTCGTAAGGTATGCGGTGTTGTATGCTTCGGCCGAGGGTGACTTCATCTGCAAATTCAAGCTCATCACCCACAGCGATTCCTCGTGCAATAGTCGTTAAGCTCGCTCCGAAATCCTTGATCTTGCGGTACAAGTAGAAGTTGGTAGTGTCTCCTTCCATGGTCGTATTCAGGGCGAACACAACCTCCTTGACCTCGCCGGTTTTCATTTTGTCAATGAGTGCATCGATGGTGAGGTCACTGGGACCGATCCCGTCCATAGGGGAGATGAGTCCACCTAAGACATGGTATACACCGCTGTATCCGCCAGTGTTTTCTATGGCCATTACGTCGCGAACATCTTCAACGATACAGACGATGCTCTTGTCGCGCTTGGGACTGCTGCATATGCTACATATTTCTGTATCAGAAATGGTGTGACATTCGCTGCAAAAGGTGGTGTTGTTTCTCAAATCCAATAAGGCCGCACTGAGGCTTTCTGTCTGACTTGCTGGCCTGCGTAAGAGGTGCAGTGCCAACCTTAGGGCCGTCTTTTTACCGATGCCCGGCAAGCGAGAGATTTCCTCTACGGCCAATTCTATTTTACGACTTGAAAAATTCATTCCGTCTCAAAAGTAAGGGATTGCGCATATTTGTGGAATGAACAACGCACTCTTTTTACTCCTATTGCTCCTTTATGTGGGTCTTTTAGCTTTTGTAGGCTACATCACCTCACGCGGCGCTTCCAATGCAACCTTCTTCAATGCGAATAAAAATGCCAATTGGCTTTTGGTGAGTTTTGGGATGATTGGTGCATCGCTCTCCGGAGTGACATTCATCAGCGTACCGGGCTGGACGGCCGCTTCAGGTATGACCTACATGCTCATGGTGGTGGGGTATTTCTTGGGCTACTTGTTCATTGCTGGCGTATTGCTGCCCGTATACTACAGGAATAATGTCATCAGCATTTATGAGTTTTTGGGCATTCGCCTAGGTTTGGAAAGCTACAGAACGGGATCACTGTTTTTCTTGCTTTCAAGGATAGTTGGTGCTGCGGCCCGATTGTACATCGTTTCCATGGTCGTTCAAGTGCTCATATGCGATGCGTTGGGTATTCCTTTCGTGGTCACTGCGGTATCCATATTACTGCTCATTGCCATCTACAGTGCTTCTGGCGGCATTGCAACCATCGTTTTCACAGATACACTTCAAACTGCCCTGATGCTGCTGGCAGCAGTTATGGCTTTTTACTTTGTCGGCAAGGCCGTCGTTCCTGCGGATAGCAGTTACCTCGAATTCCTTTCTGGACACCCGGACTGGCGCTTTGTGGAGCTTACCGGCCCTAAATCCTGGTGGCGTCAATTGCTCGGTGGTGCATCTATTGCCATCGCTATGACAGGACTGGACCAGGATATGATGCAGAAAAACCTTACCGTGAAACGACTGAAGGATGCACAAAAGAATATGGTGCTGCTTGGTGGTACTTTGCTTGTGGTGAACCTGTTGTTCCTCTCTTTGGGCATCTTTTTGACTGAATTTGCAGCGAATACAGGCATCACAGCTACAGGCGATAAACTCTTCTCGGCCATCGCCATGCATCCATCGCTGCCCACTGCACTTCCAATTGTATTCTTCCTGGGCCTCCTTGCTGCAGCCTTCTCAAGTGCCGACAGCGCCTTAACCTCATTAACCACGGCATTTTGTATCGACTTTTTGGGCATGAAGTCCAACGGGTCTACCAAGGTGCGTACCAGAGTTTATGTCGGGTTCATGGTGGTGCTTTTGGTGGTGATGCTTTTGATCTACACTTTGAAATCGGAGAGTATTATTAGTACGCTTTTTACCGCAGCTGGATATACCTACGGGCCATTGGTGGGGCTCTTCAGTTTTGCCTTGTTGTTTAACCGCAAGATCAAAGGATGGGCCGTACTTGCCGTATGTGTTACGGCGCCGATTATCGCATATCAAATAAGCCTATGGGCACCCCAGATGGGATACGCCATAGGCTTTGAATTATTGGTGTACAATGGCCTGCTCACCTTGATCGGTTTGCTGGCGATTAGCAAGCGCGCTTAAAGCTTACTCACATTTTGACTTACCGTGCCTGTACTCGTGTGAACTTTCACAGTGTACATCCCTGCAGGTAAGCTGCTGAGATCCAATCGTACAGTTTCGCTAAGCGCTGCATAGGTCGAGCGTTGCAATAAGGTACCGACCATTGAATAGATTTCAATAGATGCCTCACCGAGATCACCACCCGTTGCGATGCTCAAAATATCATTGGTTGGGTTTGGATAGAACACCATCGGCATCGTGCCCTCTTCATCTAAACCGATATTGTTGAAGGTCGTAATCGTGCTGTCCACACCACAATCTGTAGTTACGATCAGCTTCACGGTGTACGAGCCATTTGCAGCATAGGTGTGCTGTGGGTTCTGTTGATTGCTTGAATTTCCATCTCCAAAGTCCCAGAACCACGCGGTCGGTGTAGGCGTAGAGTTGTCTTGGAAATTGTACGTCAAACCTCCTGCAAGTCCCAAGGTGAACTGCGGACGCAGCTTCGGTCCAGGAATGAGTAATGCTGAATCTGCAACAAACGTGTTTTCATTGTAGTACACATACTCGAGGTAATAGTCCGTTGCTGAGGTGAGGGTAGAGGTATGAGCGCCCATACCCATGAACGTATTCACGATAGATGATCCCTGTCGATTCAAGCTAAAGTTCCCTGCCAACGTCGTATCGGTGCTGTTCAAGCTAAAGTTGAACGGCTCGTCTTCACAAATGAGTGCAGGTAAACTCAATGTAGCTGCAGAAGGTGTACCGGCGAGGTCAATCACGCGGATATTATCGAGGTATAAGTTGTTACCATAGCCACAAATGCCGACAAACTCGAATTGGACATTGTCGGAACTTAGGTTGGCTAAACTCACCGTATCTGTTCTCCAATCTGAAGGATCATTCGGTACAAACGTTGAGGTGCTCGTGCCCGCTGTGCTGAGGTCAGCACCGGCTTTGAGGTAAAGCGTATCGAAGGTGCTCCCACAATCGTCACTTACCACCACTGCAAGCTGGTCGAAGTACGAGGTAGAATATGGCGCGTAGCTCACGTCAAACATCAAGGTAGGGTTGGTGTAGCCGCTGATGTCAAACTTAGGACTCAATAGACCGTCGGTTGTACCTACGGTGTTGTAGTTGAAGTAGCCCATGTACATGACGCCGGTCTTCGCTCCTGTAGGCCCGTCCACGTCTCCGCGAGTCCATGTTGTTCCATTATCTGCATTACGCACGGTGAAATCACCAAGGCTATTCGTCGTAAAGG
Organism: Cryomorphaceae bacterium; assembly: GCA_011525035.1. GTDB lineage: Bacteria > Bacteroidota > Bacteroidia > Flavobacteriales > Schleiferiaceae > UBA10364. The sequence goes on along the minus strand of WTIZ01000046.1, from coordinate 8,554 downwards.
TTTGTACGATTGGCAAGCTCGGTAATGCACTTACTACGATTTCATTGGTTTTCGTGATAGTATCACTGCCGTACGTATTCGTAGCAATGAGTACTACGGTATAACTACCCAATGCGCTAAAGCTAACCTGCGGGTTTTGCGAGCTCGCAGAAGTACTGTTTACAAAGCTGAATGTGTTTGGCGTTATGGTCCAATTCCAGCTTGTCGGCGACTTCGCGCTTTGATCGAGCAGGGTCATAGGGGCGTTCAAACACGGTGTTGAAGTTGAGGCAGTAAAGTCTGCAATAGGCGTTCCTATCTTATCTTCAATAGCAATGTTATCAATCGCGACATCACTTTGGTAATCGTCCCCCGTAGTACCGGTAAAGCGCAATAAAACAGTATCTCCTGTAAAGGCGCTGAGGTCGGTGTTCACCGTCTTCCAGCTATTGCCCTGATCTCCACTCACGCTTAGTAGTGTGGTCCATGAAGTACCGTCGAAAATTTCAACGAGCAGATCACCCATAGTAGCGCCGTACATGTGGTAGGCAAAATCTAATTCTGGAGCGATTGCACCGCTGAGGTCAATACAAGGACTGTACAACACGGCATCTTGGAAATTACAGTTGCCTGAACTCTCTAGGTACAGGTATTTACCGCTGTTGCCGAAGCCTGATGAAGGTCCCGTACCGTTTGAGGCGGTACCACCACCGTTGGTTCTCCAGTCGATATCATCTTCTGAGCCGTTGCTGAGGTTGGTCCAATCTCCACCAAGGTTACACACAGTGGCGCCACAGTTGGTATTGGTACCACAGTTGTTAAACGCGTTGAAGTCCTGAAGGAACGGCAAGCTGTACAATGAAGAGTTCAAATAGGTAATCGTTTGATCAATCGTATCGTTTTGGCCATTCATATCACCACTAAGCTCTGTCCAAGCACGGATAGAACCATTACTCGTCCCGGACCAAGTAATTGGGTTAGGGAATACAAAAACAGTATCTGCATACGGCGCCATAGTATCAAAAATGGTATCGCGAACGACGTTGCCGAGGTATTCATACGCTACAGGTAGCGTATCCAAGGTACTGGTAGAAGGATTTCGAACTTGAACCGCAACGTCAATGGTACTGCTCTGACAGCTGCTCACAAATTGCGGATTCATCACGGCCTTCAGCTCTAGATCACGCGGCAGTGGACAGTTTTGAGTACCACTTGGCAGGTCAACTGCGTAGGAACGCTTCCCTGGGGCGCCGTTGTAATTGGCTGAAGCACTGATCCACGTATCTGTACTCACTACGTATGGAATAACCATACTGTTGCTTGAAGAAGTGAAAACGGAATCCATGTATTTGGTCCCAAGAATGTAGGCCGTGTAATCGGTCGCCGAAGTCACCGGGTTAATGGTCACCTTTAAGCTGTCGGGACATACCCAATCTACAGTAAGGCCTGAAGGTTGTGGCATAATGGTCATTGGACCAACTGTCGAAGTGTCGCCGTTTTTAATCACGCGCAAGTACGCCTCATCCGTTGGATTGTTTGGAACGGTCCAGTTGGCCATTCCTTGCCCCGTAATTGGGTTTAACGTCAGGTTGTTCCAAGAACTTCCTCCGTTAGAAGAGAATTGCCAGCTGAGTCCGTTAGTTTCACCGTCCCAGCGAACGACCATAGCTCCTGGGGTCAACGATTGACCGGTAAACGGATAGGCAATTTGCATGCGTTCTACCACTACGTCGTAGACTACGTAGAAGGTTTGTGGCCCTTGTGGAACGTTCGTCCCGTATACTGTAAAGCGGTAATCACCACTGCTTGGGTTGTCGAGAGTCACCTGCTCTGCGTTGTTCAAGGTATCAGTGGCACGCACCGCGAGGTTATTCAAGGTAACGTTGTTAGGCGTTGGGTTCAATACCCAAGGCTGGTAAGTTGTAGAACCGGTGAGATCAGTTACGGTGAAGTCAAGATTGTTTACCAACGCTTTAGAAGCAAAGGTCGAACCTTCTTTATCTGTCCAGTAGAGCATGGCGCGTAATTCACGCGCACCATTAGGTACATTGATGTCGTAGGTCAATGTATCACCCGTTGTAATCGAGTTGGTAAACCAAGCGGTATCGCGGATGGTTCGAATAGCGCGACGCGCATTCACTCGACCGTACCCGAAAATAAAATCTGGACCGTTGTTGCCAAGGTCATCTGCCGTGTTCATGGCAATGGCTTTCAACAAACCGCCAGTAGCAGTATCGCCTTGCAATTCGTCGTGGGCATTGTGTAGCACGGTAAAGAATCCAGCCACACCCGGCGCAGCCATAGAAGTACCTGTCTTAAATCCGTAGGTGTGTCCGTCAATAGTAGAGTAGACGTTGGTTCCAACTGCAGCGAGATCTGGTTTAATACGCCCGTCGGCAGCAGGTCCTCGTGAAGAAGAAGGCGCAATAGCATCTAGGTAGGTGATGTTGGCAGTGGCTACCACATTCTTTCCTTGTTTGTGGCCACCTGTTACGTTCCCCCATTGGGAACCTGCACCGTAACCACAGTTTGAGCCATTGCTATTTCCAGCACTAAAGACGTGCATTAACGCCGGGTTATCACGAACGTCCTTGTCCATTTGTTGGGCATAGGCGGTGTAACCGGCATTACAACCGTTCGAGTACGAACTGTTAGTTACGCGAATTCCGTAGAGTGAATAGTGGTTGTCAATATTGCTGAGGTTTTGCGGATAATCGTAGTAGACCATGGTAGCACCTGTCGCATTACCGGCACCGTCTGGGTCGATATTACCTGCGGCAAAAACAGTTCCCGCAACGTGGTCGCCGTGGTCACCGATAGAGTTTCCTGCTAATGAGGTAAGACGTCCACGGTAATCGTCGTGTGGGCCTATGTCGCCATCATCACCGACGCCGACTACAACATTTTCACCGGTAAATTCACCGTCCTGTTGCATAAAGGCCACTCGAGAGGAAGCACGGCTGTTCTCATTTTCAATCGTTCCTGGCTCCTCAATCGCTTGGATGAACAATACATGAGGTTCTTTGGCCAATTTTTCTAGGTCCTTAATCTTCAATGAAGCTGTGTACCAGCCGTCTTGCAAAGGCAGCATGCCCTTGGTGTAACGAAGTGACTTAGAGAATTCTGGGGCAGTTAAGAATTGGACCGCGATATTTCCATCGTTAAGGACCGCCCAAGAAGGGATGTCTCCAATGCTCAATGGACCGTCTAATTTCATTCGTGGTGTCCATGCGGTAAATGCACGAACTCCCGCAGCCTTGAGGTCTGCAGCACTCACGCCTTGTGGAAGACGTACCTCAAATGCATTCTCAGGCAAATAATGGAAGAGTTCTACACCTAAATCCACCAATGCTTTTTTATCTTCGGCAAGCACTGCGTGATCCCACATCGCAACTCCGTAGGTTGGGCTGCTGCTTTGAATTTGAAGGTAGCTGCCTTCATTTAAGTTGTAGGTGCCCGATTTTAAATTCAACTTTAGTTGGGCGTTGGCGGTTACAGAAAAAGCGGTGATTAATACGAGTAAAAATCTCTTCATATGTCAGTTAGAAATTGGACTACTAAGATAACATCAAAACGTCGCATTGTTCAGGCTTTGGTGCTAGTCTTTACCATGGGTTCTGTGAATCAAGTAGTTGCGCAATACAAGCCCCTAAATAAAAGCGAGACATTGGCTGAAATGCAGCGCTTCGCTTCGGGCAAAAGAGTGCTTTATATGGCGGCGCATCCGGACGATGAAAATACCCGTTTGATCGCTTGGTTGTCCAATGCCTTAGACGCAGAGACCACCTATCTTTCATTGACTAGAGGCTCCGGAGGGCAAAACCTCATTGGCGATGAATTAGGTGCTGATTTAGGGGTCATTCGTGAGCACGAATTACGTGCTGCCCGCAGTGTAGATGGGGGGAACCAACGTTTTACCGATGCCTTGGACTTTGGATATTCCAAAAGTGTGGACGAGGTGTGGACCAAATGGGACCACGACGACCTACAGCTGCAAGCTGTGCGCACCATCCGTGAACTTAAGCCAGATTTTATCATCACGCGTTTTCCGCCCGACGAAAGAGCAGGCCACGGTCACCACACGGCATCAGCGGAATTGGCCATTGAATGTGCGCAGCTAGCTGCAGACGAGAAGTATGATACCGAAACGGCAGCATGGTCGGTGCAGGGCGTTTGGTGGAACACCTCTGTATGGTGGGACCCAACACTTAAAGACGATCCGGAAGCAGTGCAGCTCGATATGAGCGGTTTTGACCCACTTTTAGGGGAGACCTATGGTGCCATTGGTGATGCGGCACGTTCCATGCACAAATGCCAAGGCTTTGGTGTACCGATTAACCGCGGTCCACGCGAAGAATATTTCAAAAAGCTCTGGGGCGGTGGTGATCTTGCTGGTTATCTGGATACAGAAACTTCTACGATAGAAGATGACGCTGTGCTGGCCTCGGATGCTGCTTTTGCCTTAGAGATTGGCGATAGAAGCCAGGCTATTTCTAAGTGGGCTGCACTGGGTTCGTCAATTCTTGAAAAATCGGCCCCTACTTCTGACAAGTACCAGCGATGGCAACAAGTGATGTTGCATCTCTTAGGGGTGTATGCTGAGGTCTTTACCTCGGAAAATCCTCTGATGGAAAACACGGCGCACCCGGCATTACTTAAGGTACAAAGCATGAACCCTGAAGTAAAGGTGTCTATTGCTGCGGTCATGACTGCTGGAAAAAATATGGGATTGAACCCTGCGCAAGAAGTCACCAGTGAAGGCTTTGAGCTCGAGATTGATTTAATGTTGGGCAGAGAACAGGCTACTAATGTGGTCAAGGTTCGCTTGGAGAGCGATGAATCTATCATCATGCTCCATTTATTACCTGTTGCCAAGCTTGTTGACCGCGCCATAGGGGAGTACCGTGAAGCCATAGCCATTGAGCCTGCCGTTCATGCGAAGTTCGATCAAAGGGTGTATTGGAGCACGGGAAAAGGTGCAGCCGTAGGATATTCTATCCATGCGAGTAATGCAGGTAAACAGCAATGGGCGGTCTTGGCCAAGGACCAAGCTGGAAGTATTGTTTGGAATAGTGGCCATAATGAAGCTGAACTTTCACAAGGGTGGAATCACTTCACAGCAGAGGTGCCGAAATCGGTCGAGAAAGGAAAATTCACGCTTCATATTGCACCGCATTCCATGATGGAGGGCATGTCCTTTTCTTTACCGTTGCTCCAAGAAGAACATAAGATTTCCTACCCGCACATCGGTACGCATTACCGCTACATGGAAGCTATGAGTACTCTTGCTGTGCTTGATCTGAATAAAAAGCGCATTAAGGTGGGCTACATTGAAGGTGCCGGTGATATCATGGATGAAACCTTGGAGAATTTGGGGTACGAGGTGCTTCGGATTACTGAGGACACTCCGGATTTATGGAACGAAGTAGATGCTGTGCTTGTGGGAATTCGCGCCTTTAATACCGAGAAATGGCTCATGAATAGTGGGGATAGAATCAAGAGCTTCGTTGAGGATGGTGGTAATTTTGTGGTGACATATACAACCGCTGGAAGAAGCGGTATTGAATTGCCAACGCCGCTGCCACTAACCATCGGAAGAGACCGCGTGACCGAAGAGGACGCGCCGATTAGCATGAGCAAACACCCGATACTCTCTACTCCAAATGAGATTACATCGAAAGATTTTGATTATTGGGTACAAGAGCGCGGATTGTACTTCCCGAAATCTTATGAAGGGTTCGCCGAAGTACTTACCATTACAGAAAGTACAGGTACGAACTATTCTAACAGCACTGTTGTTGGGCATTATGGAAAAGGTTCCGTAATTTACACGGGATTGTCACTGTTTAGAGAACTCCCGGCTGGTGTTCCAGGTGCCATGAAACTTTTACAAAACATACTCCATTATGACCATTAAGACGACACAGACATTGAATTGGAAGAAGTACTACATCGGCGTCATTGCCCTTCTAGTCGTTGAGATTGTTTTGTTTTACTTCATCACGCGCGATTTCGTATAAATGCACCCATTAGATTGGATCGTATTAGGGGCTACACTAGCACTAATCGTAGGTTACGGGGTATATAAGACCCGTAAGAGCGCAACAGCAAGCGAACTTTTAAGTGGCTCGAAGACGGTAAGCCCCTGGACCATTGGTTTGGGGATTATGGCTACCCAAGCTTCGGCCATTACTTTTTTAAGTACCCCTGGACAGGCGTTTGCCAATGACATGGGTTTTATCCAATTCTATTTTGGAATGCCCCTTGCGGTCGTATTGGTCAGCATGTTCTTTGTACCGGCTTATCGAAAGATGCGTGCCATCACCGCGTACCAATTTTTGGAAGAGCGCTTTGACCGCAAGACGCGCCTTTTCACCGCAGCATTGTTTTTGACCTCTAGAGGCCTGAGCGCAGGCATCACCATTTTCGCTCCGGCCATTGTTCTTTCGGCGGCCATTGGTGTACCGCTAAATACCATGATCATCATCATAGGTGCTATTGTTGTCGTCTATACGGTTAGCGGGGGTTCTGCGGCCGTTGCCGTTACCCAGAAATGGCAGATGACGGTCATTCTTTTAGGTATGGCAATAGCGGCGACCATTTTGATCAACCTCATTCCGGTGAGCATGTACGATGCCTACCACATTGCCGGAAATATGGGCAAGTTGAACATCGTGAGCACTTCCTTTGATCCAGGAACGCGTTACACGCTGTGGTCCGGACTGGCTGGTGGCTTATTCCTATCGCTCAGCTACCTCGGTACAGATCAAAGCCAAGTACAGCGCTATTTAGGTGCTGAGGACGAACGCAGCTCGAAATTCGGTTTGCTGTTCAACGCCACTTTCAAGGTGCCTATGCAGTTCGCCATTCTTGCCATTGGTGTCCTGCTTTTTGTTTTTTACCAATTCGTCAAACCTCCTGTGTTCTTTAACCAAAGCGAGATTGACCGCGCTCCTGTGGAGATTCAGCAGCAACTTCAGTCGCTAGAGCTCGAGCACGCCTTAGCTTGGGATTTTAAGCGCGAGGCATTGGTGAATGCAGATTGGGAGGGTGCTCGATACTACGATGGACTTCAAGAACAATACCGTGCCTCCTACATGGATTTGCTCAACGAAAACTTGAGTGGATTTCAACCTAAGGATACAGATTATGTATTCATTACCTTCATTCTTGAGAACCTGCCTAAAGGACTTATCGGCTTATTGCTGGCAGTAATTATTAGTGCGGCTATGTCTTCTACCGCCGGTGAAGTCAGTGCTTTGGCCACAACAACCTACGTGGATTATTTCCAAGTATTCTACGGGCACAAGGACCACAATGAAAAACGTACGATTAGAACACTCGTTCTTATTTGGGGTATTGCTGCTATACTTGTGGCACTAGCAGCCCCGCTTTATGAGAATCTTATTCAGTTGGTCAATGTGCTCGGTAGCCTGTTCTACGGTACCATACTCGGCATCTTCCTGGTAGGGCTGTTCTTGAAAAAAGTAGGAGGTAGCCAAGTGTTTGTAGGCGGGCTTATCGCGCAGGCGACCATTTTTATATGCCACTACTTAAACTCCACCGGTGTACTGTCCATAGGATTCTTATGGTACAATGTGATTGCCACGCTGATTGTTATCGGCGTATCGCTGCTACTACACGTTGGCTTTAAACGAGGGACCGTTTACGGATAAAGCTACACTCGAGCTTTCATTCGTTCTACCATCTCATACACCGCAGGGCAGTGACGCACATTGGTCTGTGTCAGACCAAGAATGGACTTCATGTTTGGGTGATCCGTATGCGGATATTGTCGACAAGCCTTTGGCGCATATTCGTAGATGGTGCATTTATTCGTGGCCAATTCTAAAAACGGGCACGGCAAGCTTTTCATCACCCAATCGCCATCTTCATCCACACGTAAATACTGTTTCTCGAAGTCAGCCGGTTTCATGCCTTGCTTTTTCGAGATGCGCTGAATGTCCTGTTTGGTGAGCAGGGGCCCTGTGGCACGGCAACACCGTGCACATTTGAGGCAATCCGTTTCGGCAAAGACTTCCTCATGCATCGCATGAAATTGGGCATTGAGCTTCTTGCCATCTTGCTTGGACAATCGGCCAAAGAACTTCTTGTTCTCTTTTCTTTTTGAACGAGCGAGGTCTTTAAAATCTGGCCATATGCGTTCGAGGTAATTAGCCATTCGCTTTTGCCACCAATGCTTCTAGTTCTTCTCTGGTCTCCTTGACGTAGGTCTCGTATTCCTTGGTAGATGGCCCGTAAAAACCCGTATGAATCTTCACTACATTACCCTGGTGATCTAACATGATAGAGGTAGGGTAGCTTCGGATCTGTTCCAACGGCAAAACAGCATTGCGGTCTTGTTTAGGATCGTACGTCGCAATAACCATGGGGAAGGAGGTGCCTAGGTCTCGCTCCATTTTCTGCACGGCAGCTGTGGCTTTTTCCAACGTCCCGCTGTATTCGTAGCTCAAGCCATAGACATCAATGGCTCCTTCAAATTCACGGTAGTACTGGTCTAATACTCGGCCTTCGTCCATACAGTTTGGACACCATGACCCTTGAATGGCCAAGA
>WTIZ01000006.1 GCA_011525035.1 Cryomorphaceae bacterium | reverse complement strand
TCGAAATCAGGCCCTTTGACTGGCATGGTAGGGCGCCGGAGAGTGGGGTTTACTTGCTCATTGTTCGAGTTCAGGACAATACGGGACGTCAACGCAAAATATTCCCCTTAAGTGTGTACAATCCTTGATAAGTCATTACTTCAAAATTGGCTTAAAGACTGTACCTTTGCCACGAACAAAAAGCGAACGCTATGAAGTTTGGTGTAATCACCTTCCCGGGGTCAAATTGTGACCAAGACATGATTTACGTATTGGAAACCATCATGGGTTACGAAGTAGTGAACCTATGGCACAAGGATACTGACCTACAAGGGGTAGACTGTGTGGTACTTCCAGGTGGATTCTCTTACGGCGATTACTTGCGCTCTGGTGCCATCGCAAAGATGAGCCCAATCATGGGTAGCGTGATCGATTTCGCCAACAACGGCGGTTACGTACTAGGCGTTTGTAACGGTTTCCAAATCCTTACAGAAAGCGGTTTGTTGCCAGGAGCATTGCGCCACAACAACAGCCACAAGTTCATCTGTAAAAATGTATTCATCAAGCCAGTGAGCAAGACTGCAGGTATTACTGCTGACCTTGACCACAGCCGCGGCTATAAGATTCCTATCGCTCACGGTGAAGGAAACTACTACTGTTCTGCTGAAACATTGGCCGAGCTTAAAGCAAACGACCAAGTTCTTTTCCAATACTCAACAGAGGCTGGCGAAGTAACTGATGCTGAAAACCCGAACGGTGCTATCGAGAACATCGCTGGTGTTTGTAACGCAAACAAGAACGTATTCGGTATGATGCCTCACCCGGAGCGCGCTGCAGATGCTGAGCTCAACAATCAAGACGGTTTGGAGCTCTTCAAGAGCATGATTAACCACATGGTGGTTGCATAATCCCACAAACTAGACATATTCACGAGCTTCGACTCCGAAGTTTGAATCATAAAAAAACCCCCGGCCTGCGGCCGGGGGTTTTTGTTTATCAATATTTCAGTGGCACTATTTAAGCATCACTGGTAGTGTTTCAATAACATCGCCCTTGATGAGCTGCACCATGTAGGCGCCACGTGCCCAACCTTGAACGTCTAGGTCAAGAGTGCCTGTAATGTTGGTTACAAGGACCGTGCGTCCTGCTGCATCGATTACGCGCAGCTCAGCGTCTCCTGTAGTACGAATGGTCAACAAGTTGGTTGCCGGGTTCGGGAAGATCTCAAAACCTGCAAGCAACTCCTCGTCAAGGCCAATATTGTTTACGCTGTATACATCAGACACGTTCGAACACTGGATGTTTGAAATAATCTTCACGTAGTAATCGCCATTCGCTGTTGGCATGTAGGTCGCAGAAGTTGCACCCGCGATTGGGTCCATATTCGCATCCAACCACTCGTAAGAGTACGACCCTGCCGGAGTAGCTGCGATCAATTCTCCTGTCGTAGCATCTTGGCTCACTGTTGGCTTTCCTGGCGCAGGCTGTACGCTCATGGTGCGCTGCTTCGTATTCGAACAACCTGTAGTTGCATCAGCGTACGTGTAGTAGATCCAGTGTGAACCTACACCGGCAACCGACGGGAAGATCGAGTCATTCGTCACCCCTGTTCCTGAGTAGATACCGCCTGCTGGCGTACCACCGCTAAGTTGCTGAGGACCGTCAAGCTCACATACATATCCTTGTGAACTTAAGGTAACTGCAGGCAACGGATTGACGTTGATGGTGATTGAATCGGCCACCACTTTGGCAGAAACACAATCGTCTGAACTGGTCATCTCAACTTTCAGCACATCGCCGTCGTTGAATGTTCCACTGTAGCTCGTCGAGCCTGAAAGCACTACTGTCCCGTTTACATACCAGTCGTAGGCTGGGGTTAGACCACCGTTCGTTCCGGTTGCTGTAGCAAAGACGCTGTCGTGCTTACACACAGTTGTTGCGCTTACAGACAACGCTACGGAAGAAACAGGAGCAGGTGTGATGGTCACGTAATTGCTTAGGGTCACTGAATCTGCACCCGCGGCATTGCTTACTACCAACTTCACGTCGTACGATCCCGCAGCAGCATAAGTCACTGATGGGTTCGGTGCGTTTGACGTAGACGGTGTACCTCCTTGGAAGTACCACGTGCGTGCTGCCGGCGTAGGCGTTGTAAAATCAAAGAAGTTCAATACTTGGCCTGTACAAGCTGCTGAATCTCCAGTAAACGAAGCTACCGGTGCTACTTGCGCCTGACCTGTAATGTTGATGTTATCAATAAATACGTTGTTGCCGTATCCGTTGATAGCTACAAACTTCACTTGGATGCCCGACATGCCGCTGTATGCATCGAGATCAATCGATGGACACGCAATAGCGCTATTTCCGTGACACCACTTGGTGCTATCGTTAGGTACAAACGAACTGGTCAATTGGCCCGCAGTGCTAAAGTTCGCATCGGCAGAACTCCATGCCGCAACCTCGGCCCATGAAGAACCACAGTCGTCGCTTACATATACCTTGAGGCTATCGCTGTAGCTCGAAGAATAGTAGGCCGAAGCATATTCAAAGGTCATGCTTACCAAAGTGTCGTTTGAGAAATCAAGCGGTGGAGAAACGAGCTCGTCTACAGCACCTGTAGTGCTGTAAGAATAGTGACCAACGGTCATTGCCGTTGATCCAGGTGTCGTTCCACCTACTGTTGCCGACGACCAAGTCATGCCGTTATCCGGGTTGATAATTTCCCAACCGCTTAATCCGCTTTCGAAATCTTCTACGAATGGCAGCGTAGCACCACCCACTGAGATGGCTTGGTACTGCGTTGTATCGTCACTTCCGTAGGTGTTGGTAGCCGTTAAAGAAATCGTGTAATTACCCGTTGCAGTAAATGTGATCAGCGGGAACTGAGAACTGTCGTTGGTTCCACCCACAAAGTTGTATGTAGAAGGTGTGATCTGCCAGTACCATGAAGTAGGCTGGCCCGAAGTGTTGTCAGTCAATTGGACTGTATCTCCAAGACTACAAGTGCTCACAGGATCTGCAGTAAACGAAGCCTCTGGAACGGTGCTGAGACCCACCATTAGTGGACTTTGCCATACCCCGCGACCGTAAGTACCAATACGCAGCATTGATTCATCCGCATACATCTCGAAGTCGTTGACAATGACGTTTGGCAAGTTCTTATTAAAGCTTACCCAAGACGGGTAGTTAGAGCTTTTATAATACACCCCAATGTCTGTACCGACGTAGATACCGTCGCTGTTGTTTCCTTCAAAAATCACGGCAGTCGCAGGGACGTTTGGAAGGCCAGAAGAGATGTTCGTCCAGGTCTGTCCACCGTTAAAACTCTCCATGGCTTTCTTGTTGCTGTTGAAGCCAGAAATAGCAATAGCAATATGGTCCTCATCGTCCGGATCGATGGCTATACCCAACACATTATTTCCAGGAGACAACGAGCCGCTTGGTGTAATGGTCGACCAAGTCGAACCGCCGTTGGTTGATTTATAGACGCCTTGGTTGATCAATACATAGATGTAGTTTGTGTTGCTTGGTGCAATCTCAAACTCGTCAATATTCGAATTACCGTTGACGTTGTTGGTAGAGGTTGCCGACCAGCTGCTACCTGCATTGGTCGTCTTCCAAATTTTCTTAAACCCAGCATATGCGGTATTCGCTGTTACTGGATCTACCTGGAACGGTGTTACCCAGTTTCCAGAGCCTGATGGAGTCAAGCTGTTGATAGGGCTAAAGAATGCACCCCCGTTGTTACTCGTGTAGAAAGAACCGTAGTACACCGAAGTATACATGCGGTTATCATTTACCGCATCAACTCCATTGTCCATACCGTCACCGCCGGTTACCTCGCTCCAGTTCATGGTCGTTGAACGCATGTGCGAACCGTTGTCTTGGGCACCTGCCAAAACCAAAGAAGAGTCTGAGGTACTCTGACTTATTTTGTAGTACTGGGTGATGTTCATTCCGTCGTTCAAATCGGACCAAGAAGAACCCCCGTTAGAAGTTTTATACACTCCACCGTCTGTACCCACATACAACTGCGATGTGTTTGGACGGAAGATCGCGTGGTGGTGATCAGCGTGCACGTAAGGCGTAGAGCCTGCACCGTACCAGTGACCGACAATAGACCATGTTGATCCACCGTTGGTCGACTTCCAAATATTTACCCCACCTACATAGATGGTGTTTTCAGCATTGGGGTCACAGGCAATGGTCAAATCGTACCATGCCTGACCGCCAGAACCAGAACCGTTGTTTGCCCAACCCATGATGTTTGGCGTTGAACTCATCAAAGACCAGCTGTTTCCGCCGTTCGTTGAACGATAAACACCACCGTATCCATAGTTGCTATCACCGTATACGACGTATAACTTACCCGGCGTACCTGAAACTGCTACCTCACAACGGTACTTACCAGAAGTTGGAAGTCCGTTGGTCAATTGCGTCCAGTTATCGCCCGCATCTGCAGAGCGGTAAATCTTTGGAGAAGAACCCGAAGTCGTTGCATAAACTGTATCACCACGGCCCATTTCAATACCGTAGAAGGCACCTGTTCTTTCGAGAGTAAATGTTGATCCGTAATTCGTACTACGGTATACACCACCGTTCGTCGCTGCTATAACGATATTGGTACTATCTGGGTGCACAACTACGCGACCTATTCTGTAGTTCTGATTAACGTTGTAGGACAATCCTGTTGATGACCAAGTCACACCCCCGTCCGTAGATTTCAAAAGACCAAAGCTGTAGGTATCCGCAGCATCGCGGTCACCAGTCGCCAAATACATAGTATCTGGGTGAACCGGGTCAATAGCTAGATCACTCACCCCAATGTTGGTTAACTCGTCGGTAAAGGTCTGCCAGCTCTGTCCATCGTCGTAACTCACCCACAAACCTCCTGCAGGAGCACCTGCGTAAATAGTGTCGTTGTGCTTCGGGTGGAACGCAACATTGTTGATACGGCCAATTCCACCGTTTGAAGGCGCATTGTATGGACCCATTGCAGTCCATTCTCCGTACTCGTTTGTGCTTTGATTGTTTTGACCTTGGATGGCTTGGTACAAAAGTCCCGGATGAGGACGTACACCATTTTCATCCACACGCTGGCCCATCATGTGTTCCCAGCGACGGAATTGCTTAATACCGTGTCCTTTTTCGTAAGGCACGCCGCGATGTGCTTTGTTGAATTTATCGACAACTGTATTGAAGTTCACGCGGTAATCTTGCATGGCTTCAACCCAAGTCATTTCACGAACCTCCTTGTCTGTCAAGGTATTAGATTCGCGCTCTTGGGCGTTGGCAATAAAAGTGGCGGCGATAAAGGCTAACGATAATGTAATCTTCCGTAGCATAAGGATGTGTTAAGGACCTTAAAACTACAAAAACCGGGCCTTTCTATTCTTCCGTTTCCGCAGTAGTCACGAGCTTTAACTCATTGAGCTGTGCTTCGTCAATGGTAGCTGGAGCATCAATCATTACATCGCGACCCGCGTTGTTTTTCGGGAAGGCAATGAAGTCACGAATGACCTCAGCACCGCCTAGGATAGCTACCAATCGGTCAAAACCGAAAGCCAATCCACCGTGTGGAGGTGCGCCGTATTCAAAGGCACTCATCAAGAAACCGAACTGCTTCTCAGCCTCTTCCTTGCTAAATCCTAGCAAATCGAACATACGGCTCTGCAGCGCTCTGTCGTGGATACGAATAGACCCACCACCGATCTCATTACCGTTCAATACAAGGTCGTACGCGTTTGCGCGAACCTTGCCCGGTTCTGTATCAATCAAATCGATATCCTCTGGCTTCGGAGAGGTGAACGGGTGGTGCATCGCGTGGTAACGCTCTGTTTCATCGTCCCATTCCAATAGTGGGAAGTCCATCACCCATAATGGTGCAAATACTTCAGGATTTCTGAGGCCCATTTCCTCTGCGATGTGAAGACGCAATTCAGAAGTTGCCTTACGCGTCAAACGCTCTTCACCTGCCAAAATCAGAATCAAATCGCCTGGCTTGGCATCAGCTGCTTTCGCCCACTCCGCTTGCTGCTCTTGGGTGTAGAATTTATCCACTGAGCTCTTGTAGGTGCCGTCCTCATTGACTTTACAGTACACCATGCCCTTCATGCCGATGTCTGGGCGCTTCACCCAATCGGTCAACTTATCGATCTGCTTACGCGTCCAAGAAGCGGCACCCGGTACCGCAATACCCAACACAGTTTCAGCTTGGTCAAAGACCATAAAACCGAGATTTTGAGTGAGTGCATTTAGGTTGGCCAATTCCATCCCGAAACGGATGTCCGGTTTATCATTTCCATAGCGCTCCATCGCCTCTGCATAAGTCATGCGCGGCACGCTATCAATCTCAACACCTTTCACGTCTTTCAACAAGTGAAGCAACAATCCCTCGAACGTATTCAAGATATCTTCTTGCTCTACAAAGGCCATCTCACAGTCAATCTGTGTAAACTCTGGCTGACGGTCTGCACGTAAATCTTCGTCGCGGAAACAACGCGTAATCTGGTAGTACTTGTCGTAACCACTAACCATCAACAATTGCTTGAAGGTCTGCGGGCTCTGCGGCAAAGCATAGAACTTGCCCTCTTGCATGCGCGAAGGCACTACAAAATCACGTGCACCCTCTGGCGTAGATTTGATCAAGAACGGAGTTTCAATATCCATGAAGCCTTGCTCGTCCAAATACTTGCGTACCTCGATGTTCACTCGGTTACGCAGCGCCAAATTGCGCTGTAATGGACCGCGACGCAAATCCAAGTAGCGGTACTTCATGCGAAGCTCTTCGCCACCATCACTTTCTTCTTCTATGGTAAACGGAGGCGTGTTTGCTGCGTTCAATACGACGAGCTTGGCACTCTTAATCTCCACATCACCGGTAGGCATGTTGGCATTCTTGCTGTGACGCTCG
This sequence comes from Cryomorphaceae bacterium, assembly GCA_011525035.1. Taxonomy (GTDB): domain Bacteria; phylum Bacteroidota; class Bacteroidia; order Flavobacteriales; family Schleiferiaceae; genus UBA10364. Next base: position 18,992 of record WTIZ01000006.1, on the reverse strand, counting down.
ATCACCTCACCTTCAATTTGTACCACCCACTCGCGGCCTAGTTTTCTTGCTTCCTTCAACAAATCGGCATCCCACTCCTCATTGAAAGCAACCTGAGTAATTCCGTAACGGTCACGTAAATCCAAGAAAGTCATCCCCCCTAATTCACGCGAGCGTTGTACCCAACCTGCAAGAGTTACTGTTTGTCCAATATGTGCGGCGCGCAATTCGCCACAAGTATGTGATCTGTACATGGTACTAATTGTTTGAACCGCAAAAATAGCCAAACTTGTGGGCCAATTCCCTATTTTGCGTGGAAGATGATAGACCTTAATGATCACAGCATATTTATGAAGGCTGCGCTTGCCGAAGCTCAGCAAGCCGCCAGCGAGGGTGAAGTCCCCGTAGGCGCCGTAATTACCGCTGGCGGCCGCATCATCGCACGTGCCCATAACCTTACAGAAAGACTCACGGATGTCACTGCACATGCAGAAATCCAAGCCATCACCGCAGCATCGAACTATTTAGGTGCCAAATACCTCCAAAAATGTACCCTTTACGTGACCCTTGAGCCCTGCCCAATGTGTGCCGGCGCCCTTTTTTGGTCGCAGATAGGCCGGGTCGTATATGGTGCTAGTGATGCCAAACGCGGCTTCAAAGAGCATGGTGGGGAACTACATCCGAAGACGGAAATCATCTCAGGAATTATGGAGGAAGAATGTGGTGATATCATGACCCAATTCTTCCAACGCAAACGCAAATAGGCGCATGAACCTTAGCACCATAGACCTCACGGTCCTTATCTCATTGCTGGCAGCCACCGTCCTTATCGGAATGTATTTCGGCCGCAGCAAAAAATCGTCCATCAGTGAATACTTCCTTGGCGGCAGATCTTTACCCTGGTACATCGCCGGTATTTCTATGGTTGCAACCACCTTCGCAGCAGATACACCGCTGGCCGTTACAGAACTGGTTGGACAGTACGGGATCAGTGGAAACTGGCTTTGGTGGAACTTGCTCGCAGGAGGCATGCTTACCACGGTCTTTTTCGCCCGATTGTGGCGCCGCTCAGGACTTACGACAGAGGTGGAATTCATCGAATTCAGATACTCGGGCAGGCCCGCTGCCTTGCTTCGTGGCTTTAAGGCCGTATACCTCGGCGCCTTCATGAACGTCCTCATTATGGGCTGGGTAAATGTCGCTATGATCACGCTGCTCCAAGGATTCTTTGGATTGACTTATAATGAAGCTTTTCTGTGGACTGGCGCTGCTCTACTGGGCGTTGTCATTTACGTCAGTTTTAGTGGCTTGAAAGGAGTGGTATATACCGATGTATTCCAATTCCTTCTCGCCATGGCGGGCTCCATTGCCTTGGCCATTTATGTGCTAGACGCTCCTGAAGTGGGAGGTGTGGCAGGTCTTAAAGCCGCCTTGCCTGAAGAAACGTTCAAATTCCTTCCGTCCATTAGCGGCGAAGCTTCGAGTGAGGGCAGTTACCAAATCACCCTGGCTTCCTTCTTGGCATTCTTTGGAATGGTATGGTGGACGTCGTGGTATCCTGGCGCAGAGCCCGGTGGAGGCGGCTACAGCGCGCAGCGGATGCTGGCAACCAAAGACGAACGCTCTTCTTTTCTAGCCAGTGCATTGTTCCAGATAGGCCACTACGCAGTACGCCCGTGGCCGTGGATTTTAGTCGCCCTAAGTGCCATCGCCCTTTATGGTTCAAAGGGAAATCCTGCAGAGGACATGCCTAGTTTTATCTCTTACGAAATGCTCGCTGGAGAGGCAGATTTCGAGCCGATGAATGAGGCGCAGGAGGCGGAATATCTCATGTGGTCTCAAAGCTGGGCAGAGGTATATGGAGCGCAATTGCCGCAGGCTGTGAAATACAATCAAGATTACCGCTTCGGCTACATCTTTATCATGCGTGACTTCTTGCCGCAGGGGCTTTTAGGAATGTTATTGGCCTCCTTCTTTGCCGCCTACATGTCGACCATGTCGACCCAATTGAATTGGGGAGCATCTTATCTCATTAACGACGGATACTTGCGATTTATCAATCCCCATGCGCCGAAGAAAACGAGTTTGAACATCTCGAAATTGACCACCTTAATCCTTGCCATTTTGGGATTGTTGGTGACCAGCTTTATGGACAGCATCGCAGGGGTGTGGCAATTCATCATGGAATGTGGCGCCGGCTTAGGGCTTGTGCTTATCCTTCGATGGTACTGGTGGCGCATTAATGCATGGACAGAGATTGCCGCGACTGTTGCACCCTTTGTCGGATATGCGCTTGCACACAGTGTGCTCGATTGGGCGTTCCCAAACAGCTTCTTCTTTACCGTTGGGTTTACCACAGTTGCATGGGTAGCAACAATGTACCTGACTACTCCAACACCGACCTATACACTTGTGGAATTTTACAAGACTGTACAGCCTGGTGGCGCATGGAAGCCTATTGAGATGCGAATGGATCCATCAGAGAAGATTGAGGCGCCTTCTACACTGAAGCTGTTTGTTTATTGGATCTTGGGGATTGGGATTGTGTACGGCGCTCTGTTTGCTGTGGGTGCCCTCATCCTGCACTAGAAACCGAAACTTTAAAGCATAAAAAAGCCCGGCCGATGGCCGGGCTTTTTAGTATCTGTATCTTCTGGATTAGCCAAGCGTACGCTTCACCTCAACCATTGCGTAGGCTTCGACAACGTCGCCCACTTTGATATCATTGAAATTGGCAATGTTCAAACCACATTCGAAACCTTGGCGAACTTCTTTCGCATCGTCCTTGAAGCGTTTCAAAGAACCTAGTTTTCCTGTGTACACTACCACACCGTCGCGAATTACACGTACATCGTGGTTGCGCTCGATAACACCTTCGGTAACCATACAACCTGCAATGGTACCCACTTTCGAGATTTTGAAGGTCTCGCGGATCTCTGCAGTACCCTTGATTTCCTCTTTCATCTCGGCGCTCAACATACCCTCCATTGCATCGCGGACTTCGTTGATCGCGTCGTAAATGATAGAGTACATTCTGATCTCCACATCCTCTTTCTCTGCAAGCTTACGTGCTTGTGCAGAAGGACGAACTTGGAAACCTACAACGATCGCATCCGATGCAGTTGCGAGAAGGATATCACTCTCAGAAATTTGACCAACAGCCTTGTGAATGATGTTGACCTGGATTTCCTCAGTAGTGAGCTTCTGAAGAGAATCGGACAATGCTTCAACTGAACCGTCCACATCACCTTTAAGGATAATGTTCAACTCTTTGAAATCTCCCACCTGAAGACGACGACCAATCTCTTCGAGGGTCATCTTCTTCTGAGAACGTACGCTCTGCTCGCGCATCAACTGTAGACGCTTCGCAGCAATCTGCTTCGCTTCACGCTCGTCGTCCATGATGATAAATTTATCACCTGAAGTTGGCGCACCGTCCAAACCTAGAAGGTTTACTGGCGTCGATGGGCCTGCCACTTTGATGCGGTTGCCACGCTCGTCGAGCATCGCCTTCACCTTACCAGAGTATTGACCGGCTAGAACGTAATCTCCAACTTTCATGGTACCCGCTTGAACGAGTGCTGTACACATGTAACCGCGACCCTTGTCAAGAGAGGCTTCTACTACAGTACCGCTCGCGTTCTTATCTGGGTTAGCTTTCAAATCGAGCATTTCTGCCTCGAGAAGTACCTTATCAAGAAGCTCTTCGATGTTCAAACCCGTCTTCGCAGAAATCTGCTGACACTGGATAGGACCACCCCAATCTTCCACCAAGATGTTCTCTTGAGAAAGCTGCTCCATAATCTTGTTTGGATTCGCCACCTCACGGTCAACTTTGTTGATCGCAATGATGATTGGCACACCTGCTGCCTGAGCGTGAGAGATTGCTTCTTTCGTCTGTGGCATCACGGCATCATCCGCTGCTACTACGATAATGGCAATATCCGTTACCTGTGCACCACGAGCACGCATCGCCGTAAAGGCTTCGTGACCCGGAGTATCTAGGAAGGTAATGGTCTGACCGGTATGAACTTTTACGTTGTAGGCACCGATGTGCTGAGTAATTCCCCCTGCCTCACCAGCAATTACGTTGGCTTTACGGATGTAATCCAAAAGCGACGTCTTACCGTGGTCAACGTGACCCATCACCGTTACAATAGGTGAACGTGGTTTCAAATCTTCCTCTTTGTCCTCTTCTTCTTGGAACGTTTCCGTTACCTCTTCATCGACGAAGTTGACACCGAAGCCGAATTCTTCAGCCACCATCTCCAGCATTTCTGCATCAAGACGTTGGTTCATAGTTACCATGACGCCTACGCCCATCAATGAGCCAATAACGTCATTGACGCTTACCTCCATCATGTTGGCAAGCTCAGTAACTGTAACGAATTCTGTTACCTTCAATACTTTGCTTTCCTCCGCGGCCTGCATGTCTCTGAGCTCCTCTTTTTCACGACGCTCAGCACGCTTATCACGGCGAATCTTAGCACCCTTGTTCTTCTTACCAGAAGTAAGTTTCTCTAGGGTCTCTTTAATTTGTTTTTGGATTTCCTCGTCAGACAATTCCTGCTTTTCGACAACAGGTTGGTTGCGACGACCTTTCCCTTTACCGCGGTTTTGGTTAGTACCTCCACGTTGGTTTCTGCTTCTAGGATCGGCTTGTGCTGGAGTAGCGCCGCCTGGTCCTTGAGTTTTAATACGAGTACGCTTCTTTTTCGGTGTCTTTGGCTTTTCGACCGGAAGTTCAATCTTCTGACCGGTGAACTTAGGACCGTCAATCTTTACGTACTTGGTTTTGATTTCAGCATCAGCAGGCTTTGCCTCCTCTGCTTTTTCCTCAGCCTTCTTGGTTGGCGCTTGCTCTTGCAGTTTCGCGCCGCCTGCAGCCTTCTTCGGCCCCTTCTCTGTAGGCTTGTGACTCTTGTTCTCTGCCGGTGCTTCAGCTGCTGCCGGCTTCGCCTTTTTCTTTGGCTTCTGAGCGTCAAGATCAATCTTGCCCATCACCTTTAAGCCGCTTGAAGGTTCCTCTTGCGCAGGAGCTTCTGCTTTTTCTTCTGCCTTTGGCTCCTCTTTCGGTGCCTCAGCCACGGGTGCTGGCTCTTCCTTCGGTGCCTCGACTACAGGAGCAGGAGCTTCAACCTCCTCAGCACCACCACGAAGAACTTCTTTTTCCTCCTTCGACTGCTGGCTCACCTCCTCGGCAGCTTTTTTCCGCTCAAGATCATCTGCAAAGGCAGTTTTCAGCACGCCGTACTGCTCCTCCGTGATCTTGGTATTACGGTTGTTTGGAATGTCGTGGCCATTTTTTGCCAATTCTTCAACCGCTCTATCTAAAGAGATGTTGAGTTCCTTGGTGGCCTTACTTAATCTGACGCTACTCATAGAGTATCTTTAGTGTTTTCTTATTCTTCCTCGAATTCTTGCTTGAGAATTGAGACGATGTTTTCTACAGTTTCCTCTTCCAAATCGGCTCTTGAAACCAATTCTTCTTTTGTCAACTTCAATACGCTCTTCGCAGTATCACATCCAATTTTCTTCAGCTCGTCGATGATCCAACCTTCGATCTCATCGCTGAACTGATCTAGTTCGATATCATCTTCGATTTCGATATCATCGCGGTAAACATCAATTTCCATGTCTACCAGTTTACTTGCCAAGCGGATGTTAGTACCTCCACGACCGATAGCCAAACTCACTTGATCCGGAGCCAAGAAAGCTTCAACGCGACGGTTCTCCTCATCAATGTTCAATGAAGTTACCTTCGCTGGGCTCAATGCGCGTTGGATGTAGAGTTGTAGGTTATTGGTGTAGTTGATTACATCAATATTCTCGTTGCGCAACTCGCGAACGATACTGTGAATACGCGATCCTTTCATACCCACACAGGCACCAACCGGATCGATACGGTCGTCGTAAGATTCTACAGCAACCTTCGCTTTCTCACCTGGAATACGAACTACACCTTTAATAGTGATAAGGCCGTCGTATACTTCTGGAATCTCTTGCTCGAACAACTTCGCCAAGAAACGCTCGTCCGTGCGAGACATAATTACCACAGGCTTGGTACCGCGGAATACTACCTCCTTGACTACCGCGCGGATAGGATCTCCTTTGCGGAAGAACTCGCGCTCACCAATCATTTGGTCTTTAGGAAGAATTAGTTCATTTCCTTCGTCGTCATAAACGATTACCTCACGGTGACGAACGTGGTGTACTTCACCCGTGATGATTTCACCTTCAAGGTCTTTGTAGCGCTTGAATAGTTCTGAACTGTCGTGCTCTTGGATTCTGCTGACCAAGTTTTGACGGAATGCCAAGATGAAACGACGACCAAGGTCAATCAATTTGATCTCTTCAGAAACTTCTTCACCAACCTCGTAATCCGGTTCGATGCGAAGTGCTGCACTCAATTCAATCTCTTGGTTCTCATCTTCAACAGCACCGTCTTCAACTACCGTTCTGTTGTGCCAGATTTCCAAATCACCCTTATCCGGGTTTACAATAACATCAAAGTTTTCATCGGTCTCGTACTTCTTGCGCAACTGGTTGCGGAACGCCTCCTCAATGAAGGCCATCAAAGTGGTTCTGTCGATGTTCTTTTCCTCTTTAAAAGCGAGGAAGCTTTCGATAATCGCCTGATTTTCCATTATCTATAAAACTAAAACTTCTATTTAAATCTGATTGCCACCTTCGCTTCTACGATGTCGGCAAACTGTATTTCTGTTTCCACATGCGGCGCACTCTTCTTCTTTTGAGGGACACTCAAAACCAAAAAGTCCTGCTCCACTTTTTCCAACTTTCCTTCTACTTGACGGTCGTCAAACTTCACCTTTAAAAAGCGACCAACGTTTTTCTTGTACTGACGCCAAATTTTCAAGGGCCTGTTCAAATCTGGACTGCTTACTGTAAGATTAAAATCTTCCACATCGCGGTCCAATTCTGATTCCATCTTCCTATTGATCATTTTTATCTGATCCATTGAAAGACCTTCGTCCGCATCAACATAGGCAATGATTACGTTATTTGGCTTCACCTCAAGCTCTACCAAAAAAGCGTTATTCTCAACCGTGGCCTGTTCAGCGGCCTTTTCAATTTTTGCGTATTCCATCAATTACCGGCAATAAAAGAGGGGACCGAAGTCCCCCTTTTGAGTGCCAAAAAGTTTTGACAAATATAGTGCAATTCCGGGACTTCATCCAAAGTCGACTTCTAATTGATTCAAAATCACAAAATTAATACCCCGTTTTCAAGCTAAATACCTAGTCAAAAACAAATCTTAGTATATTTAACGCACTCAAAACCGCGCATTTACACACAACCATGGCAAAGAAAAATGTCAAAATACTCATAGTGGACGACCATCCTATCCTTAGGGATGGTATTAAAACTATGCTCGAAATGGGAGACTTCGAAGGACATAGTTTCGAAGTTTCAGAGGCTGGAAATGGCATTGAAATGTCTGAACAGCTCAATAGAAAAGAATTCGATATCGTCATCATGGACTACAAGTTGGAGGAAACCGACGGTCCAACTTTGACAAAGAAAGCCCTTGAAGCACATCCAGGTCTTCGCGTGCTTGCACTCTCCAACTACGGAGATGTGGATTACGCAGCGAATATGCTCGAAGCTGGTGCCAAAGGCTATGTTCTAAAGAGCGTCGGAACAGCGGAACTTGTTGCTTCTATAACAACCGTGCTTGAAGGAAAACTTTGTTACACACAATCCCTCGCCAATGAATTGATCGAAAAGAAAATTCTCGGTATAGGTGCTGCGGATCTTAAAAGCGATAATCCTGCTGTGGCCCGATTGAGTAAACGCGAAATAGAAATCATTCAGCTCATCTGTGACCAACTGACCAACGAGCAAATCTCCAAACAACTCTTCTTGTCGAAGCGGACTATTGACAACCACCGTCAAAACATCCTCAATAAACTAGGGATGAATAACACTGCAGGGCTTGTTCGATTTGCTGTTGAGAACGGATTAGTTCTGTAAAAACAGACCACAATAAAAACTTAAAAAGGCGGCCGTATGGCCGCCTTTTTGTTTGCTCAAATTCCTGAAAATAAAAACCCCCCGGCGCTGCGCGCCGGGGGGCTCTATTCCAAAAAGGAACTGTATGAGTAAGAGATTATTCTACGATAACCTTCATTGTTCTCAACTCGCCTTTTGAGTTCGCGATGTTAACGAAGTACATACCGCGACCCATTTCAGAGGCATTCAACTCTACATTGCCCTGAGCATTGTCCATACCAGCAACCAAACGGCCAGTGATGTCCATTACACGAACTGTGTAGAAATCAGAAGTACCTAGAGCGATTGTTGCTACATCCGTCATAGGGTTCGGGTAGATCGCTACTGCATCCAATGCATTCTCTTCAACAGAGATGAATGAACAAGCACCGTAAATGTGCTGAACAGTATCTGCAGAACCTGTACGCGCGAAGAAACGGTTGTAAGAACCTACACCATTATCTACACCACAATCAGCAGGAACTGGCTCGTGGTTAGAGTTGTTTGATGGATCGCCGTTAGAGAAACGGTACTCCATAGTACCTGGACAGTACTGTGCAACTGTAGCGATGTACTGACCCGCTTGAGAGTGTGCCACCATTGGGATAGCATTTGAGCTCCACTGCGTGAAGTTACCCATCAAGTAAATCGTATCAGCTGGCGTGAAAGAAGCTTGCGTGAAGTCTACGATAAACGTTACGTCAGCCGTTGGAGGCGTAGTAGGACATGGTCCGTACGTATCGTTACCGAAACAACGAGGAGCAACTACAGAGTCAGAGCTTACAGTAACAATCTTGTTACCACCGCCTTCCCAGTTGGTCGCACCCGCTACGTGGTAACGTGCCTTGAACTGGAAATCACCTGAATCAACACCCATGTAAGAGATAGAGTAAACACCGTCACCGTCTGGATCAGACATCAACTCACCACCCCATCCGTTGATAGGACCTGCAAGTGTTACAGAATCAATAGTAGAACATGCAGTCAAAGAGCTTACATCTACATTGATTGTGATATCGTACGTAGGAACTACTGTACATGGACCACACTGAGAGTAACATACTTCGTAGATACCACTTAGTGTATCTGTGTAGAAACGGTTATCACCTTGGCTGATACCTGCAGAAGAAGCCTGACAAGTAGAAGGAACCGATTCAACAACACTCCATCCGTTACCGTTGATGAACTTGAAGTACGTAGAATCCGTCTTGCCTACATAAGCAATGTAACGGTGTACGCCGTCAAAGTTTACCATCTGCGACTTTGCTGGATCCCAACCTTGGAAGTTACCCGCAACGTGAACTGAATCTGAAGAAACAGTCTGAAGCGCCATATCCACCTTGAATTGGATCGCTTTTTGACCTGCAGGAGCAGCACCACCGAACATTACTGCTGGAAGTGTAGTATCCTGAGAGATCACAGCCCAACGGTTACTGTTACCGTTAGTACCTACTTGGATCGGTGCAGGAACACTTTCATCGTCGCCCCATGCGTTACCGTTCAAGAATTTGTACTCCAACTGACCACCACTTACAGTAACTGTAGTCGAGTAGATTGAAGAAGTACCTACCTGCGTCATAGAAGTAGTACTTGGAGACCAAGACTGGAATGACCCAGCAACGTGAACACCGTTAGAGTTGATTGTAGCAGAGCCCATATCAACCTGGAAGGTCACGCTGTAAGTTTGTGCAAATGCGCCCATTCCTAGGAACAAGGCAGCTGCTAAAGCGTAAAACTTTTTCATATAAAAATGATTGGTTAGTAATTAGTGTACCGAATACCCTATAAAATTAAGGCACAACAGGTTCCTTTTGGTGTCCAATTCTGCCAATTTTTAACCATATTGTCGCATTATCCCGCAAAAAATGAAGAATAGCGCCTTAAACTTCTTTTTCTCTCTTTTGTGCATTGCTTCGGTTACTGCCATTAAAGGGCAAAGTGTTCACCGAGTTGATCCGCCGAACTGGTGGAGCGATTATCCCCTGGATACTGTAGAGGTATTCATCACCGGCGAAGGTTTTACAAAGGCCGAAATTCACAGTTTTAAGGGTGCAGAAAGACTAGAATGGGGAATCCTGAGCGACCATGTAGCCTGGGTCCAATTCCGAATTCTACCCAACCTTGCCTCACAAGAAATCACCTTTAAAATTGGCCGCAGAAACATCAAATACCCCCTTCTTGAGCGCAGCGGTTACGAGCCTCAAGGACTAAGCGACCAAGACCTCATCTACCTCATCACCCCGGACCGATTTCACAACGGAAATCCAAAGAACGACGACATCAAAGGCATGCGTGAGCGTGGCACCGACCTTAAAGAGCCTTATGCCCGACACGGAGGGGACCTCGAGGGCATTGGGCAAGGACTTGGTCATATCGAACGTCTTGGCGCGACCGCCGTTTGGATCAACCCCCTGCTAGAAAACGATATGGCTCGTGACAGCTACCACGGCTACGCCATCACAGACCACTATCAAATAGATCCGCGCTACGGCGGCAACAAAGGCCTCGCAGCACTAAGCAAGCAAATGCAAGAGCGCGGCCTAAAGCACGTCGCCGATGTCGTTTACAACCATTGGGGATCCTCACATTACCTTCAAGAATTGATGCCCGATTCCTCCATGGTGCATTGGAATCAAAACGGCTCTATTCCATATTCGAGCTTCCGTTTCACTTCGCTAACAGACCCCTATGCTTCAAAAGACGATATCGACCGATTCGAAAAAGGCTGGTTCGCAGGAGCCATGCCCGACCTGAACCAAGAGCACCCGTTAACCGCCTCGTACCTTACCTATTCCACCCTTTGGTACATCGAATCCTTCGGTGTAGATGCCCTGCGCTGCGACACCTATGCATTTTCCCATCCTACATTTCTCAAGGAGTTAAACATGCTGCTCAAACGGGTGTATCCAGAGCTCTTCATCTTTGGAGAAACTTGGGCCTACAGTGAAGCATCACAGCTCTATTTTGCACCCAACGATAACGTGAGCGCAGGCTGGACAGGCAACGATGCCGTGACAGACTTCACCCTCTGGCGCGCCATCCACTCGATGTATGAAGCCGATGAATCTGAGCAATTCGGTTGGGCCACAGGTGCAGGTGCCTTGTACTACCGCCTCGCCGCAGATTACCTCTACGAGCGCCCGGAAGACCTCATCACCTTCGTTGACAATCACGACGACGGGCGCTTCCTCGGCCAACTAGGTAGTGAAGACAAACTAAGAAGCGCGTTAACGCTGCTCTACTTCATGCGCGGCATACCGGTTTTGTACTATGGAACAGAACTCGGTTTAAAGGGGCACGAAAACCATGGCGCCATTCGAGAGGATATGCCCGGATTTTCCGAAGATTTCCCTGATTATAGCATAATTGGCGGTCAATTGTTAGATTTGTGTCAAGAATTGGGCGCTTTTCGAAAAACAAGAGGAGCGGTTCAGTTTACCCAAAGAGTACCAGAGGACGGTTATTACATCCTTGAGGCGACCAACGACTACTCCAAATGGATCTTGGTTGTGAACGCCACAGATAAGATGCGAAGCCACGAATACTGGTCAGGCAAAGAACCCCTGCTTAGCTCCGACAAAGGCGGCGGATCGGTGTTCTACCCTTGGGAAGCCAAAATCTTTGAATTTGAGCGATGAAAGCCACGATCGAGAACATACGAATTGCCGAAAAGGACAGAAGCTACCACAGCTATGTGCTCTCGCAACGTGTAGGTCAGCGTGGACCTTCCATTTTCACCGACTACTGGCACTACCACCCAGAGATTGAAATCACGTACGTAGTCAAAGGCGAAGGACTCGCTTTTATCGGAAACAAAATCGTTGAATTCAAAGCCGGCCAAGCCTTCTTATTAGGTCCTTACCTGCCGCACAACTTTGTGGCTTCCGATGAAGAGGAAATGATCATGGACCGCGAATGTTGGGGACTTCAGTTTACTCAAGAGTGGCTCAACTCATTTAAAGAAAGTGCCGCCCTAGGACCACTTTTTAAAGCGATGAGTTTTGGTGTGGATCTGGGCCAATTCACTCCTGAAGAACACGAAGACTTTGCCAATATTGTTGGGACCAATTCTCTCAAGAGCATGGGCTCCTTCTTCAATCTCATGGCTTCGATTGCCGAGCGAAAAGAGTTCAAAACCGTTTCGACAACAAGCGCGTACAGCAATGTAATGAGTCAGAAGATCAGCAAGCGCATGGAACGCGTTTCTAAGTACATTCAGGACAATTACCAACGTGCTATCACACTCTCTGAAATATCAGACATCGCCAGCATGACTGAGCAGAGTTTCAGCCGTTGGTTCCGACAAACTTCTGGCTTGACTTTTATCGACTACTTAATGCAACTGCGCACAACGGTCGCTTCACACCTTCTGGTGAATACCAACAAGCCAATGTCGGAGGTTGCCGAAGAGAGCGGGTTTAACTCCAGCTCATCCTTCAACCGTTCCTTCCTAAAGGTCAAGGGTTGTTCGCCACGCGAATTCCGCAAGCAAAAAAGGCCGCTTTAATTACGCCTCTGGCGTATAGGTCACCGCCTTCTTGTTCGTAATCAAAAAGTTCGATAACCCCGCAATAACCAACGAGGTTCCCGCGAGCAACATCGCATTGATTGGATCTTCGCCAAATACCCCTTTGTAAATAGTCGTTAAAGAAGTCGCTGCAACAATCTGCGGGATGACAATGAACATGTTGAAGATGCCCATGTACACACCCATTCTGTTCGGGTCAAGCGTGGAGCTCAACATCGCATACGGCATAGACAGGATAGACCCCCAACTGAATCCAATACAAACGAAGCTTACGATCAGCATCGACGGCTCGGTAATGAAGTACATGCTAATGAATCCGTACGCCCCAGCGAACAAGCTGAACATGTGAACGAACTTTCTATTGATACGTCTTTTCGCCGTCCAAAGAGTCAACAATAGGGCAAATACCATAGAGCTTAAACCGTAGTTCCCCATGTACGAGCCCACCTTGTTTGAGGCATCGTTAAATGCTCTATCCGCTATTTGATAAGCATCTATTTGCTCCGCAGTACTCACGGCGAAATCGATAGCCTCGGGCTTCGCAGCATTAAATACATGGTCCGTCAAGGCAGGGTTGGCCATGGACCACATACAGAAGAAGGCAAACCAAGAGAAGAATTGGACCACACCTAAACGCTTCATCGTCTTTGGCATGTCCGCGATGTTCTTAAACACCTCAGAAATGGTATTGGCTAAACCCGATTTTTCCTTCTGCTCCGCGCGGAAAGCTTCCATGTCTTCGGGAGGATATTCATCCGTAGTAAAGACTGTGTAAAGTATGGATAGGATGAATACTGCAGCACCAATTCCAAATGCCACCTGAACCGACATCGGAACCACGCCTGGCGCAGCTTCGTTACTTACACCCAAAGAACTCACCATCAGCGGCAAGTTTGAAGCCACCCAAGTACTTACACCAATAATCAGCGTCTGCACCACAAAACCGAAACTGCGTTGGCTGTCTGGTAATTTATCAGCCACCAAGGCACGGAACGGCTCCATACTGATGTTCATCGTAGCATCAAGAATCCATAGACCACCTGCAGCCATCCAAAGCGCCGAACTGTGCGGCACGATCAATAATGTTAGAGAAGCAAGAACAGCACCTATCAGAAAATAAGGGCGACGGCGACCAAACCTCGGGTGCCATGTATTGTCGCTCATCTGACCAATAATAGGCTGCACGATAAGTCCCGTAAGCGGCGCGGCAATCCACAACAATGGAAGGCTGTGCTCGTCGGCACCAAGCGTTTCAAAAATACGGCTCATGAATCCGCCTTGTAGGGCATATCCAAACTGGATGCCCAAGAAGCCGAAGCTCATGTTCCAAATCTGCCAAAAACTGAGTTTAGGTTTGTTCTGCATGTTTCTCTGAGTGTTAGTTGAGAAAAAACCCGGCACTGGGCCGGGTTCTAAGCTGGCTTATAGCCAAATATTATTGACAGAAAATCGGAATAACTACCGCTTCTGTAACACGGTCTGCACCGCTCGCAAAGTTTTTACGCATTGCGATAAATTCTAGGTAATCTACCTCCTTCATTGGGTTCAGGTTAAAATGCTCTGTAGGAACAATGAGCATCTCAAAGTTGCCATCGCCCACATCCTGCATTTGTAGGTCTGGATTAGAACCAACGTTGAATGTGTTTTCAATCTGCTGGCTGGTACCGTCCGTATAAACCACTTTAGCATAAGCGTAACAGTCGTCCGAGCTAAGGTTTTGCATCGATGCTTTTTCCTCTCTCCAGTTCTCGTAACGCAACGTGATTACGTCGTCAATCTTCACCTTAGTAGGGAAGTGGTAGAAAGGATTGCGCTCCGTTGCAGGAGGGTCAATTGCAATGCTCTGATCGTCCGTCTTTACATCCGGATCACCGTAACCACCGCCGTCTTTAGCCTTCACCAAGAAGTGAATATCCTCAGCGTATACCTTGGCTGCATCTACCTCGTAGAACAAGGTTGGAACAATCTTCCAAGAGAACGTACCGTCTGAATTCTTGGTCATCTTCATGTTCTCATTTGAATTTTTCCAAGGGGCAGATCCTGTACCGTTTACATACGGGTGACCGTCTGGGTGAGCTGCCGGCTTCCACGTCCAGATGTACATGTCTTCACCTGCATCTACAGCCTGCTTCAAAAGGTCTTGGTGACCTACGGCGAGGTCGAGAGCAGATGGGTCGAAGATAATCTCCAAAGAATCTGCTGGGTCGATGTTCTCATCAGGGATAGTTGTGATTTGAGCCGAAGCACTTAGGCCCAAAGTCAATGCGAGTAGTGTGCTAATCTTTTTCATCTGAGCTTATTTTCTAGTGAACGTTAATTTGTAAGATACGCTTGGCTTGTCGCAACGAATACGGTCGTAGACAATACTCACGTTCTGATCAATCGTACGTGGCATGTTGCCCAAAGGCAATACCGTCGTTACAGTATCAAACTGAGTGAGGTGCAACTCAGAAGGGAATTCTGGTGTGTTGTACTTCCAAGTACCTCCGGCACCAAACAAATCGAAACCTGGGCCCTGTGAGTTTACAGTGTAGGTACTGTCCTCGCTGAACACTACAACCCATTTATCTTGATTGTTTTGGTAGAACGAACTGATGTCTCTAGTTTCTGGTACGGGTAGCGTTAGATCTGTTTGATCCGCGTTGGTCAACTCCCAAGTACCTACGATACCTGCACCGGCTTCGTATGCTGGTCCAATAGGCCCAACCTCCGGCTTACATGCGCCCAAGATCATCAAGGCGCTCGCAATAAATAATGTTACTCTTTTCATATCGCTAAACTGCTTTATTCGCAGCCTCCTTCTTCGTTATAAATAAATCCTTGGGCGGTTCCTTCAAAGTTAGGGAATTGGAGTACCATTCCTGGGCAATCCCAATCTACTCCTCTAATCTTCTGAATTTCGCCGAGCACCCCTTGACGCTTAAGCTGGAAGAGACGGTCGCCTTCACAAGCCATCTCTAACCTGCGCTCATTCATCACATCGCTTACCGAGAGTGAACTCAAGGAAGCAACGTTTGCTCGAGTTCTTAGGTCGTTGATGTAGCCTAATCCTGTACCATCAGCATCGCCGTTCAAACGAACGTTACATTCTGCATAGATCAAATACATCTCTGTCAAGTGAATGAGTGGTACATCGATAAAGCTTGCGTCAAACTTGCTGATCATGTACAACTCGTCAGCTGAACCCGCGTTGCGGATATCGTACCACGTTTGACCGCGTAGGTCGTTGGTATCGCTTGTCGCTGCAACATATAGATCCGCAGATGCTTTGAGTGCAGGGTTGGCATTTGGGTCGTCAGAACGGTAGTTCCAAACATAACCCGAACCGCGCTCGTCCACCAAGGTATCACCGCCAATTACTTCATTGGTGCTCACCAAAGTGAAGATGAATTCTGCCGGCAAACTTGTGTTTGGATGGTCGTTGAATCGCTTCGTTAAATCTTGCTCCAAGCTGTAAGCGCCCGAACCAATTACCTCAGCAGCTTTCGCCTTTGCATTAGCGAAATCGCCCATTTCCAAATACACCTTGGCCAAGAGGCCTTTCGCTGCCATTTGATCCGCAAAGATGCCGTTGTCCGAAGGTAGGTCGGCTTCAGCGTCCAATAGATCTGAAACGATGGCCGCGTAAACGTCGGCAACCGTAGCACGCATTTGCGGTGTTTGATCAGCGCTCAACTTTAATGGAATACCAAGGTGACTGTTGTCTGAGGTGTAACCGTAAGGCAAAGCCCAGATACGAACCACGTGGTAATGACATAGGGCACGAATGAATTTTGCTTCAGCAGAAATTCTTTCAATGCTTTCTGCGGTTGCGCCTTCTAGGTCAGCAACCTCTTCCAACAAGGTGTTGGCACGGTAGATTGCGATGTATGCATCGCGGTATTCACCACCAAACGAACCGTTAAAGAACGAAGATGTCCAACGGTAAATCTGTGCGTACTCGCCGTTCAAGCCTAGCGGGTCTGCAAGGTTATCCGACATGACCTCAGGGATGTTTTGGAAACGGCCGTTAAAGGCGTTTGCCGCTACATCATAAACACTAACCAACAGTTGCTCCGCATCCTCGATGGTTACGATGGCTGAATCTGCTGGAATCTGAGACGTGGTATCCGCTTTGAAATCTAGGATACGCTCACACGATGAGTTTCCTACTACAATCGCTACAAGTGCTAAAAGTGCTACTATCTTTTTCATGATTGCTAAGGATTAAAAGTTAATGTTTACACCAATGTTGTACGTCTTCTCCTGCGGTGGCGTGAGGTACGTAATGTTCGGTGACATGTTACGGTCGGTAGCGTTCTCGAAGTCACGAGCAATCTCTGGATCCAAACCGATGAAATTTGTGAGGGTAATAAGGTTCGTACCGGTAATGTTTACGGTCATACCTTTTACGTTCTTGGTCAATTTTTCTTGCGGTACACGGTAGCTCAACTTCACGTTACGTAGGCGAGCGTAAGTCCCATCGTGCAACCATAAGTTGGTGTTGATCCACTCTGTGTTTGAACCGTAGGTACGGTAGTCGCGGCTGAGACGCGGGTAAGTTGCAATATCACCCGGCTGCTGCCAGCGGTCGAACAAATCTGTACGCATGTTCCAATCGGTCACAACACCCATCTGACGCTTCGAAGAGCTGTCGTAGATGTCTCCACCGATGGTGAATACCCACATGAAGCCAAACTCCCAGTTCTTGTAGTTAAATGTATTGGTCAAACCACCAATGGCATCTGGCATTACATTACCTACTGCTACACGATTCTGAAGATCCCAAGTGTACGTTTCGTTGCCTTCCTTGTCGAGGTAAACCGGTAGACCGTTGGCCGGATCTACGTGCGAGAATTGAACAAGGTAGTTGGTACCAATTGGCATACCCACTACAACACGAGTATCGTTCGTACCACCACTTACTGCATCTGGCGAGTACTCACCGATAGAAGTAATCTGGTTGTAGTTACGTGCGATGTTGAAGTCCGTGGTCCACGTGAAGTTATCTGTAACGATGTTTCTTGATTTGATGGCAAATTCAACACCTGTGTTGTAAACGCTACCTACGTTGTCCCACCAAGAACCGAATCCTGTAGAACCTTGAAGCGTCACGTTCAGAAGCATGTCGTTCGTTTGCTTGCGGTACCAAGCCAACTCACCTGAAATGCGGTCGTTGAACAATCCGTACTCAAGACCTACATCATAGGTCGTAGAAGTCTCCCAACGCAAATCTGCATTTTCGCGAATCACAGGGTAACGGTAGGTCTGACCGCCGTAACCGTTGTTGGCTACGTTGTAGTAACCGAACCACTGGTACGATGGAATCGCAGAGTTACCGTTCTTACCTACCGAAGTCTTCAACTTCAAGAAGTTCACTGCAGGTAGATTGGCCATGAAGTCTTCGTCAGAAAGTACCCAAGCTACCGAAGCCGCAGGGAAGTTTCCGTACTTGTTGTTAGGACCAAACTTCGAAGAACCGTCGCGACGAATCAACGCCTCTGCGTAGTATTTGCCTTTGAAGTTGTAATTCAAACGAGTAAAGGCAGAAGCAAACGCATATTCTTCAATGTAGCTCAATGGATCGTTTACCCACTGACCTGTCTCGCGGATCTGACCAACAGCCTCGCTGTCGTAGTAGCCGTCCCAACGCTTAATTCTATTGTATTGGTACTCCGATCCAATCAACCAGTTGATGTGGTGGTCTTCGCCCAAATCTTTGATGTAGTTCGCTGTAGCGTTACCTGAAGTGTTGTACACGCTGTACGGGTACATGTTTGCACGACCCAAGAAGTTGCCGTCTGCATCCTTATAAGTAGGATCGTAACCCGGCTTCTCCCAAATATGATCTTCGAAGTGCATGTAATCGAACGCCCCTTGACCGCGGAAGGTCCAGTTGTCGTTCAATTTGTAGTTCATAGTAATGTTATTGATCGAACGATCCTCGATAGCCGTCCAATCCTTCATGTCGCGCTGCGCTACCGGGTTGAGGCTAATACCGCCTTTCAACCAGTAATCACCAGCCGAAGCAACGAGGTTGCCGTCGTCGTCGTACTCGTCTTCTGCGTAGTAAATAGGATAGATTGGAAGTGCACGAGACATTGCCTCACCAAAACCACCTGACCAGGCGGCGTCGATACGGTTGTTCACCCCGCGAGAAAGCGACGTGCTCAATCCTAATTTGAATCGTTTCGTAATGTCGAAATCTGCATTGATACGTCCCGATAGACGCTCGTAAGAGTTACCCGCCAAATAGCTGTGGTTGTCGTTGTACGAAAGACCGGCGTAGAAGTTTCCACCCTTGAAGCCGCGAGAAGCAGAGAAGTCATATCCGTGCTTAATCCCTTGGCGGATGGTTTCCTGTACCCAATCTGTTCCTTCAGCAGCTTGTGCTTCTGCCCAGCTCATACGGTTACCTGGTAGTTCAGGCACACCAATATTGCCGTCGTTTACCCAAGCCTCTTCGTACATCTGAAGGTACTCGTCCTTGTTC
>WTIZ01000034.1 GCA_011525035.1 Cryomorphaceae bacterium | reverse complement strand
GCATCAGCCAAATGGGCCCAGGAAAATGCCGCATGGTCTTCCACCTTGATATCACTCCAGAACATATTAAAGAGGTGAAATCTGTATTGGCAGCATTATGACACGCATCAAAGTCTGCTGCATCAGTTCGCTAGAAGAAGCAAGAACGGCTATAAATATGGGCGCCCATGCCCTAGGATTGGTAGGCCCTATGCCCTCCGGGCCAGGCATTATCTCAAACGAGCTTATCGCTGAAATCGCTCATGCCGTGCGCGACGAAGATGTTCGAACGTTTCTATTGACCAGTGAGACGGAGGCTGATGCCATCATCGCCCATTACCGGAAGTGTAAGACTACCACCATTCAATTAGTCGATGCCGTAGAAAATGAAGTCTATGCTAAACTTCGAAGCAGTCTACCCGAAGTGGAATTGGTCCAAGTCATCCATGTATTAGATGAAAACAGCATCAATGAGGCATTGGAGAAAGCTGCATTCGTGGATTACATCTTATTGGATAGCGGCAACCCCAATCTTCAAACCAAAGAATTAGGCGGCACAGGTCGAACACACAATTGGAGCATCTCAAAAAAGATCGTTGAGAAGTGCCCTGTACCTGTATTCCTAGCCGGCGGACTGCATCCTGGAAACATTGCCGAAGCAAAATCTATGGTTGGCCCCTATGGGTTTGATCTCTGCAGCGGAATACGCAGCGAGGGAAAATTGGACCAAGAGAAAATCACTGAATTCTTTAACTGCGCAAATGGCTCGAACTAAAAACTGCCCCAACTGCAAGGAGGACCATTCGGTCATGTTCAGGGTGCAATACAAACCTTCCGATAAGACTTGGTATTTCCTCTGCGAAAAGTGCGTTTTAGAGGTTAAACCTGGAAACAGCCACTACCGTTACGGTGGGACTTGGAAGGGTTAGAGCGAACTTTTTCGTTCCTCTTCTACTCTTAGATACGCCTTATTAATCATCTCAAAAGAATACCCCCGGCGTTGCATCGCGGCGGTGAGTTGTTCCTTGGTTTTTGAGCTGAACCAACGATCGGCCAGATACAAGGCGTTCTTTTCAATCAGCTCAGGGTCAATTTGATTTAGAATCCTATTAATGGTCACGCTAGGGATGCGATGTTCTTGCAAGCCCATTCTGATGCGCTTCGGTGCCCAATGCTTTTGATTGAGCTTTCCCCTGGTAAACGCCTCAGCAAAACGGTACTCATCTAAGAAGTTCTCTTCCATCAAGGTGGCAATGACTTCTTCGTGACGTTCCTTGGGAAGTTTTATCAAACCGAGCTTGCGCTTAACCTCAAAAGGGCTGCGTTCTTGGTAGGCGCAATAATGCTGCAGTTTCTGTAATGCTTCTGAGGTTGTCATGGTCCAATTTTAACGAAAAAACCCCGAGGCTCGCATGCGACTCTCGGGGTTTTCTTTACACTGTTATCCTCTCGTTAGATACGATTGTTATCCTTATCTAGGAGCTTCCACTCAAGCATTGTAAAAGCGTCTCTAGGAACAACAACGATCTTTTTCTTGAATCGTTTCTGCCAATCCTTTTTAACACTCTTCAAAATACCCTTAGTTAGATAGGCTTCGATAAATGGATGAACATGCACAAAAATCTCTTTCTGCTTCTTACCGCTAATCTTACTAGCGATAGTATCAATCACTTGGATTGGAGCCTCCACAAGGTTATCAGGATTCTCCTCACGAGTGGTAATATTCGTTTCAGGACGCACGCGCTGACGGGTCAATTCCATCAATCCAAATCTCGAGATTGGCAAAATCTTGTGACGTGCTCGATCGCGCTTCATTTCATCGCGCATCTTTTCATAAACCGCACGGCGATTCTCGGCACTGTTCATATCGATAAAATCGACAACCACAATACCTCCCATATCTCTCAACCTCAACTGACGAGCTACCTCCTCAGCAGCGAGCAAGTTCACCTGTAAAGCATTCGCCTCTTGATTCTCCGCCGTATTCGTGCGATTCCCTGAGTTCACATCTACCACGTGCATGGCTTCCGTGTGCTCAATGATCAAATATGCGCCCTTTGGCATGCTCACTGAGCGACCAAAGGCTCCTTTAATCTGACGATCAACATTGGCGAACTGGAACAACGGCATCTGACCGTTGTAATACTTTACCATTTTTGATGCACCTGGCTTAATGGCCTCTAAGTACTCCTTAACCTCGTCGAAGAGTTCTTGGTGATCAATAGTGATACCTGTAAAGTTGTCGTTGAATACATCGCGCAAGAATGCACTCGCACGATTCATCTCGCGGAAAATACGTACTGGCTTGTTTGTTCTCTTTACGCCTCTGTGGAGGGTTTTCCACTTGCGTATCAATGAATCTAAATCTGCCTGTAGGTCTTCCGCGGTCTGTCCTTTTGCGACAGTACGTATAATCACACCAAAGCCTTTTGGCTTGATGCCTCTGACCAATTTTTTCAGCCTATCCTTTTCTTCACGTTCGCGAATCTTCTGACTCACACTAACGCGATTAGAAAATGGAACTAGAACTACAAATCGACCGGCAATACTAAGCTCTGCAGTAATACGAGGCCCCTTCGTTGAGATAGGCTCTTTCGTAATCTGAACAAGGATTTGATCACCCTGCTTTAATACATCCCCAATATTTCCTTCCTTCTCAATATTCGGAGAGGTCTGGAAGTTTGAGATGTTCGCTTGCTGTTTGCCTTTAAGAGTCTTACGCAAGTAACTCTGCCAGGAATTTATCTGCGGCCCGAGGTCGTGGTAGTGCAAAAATGCATCTTTCTCATAACCAACGTCTACAAAGGCAGCGTTAAGGCCTGTGGCCAATTTTTTGACGGTCCCTAAATAGACATCGCCAACGGAGAAGCTATCGTCCCCTTTTTCCTTAATGAGCTCTTGTAATCTCCCGTCTTCAAGTAGTGCTATATCAGCACGGTCAGAACTAGCACTAATGACTAATTCTGTTTTCATACACTAGAAGTTTACTTCTTCTTGTGACGATTCTTTCTTAGACGCTTCTTACGCTTGTGCGTAGCAATCTTATGTCTTTTACGTTTTTTACCGCTTGGCATAATGCAAAGTTTTAAAGTTATTAATTCTATAAACCCTCTGCGAGATCTTTAACGCGATCCGCATCGGGGTATGTGTTTATGTACTCGTTTGCCACCTCTAGGGCCTTCGTTGTATCTCCAGTTTGAAGCAAAGCCTGTGCTTTGTTCAACGTATACATCTCGTTTTCTGGGTGGAGCTGGCTCAGCTGGTGGAAGCGATCCACAGCCTTGTCCCACTGACCACTCATCATAGAAAAGTTTCCAAGCCACATCAAAGCCTTTTCGTGATTCGGATCTTCACGAAGTACGTCCAAAAGCATACCAATGGCTGCCATGGGTGCACCTTCTCCGCTTTGAATAATAGCTACGGCTTCATCCACTTTTACATCCAAAGCACTTACCTCTTCACGCTCTTCCACTGCAGGTTCCTGATAAGGAGTCCTCGGAAGATTGAAGATGGCTACTGCAGCGATAACAGCTACAGCCAATGCTATGTATGTATTACGTGACAAATTACCCTTCTACTGAAACGTTTTCTTTTACGCCTTCAACGAATACTTTCGCAGGCTTAAATGCTGGGATGTAATGAGCTGGAATAACGATGGTAGTGTTCTTAGAGATGTTTCTACCTGTCTTCTGAGCGCGCTTCTTAACAATAAAAGAACCGAACCCACGCAAGTAAACATTGTTACCGTCTTCGAGGCTGTGTTTGATTTCTTTCATGAAGCTCTCTACAACTGCTTGAACTTCACCTCTCTCCATTCCTGTTTTGTCAGAAATTTTAGTAACGATATCCGCTTTAGTCATTTGCTCTGTATTTTTAGGTCATTCAGACCGGTTATTGAGGGGCGCAAATATAAAGCTATTCTCCTTATTTACAGCTTGTAATAAATAAAAAAATCGCACTAGGTAAGAATGGCCACCGATTTACTTAACACGTTTAGAATCAGCATTGAAGACTATTACAGGGCTAACAAGCGCTCCCTGCCTTGGCGAAAGGACGAGCCTGTTCCTTATGAAGTCTGGCTAAGCGAAATCATCCTTCAACAAACGCGCGTCGCTCAAGGCACTCCATATTGGGAAAAAATACTTGCAGCTTTTCCAACTATTGATGCTTTGGCAAACGCCGAGGAAGACAAACTGATGTCCCTTTGGACAGGTCTAGGTTATTACAATAGAGCTAGAAACCTTCAAAAAGGTGCCAAACAAATAGTGGCAGAGTTTGGGGGAGAAATGCCAACGACCTTTGAGGAGCTTTTGACCATTACAGGAATTGGCCCATATACTGCTGCGGCCATTGCAAGCATATGTTTCAAGGAGAAGGTCGGTGTAGTAGACGGTAATGTTTATCGCGTTTTAAGCCGATTCTTTGGTATTGCGACACCAATTAATCAAACCGCAGGGATCAAAGAATTCCAAACCCTAGCCAATGCCATCATTCAAAACACGTCAGATGCCGCTTCGTACAACCAAGGCATTATGGAATTTGGCGCATTGCACTGCACGCCCAAAAAACCACTGTGTATGATGTGTGATTTGGCCGACATCTGCAGCGCATTCAATGAAGGGAAAGTTGATCAATTGCCTGTCAAGATTAAAAAAGGAAAACGCGGTTCGGAAGAGATTCATTATGCAATTGTTCGATCTAGTGGAAGCATTGCTCTTAAAAAAAGAGGCACCAATGGAATCTGGGCAGGACTCTATGAACCTCCACGCCTGCAGGCCGCTCCAAAAAACGGTGAGGAATTGGCCCCTGCCATTGTGCATAAACTGAGTCATAAAGATTTAAAGTGCCACTTCTGGGCAGTAGATGAAGAGGTGCTCAATGAGCCAATAACCTACTATACAAAGGACGAGACTGCCGATTTAGGCATGCCAATAATTATTGCCAATCTTGTTGAAAACATAAAGATTTAATAGCGCCGAAAATGCCTAACTTTGATTGTATACAACGCAAAATAATAAGTTAAGATGGCTGGTACATTGAACAAAGTAATGCTGATCGGAAACTTGGGTAAAGACCCAGAGATCATGCATTTTGACAACGGGGGTTCTTTGGTAAAATTTCCTATTGCAACTTCTGAAACCTACACGAATCGTGAGGGACAGAGAGTGACAAACACTGAATGGCACAACGTGGTAATCAACGCCAAAGGTTTGGTTGACGTCGCGCACAAATACCTCAAAAAAGGACATAAAGTCTACCTTGAAGGACGCATCAAGACACGCAAATGGCAAGACCAAGCAGGTGCGGATCGATACACAACAGAAATCCAAGCAAATCAAATGACCATGCTCACATCTCGTGCAGAGAGTGAAGGCATGTCTTCTGATCAAAGCGGTGGGTATTCGCAGCAACCTCAGGCAGCTCCGGCTCCTGCTGCACCTATGCCTGCAGCTCCAGCGATGAATAATTCACAGGAAGAGGACGACCTCCCTTTCTAATTGTCAAACGAAACAGCAGAATTTGGACCCGGATCCTTCCAGTTTAGTAAGTACACTTTTTCTTAATTCAGCCAACGGTATGGCCGGATTGGTTGTGCTTATTGCCGTCCTCGTTCTATTGCTCATTTGCTCTGCTCTGATCTCCGGCAGCGAGGTCGCCTTTTTCTCTTTTAATGCTTCTGATTTAGAGGCGCTGGAAGAGAACAGCGCAGATAATGACAAAATTAACGGACTGCTTCAGCAGCCTGAGGAGCTTCTCGGTACCATACTCATTGCAAATAACTTTGTAAACGTCGGTATTGTCATCCTTTCCTCTTTCCTGCTGAATGAATACTTCTCCCCAGAAAGTTGGTCGCCTTTGGTGGTCTTCCTTGTAGAAATCCTCGCGATAACATCGGTACTATTGCTTTTTGGAGAAATACTTCCAAAAGTCTACGCCCGCAGCTCGAGGCTAAGATTTGCGCGAATGGTTGTGGGATTTTTGAGCCGCATTCACGGCATCCTTCTTCCGTTGAGCAGAAGATTGAGCAAGACTGTGAATCGTCTTGCAATCGAAGGCAAAGGACCTAGCTTGAGTGTTGACGATTTGGAACAAGCTTTAGAATTGACAAGTGACGAAAGCACTTCGGAAGACGAACAGCGCATTCTTCAAGGAATCGTTCGCTTTGGATCAACTTCTGTAAAAGAGGTGATGACCCCTCGTACTTCAGTGGTCGCTATTGAGCAGCGTACAGGTTACCATGAGGCGCTTTCTAAGATGACGGAAAGTGGATATTCTCGTATACCCGTATTTGAGGAGAATCTCGACCAAATTAAAGGCCTACTCTATGTGAAGGATTTACTCCCATATATGGATGCCAGCGAAAACTTTGGTTGGCAAGACCTCATGCGTCAGCCCTTCTTTGTTCCTGAAAGCAAGAAAATAGACGATCTACTGGGAGAGTTTCAGCGCAGGAGGGTCCACTTAGCCATTGTCGTTGACGAGTTCGGCGGGACTTCTGGAGTGATCACTCTTGAAGATGTTCTCGAAGAGATTGTTGGCGAGATTTCCGATGAATTTGACGACGATGATATCAGCTACAGCAAATTGGACGACTATACCTTCGTCTTCGAAGCTTCGATTCCGCTCATTGATCTCTGCCGCGTGTTAGATTTGCCGAAAGACCGATTTGATGCCGTCGATGGTGAAAGCGACACGCTCGCCGGATTGGTATTAGAGTTGGCCGGTAAGTTTCTAGAAAAAGGTGAAGAAATAAGCCATGATGAATTTACCTTCAAAGTGGAAAGTGTCGACCAGCGAAAAATCATCAGAGTCAAAGTCACCATTACCCCTGAAAGTGAAGCATAACATGAAGAATACCCTCTATCTCCTCTTTTTTGCGATTGGACTTGCATCCTGCGGTTCAGATCCGGTAGCTCGCCCTAATGGGTATATGAGGATTGGCCTTCCCAATAATGAGTATTCAGAACTTCGTCTAGAAGGATGCTCATTTGAGAGCACTATGAACCAAGAGGCAAAGATTCTTTATAAGGATTCTGCGAACTGTTGGATAGATTTGGTCTACCCGAGCATTCGAAGCACCATACAGCTCACCTACAAGCCTGTATCAGGAAATCTCGAGGAACTGTTTCGCGATGCCCAAAAGTTGGCATACAAGCATACCGTCAAAGCCTCCGGGATGCGTGAGCAATTCTTTGCATACGACAGCACCAAAGTATATGGTATGTATTATGAGATGTCTGGAGCATCAGCCGCTACTACACAGTTTTATGCGACAGATAGCACCAATCATTTCCTGAGAGGTGTATTGTACCATTATAGCGCGCCTAACCCTGATAGCCTCGCACCAGTAACGGCCTTCATGCGGGAAGAGATGTTAGAATTGATCGCAAATCTTAGCTGGAATGAGTAGTCGCAGACTCTTATATGTAGCCTCTACACCGACCGAGGCCAACTTGATCGCTAGTTACCTCGAAGGCAATAGTATTCGCGTAGAACTCGAACACCTCACCATGGCCTCAGTACTCCCCGTAGGAGGCAACCTGAGTATTAAGATTTTTGTCTTCGAAGCACAATGGGAACGAGCGCTCGACCTACTTAAGACTTACGTAGCGCGAGAAAAAGGGGATAGCTGATAGAAGCTAGAATACCTATGCTCAATACAAGGTGGACCGGTTGCATCGCTTTTGGAAGACCTAGGAAATAGAGCACCACTCCAATGGTCCATTCTAGACCTACAGCAAACAACAAGGCATTGAAACCTGGAATCTCAACTCCCTTCGCCCTTCTCAAATAGAACAACGCACTGGTTAGCAGAATCACTATCCAGGCAAAGGAGCGGTGAATCCTTGGCATTGCCTGCTCAATACTCGGTATGATTTCAAGACGTTCTACAACACCGTGATCCACGGCTGCATCCACCAACTCTCTAGTCTGAGTGCCGAGAAAAATCTGGATAACTACAGCTACCAATAAGGCAACCAATATCCTGAGAATAGATTTTGGAAGAACCTGTGTACTATTGTCATTTCTAGCACGAATAGCCAGCAATAAAAGCACAATTGCTACCGAGCCCATCATGTGAATCGTTATCTGATTCGGAACCAAATTTCCATCCACCACAAGCTTTCCCAACCACGCTTCAAATCCCAAGAGGAACAGAACACCAAAAGAAAGTACCGCGTTCCATACGTTTTTTCGTACCTGAACGAAGGCAAGAAGCGTCATTAGAAGTATTGGAAGTCCTGACAATGCACCAATGAGTCGATTGATGAACTCAATCCAAGTATGCACTGGGTTAAATATGGTGTATTCGTGACGGTCAAAGAGCGTCCAATTCTCTTGGTTAAAAACCGCATCAGTTACAAGGTCCGATTTAGCTACCCAAAAGCGTTCCTCGAGAAGTATCATTTGTCCCTCCTCAAAGGTTTTACCTTCTCGCCAGGTCAAGGTCTCAACGTCGGTAGGTGGAATATTATACCCAAAACATTGCGGCCAATCCGGGCATCCCATCCCAGAGCCCGTGGCTCTCACCACTGATCCAGCAAGAATGACCAAGAAAATGAAAACCAGAGAAACCGTCGCAAGCTTCTTGATAAGCGGACTGACCATATCT
>WTIZ01000033.1:52520-65124 GCA_011525035.1 Cryomorphaceae bacterium | reverse complement strand
GTATCGCTTTGCAAGACCACGGCGATAACGTCTGGTACCGCAACCTCAAGATCAAGAGCCTCGAGAGCGACGCTGCACAAGCAGAGGAAGCTGCTGAAGAGTAGTCACAAAAATTAAGACCTACATCCAAGACCCGCTCGCAGAGCGGGTCTTGGTCTTTTAGCTACCTTAGCCTCATGGCCCAATACCATTCGAGCAAAGCAATTGTTTTAAGTGCCCTGAAATACGGGGATACTTCGCGTATTGTGCGCCTCTATACCGACCAGTTTGGGCTCATTTCCGTGCTCATTAACTCGGTGTCCTCAAAGAAGTCGGCAGTTCGTCCTTCGATGCTGTTGCCGCTGACCTTGCTCGACATTGTGCACACGCACAAAGGAGACGGAAAGCTCGAGCGTATCAAAGAAGCAAAGATGGATTTGACCTACACCGCCATCCCTTACGATCCGGTGCGCAACGCGCTTGCCCTGTTTTTGGCAGAGCTCTTTGGAAAGGTACTGCGCGAGGAAACCGAGAACCGAGAGAAGTTCGATTTCGTCCGCTCTTCGTGCTTGGCACTCGATACCTTGGAGAAAGTGCCGCCGGCCTTTCATCTGAGCATATGGGCGAAGCTCACTTTGTATCTAGGCTTCTCTCCAGACATTCAAAAGGAGCAGAGCGGCAGCTATTTTGATTTGCAGGACGGACTCTTTCTTGATCATCCTTCATTGCTTCATCCCTACCTTGATGAACATACCACAGCGCACCTCCTTTCAGCCATCAAATGGGACTTCAGTTCCCCGCTTCAAATTCCTAAACAAGGACGTAGCGATTTGCTCGAAGGATTGCTCCGATTCATGAATATTCATTTGGACGGCTTTGGAAGCTTCAAAAGCCTTGAAGTGCTCGGGGAGATTTTTAGCTAAAAAGCGCCAAAAAAGGTCAAAATGGAACGAAAATTGGCCAAAAACGCTCGAAATTGGCCAAAAAAGAGCAAAAATCAGTCAAAATGGCATTTTGACAGAATTGGACAGATAATTGCTACTTTCATAGTATAACTAATAGAATACATGCCCATGAATGCACAATTCCCAAAATGGTTGATTCCTGCCTTTGGAGCCTTCCTATTTATCCTTGTTTTTTCCTCGCGTCTCTTCGTTAAGATTGATGCAGGTGAGGCGGGTGTACAGTACGATCTGTTTACCGGTTTGAACGAGGACAAGGTGTACGGCCAAGGCTTGAAAGTGATCGCACCTTGGAATAAAATGTTCATCTACTCTACACGTATCCAAGAGGACCGCTCTGTTATGGAGGTGTTGAGTGCCAACGGTCTGACCATTCGTACCGAGTTGTCGTACCGTTACCGTCCAATCCAAGAAAAGATTGGTGTGCTACACAATAATGTTGGTGAGAATTACCACGAGCGCATCGTCATTCCTGAGATTCGTTCTGCCACCCGTGAGGTCATTGGTAAATATTTGCCTGAAGAGCTCTACAGCTCGAAGCGCGATAGCATCCAAACTGAGATCTTTGATTTGGCTTCCACACGTATTCAAGAGAAGAACATTGCCCTGGATGCGGTATTGATTCGCGACGTAGGTCTGCCAGAAAAATTGAAGCAAGCCATCGAGCGTAAGCTGCAAGAAGAGCAGAGCGCCCTTGAGTACGAATTCCGTTTGACACGTGCTGAAAAAGAAGCCGAGCGTCAACGCATTGAGGCGGAAGGTAAAGCAGCAGCGAACCGCATCTTGAGCCAGTCTTTGACGGACAAGGTGTTGCGCGACAAAGGAATCGAAGCGACCCTTCGATTGGCGGAGAGTCCGAACGCTAAGGTGATCGTTGTAGGCGGTGGAGACGAAGGTTTACCACTCATATTGGGGAACAACTAATCCCTGATATACCATTGAAAATCAGAAGAGGTGGCCAATTTTTGGTCACCTTTTTTTATTTTAGTGCCAAACCATGATCAAACCCTTGTCCTAAGCGGCTACACTTGTAACACTAACACTCGCTTACTCATGGATCTGCACGTTGCAATTACTTCAGACCATCCCCTGTATTTCATTGGCTGGGGTGTAGTTCTGTTCATGATATTCTTCCCCATTTTTATTGGCAACAATGCGAGCATTCGCGTTCGTTCAAATTTTGAAAAAGGTTGGGCCTATCTTTTACTTGCCTCATACTTCGCCATGACCGGCGTGAGCATGGTGCGCGGCGAGGCCTCTTGGGCCACAAGTTTGCTGTGTCACATGTGTGGCTTCTCGCGTTTGTTAGCCATCGGCTATCTATTGAGCGGAAAACGCTGGATGGGAGAGATGGTCACCTTTATGGGAATTGCAGGCGGTCTTCAAAGCTTCATCACCCCTGAATTTACCCACGGCCTACACCCGGTGTACGTCTTTGATTATTACTTCAACCACGCTTCGATCATAGCGATCGGGTTCTACATCATCTTCGCCCACAAGCAGCCGCTGCAGAAAGGTGCTTGGCTGAGAACTTTCGGCCGCATTCAATTGCTCGCCCTCTTGGCTTTAGTGGTCAACTTGATTACGGGCGGGAATTACATGTATTTGATGGAGCCGCCGATCGTGGATAACCCACTGATCATTCAAAGTGAATCTTTCCCGTACATGCACGTGGTGTTCTTCCAAGTATTTGCTGCAGTACACTTCTTCTTGCTGCAGGTGGTACTCTCTAGGTTGAAAGTAAAGCGAACGCTCAGTTACTAACTCGTTCCAATTTTCACACATCCTTAAGTGCTAGGAGAGTAGAGTTGGTTTAAATTCGTGGCTTATTCGCACAAAAAGTGCGTGTGAGAGTTAAACCTAGTACCCAAATACCTCTCTTAGTACAGATGAAAAGAATTACCCTACTGGTCTTCGGACTGTTTATGAGCCTTGGTCTCTTGGCGCAGCAGCCCGGTGGACGCGGTGGTTTCGACCCGACCAAACTACCTAAAATCGGCGTGATTGCCGGAACTCTTGTGGATGCCGAATCCGGCGAACCTTTGCCCTATGCTGCGGTAAAGATTACCCATAAAATGGATGCGAAAATTGTAACCGGCGGCATGACCGATGCCAAAGGCCGGTTCAAGGTGGAGCAAATCACCTTAGGTCCTAACGTTCTTGAATTTGCCTACGTGGGCTACAAAACCAAAACGCAAGAGGTGCGCTTGGGACGCGACGGCACCGAAAAAGACTTGGGCAAGATTGGCCTCCAAAGCTCCGGAGTGGAACTTGAAGAAGTCGTGGTTGAAGCCGAGCGTGAATTCATGACCAATGAAATCGACCGCAAAGTATACGACCCTTCAAAGCTCATCCTTTCGAAAACGGGATCAGCGACCGATATCCTTGAAAACATCCCTGCTGTGGAGCTCGACCTTGAAGGGAACATTACTCTTCGCGGTTCTTCCGCGGTGCGCATTATGATTGATGGTCGCCCTTCAAGATTTACAGGGGAAGATTTGAGCGCCTTGTTGCAGAGCTTACCGGCCAACAGCGTTGAGAAGATAGAGGTGATGACCAATCCATCGGCGAAATACGACCCAGACGGTACCGCCGGGATGATCAATATTGTCCTCAAAAAATCGGCACTGCAAGGCCTTAATGGTTCAGTGAACAGCTCCTACAGCGGTGCTGACCGAGTACGTGCAGGCATCAACCTAAACTACAAAGTAGACGACATTAACTTCTTCTTTAATGCAGGTCACAGCTCGGGCAAATACCCACGTACCTCGTGGGCGCGCAGAGACAACTTTTTGGGTGAAGATACCTTGAGCTTCTACCAAGAAGTAGATGGTTACGGCGGTCGCAATGGGAATAACATTAAGGCAGGCTTCGATTGGTCGCCGGGTACGAAACATGTATTCACTGTACAGGGAACCTTGAACCAAGGCTTGCGTCCGCGCGTGAGCAACAACAATACAGATTGGACCACACCTTATTTGGACTACACGTTGGTTCAGTTCAGCGACAATCAAGGCGAACGTTGGAACAACAGCTTTGACGTTATCTATGACTACAAACCGAGAAAAGGGGAAGAGTTGAATGCGCGTTTATCTTACACAGACGGAAGCAGAAACGACGTCCTTGTCTTTACCCAAGACACCTTACTGAATGCTGTGAAGCTCCCTTCCGATAAATACCAGACGAATAGGTTTGGCGATCAGTGGGAATTCAACGGCATCTTAGATTACACGAAGAAGTGGGACGACGATAGAAAGCTCGAGGCGGGCGCGAAAATTATCAGTCGCGAAGATTTGGACGGCTTTAACCGCACCAACATCGATATCTACGACGGTACAGAAACCTATTTGGCCAGCAGCGAGAATGAATTCCTGTACGGTGAAGACATCCTTGCAGTGTATACCAACTACGGTTTTAAAAAGGGACCGTGGGGCTTCCAGTTGGGCCTTCGTGCTGAGCAAGCAAACATTACAGCAACACAGATTACCCAAGACAGTACCTTCTACAACAATTACTTCCAGGTATATCCAAGCGCATTTATTACCTATGAGATTGCTCGTGGTCGAGAATTGAACTTGAGCTATTCACGTAGGGTACAACGTCCAGGCGGTCGACAGCTCAACCCGTTCATTGACTACAGCGATCCGTTCAACCTGCGCTCAGGGAACCCATACCTGTTGCCGGCTTTCACGGGAGCTTACGAGCTCGGTTATACCCACATCTTGAAGAAGGGAACGACGATGACTGCGAACGTGTACTTCCGCGACCGCAATAACTTGATCACTTGGTATTCAGAGGTGGACAGCAACGGGGTGAATTTGACCACATTCCAAAACCTGAACAGCGGCGAAGATGTAGGTCTAGACATGAATTTCCGCGGCCGATTAGGCAAGAAAGGCGGATTCTTCACCTTGGGAGGAAACTACTTCTACAGCCAAGTTTCTGGAGACATCAAAGGACAAGGTTGGGTCAACCAAGGGGGCGGCTACGGGCTGAACACCATGGTGAGTACTCCTCTTTGGAAAAACGCGAGTTTACAGATTATGGGGAACTACCGAAGCCGTCGAGTTATGGCGCAAGGTTTCGGAAAACCGTTCTACTTTATTGGTGGAGGCTTCAAGCAAGGCTTCATGGACGACCGCTTAAACCTCAGTGTGAACTGTCGAGACATCTTCAACACCATGGGGTGGAACTATGAAACAAGGGGCCCTGGCTTCTACTCAGAGGGCCAATTCCGCTGGATGAACCGTGTCGTAGAAGTAGGCTTGACCTACAACTTCGGTGAGGTGCAGCGCAGACGTCGTCAGATGGACCGCGGCAGTCGCGGCGGCGGTGGCGGCATGGAAATGGAAATGTTCTAAAAGAAATAATACGAGAGCCCCGGCCCATTGGTCGGGGCTTTTTTTATCTTAATAGGGTTAATCGGCATCCAATGAAAAAGCTTCTACTTCTCTTACTCCTTCCACTAGGCCTCTTCGCCAATGCTCCAGCGAGCATTATGTCACCCACCGTCTACGACCTTACTGGAATTCTTGAACCCGGGCAAGAAGTGGTCAGCATGATTACCGACGAAGGGAAGTTGGCAGAATTTAAGCTTAACCCGGATAACAACTACCTCGTTATACCGACCTACGGAACGTTCTATTATGCAGCTGTAGCAGATAGCTTGGGCAATATGAGTTACCTCTACTTGGGTCCAAAGTCGGTAGTGGACGAACCCTTGATTCAGGAACTTCCTACAGGACCTACACCGGTTCAAGCAGGACTTAATGCAGCAGGAAAAGGAACAGCGATTTCATGGATTACCGGCTTATCGTGTTTGGGTATAGGAGCAGCCGTGGCAAACAATTCTTCGGATCCATGGGCAGGGGTTGCTTGGATTGCCGTTGGTGCTGTTGTGGCAGTATACGGAACAATATGGTCTGTCATCTATGGTGCTTATAAAGGCGTTCAGACGTCGATGCGGAACAATAGTGATAGGTACATGCGCATGCAACTGGCGAATCAAGGCAGCAGTATGAGCTATGTTGTCGAACCTGTGGCGTTGGAATTAATTCCTGAGGAGTTAAGAGTACCCTTGTTGGTAGGTCAACGATAAGGTTAGAATTCCTCGTCGTAGTTAACTCCTGTTTCTAGATCTGTGGTTGCTGTGTTACAGTCCACGTCAATGTCCAATTTTCCTTGAGGGCGTTCAAATGGATCCATGCTAATACCCAGCTCTGGGTTCGCATAGTTTTTCTTCATGTATACTCCCCAGATAGGAAGCGCAGAGGTGGCACCTTGACCGTAGTAGGTTCCCCAACCGCCGCCGAAGTGTGCCGCACGGTCTTCACAGCCAGTCCAAACACCGGTGATAAGATTGGGAACTACGCCCATAAACCAAGCATCTGAGTTGTTCTGTGTGGTCCCGGTTTTACCAGCAATCTCGTTGGTGAATTCATACGGATATCCAGTCACTGCATTGTTGCGGTAGAACTTCTCGCCGTAGTTGTGGCGAAGTCTTTCACCGGTTCCATCCTCCGTTACACCCATGAGGAGTTTAAGGATGGCGTAGGCGTCTTTTTCACCCATCACTTGGCGTGTTTCCGGAGTAAATTCTTCAAGCACCACTCCGTTCTTATCCTCAATGCGTGTGATCATGATTGGCGAAACGTAGCGGCCCTTATTGGCGAAGGTGGTGTACGAACCGACCATCTCAAAAACGCTGAGGTCTACCGTTCCCAAGGCTATGGAAGGCACCTCAGGAATGTCCCCAGTGATACCCATCTTGCGCGCAAGTTGAATGACTGGTCTCGGACCTATCTGTTTCATCAAGAAGGTGGTTACAGTATTCATCGAATTCGCCAGGGCGTGCTTCAAGGATTTGGTTCCGCCGTACTCGTCGTCAGAATTGGACGGACACCAATCTTCCAACAATCCGTATTCCCCTTTTTCGATACAAATCTTCGCATTCGGCACCTCCATACAAGGGCTGTAGTTCTTTTCAATGATGGCCGATGCGTAGACAAACGGCTTGAAGGTGGACCCTACTTGGCGCTTACCCTGTTTGACGTGGTCGTATTTAAAGTACTGGTAGTCGTTTCCGCCGACCCATGCTTTTACATAACCGGTCTGCGGCTCCATCGACATCATCCCCACCTGGTACAACCCTTTGTAGTACATGATGCTGTCTCGCGGACTCATGGTGGTGTCGATATCTCCGTTCCAACTAAATACAGTCATTGGGATAGGCGTATTGAACACCTGCTGAATGCTGTCCATCGATGCCCCGCGCTTTTTCATGCCGCGGTAACGCTGGGTGCGGCGCATGGCTTGGTCCACAATCTTACGGACATTGCCTGCAGGATCCTCATCGAAGTAGAAGGGTCCATACTTGCGGTCTTCCTTAATGATATCGAAGATGCGCTGAAGGTTGCTCATGTGCTCTTGCACAGATTCCTCGGCGTTGCGCTGCATCTCCGAATTGATCGTCGTATAAATTTTAAGTCCACCAGTATACAGGTCCAATTCATTTCCTGTGCGTTTCTCGTAGTCCTTAATCCACCCTTTCATGTAGCCGCGTAAGTACTCACGGAAGTACGGGGCCAGACCCGCAGTGTGGCTTTGCGGACGGAACTCCAACTGTATGGGCAGCTCCTTCAAACTGTCCTTGGCCTCCACAGTAAGCAGACCATTTTTAACCATCTGTACAAAGACTTGGTCACGGCGTTGCTTTGCGCGCTCAGGGTAGCGACGTGGGTTGTACAGCGAAGGATTCTTTGCCATAGCCACCAATACTGCGGCTTCCTCTAACTGAAGGTCAATGGGTTTCTTATTGAAGTATACTCGGGCCGCTGAGTTGATCCCAACCGCTTGGTAGAGGAAGTCAAATTCGTTGAGGTACAAGGCGATAATCTCCTCCTTGGTGTACATTCTTTCGAGCTGTGCGGCAATGATCCATTCGCCCAATTTCTGACCAATACGCTCCACAATGTTTCGTGCAGGGTCATTGAACTGCATCTTCGCGAGCTGTTGGGTCAGTGTAGATCCACCACCCTTTCGGCCCAGTCCTGAAAGTGCACGGGCCAAAGCTCTGGCATCAATCCCACTGTGCTCAAAGAAGCGCTCATCTTCCGTAGCAACTAATGCATTGATCAGGTTGGGAGAGATTTCATCGTAGGTTGCCGCAGTTCTGTTTTCGCGGAAAAAGGTTCCCAAAACCTCACCGTCTTCGGTGATGATTTCAGTGGCCAATTTGGTATCGGGATTCGCAATCTGTTCGATAGACGGCAATTTTCCAAAGGCACCCAAAGAGGTCAAGTACAAGGCCAGCGCCAACCCCCAAACAGGGCCGGTTAAAATGACCAATGACCAAACTACCTGTTTGGTGTACTTACGCTTTGCGCCTTCTTCTTGTTGCTTTGCCATAGTTCAAAAATAGCCTTTTGTCCGCCGCACTATTAACGTACGATAAGAACTTTTCCTTGTGCCGTTACTTCTCCTAAATCGTCCGTGGCGTAGATGATATAAACACCAGATGCTACAGGATGACCGTCCAATTTTGTCCCGTCCCATTGCGCCTGTCCACCGGCAGCCTGCATATCATAAACCAAGGCACCACTCACGTCGGTTACCTTAATTCTTGCGTCTTCGCTGTTTCCTTGGATGAAAATAGGCCCTTCGTAGCCCGGGCGAACCGGGTTGGGGTAGATGTGTAATTCTGGGTAGTAGCCGCTATATCCTGGCGTAGCATCGCCTCTAAATCCAATTAATCCAGCATCCGTAGCAATCAATACTTCACCGGTCGTAGGATCAGTCGCTATGCTTAAAATAGTGTTGCTGAGCAGCGGACTGTTTTCCGCCGTGAACTGATGAATGGTTCTTAACCCATCTGGGCTGACCAAGAACAGGCCTGCACCTCGAGTACCCAGCCACTTTTGATTGCCGCCGTCCACGTGAATGGCGCTCACCGGGTTTTCTCCAAGCAATTTCTGAACGACCCCTTCCTCTTCAAAAAGAATAGGCCGTGCATCTCTGCTGCCCGTGCCGTCAAATACATTTTCCGGGCTGTACAAAACCACCAATCCTTCATCGGTACCTATCCAAAGCTCACCGTCGTTATCAAAGGCCATACTCAGTACCTTATCTGAAGGAAGATTCCCATTCCCAACCCCAGAGCTTACCTGACGCTTAATGCCGACACCGCCGTTTTCTGAATAGCCGTACAAGCCGTTGGTTCTGCTCTGAATAAAGACCATTCCGTCTTTGGCGACCACGTCTTTTAGTGCTACGGCATCGGCCCCAGGACTCAGCGAGTAGGCACTAAAGTTGCCTTCTTCGTCAATGCTGTAAAGTGGTGTGCTCACCAAGGACTGCACGCCCCAAAGGGTTCCGTTTTCGTCGAAGGTGATGCCCCCGGTGCGAAGGTCGTTTGCATTACCGCCAACGCCTTTTAATACCCCACCGGTATTGCTGGTGTTGAAGAAGGCTGCCGTATCGGCAAACGAAGGATCGCTGATGCCTTCGAGCTTAATAAGTCCCTTGCCCCATGAGCTTAGGTACAGCTCGCTGGCGCCCGTAGCTGATATCTTGAATGCAGCGTCCACAATGTCTGTGGCGCTGTAGAGTTTTTCAAAGCCGAAATTGGTCCAATCTTGCCCCGAATACACACTGGCTCCATCGGCGACGAAGGTTTTCGTCCAAAGGTCCGTCAGTGCCCCCGGTGCGAGGATCACGCCGCCAAAGCTTTCGGGACCGCCCGGGTCTATAGAGTTCGAGAAGGTGAAGTTTCTGCCCTGCCCGTAGCTAATGACCTTGTACGAACGGTCGCTGTAGGGCGAAGGCGGTAAAAATCTTTTGACTTTATTTCCATCGCGTACACGGATCAGACCAGTTTTAAAGTTGCCGATGTAGATAGAGCCGTCGGCTTCATGTTGTACTGCAGCGATGGGACGCAATACACCTTGTGCGAAAAGGGCGCTTGAGATGTTTAGCGAATCGCCAAAGGTGTTTTTCGCAGTGGATTCACGCGCCAACACATTGAATTCTCTGGTAATAATGAGCCAATTGGCCGTCGTTGAAATGTCTTGGATGCTCTGACCACCTACGCCCGATTGAAAAGGTGTAGAGTAGCCTTCCGCCGTCCATTGCCCTGTTGGATTTTCAGCCAAGGCTAGCAAATAGGATCCAGAAGTCAGATCCTCTACGGCATAGATGAAGCGCTCTTCAGATGCGAAGTAGGTGATGTGCTGAGGATCGAATTGGTCAAACCCTAAACGGTAATCTGTCGTGCTCCAAGAGGGGAGTGTTTCGTTCAAATCGCCCACCAAAAACTCAGTGTTGAGTGCCGGGGAATAGGCCACTGCCATACCAGAAGGATTGATATCGAACGATTGAATAGCTATGGGGGAGAAGTTTGCGCCGAGCAGCAGGGTGCGACCGGCGAGGCGGGTGGCGATGTCAAATTCTACAAGGCCGAAGTCGGTCGCGATATAGGCCATTCCGTTGTAGAACGAGATGTCGTTAATGCGCTTGAGCCCAGTGTACGAAGGGGTCTCTTCGATCGCTGCGATAGAGGAGATGCCTAGGGAGGTCCAGATGTCTAAGCGCCCGTTGGCGTAGCCAATCCATACGGTGCCGGAGGCCTCGTCGGCCTTTAGCGCCGTGATGTTCGATCCGGTCAATCCATTGATGCGTGAATAGCGTGAGATTTCGTCCGAATTGGAATTGACCACCAATAAATTATTCGAGGAAGCAGCGAAAACGTAGTCGTCCAGTGCCGCGGTGTATTTAAAGGTGTTGTACGGCAGGTGATCTACCCAGAATTCAAAGGGCTCGGCGCCGGCTATTTTGTCCTGATCCTGAGCATATAAGCAGGCCGAGGGTAGGCAAACACTAAGGATTGTTATCGGAATGATAAAAAATAACCGGAGCTGTCTGTACATGCGTTCAATTTACGACCTTAGTAGAGGAATAAACGTATGGAATTGTACGTTTATGATGCAAAATAATAACGACCATGGCATGCAGTAATTGTAGTAGCGGTGGCGGCGTTCCTAAAGGCTGTAAAAGCAACGGCTCGTGTGGAACTGGAGGATGCAATAAACTGCCAGTCTTTGATTGGCTTTCAAATATGGAACTTCCCTCAACCGAGAAACCATTTGATTGGGTTGAGGTCAGATTTAAAAACGGTCGCAAGGAATTTTACCACAACGCGAACGAATTAACACTCCAGGTCGGAGATGCAGTGGCTGTCGAGGCCCACTCCGGACATGATTTAGGCAACGTTTCCATCGTTGGGGAGCTGGTAAAGCTCCAAATGAGTAAGAAAAAATTCAAGCCTGAGAAGCAGGAGCACCACATGAAGGTGTACCGTCATGCTTCGGAGAAGGATCTAGAAAAATGGGCAGAAGCCCGTGCATTGGAGAAGGATACCATGATGCGCAGCCGTGAGGTGGCACTTCGATTGGGTCTTAAAATGAAGATCTCTGATGTAGAATACCAAGGGGACGGCACCAAGGCCATCTTCTATTACACGGCAGACGAACGTGTAGATTTCCGTCAATTGATTCGTGAGCTTGCACAGCTCTTCGGCATTCGCATTGAGATGAAACAGATTGGTGCGCGCCAAGAGGCACAGCGTCTAGGCGGGATTGGCTCGTGTGGTCGCGAACTGTGTTGTTCCACGTGGCTTTCAGATTTCCGCAGTGTAAACACGGCGGCAGCGCGCTACCAGCAGCTCAGTCTGAACCCTCAGAAATTGGCCGGACAATGTGGTAAGCTAAAGTGTTGTTTGAACTACGAGCTCGACAGCTACATGGAGGCGGTGAAGCGCTTCCCATCGCCGAACAAGAAGCTCAAGCTCAAAGGCGGTGTAGCGTTTTTCCAGAAGATGGACATCTTTAAGGAGATGTTGTGGTACGCAACCGACAGCAACCCGAACGACTGGGTGCCGCTAAAGCTGGACCAAGTCAATGAAATTCTCGAAGCCAATGAGAACGGTGAGTTCCCAGAAGATTTGGGCGATTTCCGCTTCGAAGAAGTGAAGGTTGAAAAGGTCACAGGTTTGGAAGTAGCCGACTTTGTGGGAGGCAATGCGGAAGACAGCATTACGCGCTTTGACAGTCCGAAGAAGCGTCGTAACCGTGGCAATAACCGCAACAGAAACCGCAACCGCAACAGGAACAAAAAACAAGGCGACAAGGCTCCGAAGAAGTAATGAAGAAGATCCTACCTCTTTTAGCCGTAGTGCTATTAGCCTCATGTGGAAAGAATGTGGTGCTGGACGAACTGCACACCTTTGGGGACAGTAGGTGGCACATGGATTCTGTAGTAACTGTCGTCTGGGAGCCCGAGCAATCGGAAGATCCGGTCTTTATGAGCATGTACATCCGCCATTCGACGGAGTATCCGTACAACAACCTCTTCCTTTTTAGAAGCATTGAAAGCACGCAAGGTGTAGAGTATACGGATACGGTTAATGTGGCATTGGCCGACCCACTAGGGGTCTGGAACGGCTCGGGGATGAGCAATCTGAAAACGTTAGAAATCCCGATCGGACAAGGAGCAGTTCGCTTTCGTGACGACGAGCGTTACACCTTGAAAATTACCCAAGGCATGCGCGATACTGTGTTGTACGGCATCCAAGATGTCGGGGTCCAATTCGAGCAGGTCAAAGCCGCCGA
>WTIZ01000033.1:45843-52420 GCA_011525035.1 Cryomorphaceae bacterium | reverse complement strand
TGTTGTACGGCATCCAAGATGTCGGGGTCCAATTCGAGCAGGTCAAAGCCGCCGATTAAGCGTCTGAACCTACGTGCGCCGGCACCAAGTCACTAATATCTTCACCCGCCTTACGAATAGCGAGCTTGCAATGGTCTTTGCCGGAGTTGGCTTGAGTCTCTAGTACAATCAATTGTCCGCCGACCTTTTCCATCAAGGTTCTGTCGTAGTTCATCAGGTGGTAGCACGCGTGCGGATCACCGCTGCCTCGAAGCGGGCATTTGATGTGAATTTCCGTGAAGGCCGTCTTCTCATCGCTTCCGGTAAACTTGAATTTGTGCTGTGCATCGGGCGGCATCAAACTCACCCAAGTTTTCCCAAGCTCATCGACACTAGTGGCCACCTCAGGCTTGTTCAAACTAAGGTTCAATTTGGCAGAGCTCTTGCTCATGGCTCCGGCCAATCCGTACGCTTTCATCCTCGCCAACGTACCGAATACAGCCAGTCCTCCTCGGAAGACTACCCAGCGTTCTAAGATCTTTTTAATTGCGCCCATAATGTATCAACGAGGTGTTCCGCTTTTCGTTCACTAAAATCTGCAATCTGATGTCGGCACGAGGTTCCGGTAGCTACGATGACCTCTCCTTCAAAAGATTCAATTTTTGGAAGCAGGACCAATTCTGCCATCTTCCTACTCATCGCATAATTCTCCCTTTTCATCCCGTACGATCCCGCCATACCACAACAACTGCTTTTCACACGGTCTACCTTGGCGCCTAATAATACCTGAAGAACATAGGCGGTATCTCCCGCACTTTCCAAGCTCTTTTGGTGGCAATGCACGTGCAACAAGATCTCTTCTTCGTATGCCTCAAAAGCATCATTTGCCCGATCCAATTTTGGCAACTCGTCCGCCAAGAACTTATCAATCGTCGCAATTCTCTGCCCTTCAATCCACGCTTTTTCTTCCGGCAACAACCGTCCATATTCATCCACAGCGCTGAGAACGGCACTTGCCTCCAAACCCAAAATCGGCGCATTTTGGAGCGTTTTTGCTGCATTTTGGAGCTTTTTTAGTGCTTTTTGGGCCAATTTCTTCGATTCTGGCAAAAAACCACCACTTAGCGCAGCGCGTCCACTTGGGCTACAAACGACCGCTGGACTATAGCCGAGCGCGCCGAGCACATCACACGCTTTACCCACCAACATTGGATCGTTCGCCTGGGTAAATTCATCCACCCACAAAATCACGGCGCGCTCGTGGCCTGCGGCGCTTTCAACCGAATAGCCTTTTTCATACGCCTTCATGTAGGCGGGATTCACAAGCCCTGGCACAGAACGCTCTGGGTGAATGCCCATCAATCGCTTGGTCAGTCCTGAATTCAAAACAGGGTTGATTACACGCCACCATCTCTGATAATTCAAACTCTTGTGGAAGTTGGCAAAGGCCTTATCGGCCATCGTGCGTTTCCCCCGGTTTTGATACAAATATTCAGACTTCATGGCGGCCATATCGACCCCTGAAGGACATTCCTTGGTACAGCCTTTACAGCCGACACAATGCTGCATCGCTTCGGCCAATTCCGGCGCTTTAAACCCTTCTATACTTTGCTCGGTCAGTACGCTGCGGAGCACATTCGCCCGCCCGCGAGTACTGTCCCATTCGTCCCGTGAGGCCATATAAGAAGGGCACATTAGGGCACCGGTAAAAGGCAAACGTCGGCAATCTCCCGATCCGTTGCATTTCTCCACGGCACGCAAGAATCCGCCCTCTTCGCTGAAGGGAAACTGGGTATCTAAAACGGGCTCCTCTCGATCTACTTCATAGCGTAAATCTTCGTTCATGGGTTTGGCGCCCACAATCTTGCCCGGGTTCAACTGGTTCTCAGGATCCCACGCCTTCTTGAAGCTTTCCATCCAAGGGTAAACCTCGGGGCCATAAAAGTCTTTGATAAATGCTGCACGGACGCGACCGTCGCCGTGTTCCCCTGATAAGGACCCACCGTATTTCTTGACCAATTCCGCACTGGCCTTACTGATTTCATACAGCAATCGGACCCCTTCAGAAGTCTTCAAATTCAAAATAGGTCTCAGGTGCAATTCCCCAGCACCGGCATGCGCGTAGTACACACTTTCCTGGCCGAAGCCTTGCATCAACGCATCAAAC
This sequence comes from Cryomorphaceae bacterium, assembly GCA_011525035.1. Classification (GTDB taxonomy): domain Bacteria; phylum Bacteroidota; class Bacteroidia; order Flavobacteriales; family Schleiferiaceae; genus UBA10364. The sequence goes on along the minus strand of WTIZ01000033.1, from coordinate 50,274 downwards.
TCACGGATATATTCCTGGAGCACATCAATACGTACAGCGGTATCCTCAATACATGCCACAGGTTTCGCATCGCCCGGCACATTGGAGAGCAATCCCAGCCCCGCGGCACGGAGCTTCCAAACTTTATCGCTGTCGCCGCCAAAGAGCTCGGCTCTGGCATAACTGTGCTCGCATTGCAGCGCAGCCAAATTTTCAGCGAGTTCCGCCTCGCTATCCCCACGAACTTCCACCAGCAAAATGGCTGCAGGATCGCCTTGGACAAAATCACGGTAGCTTGCATATTCCTTGCTCTCACGTGTACATTCTAAGATGATGCGGTCCATGAGCTCAAGTTGATAAGGCTTGTGAGCCATCAATTTTGGCGTGGCACCCATGGCTTCATCCATACTGTGGTAGTGCAATGCCGCCACGGCCACATGAGCAGGAGGTAGGGGATCTAAGGCCACACGAATCTTGGTGGTAATGCCCAGCGTACCTTCTGAACCGCACATCACGCTTAAGAGTGCATCGCCATCGTTGCCAATTAAATCAATCGCGTACCCCGTATTTCTTCGGTGAATGCTCGCATCTGGGAAATGATCCTCGAGGTTTTGCGACCTCCAGGCATCTTGCCATTTCACTAACCAATCTTCCACTGCCGAAGGAATTTCACGCACGCCGTCGGACTGAATTTCGCCCATGGCGCGCAGCACCCCGTCCGCGGTGACCAACTCTAGGCCAAGCAATTTTTCCCGGGTGGTTCCGTAAGAAATAGAGGTGGAGCCTGAGCTGTTATTGCCCACCATGCCGCCCATCATACAACGGTTGGAGGTGGAGGTATTGGGACCGAAAAACAGTCCGTGTTCTTTAAGATGGTAATTGAGTTCGTCGCGGACAACGCCGGGTTGCACCTCTGCCCATCGCTCTTCCACATTGATGTGGAGAATGGCGTTCATGTGCCTTCCGGTATCTAGTACGGTGCCATCACCTACGACTTGGCCCGCGAGGGAGGTTCCTGCGGCGCGAGGGATTAGCGATTTGCCCGATCTGACCAGTGCGACCACCTCTTCTGCGGAGGCAGGAAAAGCAACGTCCTGTGGTGTTTCCTGGTAAATGGAAGCATCCTGCGCATAGGCGCGCTTGAGTAGTTCGTCGCTAGGTTTGGTCATGCTATTAGACCATAAAATTATCAGTAAGCTGTCCTTCGCCCAGTTCGGCGTTGCCTGAATTCAGGTGGCGCAGCAGCGGACATGGGCGGTAGCGGTCGTCGCCATAATGCTTGTGACAGCGTTTCAAAGTATCTAAAACTTGGTCCCAGCCCATCTCGCGGCCCCATTGAATAGGTCCCTTTGGGTAGTTCACACCTTTGGTCATGGCCAGGTCTACGTTCTCTGGATCTGCAATGCCTTGCCACACGGCGTCCAGGGCTTCGTTGATGATCATACACAAGATGCGCTCTACGATCTTTTCACTCAATAGTGGATCAATCTCTGCAGCTTCTTGGGCGACTACGGCTGCATCCATGCCCGAGGCATAATTGTAAAAACCGCGCCCTGTTTTTCGACCTAGCAATCCAGCTTCTTTTAGGCGTTTTTGGGTGATGGAAGGACGGAAACGTGGATCGTAAAAGAATTGGCCCCAAACGGTCTCAGTAACGGTATAATTGACGTCGTGACCGATCAAATCTGTGAGTTCGAAAGGTCCCATTCTAAAGCCAATGCTCTTCACGGCTGCATCGATTTCGGCGACGCTCGCCACACCTTCTTCGTAAAGTTTAATGGCCTCGCTGTAGAACGGACGTGCCACCTTATTGACAATGAATCCCGGGGTGTCTTTCGCCATTACGGGCGTCTTACCCCAGCTGCTCATTAGCTCGAGCATGGTTTCGCCGAATTCTTCGCCGGTCTTTACACCGGGAACAATCTCTACCAGGGGCATTAATGGTGCTGGGTTGAAAAAGTGGAGTCCTCCAAAGCGCTCCGGGTGCTTGAGACCGCTTGAAAGGGCGGCTATGCTAAGGCTTGAGGTGTTTGTACAGAGCCAGGCGCTTTCTGAAATCAGCGGCTCCACCTGCGCAAACAAGTCCTTTTTTACTTCTAGGTTTTCGATGACGGCTTCTACGATAAGGTCGGCGCCAGAAACAGCGCTAAGCTCCTGCGACCAGCTCATTCTACCCAAGGTAGCCGTGCGCTGCTCCTCGCTCATGCGTCCTTTCTCGACCAAGCGGCCAAAGATTTTTTCGATAGAGGTTTTGCTGCGGTCAGTGGCTCCCGGGAAGCTATCGTAGTACACCACTTCACATCCGTTCTGTGCGGCAATCTGTCCAATCCCAGTGCCCATGGCACCTGCTCCTAATACGGCTACTTTCATTTTATTCTCCTTTAAATTCAGGTGCACGCTTCTCTAAGAATGCCTGTACGCCTTCATTAAAATCATGCGTTTTGCTCGCACGAACTTGCAGTGTTTCTTCGAGTTCAAGTTGCTGTTGCAAGTCGTTCCCGTAGGCTTTATTCAGTGCGGCCTTGGTGAGCGCTAGTCCTTTGGTAGGCATCTGTGCCATCTTTAGCGCTAAGCTGCGGACTTGTCCCTCGTATTCATCTTCGGTAAAGACCTGGTAAACCATGCCCATGTGCAAGGCTTGATTGGCGGGAACTTTATCGCCAGTCATCATTAACGCACTAGCACGCTGGAACCCTACCAATCGAGGTAAGGTGAAGGTACCTCCGCTATCTGGTATGAGACCAATTTTACTAAAGGCCTGAATGAAGCTGGCCTTTTCGTGCGCTACAACGATATCACACGCCAGTGCGATGTTCGCTCCAGCACCTGCTGCGACGCCATTGACCGCAGCAATTACGGGTTTCTGCAGCTTGCGAATGGCCACAATGATGGGGTTGTAATGCTCACTAACGATGGTACTGAGCTCTGGACCGTTTGGGTCAATAGCCTCAGAGAGGTCTTGCCCCGCACAGAATGCTTTCCCGTTGCCGGTAATGACCACGCAACGAATGGCAGCATCATCAGCCGCTTGCTTCAGGGCCGCTTGAACGCCTAGGGCTAATTCTCTATTGAAGGAATTGAATTTATCCGGTCGGTCAAAGGTGATGGTCATTACACCATCCGCAATGCTGGTGAGTATCATGCTTCTTGGGTTTACCCCCAAGGTACTGCACTAAATGCTTTTGGTCAACCGATTTTAACCTCAGTTTTACAGCTTGATGGAACGCATCATCGCTTCCATTTCTAGGACCACATTGCGCTTTTTCGCGGTAGGCCCATAAAGCAAACTTTCAACCGTTAGGATACGATCGTTTTTCTCGTCGTAGATGGTGTAGGAAAGGAACGGTCCGCCCATGAAATCACCCTCCATACGCCATAAGCCGCGTGTTTCAAGCGCAAACATCCCACTGATTTCGGTAGTTTCAATAGACGGTGGGATCATCAGCTCGGTTTCCATGTAAGAACCTTCATGGGTGCCCTCAAAGTAGTTCTTTCCAATGCTATCGCGGTGGGCGATGATATCATCGACGCTCACCATACCTTCAGTCATCGGGCGCTCGCTCACAATGACGTACTGAATGGTCTTTACAGTTTTCGTTGCAAAAATTTTCAACTCTTCCTTGTCCAGGGTAGGATCGAATCCTTTGTGAAGCAGCATGCTTTTAATGCCAATTTTCTTCAGGTTCTCGTGCGTATACGCATAGGCGCTCTTGCGCAATCTGCTTTGGATCACAGACATGTCGTGCTGCTGAAACGCATCGATCACTTGCTTGGCAGTGCTCTTAATTTCTTTGGTAATGGCTTTCTCTGTTGGCGCAGTGAGACGAACAATGCGCTGCGGACGTGCCCACAGGTCTTTCTGCATTTTCACGAAGGAGGTGTCGCTCTTCTCCACCCACATGATGCTCTTGGTCTTCTGCAAGATCTTGTTGACGTCTTTTGGTTCGACGCGTGAAGCATCAAAGTAGGCCTCCGATTGCGGCAGACCCTCTTGATCCGCGAGGTAAATTTCACGGAACGCTTCTCCCGCAGGACCTTCCCACAACTCGTCCGGCATCACCAACAACAGTTCACTGTGTGTACCGCTCGAAGGAGGCAAGATGCGTGTATCTTTCTTTGGGCCACTGCCTTCTTCTGTCGAGGAACACGAGGTCATTGAAACGACAAAAGCGAGCGTTAGAAGTGAGAAGAGTTTACGAGTCATAGCAGAAGTATTTGCTCTAAAGTAGTCAAAAAGTAAGCCAAAAGGTCCGGTGCGAATCTAGAGTCGTCTTGGGTAAACCACAATGCGCTGACCCACGCGAATCATATCGCTTTTCAAGCCGTTCCAGCGTTTAATTTCGCTGACTCTAACGCCGTATTTCCCTGCGATGTGTCCCAAGGTTTCACCACTCTTTACGCGGTGTACAGTCCGCTCGTTCATCTGGGTGAAATCCGGCATGCTGCTCGCTC
>WTIZ01000033.1:6181-45743 GCA_011525035.1 Cryomorphaceae bacterium | reverse complement strand
AAGTAATCTTGACCTTTAACTACCGGTACAATTTTGTACTTGTACTGCGGATTTAAAAATTCCATCAAAGCTTCATCTACCCCCAATTCATCTTGAATCTGCTTGAAATGTATTTGCTGGGTAATACGTACCGTGTCGGTCTCCATGTAGTACACTGGAATATCTGCGGGACCTATGCCGTAGAGATGGCCGTATTCCATCGCATAGGTCGCTGCGATAAAGAGCGGGACGTAGGCAGAGGTCTCTCGAGGGAGGAAGGGGCGAATTTCCCAGTAGGACGTTTTACCTCCGCTGCGGCGAATGGCCTTACGGACATTACCTGGCCCTGAATTATAAGCCGCGAGTACGAGGTTCCAATCTTCAAAGACATCGTACATCTTGAGCATGTACTGACAAGCAGCTTCGGTACTTTTTAAGGGATCGTTGCGATCGTCGACATAGCTGTTGACCTTGAGGTCGTACAGTTTCCCAGTTCCGTACATGAATTGCCATAAACCTGTCGCCCCAACATACGAGCGTGCCTTGGGGTTGAGCGCGCTTTCTACTACTGCAAGATATTTGATCTCGAGGGGCATGTCGTACTTGTCGAGGTGCTCTTCAAACATTGGGAAGTAGTACTGTCCGTGGGCCATCATTCGCGATAAGCGTGCAGTCCCATATTTGAGGTAACGTTCCAGGTAGCGCTTGACAACAGGATTGTACGCCATTTCAAAAGGTGTTCGCGCGTCCAATTCTGCCATGTAGTATTCGAAAACACTATCCGTTAACGGCAATGGGCTAATGGTATCTACTTCAGGAAGGCTGTGGAAGGCAAACATGAGGTGTTCACTGTCCAATCTCGCTAGTCGCTCGTCGAGTGCATGTAAGGCTGCTGAATCTAAATCTGTGGGGGGAGCTAGGATGGAATCGGCCACCACTACGGAGGAATCTACTGCCGTTTCTTGTCCAAAGGCAGAGAAGGCCAGTAGGCCGGCAAAGACTAGAGAGAATGTGCGCATTTTTATTGCTTTTGAATCCATGCTGCGATGGCCAACGTGTCCATATCTGAACCGTTTGCACCCATCACTTGAAGCCCGATAGGGAGCCCTTTTGGATCCACACCGATAGGAATACTAACGGCTGGAGTACCGGCAATATTGGCTTGAACCGTGAAAATATCTTCGAGGTAGTTCACTGTTGGGTCGCTTACCTCGCGGCCCAGTTCAAAGGCGGTAGAAGGCGTCGTAGGACAAAGCAATACATCGTATTCACTCAAAGTCTTATCTGTCCATTCCTTCACCATACGGCGAACTGCTTGCGCCTTGCCAAAGTATGCGTCGTAATATCCTGCACTCAATACGAACGTACCGAGCATAATTCTGCGTTGCACCTCTTTACCGAAACCGGCACTGCGGCTTTTCTTGTAGACACTTTCTAGATCGCTCACATCTTCCGCACGGAATCCTGCGTGAACACCGTCGAAACGAGCGAGATTAGAGCTTGCTTCAGCTGTAGTGAGGATGTAGTACACGGGAACAAGCGCATCCAGTAAGTCAAATTCTACAGGCTCTACAATACAGCCCGCATTTTCGAGCAATTCAAGCTGAGCTTGGAAGGCTTTCTTGATACTTGCATCCACCTTTGGGTGGTCTACGGCGGTTTTCAGGTAAGCTACTTTCTTTGGAGCTTCTTTTGATGCAGGAGCCATGGGTTGTTGCATGGCTGTAGCGTCGAAATCGTCCGCACCGGCCATCACTTCCATAACCTTAGCGGCATCTGCAACGTTGGCAGCAAATGGACCAATCTGGTCAAAGCTTGAGGCATAAGCGATCAAGCCGTGGCGGCTAATTCTGCCGTACGAAGGTTTAAAACCTACCGTTCCAGTAAATGCTGCGGGTTGACGGATAGAACCACCGGTGTCCGAACCAAGAGCAACGTGGCAGAGACCTGCGGCTACTGCGGCTGCGGATCCGCCCGAAGATCCACCTGGAACCTTTGTTGGGTCAACGGGATTCTTCACTGCGCCGAAAGCGGAGTTTTCATTGGCCGATCCCATGGCGAATTCGTCACAGTTGGTGCGTCCAATAAAAACAGCGTCTTCTGCCAGAAGACGTTCTACGGCTGTGGCAGAGAATTGACTTTCAAAGCCTTCTAAAATCTTCGAGGCAGCGCTCACTTTATGGCCGCGGTAACAGATGTTGTCCTTCAGCGCGATGACCATACCGGCCAACTTTCCTGCTGTTCCTTGAGCGATCTTTTCGTCGACTTGCTGCGCTTTGTCACGCGCCTCGTCGGCCCATACTTCCAAGAAGATGTTTAGATCTTTGGTTTGCTCAATTTTGGACAAAAAAGTCTCAACCGCTTGTGCAGTGCTGCTCATAATCGAATGATTTCGGGCTTATTCCTTAGAATCTTCTGTGTTTTCGTCGTCTGCTACGCCGTCCTTGAATTCCTTCACGCCACGACCTAGTCCGCGCATTAGCTCAGGGATCTTACGACCACCGAACAAAAGCAATACGACTACAAGAATCAAAATCATTTGGTTGGGACCCATGATCCCTAGAAATGCTGTGCTCATTTGCTTGAATTTTGAGCGACTAAAATACCGATTTTTTGCCGGATAACCCGCGGCTAATATTCGAGCAATTCTCTGAGCTTCGCAGCCACTTTTTCCGCATTAGGAAGCATGGCGTGTTCCAGCGTGCCGTTGAGTGGGATTGCAGGCACATCTTCACTGCCCAAGAGCATCACAGGCGCATCCAAACTTTCGAAACAATCCGACTGTACAGCACCTTGCAGGGCCCCTGCAAAAGATGGGGTTGCGCTTTCCTCGGTGAGCACCAGAACGCGGCCGTGTTTCCGACTTTGTGTCATGACTAGGTCTCGATCCCAAGGAGCCAAGGTTCTCAAATCAACAATACTGACTTTGCCATTAAACTCTTCAGCAGCTTTCTGCGCCCAATACACGCCCATTCCGTAAGTAATAACAACAGCAGCTTCACCATTTTCCACCTTTTCCTGAGCGGCTTCAAGCGCCATTCGTCCCTTTCCGAACGGAATAACATAATCAGCACTAGGTTCAGGAGTTTTAGCACCCTCAGTACCCGGAATTTTGCTCCAATACAGCCCTTTGTGTTCAAAGATGACCACAGGGTTTGGATCGTAATAGGCACTTTTCATGAGGCCTTTTAAATCGGCCCCGGTAGAAGGGTAAGCGATCTTGATTCCACGAATGTTAGTTACCACGCTTTCGATGGAAGAAGAGTGGAACGGTCCACCAGAGCCGTAGGCGCCAATAGGCACGCGAATGACTGTGCTCGTTGGCCATTTTCCATTGCTGAGGTAATAACTGCGGCTGACTTCAGTGAACAATTGGTTCATCCCGGGCCACAGGTAATCGGCAAACTGAACTTCTACAAACGGTTTTAGTCCGGCGGCTGCCATCCCCACGGTTGACCCTATGATAAAGGCCTCTTGAATAGGGGTATTAAAGACGCGCTCGTCGCCAAAAGTTTGGGCCAATGTGGCTGCCTCACGGAATACACCGCCTAACCTGCCGCCAACATCTTGACCGTAGAGGAGGGCTTCTGGATGCTCAGCCATGAGCTCTTTGATGGCAAAGAGGGCCGCATCCACCATCACAGTGGGTTCTGCGTTTTTTGGTGCGCGTTCGCCTTTTTCTTCGGTGATTGGAGTAGGGGCAAACTGGTGATTAAACAGATCCTCGGGTTGTGGGTCTGGCATGCTCAAGGCATCCTTGTATTGTGCTTCCACAAAAGCCTGTGCTTCCTTTTCCCATTGGTCCAATTCTTTTTCGCTAATGCCCGCTTCTACACATTCCTGACGAAGCACCGGATATGGATCGCGCTTTGCGGCCTCCTCCAAATCGTCTCTGTACCATTCCTTACGAACGCCGGAGGTGTGGTGATTAAGTAGCGGTACATCACAACGAACCAAGAATGGTCTGCGTTCAGTACGCATGATTTCAATGACTTCTTCTAGGGCTTCATAACACTCTTTGAAACTTGAACCATTGAGGTCTCTCGTTTCTATGCCTGTGAACCCCTTGGCATATTCTACTGCATTGCTGTGGTGCACCTCTTCTCGGTTCGCGCTGATGTCCCAACCGTTGTCTTGAACAAACATGAGCAGTGGAAACTGCTTTAAGGCGGCCATATGGAGCGCTTCGGAAATCTCGCCCTCGGTCATCGCACTATCGCCAATGCTGCACACAGCAATTGCACCTTTTTCTTCTTCAGAAACCAGGCCTTGATTCTCTCGGTATTGAATACCCATAGCAACGCCAGCAGTTGGAATGGCTTGCATTCCGGTTGCCGAGCTCTGGTGAGGGATTTTTGGCTTATCATCGTCCTTCAGCGAAGGGTGGCTGTAATAGGTACGACCTCCTGAAAAAGGGTCGTCAATTTTAGCCAGAAGCTGAAGCATCAAATCTTTTGGGGTCATCCCAATACCCAACAGAATACTATCGTCTCGGTAGTACGGCGCAACGTAGTCCTTTGGCTCTAGCTGCAGGGCCAAAGCCAACTGTGCAGCTTCGTGTCCGCGGCTGGTGGCGTGTACATATTTAGAGGTAGTGTCCTTTTCGCGCTCGTACAATTCAGCCATACTCTTGGCGGTGGCCATGAGCTTGTAGGCTTTGAACCATGGAATGGTCGGGCTTTTGGGCATTTCTGTGATGTATTTGGGTGCTCTAATTTACGGCCTTTCGCCCGAACTTAAAGACACTTGAAGTATTCAAAGGGCTCCAAGCAAGAATTGCAGGCATATTGGCTCTTACATGCTGTGCTTCCATGCCTGCTTAACATGCGCGTATCATCACTTTTACATTTGGGACAATTCACTTTTGGAGCTTCCGCAAACAACACGCGTTTGTCGGCACTTTCCTTGACCGGTGGTGCAATGCCATAGTCCTCCATTTTCTTGCGCCCTTCTTCAGAAATCCAATCTGTGGTCCACGAAGGTTGAAGCTGTTGTTCTACTACGAAGGGGAGTTGCATGACGTACATGGCCTCTCGAATATCCTGTTCCATGCGGTCCATCGCTGGACAGCCCACATAGGTGGGACTGATGGTGATTTTATAAATGAAACGTGCGTTCTCTTCCGGGGCATCTGGATGAGCGCTTTGGAACGCTTCCATGGCATCCTTAAATCGGGCGTCATTATCATCGAGGACATCAACGCCACGAAGGATACCCATATCGTGCAGGCTCAATACTGGAATCTCAGGATCCTTGACCCTTCCAAGATGCTCGTATATGGCCTGACTTCTGTTCATTTATCCAAATAATGCACGGATTACATCGTTTCCGTTGGCGAAAATGAGCAGCGCAAGTAGCAAGAAGAATCCAATCATCTGTGCAATCTCAAGTACCTTGATCGAAGGCTTCTTCCCGGTTATCATTTCGATTACAGTAAAGACCACATGGCCGCCATCAAGCGCTGGTATTGGCAAGATGTTCAAGAACCCTAGCATGATGCTTAGGAAGGCAGTAAACTCCCAGAAGTGTCTCCAATCCCAAGCTTTTTCATACTGCTGTAAAATGGTCAAGAAACCACCTACTTCCTTATATGCTTCGGTTTTCGGATTGAAGATGAGTTTAAACTGACGAATGTATCCGTCCAACTTAGCAGCAACCTCATCACCAGCACCGCTAAGGGCTGAAGCGAAGCTGTATTTCTTGTTTTTAATCTCATAGTATTTGAATACCGCAGTGGTATTGTAGACGTCCAAACGACCCGATTCAGGTAGTGTAAATGTCAAAGTATCCGCCTTTCCGTCGCGGTAGTAGGCAAGATTTACTTCTTCCCCTGCGTAATCCGGTAAGACGGTTTTGTATTGGTCGAAAAACAACATCTCTTGGCCATTCAAGCCTACAATACTGTCTCCCACCTGCAGTCCTAAGGATTCTCCAAAGCTGTTTTCTGCGAAGGAACCAACGACATACGGCATCCTTGGCTTGATAAGTCCAGGGAACTTCTTGTCCTTGATCATTTCCTCAATAAATTCCACAGCGATAGGAATGCGCACTTCGCGGCCGTCTCTTTCAACCACTAAATCTTCTCCTTGGCTCAACAAGATTTCCAGCGCAGTTTCGCTGTAGCTCTCTGGTGTATAATCACCAATTCTAAGAATCTTATCCCCGTTTTCAAGACCCATCTCTAGACCTATTTCATTGGTCCAGATTCCATTAACCAAAGAGTCGTTTGGCAAATAATCCTTGCCATAACCCATTAAGAGGAATACATAGATAAAGTACGCCGTAAGGAAGTTCATGAACACACCACCCGTCAAAACGATGATGCGCTGCCAAGCCGGTTTCGCGCGGAATTCCCACTCTTCAGGCTCTTCACTGAGGTTTTCGGTATCCATGCTTTCGTCTACCATCCCTTCAATCTTTACGTATCCGCCCAGTGGTATCCAACCAATACCCCATTCGGTTTCGCCAATCTGCTTTTTCAGCAGGGAGAACTTGTAATCGAAGAAGAGGTAGAACTTTGACACCTTAATGCCAAAGTATTTGGCCGGTAAAAAGTGCCCGAATTCGTGGATAACGATAAGTAGAGAAAGTCCCAATAGGAACTGTGCGATTTGGATCAGCATGCTGTAAAGCTCTTTATTGAAGCTGTAAAAGTAACGCCTCCCTGCTTAGAGTGTTTACCTCACTACAGTGTAAGACGCTAAAAAAGGTGTTAAAATTAGTTTTCTAGTACGCCAAGCTCTTTACCCACCTTCGTAAACGCAGCAATAGCACGGTCTAAATGTGCTTTGTCGTGTCCGGCACTTAACTGTACACGGATGCGCGCTTGCTCTTTGGGAACTACAGGGTAGAAGAAGCCAATGACATAGATGCCTTCTTCGAGCAATCGATCTGCAAATTTTTGGCTGAGCGCAGCGTCGTACAACATAATAGGTACGATGGCGCTATCCCCATCTTTGTAATCGAACCCTGCAGCTTTTACTCCTTCTTTGAAGTAGTTGATGTTCCACTCTAGCTTATCACGAAGCTCAGTGCTTTCGCTAAGAAGGTTAAAGACCTCGATAGAGGCACCGACAATGGTTGGTGCTAAAGAATTCGAGAACAAATACGGTCTTGATTTTTGACGCAGCATCTCAATTATCTCCTTGCGTCCCGTGGTAAAACCACCCATGGCACCGCCCAAAGCCTTGCCCAGAGTTCCAGTAATGATATCCACACGACCCAATACGTTTTTAAGCTCTACAGTTCCTCGACCAGTTTTACCAATGAATCCAGTGGCATGACATTCGTCCACCATCACCAAAGCATCATACTTATCGGCGAGGTCACAAATTTTATCCAATTGTGCCACGTAGCCGTCCATCGAGAAGACACCGTCGGTGACGATGATTTTGAATCGGGCACCTTCAGCAGCTTGAAGTTGCTTTTCAAGATCTGCCATATCATTGTTGGCGTAGCGATAACGCGCTGCCTTACACAAGCGAACCCCATCGATAATTGAGGCGTGGTTCAAGCTGTCCGAAATAATGGCATCCTCAGCAGTTAAGAGGGGTTCAAATACACCGCCGTTTGCATCAAAAGCAGCAGCATATAGAATGGTATCCTCTGTATGAAGGAATTCTGCAATCTTCGCTTCGAGCTCCTTATGGATGTCCTGGGTACCACAAATAAAGCGCACTGAGCTCATACCAAAACCGTGTGTGTCGAGCGTTTTGTGCGCGGCCTCAAGCACTCGTGGATGTGAACTAAGTCCAAGGTAATTATTGGCACAGAAGTTTAAGACCTCGGCTCCTTCAGTGGTTTTAATTACCGCATCCTGAGGAGTGGTAATAATGCGCTCTCTTTTGAACAGGCCAGCTGTTTCTATATCGGCCAATTCTCTTTGCAAGTGGTCCTTTAATTCTCCGTACATAAGTAGGTTGTATTTGGGTATAGTTCTTTGCTTATTCCATGTAGGCTTGTTCTGCCGCCCAGTCAATGCTCTCTTTCAAGCAATCTAATGCACGGTCTGCACTACAAACATCTTGCTCTATATAATAGTGTTGCATACCGCTTAGTTCAGCGTTGGCGAAAACACGTTCCCAATCAATGACTCCTTGACCTACTGGAACCTGAGTCAAAGTGTCTGCAGCGAAATCTTTTACGTGCCACAATGGGAACATACCAGGGTATTTCTCGAACCATTTAACAGGATCTTCTCCGGCAAAAGCCACCCAGTGAACGTCCATTTCGAACACCACACCTTCTCCTTTTAAATTCTCAATAAGATAGTCGTAAGGAACCGTGCCGTCTTCGAGTGGTTGGAATTCAAATTCATGATTGTGCCAAGCGGCGATCATGCCGCGCTCTTTACATGCCGCGCTTAACGCTTTCATGTAGTTCGCCAAATGCGCGTAACCTTCGGCGTTTCTCCATGCATCGCTCATCCACGGTATAATCACCCACTTTTGATTCAAAGCCTCTGCAGCATCCAAAATATCCGCAATGGTAGAAGTGTCCAAAGGACCCACCTCGTTCATGGCCAATTGCATAGGCATATAATGCCCGCTAGGTGAACTCAATGAAGCGCTATCTATGGTCTTTTTAAATTGCTCTGGACTTTGTCCAAAGAACGTGCCCTGCATGTAGCCAAAGGACTCTACTTGTACATAGCCCATCTCTTTGGTCGCATGCAATGCAGCCTCGATAGCTGAATCACTGACCATTTCTTCGCGAATGGTGTAGAGTTGATACCCTTTCTTGTAGGTTTCCATAGTCTGTGGCGTTTCTTCCGTAGTAGCTTCCGAAGTGCTGTTATTACAGGCGATTAAGGTTGCAGCTCCCAACAATGCGGCCGCGAAAATGTTACTTTTCATATTTAGGTGTTAATGAGGCCTTAAAATACCCGAAATGTTTCAAATTTGCTCTGATGAGAATTGACAAATTTCTTTGGTGTGTCCGATTATTCAAAACCCGCAGTCTCTCTGGCGAGAATGTGCGCTCTGGGCGTGTTTTAATGGATGAACTACCAGTCAAAGCTTCGCGTGAAATCAAAGTAGGAGATGAAATCACAATTAAACGTCATGGATTTGACCAAGTCTTTGAGGTTTTGTCCATTCCCAAGAGTCGGGTTGGTGCGAAGTTCGTAGAAGACTTAATAAAGGACATTACCCCTCAGGATGAGCTAGATAAGCAAGAATTTTTGCGTTTAGCACGTAATGTAACCCGTAAAAAGGGGTTAGGTAGACCTACGAAGAAAGACCGTCGAGATTTGGACGATTTCACCGTCTAAATGTCCCATTTTGGACCCTGTCCGGTCCTCTCAGGCATTAATTTTATTGACTTTGTGGCGAAAATGAACAATTCTGTCCGGTTTTTGTCCGGTAAGGGTGGTTGTATACCTAATTACTATTCAAGACTTTTGAGTGTACATCGAACACTTTTAAAATAACTATCGGTCGATTATGATTAACAACAAACACTTAATGTCGCTTGCTGCAACATTTGTTCTTGTGCTTTCTTCGTTTACGATGAGCGCTCAGTACAAAGGGGTAGTACTAGATGCGGCGGACAACTCGCCTTTGCCAGGTGCAGTTGTAAACGCTGGCCAAAAATCTGCTATGACGGATATGGACGGCCGCTGGAGTCTAGACGTTGCGAAAGGAACGCAAGTATCTATTTCATTCGTTGGATACGAAAGCAAAACTGTAACGCTTTCTGACAACAAGCAGATTACCACAAAACTAAGCTACGATCAAGCTGCATCTACTCTAGATGAGGTCGTTGTTGTTGGTTATGGGGTACAGAAAAAATCAAACGTAACAGGGGCGATCTCCAGCGTGAAATCAGAGGATCTTGAAGACCTTCAATTGCCACGTATCGAAACCGCACTCCAAGGTCGTACCTCTGGGGTAAGTGTTGTTCAGAGTTCAGGTCAACCGGGTTCAGGTTCGGTAATTCGTATTCGCGGTACGTCTTCTATCAACGGTTCTGACCCACTTTACGTTGTTGATGGAGTAATCATCGGAGGAGGTATTGACTTCTTGAACCCTGGTGACATCGAAACTATCGAGGTACTTAAGGATGCTGCTTCTGCTGCAATCTACGGTGCTCGTGGTGCGAACGGTGTAATTATCGTTACTACGAAAAACGGTTCAAAGGCACGTGGAATGGAGGTGAAGGTATCTTCATACACGGGTGTTCAAAACCCATGGAAGAAAATTCCAGTATTGAATGCTACGGAATACGCTACGCTGATGAACGAGATGTCAGCAGCAGCTGGTCAGCCAAAAATTTACGACAACCCAGCACAGTACGGTGAGGGTACAGATTGGCAAAGCCATGTATTCAATCCGAATGCAATTATGCAGAGCAGTGATGTAAGCATCGCTGGTGCAACAAATAAAGGTTCGTACTACGCTTCTGTAAGTAACTTCAACCAAGAAGGTATCGTTGCAGAAGGCAAATCGTACTACGAGCGTCTTGCTGCACGCTTGAATACTATTACTAATGTTAACGACCGTTTGACAGTTGGTTGGAACGTTGCCTATACGCACAATCAAAGCAACGGTGTTGCTGAGAATACTGAGTGGGGTTCACCACTAGGTCGCGCACTCAACATTGATCCTTTGACACCACTTTACGAAACAGACCCAACGGTCTTGGCTTCAGCGCCGTATTCATCAGGCGGTGTATTGAGAGGTAATTTGGTTCGTGACGAAGGCGGTATCTATGGTATTTCAAACCGTGTAACTTCTGAGATCGTGAATCCAGTTGCAGCATACAGCATCATTAATAACTACGGATGGGCTGATAAGATTGTAAACAATACGTACGCGGAGTTTGAAATCCTTCCAGGATTGAAAGCGCGTTCTAGTATGGGTATCGACCTCGCATTCTGGGGTAACGAAGGTTTCACTCCGTCGCACTACTTGAATGCAACCAACCTATTGGATACGAACAACGTATACTCAAGCTTCAATAGAGGTTTCACTTGGATTTGGGACAATACAATCACCTACAGCCACAGTGTTGGTAAGCACAACATGAGCTACCTCGCGGGCCACAGTGCTCAGGAAGTGAACGGTAGATACATCGGCGGTAATAAGCGCGATGTTCCTACACAAGATTTCCAAGATGCAACTATTGATTACGCCAGAAACGAGCTCTCTGAGCAAGTGTACGGTGGTAAGTGGGAGCGCTATGCTATTGAATCATACTTTGCTCGTGCGAACTACGACTACGATGGTAAATATGTTGCCACCGCAGTATTGCGTGCAGATGCTTCTTCTCGATTTGGACAGAACTACCGTTGGGGTTACTTCCCATCACTTTCTGCCGGTTGGAACCTGCACAAGGAAGACTTCTGGGTATATGATAACATCAACCAGTTGAAGTTGAAGGCGGGTTATGGTTTGAACGGTAGTGATGCTGCTGGTTCGCTAGAATACGCTTCAACAATTATTGGTGGTCGTTCATACACCTTTGGTAGAAACGAAATCCTAACAAACGGTACAACACCTGCACAGGTAGCTAACCCTGATTTGCGTTGGGAGAGCGTTGCACAGTTGAACGTTGGTGCTGAGATTCGTGCATACGACTACTTGGTATTTGGTTTTGATGTCTTCAACCGTAAAACAAACGACATGAAGACACGTCCACCTCTACCAGATTACATTGGTAACGATCCTTCTACAGCGAACGTTGGTTCTATGTTGAACCAAGGTATCGACATGGAATTCGGTTACGACAGAACTTACAGCAAGGACTTTGCTATTGGTGTAAGTGGTAACGTAAGTTTCATTAGAAATGAGGTTGTTCTTATCGGTAACGACGCAGGATACTTGACAGGTGCAGGCTGGGGACCACAGGGTCTTGAGATCACACGTATCACAGAAGGTCTGCCAATCGGTTACCTATTCGGTTACCAGACAGACGGAATCTTCCAGAACATGGATGAAGTATATGGATACACTTCTTCTACTGGTGATACAATCCAGCCAGGTGCAATGCCAGGTGATTTCCGTTTTGTTGACGTAAACGGTGACGGACAAATCAATGCTGACGATAGAACAATGATTGGTAACCCAACTCCGGACTGGACTGCAGGTATTACGCTAGATATTCAGTACAAGAATTGGGATTTGAACGTATTCGGTCAAGGTGTATTTGGCAATGACATTTACAACGCGACGCGTAGATACGATCTACCAACATCAAACATGCCTGCAACTGCTATTGACCGTTGGACTGGAGAAGGTACATCAAATACTTACCCTCGTCTAACCTTCGACGACAGAAACAAAAACTTCGCTCGTAGTTCTGACTTCTACGTTGAAGATGGTAGTTTCTTCCGTTTGAAATCGCTTCAATTGGGCTACAACATCACAGGATCAGTAGCTGAAAGAATAGGATTGAGAAAAATGCGCATTTACTACGCAGGTACCAACCTATTAACGTTTACGAAGTACAGTGGATTTGATCCAGAAATTGGTGCAGGTCTAGGTATTGACCGCGGTATTTACCCTCAAGCGAGAGTAAACACAATCGGTTTGAACATCACATTTAAATAAATAAAACATGAATAAGTTAAACCACACAAAAAGCATTTGGGTAAGCCTCACGCTGGCGCTGACCCTAGTATTGGGTTCTTGTTCTAAGGACTTTCTAGATACGCGTCCTGTAGGTCGTGTATTGGAGGTGAACTATTACCAAAATCAAGACCAGGCTTTTGAAGCTTTGGTAAGTATCTATGATGTTCTTCAGTGGAACGATCAGTACGGATTCACCATGTTCCGCTTCTTGCAGAATGTTGCTTCTGACGATACATATGCAGGAGGTAGCGATGCGTCGGATCAGCCTTCATGGGTTGCTTACGACAACTTCACGTTGACACCTAACCTAGGTCCTCAACGTGGTTTTTGGAGAAAGTGCTACAAAGGCATCTACAGAGCTAACCTATACTTGGAGAAGATTGACGGTATAGAGGAAGCAGCAGAGTCTTTTAGAGTAAGAACTAAAGGTGAAGCTAAATTCCTTCGTGCGAAATTCTACTTCGATTTGGTTCGCCTATTTGGAAACGTGCCATTGATTGACCATACGCTAGGAGCTTCTGAATACTACACTGTAGAGCAGGTAGGTCCAGAAAGCATCTACCCGTTGATCATCTCTGATCTTGAGGATGCAATTAGTGTATTGCCAACTTCAGTTTCTGAAAACCAGTTGGGTCGTGTAACTAAAGGTGCAGCACAAGCATTACTTGCTCGTGTATACTTGTTCCAGAACGACGAGTCTAAAATGAGCCAAGTTGCTTCATTGTGTGAGGACGTAATCAACTCTGGTGAGTACCAATTGCTATCGAGCTACGCAGACCTATGGACAAAAGAAGGCGAGTGGTCTTCGGAAAGTGTTTTTGAAATCACGTACAGCGAAAACTCAGCATCTGACTGGGGTTCATTCGGCTGGGGTGGCGGTGAAGGTAACGTAGGTGTTCAATTCATCGGTATGCGTGACTACAACGGACCGACATATGCTACTGGTTGGGGATTCTGTCCTATTTCTACAGAGTTGCAGGCTGATATGGCCAACGATCCACGTTACGGACAGACGATTATCAATGCTGCCTCTCTTCCAGGTGCAGAATACACACCGGGTTACCAAAACACAGGTTACTTCATGAGAAAGTATGCTCCTATTGCTTCTAATGTTGCACCTGACGGTGATCCAGCATTGAACTGGGGTAATAATATTCGTGAAATCAGATACGCAGATGTTCTATTGATGGCTGCAGAAGGTTTGGTTCGTAGCGGCGGTTCAGAAGGAACAGCTCGTTCATACCTCAACCAAGTACGTGGTCGTGTAAGCTTGTCTCCTGTGTCTTCAACTGGTTCTGATTTGTTGGAAGACATCTACGAGGAGCGCAGATTTGAGCTTGCGACTGAAGGACACCGTTTCTTCGATTTGCTTAGAACAGGTAAAGCGACAGAGGTCTTAGGAGATCAAGGTTTCGTGTTGTCAACACACCAATACCTACCGATCCCTCAGCAAGAGATTGACGCGAGTCAAGGAGTATTAACCCAGAATCCTGGATACTAAAATTTAGAATTATGTTGAAGAGAATCGCATTATTCGCAGTACTAGCCGTTGGTTTCATTGCGTGTGAGCCGAGTGAAGCTGGTCATACAGAGCTTGGAGCTTTGCCTCAAGCGGACTATACAATGACATACATTGATAGTAACAATGTACAGTTTACATCAAATTCAACCGGAGATCCATTCCTATTCTCGTGGGAGATTGAAGGCGTTGGAACATACACAGGTGAGACTGTTGATGTATTCATCGGTTCTATCGGTGTTTACAATGTAAAACACACTGTCTTTAACCAAGGGGGATCTGCAACCGCAACGGGTACTGTAGAGATCTTTAAAGAAGGTCCACCTCCATGTGTTGGTGCCATTGAGTGGTTAACTGAATGTGACGAAAGAACATGGAAGCTCGCTCCTCAAGCAGGCTCTTTGTGGGTAGGTTCTACCGACGGCGCTACGTGGTGGGCTATCGACGGAAACGGCGCGGCTAACGGTCGTCCATGTACTTACAACGACGAATGGACTTTCACAGCAGACGGTGATATGGTGTACAATGCCAACGGAGATTTCTGGGGCGAACCAATCTTCGGCTTCTCGCCAGAAGGATGTTTCAATGAAAACATGCTCACTGGTACTTTGGAAGGCTGGAAGAGCGGTACGCACGGTTACCAGGTAATTCCAGCGAACAACGATCACCCGGATCAAATCAAGGTGGTTGGTACCGGTGCTTTCTTAGGTCTACACAAAGTAGCTAATGGTGCAGAGGTAAGCACACCTCAGACAGAGATTACTTACGACATTCTGTCTATGACGGATGTTGCTGGTGACCGTTACATGGAAATTGAAGTAAACTTTGGCCCAGGACTCTGGCGCTTTACACTCTACTCTGAATCATAAGGAGAATACATGAAGACACTCTTAAACGTATGTTTAATTTTCGGAATGGGCCTTGCAATTTCTAGTTGCGAGGCACCTTCCGTTCCTCAATTAAGTGCAGAGGACGTAATTATCGACGAAGGCAATGGAACGCACGTTCTTGACTTCTACGTATATCTTACGGAAGCAGCACCGAGAGAAGTATCGATCGACTATACAACCAGTGCGGTAAGCGCTGATGAAGGTAGCGACTTCGAGGCTGCTCAAGGAACATTAATCATTCCTAAGGGTGAATCTGTAGGAGTTATTCCTATTACGATTCTTGGTGATGAGGATTCTGAAGACACCGAATCTCTTTGGGTTTCATTCAGCAATCCTGTTAACGTTACTACCCCTATTCCTTATGCTCAAATCACTCTGACAAATGATGACGGTGCACCACCAATCGACAATACTGGGTATACGTCACCGTCCAGCTATTCTGGTCTTACGCTAGTTTGGGAAGAAGAGTTCGACGGGACCTCTATTGATGGTGCTACTTGGAACTTTGAAACCGGAGCGTCTGGCTGGGGTAACAACGAAAGTCAGTACTACAGAGCAGGAAATAAAAATGCAGAGCTTGACCAAGGTTTCTTGAGAATTACAGCGAAGGAAGAGACGTACTTAGGTGCGCCGTTTACTTCTGCACGTATGACGACACAAGGCAAAGAATCTTTCAAATACGGCCGTATTGATATTCGCGCTAAGGTTCCTTATGGACAAGGTATTTGGCCGGCACTTTGGATGCTTGGAGACAACTTCAGTACTGATGGTTGGCCAACTTGTGGAGAGATTGATATCATGGAACTTATTGGAGGCGAAGGGTACAACGATCGTACGGTGTACGGTACGGCTCACTGGTCTAATAACGGTTCTCATGCAGAGTACAGCGGCAACACTAGTTTGCCGAACGGAGAGAAGTTCAACGATGAGTTCCACGTGTTTTCTATCGTTTGGAACAGTTCATCAATCAAATGGTACAGAGATAACATGCTCTACCACTCGATGAATATCGGTAACTTGAGTGCGTTCCATCAGAAGTTCTTCTTCATTTTGAATATTGCCGTGGAAGGAAACTGGCCTGGTCCAGTTGGCCCTTCAACCCAATTCCCTCAGTATATGCTGGTGGATTATATTAGAGTTTTTCAATAATTACTAACCATAAATAAATGCTTAACATGAAAAAAATCTACGCTTTATTGATGTTGTGCTTGCCTATGCTAGGTTTCGCACAAAAGGATGTTACGTTTATCGTTGATATGCGTGACTATTCAGGTTCGTACACCACAGTTAACCTTAACGGTGACTTTAACAGCTGGTGTGGTACTTGTAATCCTATGGCTGATGCAGATGGTGATTCTATCTGGACAGTAACTCTTCCTTTGACTGCTGACTCTATCGAGTACAAGTTTACTCTTGACGGTTGGACAGGACAGGAAAACTTGACTTCAGGTTCTGCGTGTACCAAAACAACTGGTATCTACACAAACCGTTTCGCTGCCTTCACAGGTGATACCATCCTTCCAGGTGTTGCATGGGAATCTTGTGATGCTAAAGCAGGTCAGGTATACTTGACAATGCAAGTGAACATGTCTTACCAGGCAGTTGATTCAACTGGTGTATTCTTAGCTGGTGGTGGTAACTTCGGTAACCCAGGTGATAACGAAATGCACCCAATCGGTGATAGTATCTACAGCATCACTGTTGCTAAAGACACTGGTTTCACTTCATTCTTCACATTCACTAACGGTGCTTGTCCATCTTGGGGTTGTAAAGAGAACTTGGCTGGTAAGCCTTGTGGTGACCCTAACAACTACAACGACCGTTCAACTGGTTCGCCATTATACGGTGACTTCCACTTGAAGACTTGTTTCGGCGAGTGTACTACAGACGGTACTTGTCCAGTTCCACCGACACCAGTAAACGTTACATTCCAGTCTGACCGTAACTCAATCTTGGGTACGTTCACTACTGCTTACGTTTCAGGTACGATGAACGGATGGTCTGGTGATGCAGACATGATGTCTGACGATGACGGTGACGGTGTTTACACTGCTACTTTGTCTTTGTTGCCAGGTTCTTACGAATTTAAGTACACTGCTGATAGCTGGGCTGTTCAAGAGAACTTCGATCCAGCAACTTCAGATTCAGTTTGTACGTTGACTACTGGTATCTACACGAACCGTTTCATCACGATTGGTGCTGCTGATACTACTCTTGACGTTCAATGTTGGGAAGAGTGTGGTCCATGTGCGAACATCGGTATCGAAGAGGAGGCTGCTTCATTCGTAGTTAAGCCAAATCCTGCATCTGATGTATTGTTCATCGAGAACACTACTGGAACTACTTCTAACGTAGCAGTATACAGCATCACTGGTGCTCGTGTAATGGAAGCTACTTTCGACGCTGAGGCTCGTCTAGACGTTGCTTCTCTACCACGCGGTATGTACATCGTACGTGTACAGAACGGCATGACTGAGAAGGTTGTACGTGTAGCCTTGAAATAATATTCACTTACCTTTTGGTTAGTAAGTAAGTGTAGGGGGACCCGTTTCGGGTCCCCCTTTCATTTTGTACCTTGCGCACATGCGAAGGTTACTCACGTTATTGCTTTTTGTCCTGTCCTTGTCCGGCTTTAGCCAGGAGGCTCGCCTTATTGATGCAAGCCAGGGATTGAACAACCCAACTGTATATGACATTGTCCAGGACCCTTGGGGGTTTATCTGGATCGGAACCAGGGACGGTTTATACAGATACAACGAGGGAAAAGCAACAAACATTTCCTTTCTAGATTCTACAACTGAACGCCGTTCCAACAACGTACAGAGCTTGTTGGTCTCTCAAGATTCAATCCTTTATATCGGGTTACAACTTGGTGGGATTGTGAGTGTGGATCTGAGCAATCTGAGTGCGCGTCCTGACAAGAAATGTCCGCAGTTGCCAGCGAATTATTCCATCATCTCTTTATATGAAACTAGGGATGGAACTATTTGGGCAGGAACAAGCGGAAACGGATCCTATTTTCTACGCCCTGGGGCGGACCGTTGGCAGCAGCTCATTGGTAAAATTCATGGTGCTGATATCGCATTTTGCTTCGATTTTGCCGAACAAGGCGACACACTTTGGATGGCTACAACGGGTTCAAAATTGTTATACGTACTTCAGTCGAACAATACCATCCTTTCCGCACTAGTTAATGGCGAGGTTAGTTCGTTTCGTAAATCGGTTGACGTTCGAGGAGGCGATGTTGTATTTGGGGTAGAAGATCAAGGACTTTTTCGTTTAAATACAACTTCAGGTGCTTTTGAAAGGGACGCGACGTTGGATCCAATCGGTCCGCGGGATGTTCATTTTGACGGCGAAGATTTGTGGGTAAGCACTGATGGAGAAGGCTTATACAAAACGACTGATGGACGCATCGAACACTATTCTAAGTACCAACCACAGTTAGGCTTTGCGTCAGACCAATTCTATGGCATTTATGACATCTCCGATCAACTTTGGTTAGGGACGTTCAATTCCGGAATTACTGTACTTCCAAAAAGCGAGCGCATCGTTAGAACCTTGCCGAAGCATGAGGACTTTGCTTATTCGGGATTGCAGAGTTCGATTGCGTTGCTTGAGCACGATGGTCTTTGGGTAGGTTACGATGGTGATGGTTTGGTTCGATACAATACAGATGCTGAAAAGGTTACAGTGAGCAGGGTAGACCCTGCCGTCTTGCCGGACGTTGTCACAAGCCTTGCAACCTATGGCGACGAACTTTGGGTCGGGAGTCTATCTGAAGGGCTATTTGTCTTGGACGATCAAGGCAATCTTAAGCGTCGTTTCTTGGCGAGCTCCGGTATCGCCTTTGGTTTAGCGAATAGCAACATTTGGTCCATGGAGCAAACCTGGGGAGACAGTCTTTGGATAGGCACCTTGAGTGGACTGCAATATTGGAATGGACAAGAGTTTATTTCTCCATTTAAAGTGCCTTGGCGTGTAGGTCGTAATATCATGGATCTTGAGTTTACCGGTAGCGAGCTGTGGGTAGGGTCTGAATTTACAGGGCTACACTCTATAGATCGAAACGGCGGAATATTCTCGGTAGCATTAGACAACAGTGTGCTTGATCTAAGCTCTTACGGTGGTCAATTGATTATCGGAACAGAAGGCGCCGGTATTCTTTCCTATCGAGAAGGAATTTTAGATACAGTACTTAAAAATTCAGACTACACGAACTGTTATGCGTTAGCAACCGGCGAGCATTACATTTATGCAACAACCTCTCTAGGACTAGGCCGCATACAATACATCGATGGCCAATGGGAATTCGAGCTCATCCGTGAGATTGATGAATTACAGATTGGGCTACCAAATAGGAAATCACTCGTTCTTAAGGGTGAAAACCTTTATGTAGGCGGTACCAAAGGCGTAGCAGTGGTCAATGTGAATGATATACGTACTGCGGAGGTTCCCGATCTGCTATTGACTGATGTCTATGCAGACAATGAAAAGCAATCTGCAAAATTGATTAAAAACACTAATGAGGTCCGCCAACCCATTGCTTTTAACGCAGGGACAAAATCCATAAGGTTTTCCTTTGAATTGATGTCTCCTTCTTTTCAACGAGGCGTGTTGTTTCATTACAGATTGTCTTCAAACGACGAACGCTGGATGACACTGCCTCAAGGTTCACGAATCATTGATTTATCAGAGCTTGACCCAGGTAAATACACGATTGAAATTTCAGCGACGAAATCTGGCGTAGCACCCAAAGTACTTTCGTTTGATTTTGTCATCAAGGCTTTTTTCTGGCAGCAATGGTGGTTTAAGCTTATCCTCTTTGTAGTAATTACTTTCTTGGTGGGGGCAGCAGTATTCTTCTTCCAGGACCGTAAATTCAGATTGACGCGCCTAAAACTTGTAGAAACTGAGCGTGAGCTTTTAAAAGCAAGGGCGGCCGAGCTAGAGGTAAAGACGGAAAAACAGAAGACAGAACTCAGCTTTCAGTTACTGAAGACATCTTCACGTCTTGAACTTCTTCAATCCTTTAAGGAGCGCTTGGTGAAAGAAAGCGAGAAGAAAGGGCGATCAGAGGAGGTTCTTAGGTTTTTGAAGGGTATGACTAGGGAGTTGAACAGAGAGCTTCAAAGTGAAAACTATTGGGACCATTTTGAGCGTAACTACCGCGAGCTCCACGAAGACTTCTCTGCAAAGCTAAAAGCAGAGTATCCAACCTTGACTAAAGGAGAGATTCGTTTGAGTTATTTGCTTCGTCAGCAGATGAGTAATAAGGAGGTCGCGAACGTACTCAACGTGAGTCCGGCAGCTGTTGAGAAAGCCAAATACCGTCTAAAGAAGAAACTAGACCTCGAAAAGGGCGATTCTCTAGATGAATTCATCCAAAAAATATAATTGTCCGGCAACTGTCTTGCTTTAAATAACACGCCCTGAAGCAATTATCGCATCTTTGAAGAAGTGTTACCGATTGCCAAAACTGCGCATCATTAAAGCGAGGTTTGCTTCCCAAGGGAAGCGCCTCGTTTTTTTTATCTTGTAGCTACACAACTACACATCATGAAACGCTTATTTCTTCTTGGGGCACTATTGGTTTCAACCTTTGTTTCCGCTCAATACGTAAAATCTAATGGTAAGGCTATCGTCGATGGATCAGGCGATACACTACTTATTCGTGCTATGGGAATAGGCGGTTGGATGGTTCAGGAAGGCTATATGCTTCAAACTGCTTCATTCGCGAATCCGCAACATAAGATTAAGGATACCATTGAAGATCTTATTGGCGCTACAGCAACGCAGGCGTTTTACGACGCTTGGCTAGAAAACCATTTCAACAAGGCAGATGTAGACAGCATGGCGGCTTGGGGTTTCAACACCATTCGAGTTCCCATGCATTATAATCTCTTTACCCTGCCGATCGAAGAGGAACCTGTGCTTGGGCAAAATACTTGGCTCACTAAGGGATTTAATCTTTTAGATTCAGTGGTTACTTGGGCAGAAGATGCAGGATTGTATGTCATTTTAGACCTTCATGCCGCGCCGGGTGGCCAGGGCTACGATCAAGGTATCAGTGATTATGATCCTACGAAGCCTTCGCTTTGGGAAAGCGTACACAATAGGACGAAGACGGTTGCGCTCTGGAAGAAGCTTGCGGAGAAGTTCGCAACAGACACGACTATTGCCGGGTACGACTTAATCAACGAACCCAACTGGAATTTACCAGGTGGAACGTTGCTTAGAAATCTGTACGAAGACATCACGGACAGTATTAGAACCGTAGATACGAACCACATCATTTTTATAGAAGGGAATTGGTTTGCAAATACATTTACTGGATTGACACCGCCATGGGACAACAACATGGCCTACTCGCCCCATAAGTATTGGTCTCCGGTAAATAGTGTGGCCGATATCCAGTATGGTTTGGACTTAAGAGATACGTACAACGTGCCTATTTGGTTTGGTGAAACCGGTGAAAACTCGAATGCTTGGTATACGGGTTTAATCAGCATCATGGAATCCGAAGGGGTTGGTTGGGCGTGGTGGCCATTGAAGAAGGTAGAGACCATTAATGCGCCTTTAAGCATCACTAAAAATCTTGGGTACCAGCAATTGTTGAATTATTGGAGTGGTAGTGCGAGTGCTCCGTCTGTTGCTGATGCTACGGCTGCACTCATGCAGCTAGCGACCAACTTGAAGGCTGAGAATTGTACCTATAATAGAGGGGTCATCGATGCGATGTTTAGACAAATCTATGATCCTACTGCATTGCCATGGAAGGAGCACACTATTCCGGGTGTTGTTCATGCTTCAGAATACGATATGGGTCCTTTGGGAGTAGCATACTACGACACTGAATCTATGCAGCTGAATCCTCCACCTGCTTGGAACAGTGGCTGGACGTATAGAAACGATGGGGTAGATGTGCAGGCATTCTCAGATTTCGTAAACAGCAATGGCTACTGTGTGGGCTGGGTGGATACAGACGATTGGATGCAATACACCGTAGATATTGCGCAAGACAGTGTGTATACGATCAAAGTACGCCAGGGTGCAAATGGTGCCACTGGGGGGAACTTTTACTTTGAAGCAGACGGTGTAAAATTGACCCCAAACTATTATGCTTCGAATACTGGCAGCTGGTCGATACTCGCCGATAAGGTAATTCCTAATGTTATTCTGTCCTCTGAGGACAAGACGCTTCGCTTTGTAGCGAATAGTGGCGGCTTCAATGTCGCTAGCTTTGAATTTATCCCGACCGGAAGTACTACGGCATTAGATGCCGAATACGTTAGTTCAAATACATACAGCTATACTGAAATTGAGGTCAAAACCAACAAGCCTTTGGATACGACCCAGCTTGGAAATTTTGCCTCTTACTATGTCACGATAAACGGAAATCAGGCATCGGTGGTCAACATTGCACCTAGTCCAAACAATGTTCGAAATTTCATCTTGACGCTTAATCAAAACATGACCTTTTTAGACGAAATGAAAGTGTCTTATTCAGGAACTACTTTGAAAGCAAAAGACGGAACTTCCGTAGATCCATTTACTCAGGAATTGGTTGAAAATACATTGCCTACAGTGCACGTCATTCCGGGTAAAATAGAAGCAGAAGCCTATTCTAGCATGGATGGAATTTCATTGGAGAACACCTCCGACGTGGGTGGAGGGCAGAACATTGGTTATCTAGACGGTGGCGACTATTTGCTGTACGACATCAAGGTGTTAAACAATGCTACTTATTCTATTGATTACCGCCACGCTTCACAAAGCAACGGTAAGATTCAATTTGAATTGTACGATACTTCTGGAACATACTTAAGCAATATGCCGGAAGTTACACTACCGTTGACGGGTGGATGGCAGACTTGGACCACTACTAGTGGAAATGCTGGTGTGCTGACACAAGGCGATTACATCTTGAAGCTGAATGTCATTCAAGCTCCTGTGAATATCAATTGGTTTGAGTTTATTCAAGGGATTGGACTCGATGAAGAATTGGCCTCAGACCAGTTAATGGTATATCCGAATCCCGCACAAGATGGCTTTAGGCTCGGGGGTATGTGGACGGAAGGAACCCAGCTTGAAATGTACGTGTATGACGAATCAGGCAGGCTTTGGATGAAAGAGTCGCTTGCTTATACTCCGGATCGCGTGATTTCTACTAAGGATTTATCTACTGGCACCTATCTAGTGACTGTAGTTTCTTCTGGAAGAAGGTTTACCGAAAAACTATTGATCGTTCATTGATGCGCTATATAGTTGCACTATTGTTTTTTGCTGCGTTGTTGAGCGCTTGTACTGCCCGTCCTTCTTGCGAAGAGTCTGTTTTAGTGGACGAGGGATTAGTCGGTCATTGGGAAATTTATCAGAGAACAGATACCGTCACAATGTTGCCGGCCTTCCTTCAAGGTGAAGACTTGATCATTACAGACGATTCACTCTGTAGTGATCTCCAAGGTCTTTGGGAGTACAGGGCGTCAAACAGTGAAAACGGCGGCGAATTCACTTTAGATACAGCGCTTCAAGAGATCATCTTTTTTACCCCAACGTATAGTTTTCGGTGGGACTATATTGTGGTCGATTACGACAATCTGGTCTTCGAATACAACAACGGAGGCCTCGATATTCGAGAACTTTGGCGTCGTAAATAAATTAGTTCGAGAACCAAAGCAGTTGTAAGGTTGCCTCGGCAGTGGTCATGTCTTTAGCTTCTCGGATGTAGTGGCTTTTTGATCCTTCGACCGTCCTCACCGTGTACGGCAATTGAATATTCTCACCATCTCGTAGGACGCTGATCTCTATGGTCTCACCCGGTTCAAGTGCTTGTGGTCCTGAGAAAAGCTTGTCGTCTAGAATACTCACTTTATCACCAGGTTTAAAACCTACAAAATCGTCTTTACCAACCTTCTTGATGGTCATTTTCTGACCAACAATTAATCTACTGCGCTTCACATCGTTATCATTCACCGGATGTGCAATGAGGGGACCCACATAGTTCCTGTCGTATTCGACACCGACTTTTGCCAAATAAGATTTAATCGGCAGTTCTTCCCGCCCTGTGACATAACTATCGAAAAACTGCTGAAGGTCTGGATGAACGAGGCTTACGAACTCTTCAATTATCTCGTCGTCGTTAAAACTTTCATTAGGGCCGTATTTGTCGCGGAGGGTAAGTATGATATCGTGCAAGTCTTTTTCGCCTTGGGTCAACTCCATGATACGAATATCTAGTAGCGCGCCCATTAGCGCACCTCTTTGGTAGACTTGACCGTATTGCTTCTTGTAAGGTTTATCCAGGACATTTTCACTCATCTCAGTGAACGACATTTTCTTTGTTGGGTAGCGTGCGGCACTACGGATCTTTCCTTTCAGAACCTTGGTGAGGTACTCGTCTTTGGTGATGACTCCACCTTTGACTTGGCTGATGCCGGCAAAGTACTCAGTGATGCCTTCGTACAGCCAAAGGTGCTTACTCATCTTCGGCTCGATGTAGTTGAAGTTTCCAATCTCTTCACTGTGTAGTCCAAGCGGTGTGAGGATGTGGAAGAATTCGTGTATACACACATCGGCCATGCCGTCAAGCACGGTCGTGCCGCCAAAATCAGGAAGGTAGTATACAGAACTGTTGCCGTGCTCGAGTGCCCCAAATCCTTTACCCGCTAATTTTCTCAATGCTTTAAATACGGTGCCGATTTTAATCTCTGAACCGTTGAATAGGCTTTCAAATTCAGTGTGGTCTTTGATGTAAAAAATGAAGGCATAGTTGTCTACCGGGAGATCACCTTGTAAGAAGGCTTCAATGGCCTTCATGCTGGTTTCTACCTGTTTGTAGATGTCCCTAGAAAGTTCACGACCATTTTCAGTGAATACGCCAATGGTCACTTTTGCGCCGCCTAACATAAATGAAGTAGTGTCTGGCTTGCTTACCATTACGGGGCAATCCAAAAAATGGTGGTAATCGCGGGCATAGAAGTTTTGCGTGTTCCCGTAGGAATAACTTTCCATAGCACTCAAGCCGTAAAGACTAGGGCTTTTGTTGACTTCAAGAGATACTGGTAAATCTTCAAGTCCTTC
The DNA here is from genome assembly GCA_011525035.1 of Cryomorphaceae bacterium. GTDB lineage: Bacteria > Bacteroidota > Bacteroidia > Flavobacteriales > Schleiferiaceae > UBA10364. The sequence goes on along the minus strand of WTIZ01000033.1, from coordinate 20,700 downwards.
AAAAAATCCAAAGTAGCCGGCGGCATTCAAGAGGAAATTTCTGCGCTCTTGGTTGTTGGTACCTGCAGGCTCGAAGACTTTGTTCTTGCGAATTTTTGCGTCGAAGCTGTCTTCTGCCCAATATTCAATTTTGGCAGGCTTGCCTTTGATGGTGTAGGTGTTCTTTTTCTTGGAAACTTTAAGCGGCTTACCGTCGCTATTGAATGCTTGGAAATCGTGGATGAATCGGCCGTAATCTAAAGTAGCGTAGGTGCCGGGTATGGTCGCTGGGAAGTTAAACCTGTATTTGCCGTCAAAGGTCTCGCTAAGATTTGTGAGTGTTGCGTCGACTGTCACTTTCACACGATCGTCTACCACGTTAGTGAGGTCAACTTTATAAGAGTGCGCACCAGTTTTCTGAGGAAAAGCGCTAAGAGAGCAGAGTAGGGTTAAAACAAGAATTGGGTACTTCATTATCCAGGTATTTGTGACAATAAAGATACGCCAAGGGGGAATTAGGAATGGTCCTAAAAATAGAAACCCCCACCGAAGCCGCGGTGGGGGTTCCAAACACTCTGAAACGTATGATTAAGCCGCCTCTTCTTTCGTGCTAACAGCAAGAGAGTAGATAACTAGACCGAATCCAATTTTGTTAACCGCATCACCAATGTTGTAAACAACATCCATGTATGCAGATGCAGCAGCTGAATCAGAAACTAATTGCATTCCGAACAAACCGCCTGGTGTACCCAAGATGTAACCTAATGGGTAGATTGCCCATCCTACTAAAACGAACCAGAAAAGAACTTTTACTGCTTTCGCTACTGCAGGACCAGCGTTGGCTGCCAACTGAGCCACTTCTCCTTTCCACACCAAGAATACGATGTAGAAGTAAGCAGCACCAGAGATAACACCCCATAGAACTGAAGACTCACGGTAGATAGTCTCACCGAGGTAACCAGTTACAAGCATAATTACAGACGCAAAGATGAGTTTCCATAGAAGACCCATTTTAGCACCAGCTTTCTTAGTGATCAAGTAGAACTCAACACACATTAGTGGTACAGTTAGCGTCCAGTCAACGTAACGGAAGAATGTTGGAGATTCTCCAGTTTCGAAGTGGTAGCTTCTCATGTAGTAGTAGTGTACGAACGCGATGAACGTAATCAAACCACTAACCAATAAAGAAGTACGCCATTTCTTATCTACGTTCCACATTTCGAAGAAGAAGAACACAGATGCAGCCATCATAGCCATACAGCCTACGAAGAACGTAAACGAAGTAACGGTTGTGATGTCAGTGTAGGCAGTTAAATCTACTGCCGCGTTGCTAGCACTTACGCTAGCCAATAAAGTTGTCAGTGACATGGTGTATAATTATTAAAGGTTATAACTACCACTTAACTGCACCCTATGGAATTTGTTCACAGATGTTTAAAATTGAGTAGAAAAACTTAAACAATACCTGTTTTTCATCTATTTACGGCCAGATTTCGTCCATTTCCAAGCTTTTCAGAGAACAAAACGGCGTTTTTTCGGTTTATAAAATAAAAGGGTCATTTAGACATTTAATCGTAATCGTGTATACTTTTGGACTCATAGGATTGGGAGCTGCGAATTCATTGCTCTTGTTGCACATGGAAAAAGAAGGCTTGCTGGAGGAATCGGCAGGTATAGTATTTGACCACAGCTTCAAAGCAGTGAACGATAAGACCTATTGTTTCTGGGCCTATCCTGACGATGATATCGTTCAGGACTTGGGCGCAGAGATCAAGCACAGTTGGTCCAGAGTAGTTTCTGGTAATAAGGCAGAACACCTGAAGGGTATGCGTTATTACATGGTGGAGAGTATTGCCCTCTACGATAAGACCCGGGCCTTATTAGAGCGCCATCCAAATATCAAAGCTTCCAACGAGGAGGTTCGAGAGATTGAGGATCACAATGTTTATATCGATCTACATACCAATGAAGGAAGCTATCAAGTTCTAAAGGTATACGACAGTCGTCCGCCTTTAATTAATGAGGTCATTGGTAAAACCGTCTGGCAAAGTTTTGAAGGTTGGAAGGTGACCTTTGATAAGCCTACGTTTAATGAGGAGACGATGCGCTTGATGGATTTTAATATTCCTCAAAGCGGTTTTACACAATTCGTATATGTTCTACCTACGAGTAAGACTGAAGCCCTCATCGAGCTTACAAGATTTGGAAACGAATTACTCTCGCCAGAACTGGCGAAGGATTTATTGCGTAATTATCTGCTGACCTTCAACGGCAATTACAGTATTAATGATATTGAGCGGGGCGTATTGCCTATGTCCCAGAACGCGGAGCAGTACCACCGCAGTCCAAAAGTGATTTCAACGGGTGCTCGTGCGGGTAAGTTAAAAGCGACAACAGGCTATGCATTCAAGAATATGTACGAGCACGGCCGCGAAATCGCAGTGAACGAATCATTGAATAAATCGACGAATCCTTGGTTTGGTTTGCCTTCGAGGGGTGGTGGTCGTTTTGCTTTTTATGATTTTGTCTTGCTCTTTATTTTAAAGTTTCGACCGCACTGGGGGAAAAGCATTTTCACCCGACTGTTTAAATCAAAGCCTACTGCGGAGGTGTTTACTTTCTTGGATGAAAAGAGCAGCGTACGTTGGGAAATTGGCATGTTTGCTCGATTGAACAAACGCAAATTTGTTTGGAGTGCTGTGGTATCGGCTTTTGCTTTCATGTTGTCCAAACCTCAGCGCTGGGTGCCTATTGTGTTTTCTCTTTTGGCGCTTGCCATCAACCATTTTGCTCCGGGGTACGGTACGAATTTGGGAATCGGCTTGTTGCTGTTCTTCCTCTTTTTGGTTGGGATTCCTCATGGGGCACTTGATGGATTTTCGCACGCTCGTAATTTAAAGTTACCTGCATTCATTGCTCGTTACCTCGGTATAATGGCTTTGGTAGTATTGTTATGGTTGGTTAGTCCGATCGCAGGTCTTGTCTTCTTCCTTATATATAGTGCTTGGCATTTTGGCGAGACAGATCTTATTGAATGGCAGCGTTCCAACGCCGGATTGTCATTTTTATGGGGCACCATGCTGCTTGGAATAGTTTTACTCTCACACATTGAGGAAGTGAACACCATGATGAGCTACATGAATGTACCTGCCTGGCCTGTCGAAGCGGGTCTAGCGGCCTCATTAGTGAATATGATGCTCTTCCTCGGATTTATGTGTGCCTTCTGGTTCAGATCGGCCGCTTGGGCACTGTCATTAATTGCTTTGGCATTAGGAACGCAGTTGCCTTTGGTATTGAGCTTTGGCGTGTATTTCGTTTTACAGCACAGCTTAACGGGTTGGGGGCATTTGCGTACGACAGAGAACTGGACGCACAGTGGCATGTTTATTAAGGCGCTGCCTTTTACAGCTGGTGCGGTGATTATGTTCTTGGTGATCTACCAGTTTGACCGCAGTTCACTGTGGCAGTGGTCGAGCTATTTTCTCATTTTCTTAAGCGCGTTGAGTTTACCTCACATCTACTTTATGTCGCGCCTTTACAAAGAAATCTAAGCCAATTTTTTACGCAGCGTGATGTGTGTGATTTCAGGCCACATCCCAACACGACCAGGAAAGGCTAAGAATCCGAATCCTCTATTTACATGCAGGACTTGACCGTCAGGCTCAGGGTACAATCCCGCCCACTTCGGATATTTGAATTTTACCGGCGACCACTTGATCCAACCGGGTATTTCAATCCCAAACTGCATGCCGTGCGTATGACCACTTAAGGTGAGGTGCACTTTTTTAGAGTGTTGTTTGACTTCGGCATCAAAATGTGACGGGTCGTGGCTCAGCAATATGGTAAAAGCGTCCTCGGGAACACCATTGAGCGCTGTTTGTAGATCGCCGTATTGTGGAAAAGGAGGAAGTCCCCAGTTTTCGACACCGGCCAAATACAAACGCTCGTTCCCGCGCTCGAAATAGCGACTTTCATTGAGCAGGAGGTCCATGCCCATCTCTGCGTGGATTTCTTTGAGTCGATTCAAATTATCCACCTTCGCTTGAGCAGAGGGGAAGCGCCAATAGTCGCCATAATCGTGGTTCCCCAAGATGGAGAACACACCATTCTTCCCACTGAGTTTTTTAAATGTATCGATCCACGGTTCTGCTTCTGTGGCAATATTGTTCACCATGTCTCCAGTGAACATAATGGCATCTGCACCGAGTTCATTGACCATCTGAACACCGTATTCCACCTTTTCTTGATTGTCAAAGGATCCGCTATGAATATCTGAAATCTGAGCAATGGTGAATCCGTCGAATTCATCAGGCAAGTCTTCAAATTCTAAAGTGTGGCTGATCACGCGGTAACGGTAGCGTCCTTTCCAAATGCCGTCGATGATGCCAATAAATGGAATGGCTGCGAGTCCCAAAGCAATCTGTGAAATGAAAGTTCGGCGTCCCGGCAGGGTGGTAGGCTGGGTAGTTGCGGCACGGAAAAGGAATTGACCCAAACGGGTAATATCCTCAATCAATAACGGGATGATAGCGACCAATTTAGGAACGGCCAATAAGATGCTTGCTCCCATGAGGACACCGAGGTATTTATAATCCACTTTACCGCTGCTCATAAGCACGGAAATGCTGACGCTCAGTACGATGTAGGCGAGTGTAATTCCCCAATAAATCCATGGGGTGGCGGTAGAACGGAAGACGGTTTTGAAAGCTTGATAGGCGTATAGGTCTATGGCAAGTACAAATCCCAGGGTAAAGAGGATTCTAAAGATCATAATATCTGAATGTATACTGAGTATCAACGCCATGGGTAGCGTATTGTTTTCCGTCCACAAAACTCGTTATTTAAGTGGGAAGTAGCTAACTTCCGTTTTCAATATTTCCACTCATGGGTCAAGACACTCCTGCAGCTGAAAAAAAGCTGTTTTTATTAGATGCTTACGCGCTTATTTTTCGTGCATACTTCGCTTTTGCGAAGAATCCCCGCATTACATCAGGCGGTTTAGATACTTCTGCGATTTATGGTTTTACCAGCGCACTATTGGATCTATTAAGCAAGGAGAATCCGTCTCACATCGCTGTGTGCTTTGATTTGCCGCAGCCTACAGAGCGTCATGAAATTTTCCCTGAGTACAAGGCGAACAGAGATGCTACGCCGGAGGCCATTAAACTGGCTGTGCCGTATATCCATAAAATTTTGGAAGCGTTTAAAATCCCGGCGCTTGGTGTTCCAGGCTATGAGGCCGATGATGTGATAGGAACCCTAGCGAAAAAAGCGGAGAAGGAAGGCTTCACCACTTATATGATGACACCGGATAAGGATTTCGGGCAGTTGGTAAGTGAGAACATATTTATGTATCGCCCGGCACGTGGAGGCAACCCTCCGGAGGTTTGGGGCGAGGCTGAGGTTTGTGAGAAGTTCGATCTCGATAACGTTCAGCAGGTAGTTGACTATTTGGGTATGATGGGCGACGCCGTAGATAACATCCCAGGTCTACCTGGAGTAGGAGCAAAAACTGCGAGCAAGCTGTTGAAGCAATACGGCTCGCTTGAGGAAACCCTAGCGCATGCAGATGAGATTAAGGGGAAACTAGGCGAGAAGATTCGTGATAATGCTGAGTTGGGCATCTTGTCCAAGCGATTGGCGCGGATCATCACTGAGGTGCCTATTGACCTTGCGCCCGAGACATTGACTAGAGACCCATGGGATCAGGACGGTTTGATGGACATCTTCGAAGAGCTAGAGTTCAGAACACTTGGCCGTCGACTAGGTCTAAAAAGAGGAACGGAAGAATCGGCCGAAACTGCGCCAGCGCCAACTAAAAAAGTAAAGCTTACCTCCAACGATCAAATGAGTTTGTTCGGTGGAGACGATGCGCCGACACAAGAGGCTGCTGTGGTCAGTTCAAGAAACTCTGTGGCCAATTCCGACCACCTTTATCAACTAGTTGAAACTCTTGAGGAGGCAAGGCAGTTGGCCTACTTATTGGCTGAAAAGTCTTCGGTGGCCTTTGATACTGAGACAACCTCTTTGGACGTCTTGGATGCGGAAGTCGTAGGCATGAGTTTTTCGTATGCTTCCGGCAAGGCGTATTACGTTCCGGTGCCTGCGGATAGAGCAAAAGCTGAAGAGTGGCTTATGGCGTTTAAGCCTTTCTGGGAAAGTGTGGGTGAAAAAATTGGCCAGAACATTAAATACGATTTGAGCGTATTGATGAATTACGGTGTTGAGGTGAAGGGGCCATTGTTTGATACAATGATTGCGCATTATTTGATCCAGCCCGACATGCGCCACAACATGGACATTCTTGCAGAGACCTATTTGAACTACGAGACTATCTCTATAGAATCTATCCTTGGAAAGAAAGGAAAGAATCAGAAAAATATGCGCGATATCGAACCTGCTGCTGTTCTTGATTATGCGGCAGAAGATGCGGATATCACCTTCCAGCTCAAGCAGGTTTTTGAGCCAAAACTATCAGAAACAGGCGTAGACAAGGTCTTCCATAACATTGAGATGCCCCTCGTTCCGGTGCTTGCGCGCATGGAGCGCGAAGGCATTAAGGTGGACGTAGATGCCTTGAATACCTACAGTGGAGAGTTGGGTGAAATAATTGTTCGACTAGAGCGCGAGATCATTGAAATGGCAGGTCGCCCGTTTAATGTAGGTTCCCCTCGACAGTTGGGCGAGGTATTGTTTGATGATTTAAAGTTGTCGGACAAGCCCAAGAAAACCAAGACTGGCCAATACGCTACTTCCGAGGCGATCCTTGAGGGATTGCGTAAGAGCCATCCCATTATCGAGCATATCCTCAACTTCCGCGAGTTGAAGAAGTTGAAGAGCACATATGTCGATGCCCTACCAGAATTGGTCCACGGTAAGACGGGAAGAATACATACAAGCTTTAATCAGACGGTCGCTGCGACGGGCCGATTGTCTTCGACCAATCCTAATCTTCAAAACATTCCAATCCGAACAGAAAATGGCCGAAAGGTGCGCGCGATGTTCGTGCCTGCCAATGAAGAGCATATACTGATGGCGGCAGATTACAGCCAGATTGAGCTCCGTGTCATTGCGGCATTAGCGGGCGATGAGGCGATGATTAGTGCTTTTAAGAACGGTGAAGACATTCACCGGGCTACCGCAGCAAAGGTATTTGAGGTGGCTCCTGAAGAAGTGACGCGAGAACAGCGTTCGAATGCGAAAACGGTGAATTTTGGTATCGTCTACGGGGTAAGCGCCTTTGGATTGAGCCAGCAAACGGATATGAGCCGTAAGGAAGCGAAAGCAGCCATTGATGGATACTTTAGAACTTACCCAGGCATCAAGGAGTACATGGACAAACAAGTAGCCGTTGCTCGTGAAAAGGGCTATGTAGAAACAATCACAGGTCGACGTCGCTATTTAAAAGATATTGATAGTCGTAATGCAGTGGTTCGTGGACACAGCGAACGAAACGCGGTCAATGCACCCATCCAAGGTTCTGCGGCAGACATCATCAAACTTGCCATGATTGAGCTTGATCGAGCCATGCGTGATGCCAATATGAAGTCAAAAATGCTTCTGCAGGTGCACGATGAATTGGTCTTTGACGCTCGTATTGAGGAATTAGAGGCTTTAAAATCATTGGTCATTGAAAAAATGGAAGCGGCTGTTTCCCTAGCTGTTCCTATGGTTGCAGAGGTGGGAACCGGAGCGAATTGGCTCGAAGCACACTAAATTTTCTAGGAAAACGTCAAAACGTTGTGAAATGTGGTATATTAGTAAGTGATTACTTACTATGTCTAATAAACGCGACGACATCATAGCTGCTGCCCTAGATTTGTTTTCTGAAAAAGGGTATGCAGCAACTTCTACCGCCCGTATTGCCCAAGAGGCAGGCGTGAGTGAAGGCCTCATATTTCGGCATTTTAAGAACAAGCGTGGCTTGGTTGAAGAATTGCTCCAACAAAGTGACGAGCGTTATCAGAGCGAAATTCAACAATTTATTACTGCCGAGGATCCTGCGGAACTCCTACGTGCCTTTATAGACTACTCTGTGCGCACTATACAGTATGTGGATAGTGCGAAGATGTGGATTACCTCATTGCGGTTATCCCAGGAATTGGGTATAGATCATGAGTTACGTTACGCGGTATTGTTGGAACGACTGGCATGGGCCTTAGGTGCTATTGGACATGGAAAACCTACGGATGTTGCCCGCACTTTGCTTAGCGCACAAGAAGGCATGTTGGCTTCGGGTGCATTGGGCCACATGGGCATTGTAGAGTCCATTGCAGCTGGAATGCGAGAATTGGTCTTAAATGAGTGAGTAATTACTCATGATTTGTTAGTTTTGTCGTCTCAACGAGTATCGTTTGATTTTCATTGAGGTTATAACACGAAATCCTGGGCACATGGTGGCCCGGGATTTTTTGCTAAAAAGAGGAGTTCTTTGAACATTTATGGCCTAATTGTTGTAATTATGCAACAATTGTTCAAACACCCTTAGCAATTTGACCTCGAACATCACCAATTTTCTACCGTACCTACTAGGAAGAGCTCATAAAAACCTGAGAAACATCATGGTTTCAGAGCTCCTAAACAAAGGGCTGCATATTAATGCGGCTGCTTTGCCTATTCTCGGTAAGATGCTTCTTGGAGGTGGTTCAGTGCAACAAGGGTGCCTTGTGGAACTCCTTGAGGTCGATCGGCACCGAGTGAGCCGTATGGTCAAGGAGCTGCAGGAGGCGGACATCGTAGCCGTGGAGCAGAATCCAGGGAACAAGAGAGAGAATATTTTGGTGTTTACCGAGCAGGGGAAATCTGTGATGAAGATCATAGATGAAACGGCAGTGGACATTACAGAATTGGCTTTCAAAGGAATTTCAAAAGAAGCTCGAGAAATCACCGAGCAAACATTACGACAAATCACCAACAACCTCAATCCAGAAAATTATGAAGTGGGTTAAAAATGCGATCATCGCAGTAGCTATCCTAGCAGTAGGGTTATTCGTTTCTAAAACCTTAGGCGGCATGTCTACTAAGGAAGAAATCAAGGAAGACAACATCAAGCTCCAGGTCCGTGTACTAGATGCAGAGCTTGATACAGTGGCTCTACCATTGACGGTGTACGGCCGCCTAAACGCTGCCAACAGAGCGGATCTACTTGCTGAGGTAAGCGGAACATTTAAAGGCAGCGACCGTGCCTTCTTGGAAGGGACTAGATTCTCTAAAGGCGAGACTATTATTCGTCTCGACGATAGTGAAGCGCGTGCCAATGCAATGAGTGTGAAAGGCAACTTCATCAATGCGCTGTTGGCCATCTTACCGGATTTGAATCAGGATTATCCTTCAGACTATGCCCGATTCAAAGCCTACTATGATAACACAAGCTTGGAGAAATCTCTAGAGCCATTGCCATCGGCAGAAGGTAAGCTCGAGAAGTTCTTGATCGCTCGCGGCATTCAAGGGGCCTACTTCCAAGCCAAGAGTGCAGAGGAGCGTCTGGCAAAGTTTAGCATCAAGGCACCTTTTAATGGTGTGGTGGCTGCGGCGAATGTAAAGCCGGGCAACCTTGTGAGTCCAGGACGCGCCTTGGGAACCTTTGTAAATACCGACAGCTATGAATTGCGCAGCGCTGTAAGCCTTCGCTATGCCGATCAGTTGAGCGTAGGGCAAAAAGTGGCTTTTAGCTCTCCAGATATCGCAGGGGATTGGACGGGTACTATCTCGAGAATAGCTCCAGTGGTGGATGCAGCTTCGCAAAGCATCAATATTATTACCACAGTGCGTGGTTCAGCCTTGCGCGAAGGCATGTACCTGACTGGTCAAATTCAGGGTATTTCTGTAATGGGTGCCCTTAAGCTGCCTGCATCGATGGTCTTTGACAATAAGTACATGTACATGATCGAAAGTGACAGCGTTTTGGCAAAGAACGAGGTTGAGGTTGTGGAATGGTTAGACAACGAAGTGATTGTTCGTGGCGTAGCAAATGGTGCTACGTTGGTGAATGAGCCGACGCTGAAAGCGGCGGCGGGATTGGTTGTTGTACCTGTGAAATAAGGGAGCCATGAAGAGATTAATTGAATTTTTCATCAAATATCCCGTTGGGGTAGATGCCCTTTTGATTGGGTTCTTCTTCTTCGGTTGGATCAGCTACGGAAAGCTGAATACCACCTTTTTCCCTTTGGTGGAGAGCCGCGATATCACCATTAGTGCTGTATATCCTGGTGCCTCGCCTGAGGAGATTGAAGAGGGGGTAGTCAATAAGATCGAGCAAAACCTTAAGGGCTTAACCGGGGTCGAGCAATACACGTCTACTTCGAACGAGAATCGGGCCTCTATTAATGTAAAAGTCATCAAAGGCTACGACACAGATCTAGTGCTGGAGGACGTGAAGAATGCCGTACAGAGCGTGCCTTCTTTCCCTACCGGTCTGGAGCCAATTCGTGTCGCAAAACGCGAGAACAGAACGCTTGCCATGAGCATAGCCCTCACTGGTGAAGGCGTTGACCTCATTAGTTTGAAGCAAGAAGGACGTAGAATAGAGCAGGAGCTTCGACTACAGGAGGGGATCTCCAAAGTTGCCTTGAGCGGATTCCCGGACGAGGAAATTGAGATTGCCTTGGACAAAAGCACCTTGCGCAAATACGACCTAAGCCTCTCGCAGATTGCCAATGCACTGCGCACCACCAACCTAGACATCACAGGAGGTACCATTAAGGGAACCCAAGAAGAGATGTTGATTCGCTCGCGCAACAAGCAGTACGACGCGAAGGATCTTCAGAACGTGGTGGTATTCACCCGCCCATCGGGACAAACCATTCGACTGAAGGATGTGGGAGAGGTACGCAACCGCTGGGCAGATAGTCCATCGAGAGCGGCCTTTAATGGCATTAATTCGGTGGAGATCACTGTAAACAATACCGACCAAGAGGATTTGTTGAGCACGTGTGCATTCGTCAACAACTACGTCAAGGAGTACAATGCGAGCAACGACCACATGCAGCTCGATGTTATCACAGATTTTTCCATCACCCTTCAACAGCGTAAAGACTTGCTCTTTGAGAACGGGCTGCTTGGATTCTTCTTAGTACTCATTCTATTGACGCTTTTCTTGAACCTCCGTTTAGCCTTCTGGGTAGCTATTGGTATCCCGGTTTCCTTTGCAGGGATGTTCATTTTGGCGACCTATTTCGGCATTACCATCAACGTTATCTCGCTGTTTGGTATGATCGTAGTCATCGGTATCCTCGTGGACGACGGGATTGTTATCGCCGAGAACATCTATGCGCACTTTGAGCGTGGAAAGCCACTACTTCGTGCAGCATTGGACGGTACTGTAGAGGTGATTCCTTCGGTAGTGAGTGCCGTATTGACGACCATTATCGCCTTCTCTTCGTTCTTCTTCTTGGACGGTAGAGCCGGAGATTTCTTCTCGGAAATGTCCTTTATTGTTATCGCGACGTTGGCCGTTTCTTTGATCGAGGGACTCTTGTTCCTTCCGACCCACTTGTCTCACGCCAAGCTTGAGCGCAATGCGAAGATGAATCCAGTACAAAGCGCGGCAACGAAGGCGTTGTTTAGATTTAGAGATAAGATCTACGCACCATTCCTACGCTGGTCGCTGCACAACAAGATCATTACCATCAGTTTCTTCTTTGCAGTGATGTTTGTGACTTTCGGGGCCATTGGTGGCGGAATCATCCGTACCCAATTCTTCCCTTTCATTGAGCGCGACAACATCAACATCAGCTTGGATATGCCGGCAGGTACTAATGAAGCGGTGACGCAAAAGTGGATTGACCATATTGAATCGACCGTTTGGGCGGTTAATGAGCAATACAAGAGCGAACGTGAGGACAGCCTGGATGTGGTTCGTGCCATTCAAAAGAATATTGGCCCGATCTCTTCAAAGGCGCGCTTGAACGTCATTCTGCTGGATAGCGAGACTCGTTTAACGCCTTCCTACCTCATTCAAAATGACATTCGTAAAGCCGCCGGTGAGATTGAAGGTGCAGATAATGTAAGCTTCGGTGGTGTTCAGGCCTTCGGTAAGCCTATTTCAATTTCACTGGTCAGCTATGACCTCGTGGAACTCAAGGCAGCCAAAGAAGCGCTTAAGGCTAAACTTAAACGCATGGACGCTCTGACTGACGTGATTGATAACGACCAGAAGGGAATTCGTGAGGTGACCCTTGAGCTCACTGATAAGGCCCGTTATTTAGGACTCACACCAGGAGCAGTCATGACCCAAGTTCGTGAAACCTTCTTCGGGGCGCAGGTGCAACGCTTGCAACGCGGTGAGGACGAGGTGAAAGTGTGGGTGCGCTTGGACGAAAAGGACCGCAAGCAATTGTGGGATTTGGAGGAGCTGCTCATCACTACGCCACAGGGCAATGTTCCGCTAAGGGAATTGGCCACGTATACTATTGAAAGGGGAACGGTGAACATCAACCACCTTGACGGGCAACGTGAGTACCGTGTGGAGAGCGATTTGAGCAGTCCTAACGGCTCAGCGCCAGCGCTACTTTCGCAGATTAAGGCAGATATTTTGCCGGACATTTTTGCAAAGTACCCATCGGTAAGTGCGCGTTATGAAGGCCAACAGAAAGAGAGCCAGAAGACCCAAGACAGCTCACAAACCGTGATGCCGCTGATCTTCTTCCTGATCATTTTGACGATCACTTTTACCTTCCGTTCCTTGGTGCAGACCATTATGATTATGCTGCTTATCCCGCTTAGTTTGACCGGGGTTGCGTGGGGACACTGGTTGCACGGCATGCCAATGTCTATCCTCAGCTTCCTAGGGGTTGTGGCACTCATCGGTATTATCGTGAATGACAGTTTGGTACTGGTGAGCAAATACAACATCAATGTGAAGAGTGGCGAGAAGGTGTACGATGCCATTTTCAATGCAGGTATTAGCCGATTCCGCGCCATCTTCTTGACCACAGTGACCACCATTGCTGGTCTGGCGCCGCTCATCTTTGAAACGTCCTTCCAAGCACAGTTCCTCATCCCGATGGCGGTGGCTATTGCTTACGGAATTGGTTTTGCGACGATGTTGACCCTAGTGGTCTTGCCGTCGATGATGGCCTTAGTGAATGATGCGCGCGTTTTGATACGTCACATCTGGACGAATGAGAAGCCTACTCGCGAAGAAGTCGAGCCGGCCATTAAGGAAATGAAGAGTGAACAATACTTTAAAGAATTGAACAATGCTGAATAAGAGAATCTTCATCGCCGCAGCACTGCTTCTAGGTTGGAGCAGCTACGGACAGAATGTGTTGACGTTGGACAATGCATTGAGCTTGGCATTGGAGCACAACCACGATTTGCACATTGCTCGCCTAGATGCTGAGCAGGCTGCAAATTCTGCAACCCAGGGCAATGCCGGACGCCTGCCTACCTTAACAGCTTCGGCGGGTACCAACTACAGTAATCAGAATTCAAATCTCGAATTTGCTACGGGACAGACCCAAGATGTCGAAGGCGCGGAGTCGCTCTCACAGAATGCGTCTTTGGGCGTAAGCCAAGTCCTGTTTGCCGGGGGCCGCATACAGCGCAGCTACCAATTGTTGAATAGTGCTAAAAAAGCAGCAGACCTCGCTCAAAAGCAGGCCATGGAAAACACCATTGCCCAGGTCTGGTCGCAGTACACCGGAATCTCGTTGTTGCAGCGCACGGTAGCAACGGCAGCAGAGAACTTCAATATTAGCAAGGAGCGCTTTGATAAGGCACAATTGACCAATGAGCTTGGTGGATCAAATTCAACGGACCTCATGGCCGCGAAAGTGGATATGAATCGCGACAAGGTAGAATTGATGGAGGCTCAGACGCAGTTGGAATCGGCCAAGAATTCATTTGCAGCATTTATTGGATACGAAGATGCATTTACGGTTTCAGATCAGACCGGTTTGAACCTCGAAGAGCAATTTGATGAAGCGGAAACGCTGGCCATGATGCGTGCCGGTAATACGGCTTTGCAGTTGGCTGGAATTTCAGCAGAGACTGCTCGTATTCAACAGCAGTTGCAACAGGCGACGCTGTTCCCAACCATTGCGGCTCAAGCGAGCTATGGCCTGAACCAAAGCCAAGCAGAAGCAGGATTTTTAGCAGCTTCTCAGCAGACCGGTTTGAATGCAGGAATTAGCGTTCAGTACAATCTGTTTAGCGGTTTCCAAAGCCGTACGCAGCGTCAGAATGCGAAGCTCGAGGTATTGAAAGCGGAGCATCGAGAGGCACAAACCCAGGAACTTATCGAGAACACGGTGAAGAATGCAGTACGCGCCTTCAACAACGCGGCTGCTGTGGCCAAGATTGAGGCGGACAATGCTGAGGTTGCAAACCAGCGCATGCTTAAAGTAAATGAGCTCTACAGCCTTGGGCAAGCTTCCTCCTTGGAGCAGCGTCAAGCCCAGCTGGCTTGGTTAGCCGCTGAAAATGGAAAATCATCCGCCCAGTTTAGAGCCGTCAATGCACAGATTGCCCTGTATCAACTGATGGGTACATTGCTCATTACGGAGAAATAAAAAAGGCGCCCCACGGGGCGCCTTTTT
>WTIZ01000033.1:0-6081 GCA_011525035.1 Cryomorphaceae bacterium | reverse complement strand
GGGTACATTGCTCATTACGGAGAAATAAAAAAGGCGCCCCACGGGGCGCCTTTTTGTGTTAAAAATTTTCGCTTATAATTTCATCTCAGGAACATCGCCTTCAACGACCAATCGTCCGGCAGTCTTCTCCTGAATTTCTTCAACACTCACACCTGGAGCACGCTCCAAGAGAACGAACCCGCGATCAGGGTCTACTTCCAACACAGCAAGATCAGTGACAATCTTTTTAACGCAGGCTACCCCAGTGAGTGGCAGCGAACAAGCAGAAAGTAGCTTGCTTTCGCCACGTCTGTTGGTGTGTTGCATGGCCACGATGATGTTCTCTGCTGAAGCTACCAAATCCATCGCGCCGCCCATTCCTTTGACCATCTTACCCGGAATCTTCCAGTTGGCAATATCTCCGCCGTCGCTGACCTCCATGGCACCCAATACGGTGAGTTGCACGTGCTGGCCACGAATCATAGCAAAGCTGGTGGCGCTCGAAAAGAACGAAGCCCCTGGCATTGCTGTGATGGTTTGCTTTCCGGCGTTGATTAAATCGGCATCTTCTTCTCCTTCAACAGGGAAGGGGCCCATGCCCAAAATGCCGTTCTCACTTTGAAATTCAATGTTAATGCCCTCAGGAATGTGGTTGGCCACCAAGGTTGGAATGCCAATACCGAGGTTCACGTACCATCCGTCGCGCAGTTCCTGTGCAATACGCTGTGCGATTTGATCTTTACTCAATCCCATATTATTCAGCTTTTGCACGCACGGTGCGTTGTTCAATTCGTTTCTCGTAATCTGTACCCTGGAAAATGCGTTGCACGAAAATGCCCGGCACATGAATATCATTCGGGTCCAATTCTCCCACTTCAACCAATTCCTCTACCTCAGCCACGGTAATTTTACCCGCCATGGCCATCATCGGGTTGAAGTTCCTAGCGGTACCCTTGAAAATTAGGTTACCGGCCTTATCACCCTTCCATGCTTTGACAAAGGCGAACGGTGCATCAAAGGCGTGCTCGAGAATATGAGGCTTGCCGTTAAATACGCGTACTTCCTTGCCTTCGGCTACTTCTGTTCCATATCCGGCAGGGGTGAAGAAGGCTGGTATGCCCGCGCCTGCGGCGCGGCAGCGCTCTGCAAGAGTACCCTGCGGAACGAGGTCTACCTCAAGCTCTCCAGAAAGCATTTGGCGCTCGAACTCATCGTTTTCTCCGACGTACGAAGCAATCATTTTTACGATCTGGCGGGTCTTTAATAATAGGCCCAAACCAAAATCGTCCACCCCAGCATTATTTGAAATGCAGGTGATGCCAGTGGTGCCTTTATCGCGAATGGCTGCAATGGAATTTTCGGGAATCCCACACAATCCAAAGCCGCCGAACATTACGGTCATATTATCCTCCAAGCCGTCCAATGCTGCATGAGCGTCGGAAACCACTTTAGAGATGTAGTTTTTCTGTGACATATTTTGGGTTAATTAGGTCGATTAAAAGGTAAGAAAAAAGCCCCTTCATTGTTCGAGCAACGAAGAGGCTTTACCTCAATTTCTTAATCTTCAATGGCCGGAAGAATCTTCGTGCTTACCTCGCCAAAACCGATGCGAACCTCGCCATTTTCGCAATGGCCGCGCATGCTGATGGTATCCCCATCTTCAATGAAGGTACGCGTCTCTCCGGTATCCAAAGTAATGGGCTCTTTACCCGCCCAGCTCAGCTCCAACATTGAGCCATAGCTGTCTTTCGACTTTCCGGAAATGGTCCCTGAAGCCATCATATCGCCGGCATTAATGTTACAACCGTTCACGGTGTGATGCGCAAGCTGCTGGCGTTGGTTCCAGTACATGTATTTGTAGTTCGAACGTGAAATCACGGTCCCTTCTTTTCCTTCCGGGGCCAATTCCACTTCCAACTTAATGTCATAGTTATTCTTACCCTCCGTTTTCAAATACGGAAGCACAGGCGGATCCTGCAGCGGTCCCTCCACTTTGAAGGGCTCTAAAGCATCCATGGTCACCACCCACGGGCTAATGCTTGATCCAAAATTCTTTCCTAGGAATGGGCCCAGCGGTACATACTCCCACTTTTGAATGTCACGGGCGCTCCAGTCATTGAACAACACCATACCGAAGATGTATTCATCTGCCTCTTCAGCTTTAATGCGGTGCCCCATAGGCTTTCCTTCGCCAGTGATGAATGCCAGTTCAAGTTCAAAATCCATGCGGATACTTGGACCAAAAGTCGGTGCATCGGCGCCCGGTGCCATACGCTGTCCTTTCGGGCGGTGTAAATCCACGCCGCTAATCACAATAGAAGAACTTCTTCCGTGGTAGCCTACAGGAATATGTTTCCAGTTAGGCAGCAATGCATTATCAGGATCACGGAACATCTTTCCCACGTTGGTTGCATGCTCGATAGAGCTATAGAAGTCTGTATAATCTTGCACAAAGACAGGCATGAGCATCTGCACTTGGCTTACTGGGAACAGTGCTTTGTTTTGATGTGCAACATTACCCTTTAGGGAGTCATTATTCTCGTCAAAAATTTCAGCCAATCTGTTGCGTACTGCTCTCCAAACCGGTCGGCCTAGGGCAATGAAATCATTCAATGTGTCCTGTAAGAACACATCATCCGGTAGATCTATGCCGTCAAAATAGCCGAGCTGATGGAGAACGCTCAGGTCAATCGCGGTATCCCCGATTCGTGTTCCAGTGGTAATGATATCGTCTTCGGGAATGAATACCCCGAACGGTAAGTTTTGAATAGGGAAATCGCTTCCTGCTGGTACAGGAATCCAACTCTTTCTCGAAGGGTCGTTCGCTAATAGGTTCATTAATTCGTGTATTTGGGTTAGAGGGTTCCTCGGTTTTCTTGTTCTCGCTCGATTGCTTCAAACAGGGCTTTAAAGTTCCCCTTTCCAAAGCTGGTTGCACCCTTGCGCTGAATGATTTCAATGAAGACGGTCGGTCGGTCCATGAGCGGCTTAGTGAACAACTGAAGCAAGTAGCCTTCATCGTCGCGGTCCACGAGAATTTTGTATTTCTTCAACACCTCCATGTCTTCGTCAATAGCCCCTACGCGGTCCTTGAGGTCGTCGTAGTAGGTGTCCGGGACATCCAGGAACTCCACGCCGCGTTCACGCAGCTCGTGAATAGTGTGAATGATGTTATCAGTGGCTAGGGCCAAATGCTGTACGCCGGCGCCGTTGTAGAAGTTGATGTACTCTTCAATCTGTGAGCGTTTCTTGCCTTCGGCCGGTTCATTGATAGGGAATTTGATGCGGCCGTTGCCGTTGGACATCACCTTCGACATCAACGCGGTGTACTCCGTAGAGATGTCCTTGTCGTCGAAAGAGATAATTTGAGAGAATCCCATAACCTCAGCATAGAATTTCACCCAAGTGTTCATCTGACCCCAGTCTACATTACCCACCATATGGTCAATGTATTTCAGGCCAACAGGTCCCGGCTGGTACTTTGGACTGCGGGCAACATAACCCGGCAAAAATGGCCCGTCGTACTCGTTGCGCTCCACAAACATGTGCACCGTCTCGCCATAGGTATAGATTCCAGAAGTCACCACTTTTCCATTTGCATCCTCGATAACTTTGGGCTCTTGGTAGGGCTTCGCACCGCGCTTGGTGGTTTCTTCAAATGCCTTGGTTGCATCGGGTACCCAAAGTGCCACAAACTTCACCCCGTCACCGTGGTCATTGAGGTGTCTGTTGATGTCGCTGTCTTTCACCATGGAAGAGGTGATCACCAAGCGAATTTTATCTTGTTGTAGTACGTAGGAAGTGCGGTCCTGTACACCGGTTTCTAATCCTGCATAGGCCACCTCTTGGAAGCCAAAAGCTGTTTTGAAGTAATAGGCACTTTGCTTGGCGTTGCCCACGTAGATTTCTACGTGATCCGTACCCCAAAGTTCCAAGAAATCCTGGGCGTCTTCGTATTGTTTAGGTAATGTGTTGGTCATTGCAATAGGTTATTTGATCCAGCTCTTGTGGTAATCACCAGCATCAAGAGCGAGGGCTTGTTCTGTTATTTTTAGTGGCGCAAAAGTATCGACCATTACGGCCAATTCTAGCGTCTCCTTTTTCCCAATGCTCGCCTCGTAGGTGCCAGGGTGTGGCCCGTGAGGGATGCCTGCGGGGTGTAATGTAATCTGTCCCCGTCCAATGTTGTTGCGCGACATGAAATCTCCATCCACATAATACAGGACTTCATCAGAATCAATGTTGCTGTGGTTGTATGGAGCCGGGATCGATTCTGGATGGTAGTCGTACAGACGCGGTACAAACGAACAGATGACAAAGGCCCCTGTCTCGAAGGTCTGGTGCACCGGTGGCGGTTGGTGAACACGTCCAGTAATCGGTTCAAAATCATGAATACTGAAGGCATACGGGTAATTAAAACCGTCCCAACCTACAACGCCAAATGGATGAGCAGCATAGGTATAGGTGTGCAGCATATCCTCTTTCTTCACCTTCATGGTAAAGTCTCCTAGTTCATCATGGGCGGCACCCAACACTGGCGTGCGCAGATCGCGCTCACAATACGGACTGTGCTCGAGCAATTGCCCGAACCAGTTGCGGTAACGCTTCGGAGAATATACCGGGTGGCTACTCTCGATGATAAAGAACCTATTGGCAGAAGTAGTAAAGTGAAACTGCTGAATCATCCCGCGAGGAATCACCAAATAATCTCCTTCAGAAAAAGCCAATTCCCCAAACTGCGTCTTCAACGTGCCGCTCCCCTCATGCACAAAAACCACCTCATCGTTCTGCGCATTCTTATAGAAGTAATCCGTCATGGATGCTGTGGGGGCAGCAAGAGTGATGGTACAATCCTTATTGGTCAGGACAGGCACACGACTTTCTAGGTAATCCTCAGTAGGTTTTACATCAAACCCTTTGAGTCTGTAGGCCTTCATGTTTTTCTCAACGGCAATCTTCGGTGCAATGTCGATGCTTTCGCCCACCTCTTTCACCATGGTTGGCGGATGATTGTGGTACAACAATGAGGACATGCCGTCAAAGCCTATAGTCCCGAAAAGTTCTTCATGATACAACTCCCCATTTTCCTTGCGGAACTGGGTATGACGCTTGTGTGGAAATTGTCCTTGCTTTTGATAAAACGGCATAGGATTGACTCTTTAGTTTGTGCGGGTTCCCTACAAATATACACTACTTTAGAGGAGTTAAAATCTCACCTATGTCATTGCATAAAGACCTTGGAAAACAACTGTTCGATTCTTTGAATTCTGGCCAGAGCATTGCACCTATCCGTGACCACATCGATAATAATGTGGACGCTGCCTACGCCGTACAGAAAGAGCTGGTAGCCCTTCGCAAGGAACGCGGAGAAAAAGTGGTGGGAAAAAAGATTGGTTTGACCTCTTTTGCAGTTCAAGAACAGTTGGGTGTAGATCAACCGGATTACGGTATTCTTTTCGACACCATGGACGTTTCGGCCAGCGGCAGTTTTGATACGTCAAAAGCCATATTGCCGAAGGTGGAAGGCGAACTGACCTTTGTACTTGGCAAGGACATCACTGCGAGCAACATTACTATGGCACTGCTCAAGGATGCTATTTCAGAAATCCGCGCTTCTATCGAAATTGTAGATTCTCGCGTAGAGGGCTGGAACATCCGTATTTCAGATACCATCGCTGATAATGCATCAGGTTCGCATTTTATCATTGGCAAAGACTTCAAAACTTTGGAAGAAATGGATCCTTCGACTGCAATGATGCGTTTGTACAAAAACGGGGAATTAGAAAGCGAAGGAACGGGCAAAGCATGCATGGATAACCCACTAAACGCAGCTTTGTGGTTGGCGCAGAAAATGGCGGATCAGGGCGAACCATTGACCAAGGGCGAAGTTCTTTTATCTGGCGCCTTGGGTCCCATGGTACCCGTAGTTCAGGGCGATGAAATCATCTTGGAGATCGATGGGTTTGAATCTATTGCACTAACTTGTTCTTAAGAATGAGAAAATTCCAATTCGTTTTACTAATCCTCCTGGCTTCTACTTCGGCCTTCGCACAAGGAAAAGCATTTATCCCGGAACCGGGTGAGGGGGTGAGCTTCAACACC
>WTIZ01000058.1 GCA_011525035.1 Cryomorphaceae bacterium | reverse complement strand
CTTCCGTTCGATTTTGAAAGTGCCACTTCCGGGATGACCGGTTACGATGGCGCCACATTTACCATCGTCAACAATCCAGATACTGCAGGAAACAGCAGCAGTAAGGTTGCGAAAATTGTGAAGGTCAATGTAAACGACCTCTGGGCCGGAGGGAAGATTACTTCGGTATCCTCGCTGGACTTTAGTACTTCCGCAAGCAGTGTGCTTTCGATGAAGGTATATACCACCGAGCCAGTGGGAACGGTTATCAAAATAAAATTAGAGTCTCCATATACCTCTGAAGTAGATGCCGTGACTACAGTGAGCGGCGCTTGGGAAACTTTGACTTTTGATTTTGGTATTCCTGCCCCTGCGGGGAGTGCAGATCTCGTGATCATGCCGCAGCCACATACAAACGGTGGTGGAAATACTTTTTACATCGATGATATCGAACAGAAGCCTGGACTTATTGCCACGCCTAGGCTCGGTCCGCCGATTACCTTTGAGTCGGGCACCAATCCTAGACACCTTTTCGACTTTGAAAGTGCCATTTCAGACGTGGTGCCGAACCCTGATATTAGTACAGCCAACGGAAGTGCCATGGTTGGAAAAATCACTCGATATCTAGGCGCTCCCTGGGGCGGTAGCAAGATTGAATTTGTCAATAATCTAGACTTCACCAATCACCCACAGATTACCATGAAGGTATGGACCAATGCTGCCATTGGCACCTATGTAACCTTGAAAGCAGAAAAGCCATTTTGGGGCGAAGAGCGCAGTGTTCAGACGACCAAAACAGGAGAATGGGAGACCCTTACATTCGACTTTACAAACGCTCCTACAGATATGAATGTACTCGCATTTATGTTTGATTTTGTGGCAGGCAGTAGCAATGTTGGAGACGGAAGTGCCGGCTCTACCTTTTACTTCGACGAGGTGAAGTATGCCAACGTACCCTTGGGAAGTGATGAGGGGTTAGAATTGGCCCCGATTTCCGTGTATCCCAACCCGGCTTCAGACCGCTGGACGTTATCTAACCCAACCTTCACTGTGAACGAGGTTCTTGTTTTCAGTATCGACGGTAAACTTTTGGAGAAAGTTGAGCCAAAAGGCGACGGTACGTTGGACATTGATGCAAGCTTGTACCCTGCTGGCCTCTACCTGGCCAAGGTAATCACAACAACAGGCGAGGAAGTGCTCAAGCTCTACAAAGACTAATTAAGGCCCTTTCACCCCGAGGATGGAACGATTGAAGTTGCGGATATGCTTACTAATGTTCTTCGCTGCCACTACCCTGGTTAGCGCACAGGACTCGTCGGCCGAAAAATCGCCGATTTACATCCGATACCTTGAAAATATGCTGGGTCCTCAGAAGGATCCTTCCGCGCCTCAACTGATTAATTACCCCGCGATTGCCTACGCTCCCGAGACCAGTTGGGAGATTGGGGTGAGTAGCCTCTATGTTTATTCCGCGAATCGCAACCTCGAGAATCGACTGAGTGAGGTAAAAGCATATACCTTTTTCACCCTTGAAAATCAATACGGCTTCTGGCTGGACCATGCCTTATATACGGACATGAACAAGTGGTTTTTCTACGGTCGTGCACGGTATCAAAACTTCCCGCTCTTCTACTACGGGATAGGCCGAGAAAGCCCCTCGGAATACACAGCGCTGATCGATGGGTCGTATACACTGTTCCGCGAACGTTTGCTGCGCGAAACCTTACCGTCGCTATACTTTGGACTAGAAATAGACTTTCAAAGCTTGAATCAAGTGAGCTATGTGGATACGCGTCCAGACTTTGAATTTCCACAGGTAGGTACCATGGGCTCGACCAATCTAGGTATTGGCCTTGGTTTGCTCTACAACAACATTCATAATGCCATGAACCCTCGCGAAGGGCTATATAGCGAATGGGCCTTCATGAATTACAGAACGTCGATGGGCAGCGATTTTGATTTCTCCAGCTACATCATCGACAACAGAATTTACCGCCCAGTAAAGGAAAATACTGTATTTGCCGCTCAGATTTATGGCCAATTCACCCGTGGTGATGCCCCTTTTAATATGCTCGCCCTGATGGGTGGAGAAAGCTTGATGCGGGGATATTATTTAGGTCGTTACCGCGATAAAAACCTACTGGCTGGCCAGGTCGAATACCGCATCCTACCCTTCTCTTTTTCCAAGCGCTGGGGAGCTAGCGTATTCCTTGCCGCAGGCCAAGTTTATGGGGACGATTATGGATTTGAATGGGATGCTTTTCTGCCTACGGGTGGAGCCGGTATTCGCTACCTCATCTTCCCCGACAAAGACATTTACACGAGGATCGACGTATCCTACACCCGCGAGGGCAGCGGCGTTTATTTCTTTATTGGCGAAGCTTTTTAA
>WTIZ01000035.1 GCA_011525035.1 Cryomorphaceae bacterium | reverse complement strand
AAAAAGGGCGACCATGCGGGTCGCCCTTTTTTGTTGAATATCGTCTTGGATTAAGCCATCGCTTGACCCATGTGTTTTAAGTGCGCAAAGTGCCCTCTTAATGCTGCAAAAGTAGAGCGGTACTCGTTGTAAGGCAACTTGAATTCTTCCGCAGTTTTACGCACAATCTCTGCAATTTTTGGATAGTGTACGTGGTTGATCGTTGGGAACAAGTGGTGTTCAACCTGGAAGTTCAAACCTCCAGTATACCAAGTTACAAACTTGCTTTTTGTACTAAAGTTGGCAGTTGTCTTTAATTGGTGCTCAAGTAAGCTATGGTCCTTAGCTTCTTCCTCTGTTGGAAAATCTGCCTTATCAACGACATGGGCTAACTGGAAAGTGAACGATAAAATGAGTCCCGCTACTAAGTGCATCACCGTATTGCCCCAAAGTACCATGTACCACGGAATACCCAAAGCTATAGGCAGAACGTAGAACAAAGACATATGGAATCCTTTACCAATGATAAGCTTTGTCCAAACCGAAGCTAAGCTTTGGTCCTTTGCTTTGAAGAGTTCCGACTTGTTGAATTGAATCACTTGAGTAAAATCTTTCTCCAAAAGCCATTTCCACGTCATTAGACTGTAAGTAAATGGAGCGTAAATATGCTGGAAACGATGAAATGACTTGCGCTCTTGTGAAGGGTGGAATCTGAACAAGTTGCCTGTATCAATATCATCGTCGTGACCGTCAAGGTTAGTGTGCGTATGGTGCTTGATGTTGTGTTGCACCTTCCACGTGTAGGAGTTTCCACACAACATGTAGATCACTGCACCAATCTTGCGATTAACCCACTCGCTTTTCGTGACGTTGTTATGAATAGCGTCATGCATTACGTTCATCCCAACGCCTGCCATACCAAGGCCTGTGACCGTCCACAACAGCGTAGTCATCCAAAAAGAAGTGTAGCCGGTAAGGAACAAAATGAAGGGAACGAGGTACATCGCCATGTTCAAAAAAGCCTTCAAAAAGTAACGGTAATCTGCCATTCCAGATTTGCCTTCTTCCTTGAGATACGTTCTTACTCTTTTGCGAACTTCCTTCTGAAAATCGCTGGTACTTTTAAATCGCAACATGAAGTTTGTGTAAAATAAAGGGTTGAATTTAGTAATAAGAACAACAACTCCGCGTACATAGTTTAGTTTTGTAGCGAATTCAAGAATATCTAAGATGCTTAAAAACTTAAAGCCAACAGATTTAAAAGCTTGGCACAAGCTTCAAAAGAACTCTATTTACGACAAGAGAACGCTGAAGACTCGTTTCTACGAGGACTCAGAGCGTTTCAATAAATACCACATCAAGTGGGACGGTATACTCTTCGACTTTTCTAAGAACCACATGGGTAGCGAAACTTTCGCACTCTTCCAGGAATTGCTAGAAGAAGCAGATGTACGCACTGCTATCAAGCAACAGCAGAGCGGAGAGAAAATCAACGTCACTGAAAACCGCGCAGTACTTCATACGGCGCTTCGCAACATGAGCGAGGATCCTATTTATGTGGACGGCGAGGATGTAATGCCAGGGGTGAGAGATTCGTGGGCAAAATTGGCCACCTTCTCTAGTGAAGTCCGTTCAGGAAACTGGAAAGGGCACAGCGGTAAACGCATCACTGATGTAGTGAATATCGGTATCGGTGGATCGGACTTAGGCCCAAGAATGGTTATCAATGCATTGAAGCCATTCGTTACAGACGAAATGAACTTCCACTTTGTTGCCAATGTGGATGGCGCAGACTTGCACGAGGTACTAAAGAAAGTAGATGCAGAAACGACGCTGTTCATTATTGCTTCTAAGACCTTTACCACACAAGAAACCATGCAGAACGCCAATAGTGCGAAGAATTGGTTCTTGAACAACGGTGGTAGCCAAGAAGACGTGGCGAAGCACTTCGTTGCTGTAAGTACAAATGCCGAAGGTGTTGCAGGATTCGGGATTGATACCAAGAACATGTTTGGTTTCTGGGACTGGGTCGGTGGTCGCTACAGCGTTTGGTCGGCCATTGGTCTTCCAGTGATTTTAGCAATCGGATTCCAAGGATTCCAAGAATTCTTGAGCGGTGCACATGCCATGGATAAGCATGTAGCCGAGGCAGATTGGAGCGAAAATATTCCAGCGCTCATGGCGATGCTAGGCATCTGGTACCGCAACTTCCACAATGCGCCTTCACAAGCCATTCTTCCTTACGATCAATACTTAGACAGATTTGCAGCCTACTTCCAACAGGGAGATATGGAGAGCAACGGAAAGTATGTGGACCGCGGCGGTAACCGAGTGAACTACCCAACAGGCCCAATCATTTGGGGCGAGCCAGGGACCAATGGACAGCACGCGTTCTACCAACTGATCCACCAAGGCACGGACCTTATTCCTGCAGACTTTATTGCTGCAAAGAAATGCCAGCACAGTTTGCCGGAGCACCACCCCATTCTTCTTGCCAACTTCATTGCCCAGACTGAGGCCTTGATGACAGGAAAGTCAAGAATGGATGTAGAGATTGAAATGCGTCAAGCTGGATTGAGCAGTGACGATATTGATAAGATTGCTCCATATAGAGTTTTTGAAGGCAATAGACCTACCAACAGCATCGTACTAGACGAACTGAACCCTTACCACTTGGGTCAGTTGATTGCCGCCTACGAGCACAAGATTTTCATCCAAGGATACATCTGGAACATTTTCTCATACGACCAATGGGGTGTAGAGCTTGGTAAAGTATTGGCAAAAGCGGTCCTCAACGAACTGAAGGGCGGTGCGAAGCACGATCACGACAGCTCAACAGCTGCGCTCATCGATTATTTGAAAAGCTAATTTATTCGGAGAGTTCCGAACGGAAAACGTCCAACAGCTCATTGAGTTGTTGGGCTTTTTTTTGGTCAATACCTGCGGCAAGAGACTCCACTTCTTCTTTGGCCACCAAATCATTGACTAGGGTTCGCCCTTTAGGAGTTAAATAAATAAAGACGATTCTGCGGTCCTCCTTGTCACGAACCTTTTCTAAAAGATCCATACTTACGAGTCGATCCACCATTCGAGAGGCATCGCTCATTTTATCCAACAAACGCTCGCGAATTTCTGAAGTGGTAGAGCCCGTATCGCCAGCGCCACGAACAATACGCAACACATTGTACTGCTGCATTGTTAAGCCGTTTGATTTAAGGCGTGCCGTGATTTTCTCCTTCAACCTGTTAGAGGTATATATGAGATTGACAATCAATTTTGATTGCTCTGTGGAAAAGGCACTTTGTTTGATTTCGTCTTCGAGGCGCATAAACACTAAACAATTATACAGGTAATTGTTCAAACAAACAACGGGAATTAAAAAACCCGCACCAGTTGGTGCGGGTCATTTACTATATCTTCTTCAGGATTAAACCGTCATGATGTCGTTTTCCTTCTTGGCAAACATCGCATCACATTTCGCGATGTATTCGTCGGTCATTTTTTGAATATCGTTCTCGCTGTCTTTGCGCATATCTTCACTCAATCCGTCGTTGCCCATTTTCTTGAGCTCGTCCATGGCACTCTTTCTGGCAGCACGAACACCTACCTTAGCACTTTCACTCTCTGCCTTGGCCATTTTTGCCAATTCTCTACGACGCTCTTCCGTTAACGGAGGTACAGAAATGATTACGCTTTCCCCGTTGTTCATAGGGTTGAAGCCCAAGCCTGCGTTCATAATGGCTCTTTCGATATCAGGAATAATACTCTTCTCCCAAGGCTGAATGCTGATCGTACGTGCATCCGGTGTGTTGACATTGCTTACCTGAGCCAGTGGCGTCGGAGCACCATAGTACTCTACCATAACACTGTCCAACATAGAAGCACTTGCACGTCCAGCACGGATTTTAAGCAACGACTTTTCCATGTGCGCAATGGCACGGTCCATATCGTCCTTGGTCGATTCAAATACTAATTCTAATTCCTCTTCCATGAGATTTATCTTCTTAGTTCTTTACTAAAGTTCCTACCCCATCAACCCCAGAAACTACGTTCATCAAGTTTCCTTTCGTGTTCATGTCAAAAACAACGATAGGCAGGTCATTTTCTTTACTTAGAGTGAATGCTGTCATGTCCATAACGTTCAATCCACGGTCATAGACTTCCTTGAAGCTCAACTCAGAGAATTTGGTAGCATTCTCGTCTTTCTCTGGATCGGCAGTATAAATTCCATCGACGCGGGTACCCTTAAGGATTACATCCGCTTGGATCTCAACAGCGCGTAGTGTCGCTCCTGTATCTGTCGTGAAATATGGATTACCCGTTCCTGCTGAGAAGATGACAACGCGTCCCTTTTCTAGGTGACGGATGGCACGGCGGCGGATAAAAGGCTCGGCCACTTTATCCATTTCAATCGCGCTCTGAAGGCGTGTTTTTACACCAGCACTTTCAAGAGCTCCTTGTAATGCAAGACCGTTAATGACCGTTGCAAGCATACCCATATGGTCGGCTTGTACGCGATCCATGCCCTGCGAAGCACCACTAATTCCTCTAAAGATGTTTCCACCGCCAATAACGATACCCACCTGGACACCCTTTTCAGCTACGGCTTTAATTTCCTCTGCGTATTCCGCGATTCTCTTTGGGTCAATTCCGAAATCATTGTCCCCCATTAATGCCTCGCCGCTCAATTTTAGCAGCACTCGGTTGTACTTCATCTTACATAGGTTTGAACACAAATATAAGTCAACTGGGTTCCATTGTCTATCCTGCTGCGGTTACTTTTACACCAACTCCTCACAGTTTGCCGCATAAAAAAAGCCCCCACTTTAGCAGTGAGGGCCTTACTATGTTGAGCTTGTTCTCGATTATAGAGAAACGCGCTTGAAGTCAACTACTTCCAAACCAGCTTGAACGCTAGTTAGGTATTTAGCAACACTCATCTTACCGTCTTTGATGAAAGCTTGGTCTACCAAAGTGTTCTCTTTGAAGAATTTGTTTAGACGACCAGTAGCGATCTTTTCCAACATTTCTTCTGGCTTGCCTTCTTGACGTGCCAACTCTTTACCAACTTCCAACTCACGATCGATAACATCTTGAGATACAGCATCACGGTTCAATGCAACCGGGTTCATTGCAGCAGCTTGCATAGCTACGTCACGACCAGCTTCAGCAGCTTCAGCAGTCAAACCTACCAAAGTACCAATCTTGTTGCCCATGTGGATGTAAGAAGCAACGTAAGCAGCGTTCACTGTAGCCAATTCTGCTACCTCGATTTTCTCGCCGATTACACCAGTTTGCTCTTGCAATTTATCAGCAACTGTCAAACCACCTTCAAATTCTGTAGCACCTAATTCCTCTGAAGTAGAAGCACCAGAAGCCAAAGCGATGTCCGCCAATTTGTGCGCCAAAGCAACGAAGTCTTCGTTCTTAGCTACGAAGTCAGTCTCACAAGACAACTTCACGATAACACCTTTATCAGCACCGTTCGTCTTAGCGATAACAGCACCTTCAGTAGCATCACGGTCAGCACGCTTAGCAGCTACTTTCTGACCTTTCTTTCTTAGGATGTCAACTGCAGCTTCGAAATCGCCTTCCGCTTCAACCAAAGCTTTTTTACAGTCCATCATACCAGCACCAGTTTGCTTTCTGAGTTTATTTACTTCAGCAGCAGTAATCTTTGCCATGATATTGAAATTTAATTTGTTGTTTTAATTGAAAAGAGAGCCGCAAAGTATTCCCCACGGCTCTCTTGAAAAGTATAAATCTATTTTAAGGAACTGCTTAGCTTACGCTTTTGCAGCCTTCTTTTCAATCTTCGCCTGCTCTGCAGCTGCCTTATCGCTCTTGCGCTGAGAAAGACCTGCTTTAACTCCTTCTGTTACTCTTTCCATAATAACAGCAATAGATTTAGAAGCATCATCGTTCGCAGGAATTGCGTAGTCTACACGACGAGGATCTGAATTTGTATCTACCATCGCAAAAGTTGGGATACCCAATTTGATGGCTTCATCTACAGCAATGTGTTCACGCTTGATATCAACGATGAAAAGTGCAGCTGGTAGACGGTTCATATCTGCTACAGAACCCAAATCCTTCTCAAGCTTCGCACGTTGACGGTCTACTTGTAGACGCTCACGCTTAGATAGAGTTTCGAACGTACCGTTTTCTTTCATCTTGTCGATGCTCTGCATCTTCTTGATCGCTTTACGGATAGTTACGAAGTTCGTCAACATACCTCCTGGCCAACGCTCAGTTACGTAAGGCATGTTTGCATCGCCAGCGTATTTCGCTACGATTTCTTTTGCTTGTTTTTTCGTTGCTACGAAAAGGATTTTACGACCTGATGCTGCAATTTTTGAAAGCGCTTCTGTCGCTTCAGTCAATTTTGCATCTGTTTTGTGCAGGTCGATTACGTGGATACCATTGCGCTCCATAAAGATGTAAGGCGCCATGTTTGGGTTCCACTTACGGGTCAAGTGTCCGAAGTGAACACCTGCATCCATGAGTTTTTTAATGTTGTCTGTTACTGCCATTTTCTTGAGTTTACTTTCCTAGTAAGCAATGTGCCAGTAGCCTGTTGTTAAGAGTCTGGCCCATTTGGATACTAAATCTCGATTAACGTTTAGAGAACTGGAATTTCTTACGTGCTTTCTTCTGACCGAATTTCTTACGCTCAACCATACGTGGGTCACGAGTAAGTAGTCCGGCAGGCTTCAATGCTGTGCGGTTTTCTGTATCGATCTCAGAGAGGATACGAGAAACACCCAAGCGGATCGCCTCAGCTTGACCAGTGATACCACCACCTACAACGTTAACTTTTACGTCGTAAGAACCAGTAGTCTCTGTCAAAGTGAAAGGCTGCTCTAGCTTGTAGTGCAACGGCGCAGTGTTGAAGTAGTCCTTGTAGTCCTTGCCATTTACGGTGATGCTACCAGCACCCTCGTCCATGTAAACACGAGCTACAGAAGTTTTACGTCTTCCAATTGCGTGAAACTTTGCCATTTATTATTACTTATTTGATTTCGTTAATGTTGATCGCAGTTGGCTTTTGAGCCTCGTGCTTGTGCTCAGCACCTGCGTAAACGTGAAGGTTACGGAACAACTGTGCACCCAAACGATTCTTTGGCAACATGCCTTTAACCGCTTTCTCAACGACGCGCTCTGGGAACTTCGCCATCATCTTCTCTGGGTTAGTCGTGCGCTGACCACCTGGGTAACCAGTGTGCCATACGTACGTCTTCTCAGTCATTTTGTTTCCGCTCAATACAACCTTCTCCGCGTTTAGGATAATTACGTTATCACCACAGTCTACGTGAGGAGTGTAGTTAGGCTTGCGCTTACCTCTAAGAAGCAATGCAACTTTAGAAGCTAGACGGCCCAAAGTTTGGCCTTCTGCATCTACTACTACCCAGTTCTTTTCAACTGTTGCCGCGTTGGCTGATACTGTTTTGTAACTTAATGTATTCACCGCTAATGCGTTTTAAAGTTTAAAGTGGTTGCTCTTCACAACCCCCAAAAGGGCTGCGAAAATACATCTTTATTTGCCTAACAACCAAAAATCTAAGAACAAAATATCGACACGATTAACTGTGCACGGTTTTTGTGTTGTAGGCAATGAGATAAATTGCGAAATTGCACGTCATGCAAAAATACATCAGAAGACCCCTAATTATTGCTTTAGCACTGATTTCTAGTGCTGTCTATGGACAGAAATGTGGACACGACCACCTAGAAGAAGAAGTAAAGCGCCTCTATCCCAACTACGAAAGTGCAGAACAAGAGTTCATTCAAAGCATAGATTTTGATGCCGCTCATGACCCCGAAGCAACCGTTTTTAAAATCCCTGTAGTCGTACATATTATATATGACGATGCGGGGGATAACATTAGCGATAAGCAGGTGAAGGATGCCATCGCTGTAATCAACGAAGATTTTAGACGTCTGAACGCCGATACAGTAGATACGCGTTCTGCATTCTTGGGCGTGGCTACGGATTGTGAAATTCAGTTTGAATTGGCCAAACTTAACCCACAAGGAAACTGTACCACAGGGATCACCAGGAAGCAAAGTGCACTCAGTGTAAATGCGAGCAACAACGTGAAAGGGCTAGTAAGCTGGCCAAACAATAAATACCTCAATATTTGGGTGGTGAACAGCATCGACCTCGGAAGCTCAGGTCAAGGCACCGTCTTGGGATACGCCTACAAGCCGAACCCGGGGCAAAGCACCACCTTTGATGGCGTAGTTATTCGTCACGACCGTATGGGTAGAATAGGCACGGGTAATTCTGCGGGCCGTACACTTACTCACGAGGTAGGGCATTACCTTGGACTGGATCATCCGTTTAAAGGCGGATGTTTTGCAGGAGACAACTGTTCAGATACACCACCGGTGAGTGAAGCAAGCTTCGGTTGTAACCTAAACGCCAACACTTGTTCTAATGACAACCCAAACCTTCCGGACCAGATAGAAAACTACATGGACTACGCGGACGACGTGTGTACCAACATGTTTACCGAGGACCAACGCGCCATCATGCGCAACAACTTGAACATTTCGAACCGTCGCGGTTATTTGGTGACAAGCACGAATGCAAGTAACACAGGTATTGCTGCAAATGCCGTGCTACCGTGTGCACCGGAGGCCAACTTTGAGGCCGACCAAGCTGTATTCTGTGCAGGTGCAACTGTGCAGTTCACGGACAAGAGCACCTTTGGAAATCCAACGTCATGGCAATGGAACTTCCCAGGGGGTACGCCAAGCAGTTCCACTGCAGAGAATCCAACAGTGACCTACAACAACCCAGGGAACTATAATGTGAAACTCGAGGTAACCAACAGCAATGGTACTAGCACGCTCCTTCAAACGGGGTACGTGAGCGTACG
This sequence comes from Cryomorphaceae bacterium, assembly GCA_011525035.1. Classification (GTDB taxonomy): domain Bacteria; phylum Bacteroidota; class Bacteroidia; order Flavobacteriales; family Schleiferiaceae; genus UBA10364. Next base: position 18,456 of record WTIZ01000035.1, on the reverse strand, counting down.
TCGCAACAACCCTGGAATGTGGGTCAACGGATTCAACTCAGGGTTTGAATTTAACACGGTACCAAACTCGACTTGGCACGTAGAAAATCCTGATGGAGACAACATCAGATGGCAGCGCAACAACTACAACTTCTATGAAGGCGCGTATTGTGTGAAATTGGACAACTATAACAATGTCGCAGACAATACAGATGCCCTCATTACTGATAAGATCTATGTAGGTGGAGCCAAGAGCATGAACTTCAGCTTCAAATATGCTGTAGCAAGCAAGCCTGGCTTTGCTGGAGACCGCATTGTCGTGAGTGTAAGCCAAGATTGTGGAACTACATGGAACAGCGTTCGCACCCTTCTAGGACCGCTTTTGTATGCTGCAACGAATAAGGCTAATCCGTGGAATCCTGCATCACAGAACAACTGGAGAAGCATCAACATTAATATGAGCGATTATGTAGGTCCTAATCCTATTATGATCAAAGTTGACTTCGTTTCGGGCGGCGGTAACAACGCCTTCTTGGACGACTTCCAATTAACCACTGTATTAGATACAGAAGAATTCACGGCGGAGGACATCACCCTTTACCCGAATCCTTCGAACGGTTCTTTTAACGTTGAAGGCCTTCCTGTAGGTACAGACTACACCATTATAAGTGTAGATGGCCGATTGATTCAGCAGGGCCAATTGAACACGGAGCGCAGTATCGACATCAATACTGCCGCAGGATATTACATTTTCCAGGCAGGTACCGTGCGCAAGCCTATCGTCATTCAGTAAGAAAAACAACATACCCCAGCGCCGCTCCGCGGCGCTGGGGTACCCTAAAAAAGAAACCCCCGCGGGCTGCGCCCGCGGGGGTTTTTAATATCCTCCAACTAAACTTAATCTGCCAACGGCATCATAAAGTCTACAGGGTTGGCCTCGAGGTACTCCATCAAGGCTTTGTAATCTTCATCGAGGAAGGTGTTGACTGAAGCAGTGGCCTCCTCTGTGCGCTTCTTGAGGTTGTTGAACAAGTTCTGTTCGTTGCTCTCCCAAGCGCGCTGTGAGCTTACCAATTGCCACAATGAGCCGCCCCATTGGTTCGACCATACTTCAGGCTGCTCGAAGTAGCCCTTGGTCTCCTTCTTACCAAAGATACCGTGACGCACCTCTTCCAAGGCTTTAGCAGTAGCTTTCACATTCGCTGCCAAAGTTGAATCGTTCTTGTAAGCCTCTGTTTTCAATAGCTTCTGAAGGCTTTCAATATTTTGATTCGCACGAGCCAATTTCTGAACAGCGGCATCCAAATCTGCTTCGATAGCCTCAATGCCTTTGTAAGCCTCCTGACGCGAAGCAAGGTCTTCCATGCTCACCCAAGAAGTCATACGTGGGTCTTGACGAACCTCAACATTTTGAGAGGCAACAGCATCGCCAAAGCTCATCGTCACCGTGTAGGTTCCAGGCAGCACAGTAGCACCGCGAGGATCGCTCTGCTGCTCCTTCTGTTGACGAATCTTGAATTCAGGGTAGCGCTGACCGCTTTGCCACATGGCCCAGCGCCAGCTGTTCAAACCTTCACTCACTTTTACATATTGTGTGTAGATCGTGTCGCCAGATGCATCTTGGTAATCTACACGCATCTTCTTTTTGTTGTCCTCAGCAACCTCTGGCAAGTAAGCCTTGAAGCGTGCACCGAAAGGACGGTTCTCGCCGCGGAAAGTGGCACTTGCCGCGAAGCGTACACCTGGGCTTTGCTTGCGCTCCCATTGGTAGGCAGTAGGTGGCGTGAAGAAGGTCGGCTCGCTAAAGTCATTAGCTGCTGCCAATTGGCGTAACGGCTCTACATCATCCAACACCCATGCACCACGTCCAAAGGTTCCCAAGACAAGGTCTTTTTCTCTCTTTTGGAAGGCTAGGTCCATGACTTGTACCGTTGGCATGTTTTTGTCCCATTTCTGGAACGTGCCGCCACCGTTTGTACTCACATACAATCCATACTCGCCACCTACCCAAAGTAGATTAGGCTCCACAGGATCTTGCAAGACGCTAAGCACTGGACCAAATACGTCGCTGTCGTCCACTACGCGCGTTACTTTCTTACCATAGTCTTCGACTTTATAGAGGTACGCACTCCAGTTGTTGCGGCGGTAGTCGTTCACCACTACCCAAGCTGTTCCTTTTTCGTACTCTGAAGCACGAATTTGTGGAATCCAAGCGCCTTCCGGGAGGCCCTTAAGCTTCTTACTTAGGTCGGTCCAATTGGCCCCGCCATCCGTAGTCACGTACAATTTACCGTCGTCTGAACCGCTCCAAATCTCGTTCTGATCCAGCGGTGATGGTGCAATCGCGATCACACAAGTGTGGTTTTCCGCACCAGTCACGTCGTAAGTCAGACCACCACTCTCTAGCTGCTTTTGCTTCTCAGGATCATTGGTCGTCAGGTCTGGACTTATAATGGTCCAATTCTTTCCATTATCAGTACTCTTATGGATGTACTGCGAACCAAAGTACAATGACGTCTCTGGCGCGAATGGATCAAGGGCGATAGGTGCGTTCCAGTGGAAACGCAATTTCTCGCCTTCAGGATGTACTGGCTTGATCAGCTCACTGTACCCTGTTTTGGTATTTACAAGACCTACATTTCCTTCCTGGCTCTGGGCATATACCGCATCTGTGCGTCCCGGTACTGGAACTACATCAAAGCCGTCTCCAAAGAACAGCTCGCTCCACTCTTCGTTGCGAATACCGTCTACAGTCAAACTGTACGCTGGGCCCATCCATGAACCGTTGTCTTGCATACCGCCGTAGACATTGTACGGCAGATGATCATCTACATTGATGTGGTAGAACTGCGCTAGCGGCAGGTTCTCCACGAAATACCAAGTCTCTCCATAGTCGTACGAAATGTTCATACCACCGTCGTTTCCTTCAATCACGTGAGAAGGATTTACTGGATCAATCCACATCGCGTGGTGATCCGGGTGCACAGTGCTATATGGCGTGATCGTCTTCCAAGACTTCCCACCGTCGTCACTACGCGTTACATACGTCCACAACGAGTAAATACGGTCTTCGTTTTGCGGATCTACACGAAGGTCGGCGTAGTAGAACGGACGGTTACCCGTCTGCTCGTCTTCGCTCACCTTGTACCACTTTGCACCGCCGTTTGAACTCGCGTACAAACCGTTCTTCTTACCGGTCTCAATCAGGGCATATACTTTGTTCGGGTTCGATGGTGAGATGGCTAGACCCATACGGCCCAAATCACCTTTAGGAAGACCTTCCTTATCGGTCATCTTCTTCCAGTTTTCACCACCATCGTGGGTGATGTACAATCCTGACGATGGACCACCACTCTTAAAGAACCAAGGCCATCTGCGGTATTCCCACATCGCTGCAATCAACTTCTTTGGATTGCTTGGATCCATCACGAGGTCACCAGCACCTGTCTTGGCGTCGATGTACAATGATTTGTCCCAAGTCTTACCGCCGTCGGTCGATTTGAAAACACCGCGCGGTCCTTCGCCCCAAGCAACACCAGTAGCACCCACAAATACTTCATCCGTATTTTCTGGGTTGATGATGATGCGGTGAATGGTGCGCGTTTCTTCGAGGCCGAGAAGTTCCCAATTGGCCCCGCCGTCATACGATTTGTATAAACCGTAACCGCTCGTTTGAGAGTTGCGAGGATTTCCCTCACCGGTTCCTACATAAATGATATCCGGATGCTTCGGGTCAATGGCAATGGCGCCTACCGAAGCCACAGCTTCATTTTCGAAAATAGGCGACCACGTCTGGCCGTTGTTTTCACTCACCCATAAACCACCACTAGCCGCTCCTGCGTAAATAGTGGTTGGACGGTCCGGATGAACAGCGATACAGGTCACACGACCACTCATCCCTGCTGGACCGATGTTGCGCGGTTCCATCTTTTCCATCACCTGTTCTAAGGTGGACTTTGGCTCTTCCTGGGCATAGGAAGTGTTCCACATTGCCGCAAATACTACTGCGACAAAGAGCTTCATTAGCTTCATATTCGTACGTGTTGTGTTTGTTAGATTTCCCAACCCTGGCGGTACTCACGACCGACCCAAGCGTTGGCGGGTTTATAATTTGTAATTTTCATTGCCTCCCCGTCCCAATTCAGTCGAGTTCGTCCAGGGTAATTATATGGAGCCCAATCCGTGGCGGTTTTCCCCGGCTTCAATTGTTTGTATTGAAAAGCGCGGACCGCCAAGTTACCCATCAAAACGCTTTCAGTCAATGGACCTGCGATAGAAAATGGCGATGATGTCTTCACGCCGTCCAAAATACCGTCAACAAAGTTGGCAATGTGTCCCGAGGTGTTGTTTTTAATACGCAATAAAGTCTTTGCTGGAGCTTCCGCCTTGGTGCCGTCGTTGAGATAGACCCTTGGGTTACCACTGTAAGTATCTGTAACCAAAATGCCTTTTTCACCGTAGAATACGCTCCCGCCGTCCACATTGCCCGGCATATCGTCATCCGGCAATTGTGCTGGTCGCTCAGGCATCAAGCCACCGTCGTACCAATTCAACTTAATCTCACCAAAATCGGCATGATCAAAAGTCAATCGAATTACAGAAGATGGTGGACACACTCCCGTATAATCGGCTTCGACGAAATCGTCCGACCACATCGTCGTGCAACTTGCCTCTGCCGAAGTAGGATAGCCAAGACCCAATGCTACGTAAGGTGTTTCAAAGATGTGGCAGCCCATATCGCCCATTGCTCCGGTTCCGAAGTCCCAGAAGCCACGCCATTTAAACGGTAAATAACGGTGGTTAAAATCTCTATCTGCAGCCGGTCCCAGCCATAAATCCCACGACAAATAATCCGGAACTGGATCTGCCGAGGTCGGCGGTTGTAATCCTTGCGGCCAAACCGGTCTGTTGGTCCAACAATCTACCTTATTTACTTTGCCAATAATGCCTGCTTCGATAATCTCCTGCGCGGTTCGAATACCGTCCGAGGAAGCACCTACATCTCCCATTTGGGTCACCAAACCTCTGCTTTCTGCGACCATAGTCATCGTACGTGCCTCAAGGATATTGTGCGTCAATGGCTTCTCCACAAAGGCATGTTTACCCGCACGCATGAAGGGCAAAGAGGTTACGGCATGGGTGTGATCCGGGGTAGCACAGAAGAATGCATCGATCTCACCCAGGTGCTTATCATAGATGTCCCTAAAATCCCTGTATTTGTTCGCATCGGGTAAAAGCTCGTGGGCTCTGGCGGCTTGCTTGTCGCTCACATCGGCCAGCGCCACAAATTTCACCCTTCCTGTTTTATGTAATGCATTTAGTACTCCGTACCCACGACCACCTACGCCGATGCCGGCCATGTATAAAGTATCTGAGGGTGCGGTCTTTGATTTTCCGAGTACGTGAGCCGGAACGATGGTGATGCCCGCGGTAGCGGCAGCAGCACCTTTCAAAAAGGACCTTCTGTTCATGTTTTTTGGTTTTGTAGCTGAAGAAGTTACAACATTAAAAACGTAATTTTAAACACATGAAAAAACTGCTATTACTCGCTGCACTTATGTTCAGTTTTGGATTAAGTGCACAACGCCTTGAGGTAGGCGCAACCACGGCTGCCGCTATTGGGATTGGCTATGGAACCTTCTACGACATCCGCCCAATGGTGGCCTGGGGAAAGAGTTTCGAAAGTGTACGAAGAGTCCGATTGGATCGTACATCAATGAACTTCTCGAGCTACAACGACCAAAATTACTTCAGCATGAGTACTGGAATCTTTTTTGGTCAGCAATGGAGAAAGCAAATCGCCGATAAATTCTACTTCATTCACGGACCTGAAATTGGTGCGAGTTATTATGCCGGCACCAACTATCAAAGTTCAACCCTTGGAACACATTACCGCATGGGAGGTGCCTACCGGGTAAATGACAAATTCACCATATCCTTAGAAGCACCCGTTTCTTTTGAATACAGCTGGTCGCAGAATGCCAATAGCGAGGCAACTTCTTCCTCGTATTTCAGCCTGTTCGGAAGCAGCAACTTATTGAGCTTCACCTATGCGCTGAAGTAAGCTTGGAAAACCCTAGAACAACAAGGGCGGTGCCGATGGCACCGCCCTTGTTGTTAATATGATCTAGCAAAAGCCTTCTTAACCCTTCGCTTTCTGCGAACGACGAATAATAAGATAGCCTGCAACTACTGTTACTGCTACTGTCGATACGAGCCAAAGAGAAAATGTATTCATAATAATGGGGGTTAGGTTAATCGTATTCTGTTACTCCACCGTAACCGATTTCGCTAGGTTTCTTGGACGATCAACGTCACAACCTCTCATCACAGCGATGTAATAGCTCAAGAGCTGAAGTGGAATCACAGTTAGTAGTGGTGTTAGCGCTTCAAGTGTTTCCGGTATTTCAATCACGTGGTCGGCACTCTGAACCACCTCAGTATCGCCTTCAGTTACTACTGCAATCACCTTTCCGTGACGCGCTTTTACCTCCTGAACGTTACTTACGAGCTTTTCGTAATGCCCTGCATTAGGAGCAACAACGATTACAGGCATGTTTTCATCAATAAGCGCGATAGGGCCGTGCTTCATTTCAGCAGCTGGATAACCCTCTGCATGGATGTATGAAATCTCTTTAAGCTTCAACGCACCTTCTAGAGCGATTGGGAAGTTCACCCCACGACCCAGATAAAGAGCGTTATTAGCATCTTTATATAGTGCTGAAATCTCTTCCACGAGTTCTTTCGACTCAAGTACTTTCTCCACCTTTTTAGGAATGACACTCAATTCATTCAACAAGGCACGGTACTGCGAGGTCGAAAATTCACCACGAATCTTACCGAGCTCCAACGCCATCATCGTAAGTACTGTTACTTGAGAGGTAAAGGCCTTCGTTGAAGCCACACCGATCTCAGGTCCTGCGTGGGTATATGCTCCGGCGTGAGTTTCGCGAGCAATGGTTGAACCAGGTACATTACAAATACCAAAGACCATCGCGCCCGCCTCTTTTGCCATTTTGATTGCAGCTAATGTATCTGCCGTTTCTCCACTTTGAGAAATGGCGATCACCACATCGTTCTTACGAATAATAGGGTTGCGGTATCTGAACTCTGATCCGTATTCAACCTCAACCGGGATACGTGCAAATTCTTCAAACAAATACTCTGCAACGAGTGCACTGTGCCAAGAGGTTCCACAGGCCGTCATGATGATACGGTCGGCATTGCGGAAACGGTCGGCATATTCTTCTAGACCGCTCATCTTGATCATTCCTTGCTCTGGCAATAGACGACCACGGAAGGTATCGTAAATGGCACGAGGCTGCTCGTAGATCTCCTTCATCATGAAGTAGTCGTACCCGCCCTTCTCAATGCTTTCAAGGTCCATTTGAAGCTTATGTACCTGAGCGTTTACAGCCTTATCACTTTGAATCAGACGAATATCTAATTCGCCTTCAGCAGTGAGTGTGGCCATCTCTCCGTCTTCTAGATAAATGGCATCTTTTGTGTATTCTAGGAATGGAGTTGCGTCAGAACCAATGAACTTCTCATTTACGCCTAAACCAATAACCAGTGGCGAGCCTAGCTTGGCAACCACTACTTCTTCTGGCTTGTTTTTATCGTAAATACAGATGGCATAGGCCCCGATCACTTGAGTCAAAGCGATACGCACCGCCTTTCTTAGTTTACAGTCTTCCTGATCTTGGATGAACTGGATAAAGTTTACCAGAACTTCAGTATCTGTTTCACTGTGAAATTCAAAACCGTTGTCTTGGAGTAATTCTTTAAGCGCTTGGTAATTCTCGATGATACCATTGTGCACCAAAACAAGATTGCCAGAGTTGCTCACGTGCGGGTGGGCATTTTCATCCGAAGGTTGACCGTGGGTCGCCCAGCGCGTATGTGCAATACCCGTCGAACCAGAAGTATCACCTGCAAGGGCGAGTTCCTCCATGGCTTTAACCATGCCTTGCTTTTTGTACAGGGTGATTTCGCCGTTTTGTGCGAGTGCTACACCTGAGCTGTCGTAACCACGATACTCTAGGCGCTTGAGGCCGTTGACAAGAATGGGAAACGCATTACGGTCTCCTACGTATCCTACAATACCACACATAATGAAATTGGTTTAATTGGTTGGTTACGCAAAAGTAACGCTTCTTAATTACTGCGCGTATAGTAGACGTTAAATTCAGCAGGAATTACCGGGTGCATACCACCACCTAAAACCACACGGTGAATGTTACCGCTGCTCGAAGAAGGTGCCAAGAATACAGGCAAAATGTCTTCTCTATCGTTCACGAAATCGTGCACCATACGGGTCACATTGAAGGTGTAATTAAACTCGCGAACATCCGTTCTAGCAACCGTACCTCCGGTAGAGTTAATGTCGGATTGGTAGTCTTTGATGAGACGCTGAACCGTGTCTTGATCTTGGATAACAATCAAAGAACCTGGGAAGCGGTATTGACCCGCTGTACCCTGAAGTACGTCAAAGGAAAGTTCCGCTTTATTAATTGAAAAACCTTTTCCTATGAGGGTATCAAGATCTGGAAACTTCAAAAATGTACGAACACCTGAACCGCCTTGCACGTAGGTGAGGACCTCGCCGTTTACGGTGTCCATCATGTCTAAGTCGAATTGTGCGTTAGCGTAATCGTTCGAAAAGAGGTTGTAGCTCAAAGTGGGATCTCCAAAGTTCTGTCCAAAGGTCAAATTAAACACTTTGGCAATGGTATCGTCTACTCCGGTATGGTAGTACAACTCAATCAAAGAGCCTGAAGCATCAAGATTGAAGTAGCCGGCTATGGAAGAGCCTGCACCTTCATCCGTAAAATACAATCCTGGTACTTCCTTCACGAAGTCTTCGTTATCGGCAAAGTGGCTCGCACCATCGATAGCTGCATCAAAAATGTTGGTCTGGAAATACGCCGGATCCGCATCAAAGGACAAGTAGCCTACCAAGGTATCCACACCGTTGTATACGGTATCTCTTGGCCCTAAAACCAGGTTTGTATCAGCGATGGCTGGTCCGTAGTTCATGGCACGGTTCGAATAATAAGAGACCGTATCGTATTGCTCCTCCAAGAGCGGGTACACTTTCAGGCCAATCTCATCGCCTTCCACACCGTAATAGCTCGAGTACGCAACGCGAACCTTCACTGAATCACAAATGGTTCCTTCACCAAAGTCTGGCGAAGATTTAGACAAGAGAATACGTGTAAAGAAAGAGGCATTCGTGCGACCGAAAATAGGGTCGTCGTAATTACCTAGGATTACCTGTGCAGGGTTCTTTGTGCTAATACTATCCCAACTTTGAGTGTACGACACTACTGGAAAGGTCAGCTTCTCTCCTAATTCAGGGCGGTCATCTACAAACTTACCTGAACCAATGGAGCCGTTGCTTTTCTCACACGAGGAAAAAAGTACAGCAGCAATAAATAGGCTTAGGGCTAAACGAAATTTACTCGGCATCGCTTTCAACAAGGAGAGATTCATACACCTTGATGGCTTCTTCCGGCTGATCCATGAATGCCGAACCGTCGATAACCTCTACACCAATTGATTTTGCGTATTCTGCAACCTCATCCGTGTTTTCCTCACCGAGGATAACTACATCCGAATATTTTGCAGCCAATTTTTGTAGGTCTACACTCGTCGGTGCTTCCAAGCCTTCCGTTAGCGAAGGGTCGATTTCATCAAACTCCATCCCCGCCTTTAATTTTGGACCCAATGTGCCATCAAATCCGTTATCGTAAGCAGAGAAAATAACTTTCGCATCCTTGAAAATAGGGTTCTCGCTTTGGAACAATTTCAAATACATCGGTACCAAAGCTGACATCCAGCCGTGAACGTGAATAACGTCTGGCTTCCATCCTAATTTTTCAACGGTATCAATAGCACCTTTTGAGAAGAACAAAGTACGTTCGTCGTTGTCCTCAAAGTATTTGCCATCCGCATCCGTGTAGGTAAACTTGCGTTTGAAGTATTCTTCGTTATCAATGAAATAAACTTGCATACGCGCTCCAGGAACTGAAGCTACCTTGATGATCAACGGCATGTCCATGTCATTAATCACTACGTTCATACCGCTCAAGCGAATAACCTCGTGCAACTGATGACGACGCTCATTGATTACCCCGAAACGAGGCATGAATACGCGCACCTGGTGGCCACTGTTATTCGTTTTCTTAGCTAGCGCTAATGTTGTGCTTGAAATCTTGTTCTCAGGTAGGTATGGGTGAATCTCCTGTGAGATAAACAATACTCTCTTGCTATCCATACGGAATAGATGTTTTAAAACTAGTTGGCAAAGATACCTTTTTTTGGCGCTTTTTCCTAAGAATAGCCTAGTTTTGAGCCCTTTTACAGCCCAAAATGACCGTTTTAAGAAGTCTTTTAGAATTAAACGAGTGGCGAGCGCAGATTGGTGAGCAAACCCTTGGATTCGTGCCAACTATGGGTGCCTTGCATCGAGGCCACATCAGTTTGGTGGAGCAAAGTCTTTCGATGGCCGATCTTACCCTGGTCAGTATCTACGTCAACCCAACCCAATTCAACAATGCGGAGGATTTAGAGAAGTACCCATCAACCCTCGAACAAGATTTAACCCTTCTTAGCGCCACGGGCGATGTGGTTGTATATCTGCCCACTCAGAACGATTTGTACCCAAACGGATTGCATTCGCGCAACTTCGATTTTGGTTCGCTAGGCACATTTATGGAAGGTGCCGGACGACCCGGTCACTTTGAAGGAATGGCGACGGTAGTCACGCGATTCTTTGAAATCATCCGTCCCCATCACGCATTTTTTGGCGAAAAAGACTACCAACAACTTGCCATCATTAAGCAGGTGGTTGCGGACGAGAATTGGCCCGTAGAAATCATAGCCTGTGCCACACTTCGCGAAGATGACGGCCTAGCAATGAGCAGTCGAAACCTCCGTTTATCTGCTGAACAACGGAGTGCAGCTAAAGAGATACATCGAATTATTTCGCAGTGGATTTCGAATACAGATTTTAACGCCACTATGCCTCACGCAGCTCGAATAACGCTCATTGAAAACATCAATAGCATTGCCCACCTCGAGGTGGAATACTTGGAATTTAGTGCGTCAAATACCTTAATTCCGGTGGATCGCTTCGATTTGAATGTTCCGACAAGAGTCTTCGCTGCCGTTATGTGCGGAAAAGTTCGCCTTATCGATAACCTTCCTCTTTTTTAATCTACTTTTGCGCCATGCAAATAGAGGTTGTAAAGAGTAAAATTCATCGCGTAAAGGTCACAGGAGCTGACCTTGATTACGTGGGTTCTATCACTTTAGATGATGATTTAATGGCTGCTGCTGGTATTATCCCAGGGGAACGCGTTTACATCGTCAACGTCAACAATGGTGAGCGTTTCGACACCTACACCATCTCGGGAGGCAGCGGCACAGGGAGTGTTGTATTGAATGGACCGGCGGCTCGTCGTGTTCAAAAAGGTGATGTCATTATCATCATCGCTTATGCACAAATGACTCCTGAAGAAGCAAAGACGTTTAAACCTCAGATTGTATTCCCGAACGAATCAACTAATCTTTTGAAATAGTGACGGCCCATGTAAAAAAGGTGTTGCAGTATGTGCTTTTCTTAAGCATCGGCGTTCTGCTACTCTATTTTACATTTAAAAACACCAACCCAACCGAATTGTGGAACAACATACAGTCGGTGGATGGATTTGGGCTCTTTCTAGCCATTGGTATTGGATTCATAGCCATCATCATCCGCGGCATCCGTTGGGTACAGCTTCTAGCCTCTCTCGGCTATAAAGTGAGCTCGGCCAATGCCGTTGCGGCCGTTGCATTTTCTTACCTGGTCAACCTGGTCACCCCAAGAGTGGGTGAAGTCGCTCGATGTACTGCCATTAACCGAACTGATGATGTTCCAATAGATAAGTTGTTCGGAACCGTTGTGCTCGAACGTGTTGTGGATACCCTCATGTTTGGCGTCATACTTTTAATCGCAGTCATCACTCAAGCGCAACAACTTTCCATTTTCTTGACGCAGAGCGGTGCTAGTCTACCCACCTTATCACCAACGTTGATTATCGGGCTGATTGTGGGTGGTTTACTTGTACTGATTGGTCTCTGGACCACTCGTAAAACATGGTCCCAATGGAGTTTCGCGCAAAGAGTTATTGGCTTCATACAAGGCCTTGTTGAGGGGTTAAGAAGCATTCAAAAAGTCGACAACAAATTCTTGTTTTGGGCATATAGCGTAGGGATTTGGACGTGCTATACGGCCACTATTGTCGTTGGGTTCAAGGTTGTCCCTGGCTTAGAAGCGTTGGGACTTTCTGAAGCGTTCTACGTAAGTGTGGCTGCCGGCCTAGGGTACGTTATCCCTGTACCTGGAGGAATTGGCGCCTACCACTACCTCGTATCTAAAGCACTCACAGTGATTGGTTACTCGCCGGAACTGGGAACCGCCTATGCCACCATCATCCATAGCGGCAACAGTTTAATGTTCATTGCAACTGGTGTTATTGGCATGCTAATTCTGTATTTTGCAAGGAAGAAATAATCTCCATGGCAAAAAGTAGAAGCGTCTTTATCTGTACCAACTGTGGCACCGAACATTCTAAATGGATGGGGCAATGCCAAGGGTGTAAGGAGTGGAACACGCTCGTGGAGGAAACTCAGACAAAAAGCAAACCCGATCCACGAGCGTGGAGCGGTGATAATGCTTCTAGCAGGCCTCTGAAAATTGACGAGGTTGAACACACGACAGTACAACGTTTTCCCATTCGCGACGAAGAGTTTTCAAGAGTATTGGGCGGCGGTATTGTACCTGGATCAGTGGTGTTATTGGGTGGTGAACCCGGTATAGGTAAGAGTACTTTGCTCTTACAAATGGCACTGAAGTTCAGTGGAACTGTAGCCTATATCAGTGGAGAGGAAAGTCCATCCCAGATCAAGCTGAGAGCAGAAAGAATTGGCCGTACGGAAAGTGAATTGTTCCTTTTAAGTGAAACTAAAACGGAGGCCATTTTCAACCATTTGAAAAAGATGCGACCGCACCTTGTGGTTGTTGACTCCATACAGACCCTGCACGTGCCTCATGTCGAAAGTACACCAGGCTCGGTAGCTCAGATTAGAGAAAGCGCGGCAAGCTTCATTCGTTACGCGAAAGAAACAGGCACACCGGTCCTCTTGATTGGACACATCAATAAGGAAGGAAGCATTGCTGGTCCGAAGATATTGGAACACATGGTGGACGTTGTTCTTCAGTTTGAAGGCGACCCAAACCTGTTGTACCGCATCCTTAGGGCTCACAAGAATAGGTTTGGCTCTACCCATGAGATTGGATTATACACCATGGAGCAAGCCGGCTTGCAAGGGGTAGCAAATCCAAGTGACTTGTTATTGACCAAGCAACACGACGGACTGAGCGGCAATGCTGTAGCCGTGTTATTAGAGGGCGTTCGCCCTATGTTGTTAGAGCTGCAGGCGTTGTGTTCTACCGCAGTTTATGGGACTCCCCAGCGTTCTACGACGGGTTTTGATACACGCCGACTGAACATGCTATTGGCTGTTTTGGAGAAGCGTTGTGGGTTCCGATTGGGACAGAAGGACGTCTTTTTGAACATCACCGGTGGTTTGCGCGTGGACGACCCTGCATTGGATTTGGCAGTGATTGCAGCCATTCTCAGCTCGAATGCTGACGAACCCATCTCAGGCAAGGTATGTTTTGCAGCGGAGGTTGGCTTAACTGGTGAAGTTAGACCGGTGACTAAAGTGGAACAGCGCATCCGAGAGGCAGAAAAGCTTGGGTTCGAACGCATCTATGTAAGCGGTCACCACCAAATAGAAAAATCCCACTACGACATTGCCATAGTGGGATTGAAAAGAATTGAAGAATTGGTCCGTGCCCAATTCTAAGTAGTGCTATTACTCGCCTGCTCCATCTAGCAGGTTTGCAAGCTCTGTTAAATCTGGTGTTAGGATAATCTCCGTACGACGGTTGATGGCCTTGTTGCTCGCTGAAGTATTTTCTACCAACGGTACGAACTCACCACGTCCAGCGGCTGTGATTCGTTGCGGATCAAGACCCGCATTTTTCGTCAAAATCTTTACCACATTCGTGGCACGCATCACACTCAAATCCCAGTTGTCTTTCACCTGGCTCTGTCCACGGTACGGATCATCGTCCGTATGTCCCTCGACAAGGATACTGATCTCCTCATTGTCTGCGAGGACTCGAGCAAGGTTTTCCAGAGCAACTTGTCCGTTTGCCGCAACACTCCAAGAACCTGGTGCAAAGAGCAGGCTGTTTTCAAGACTCACATAGACTTTGCCGTCGCGCATATTGACAGTAAGACCCTTGCCTGTAAAGCCTAATAAAGCATCGGCAACCTTCTGACGAACGTAATTTACCGTGCTGTCTTGACGACGAATAACGCCTTCGAGCTCTGCAACACGGCGCTGTCCTTTTTCCAAGGCACGACGTTCGGTGTTGAGGCTATCTTCCTTCGCTTGCAAGCGGCTTTGGATAGTGCTCAACTCGTCCATCAATGCTTTGTTTTCACGAGCGCTCGCTGCGATGAGCGTACTGTTGTTGTCCAGCAAGTAATCGTACTGCTTAGACAAGCGGTCGTATTTGGTCTGCAAAGCACGCAACTCGTCAAACTTCGCCGTTGTATCCTCTTGAAGCTGATTCACCTCACGACGCACTTCTCCCAAGGTGCGCTCGAGTTCTGAATTCTCGGCTGCACGCATTTCGCTCTTTTGACGAAGCTGATCGGCTTCGTTCGAAAGAAGATCGTACTTCTCTTGTAAGGTCTTGTGCACTTTGGTGCTCACACACGAGGTGGTAAGCGCTCCGAGAAGTGCAAAAATGAATAGCTTCTTCATGGTATTATTTCAATTCTACTGCTACCGTACCCAACACGTAAGAGTCGGTCATGATGGCTGCAGTGTAGATTCCTGGTTCCAATACAACAGGTGCGTCAGTAGCTCTGTTCGCAGCGATACACACGTCCATTGCTTCGCCTTGGAAGTTCACCTTAGCCATACCGTTGTAGCCGCTGTTTTCACCAGCTACTACCGCTATGTTCTTTTCAGGTGCATCTACAGCCTTGCCGTTCGGTGCAAATAGCTTCACATACAATGTACGCTCGCCAGAATCTGCGATGCGGTTTTTAGCAATAGTAATACAAACGTTTACACGGTCTGTTTTCTTCGCGCGCTTAGTCTTGCGCTCCTTACCGCTGTTGGTGATACGTGCTGCTGTCGCTGAAGATGCAGCAATAACAAGCTGCTTTCCTTTTGCTACAGTGTTTGAAAGTGCACTGTTCTGACCAGAAAGCGCTTGGTTTGCAGTAATCGCTGAGTTCAAGCTATCTGCCACCATCTGCTCACGCATCTTAAGTGCTGCATAAGCTTCGTTGGTGCTATCTAGTTGTTCTACCAACTCCGCGTTCTGCTTCTTCAAGCTGCTCAAGCGGTAACGGTAGTTTGTTAATTGTTTTTTGTTGTCAACATTCACTGCGTTGATGCTGTCGATCAACAAGCCTAGGCGTGCTGTCTCAGTCTCAATAAACGAATTCAGGCTGTCGTTTTCGCCAATCTGACCCATTAAATCTTCCTTCAAACCACTTAGTTCTACGGTCAATTCTTGCTTGTCCAACTCCAATGCGTGCTTCTCTTCACTGCGTAAATACAGCAATACACCCAATGCAAGTACACCTACAGCCAATAGGCCAATTACTAATCCTGATCTCCCTTTGTTTCCTTCTGAACTCATCGCTCCTATTTAATTTATCTTCTAATACAACGAAACTACCTCAATCTCAGCATATCTCTTATGAAAATGATGCTAAGTTTTTTAACAAGCCTCGTCTTTCCCAATCATTGCCTTCTTTGTGAAGACCTGCTTCGCCCTGAAGAGCAAAGCGTATGCCAAATATGTTTGGCTGCACAACCGAGGTGTTCGTTTCTCGAACGCCAGCGCCTAGAACGGATATCGTCAACCATCGAAGCCCACTTTAGCGCCGTGCTGATCAATTGCCCTTCAGTGAGTACACTCTGTCACAACCTCAAGTATGGGGGCCATCCTCGAATGGCACGACATCTTGGATACCATTTTCTAGGGCCCGCTATCGCATCTGCACACAAATACATCGTCCTTGTGCCCATGCCTGTTTCAAAAAGGCGGCGTCGGCGCCGGGGTTACAACCAAAGCGAAGGATTAGCCCAAGGGTGTCTCAGAATGTTAAGCGAAAGTGGATATCGGGCTACTGTAGTGCTGTTGCTCGAAAAGCACGCACATCGGAAGAGTCAAATTGAGGTAGATCCCTTTGAGCGCTGGACCAACCCGCGCGGGAGCTTGCGAGTGCGCCAAAAAATAAAGCAGCGCATCCCGCGGGATGCGCTGCTTGTACTTATCGACGACACGGTGACTACCGGGTCGACGTTACTTTATGCTGCAGAGGTCGTTCGAAAAGAGTTTCCCGAGCAGCCCTTGCATTTGCTCGCACTAGCCTTAGAGGTTTAGTGGCGAACAATAATGGATTTCTGTACTACGCCTCTGTCCGTTGCAACCTCGATGAGATAAGCGCCAGCCGCAGCTGCACTCAAATCATACGTTTTGCTTAGGACCGAAGAAGTAGGATCGAATTGGTCCACGAGGATCTCCTGACCCAAGTAGTTGATAATTCGAATGCTTACCTCAGCACTGTGTGAAATCTCACCATCGATGGTTACCAAACCTTGTGTTGGGTTCGGGTAAATCATCAAGGCTGTAATTCCAGCGTTGTCTTCAATACCGATAGTACCTACCTGTACATTGAACGTCTTGCTTGCAGTATCACAATCGCTGTAAACCGTTAATGTTACTGAGTACGTACCGTTAGCAGTGTACGAGTGTGAAACTGTACCGCCTGTACCCGTAGTTGAGTTTCCGTCACCGAATGAAATGTTAAATCCAGTAGTGTTTGCACTGTTCCAGTTAAAGGTCAATGCTGCCGCTGTAGCATTCACGCTATCCACGTTAAACTGTGGGTTACCCAATGTAATGGCCGCACAAGAATCTGTGGTAAATACATGGTACATGGTCATCGACGTATCGCCTGGAGCACAAGCTTCTTTCACGTAGAAATCGTACGTAGTAGATGGCGTTAGCCCCATCAAAGAAGCCGTTGCTGCAGTTGAAGCCCCGCTAAGCATTGGACCTGTAGTTGTTCCTTGTGCACGGTATTCGTACAAGAAAGTACCTGTACCACCCGTCCACGAAATATCAGCAGTTGTAGCGCCAATGTTCGTGTTGGTTAAGTTAGATGGCATTGGACAAGAAACGGTAACACAGTTCGCAACCAAGGTATCTTGAACACCCACTGCGAAGTTACCTGTACTCACAGAAGTACTCTGATTACCCGAAGCATTTGAAAGCACATAGCTTACTTCAGACGGGTACGATCCCGCAGCACTGTTCACTACTGTGATCTGCGTTCCGCTACATACTTGGAAGTCAACAATAGACGAATCACCTGTTAAGAATGTAAAAGACTGACCGAAGACACCGTTGTACAATACCTGTACTTCAGCACCGTTCCATCCGTCACCCCATGAATCGTACATGCTCATGGTCCAAGTACACAAATCTGTCGTATCACAAAGGTTGGTACAGAAGGTCAATGGACCCAATGTATCGCTCACTCCGCTTGTACCACAGTTTCCGATTACAAATACATCGTAACACGTCGCTGCACTCAAACCGGAGATAGAGAACGTATTGCTAGTAGTTGAATCAATATTGCTTGAAACAAGACCTGTAGATTGTGCAAATCCTACTGGACCCCACTCGTACACGTACGTTGCAGAGCCACCGTTCTGATCAAAAGTGAAGGTCGCATCATTCTTTCCTGCTACATACGTCAAGTTCGTTGGTGATGGACATGCTGTGTTACACGATGCAGTGAATTGTGCCATCTGAGTACCAACCGTAGTCGCTGAAGTTGCGGTGTATGAATCGACCACAGAACCATTTGATAGTACATTCAAACCAATCTCACTCGGATAAGAACCGGCAACACTCACCGAGATAGTAAATGTTTCACCCGTACAAACCATGATCGTTTCTGTGTACGATGTACCCGAAGTAAATCCAGTACCAAGGGTATATTCCACCCCACCTGATGAATTCAAGACTTCAACTTGAGCGCCGTTCCATCCATCGCCCCATGTATCTGTAAGTTCGATGTCGAACGTACACATTGAGGACGGTGCACATTGTAGCGTTTTAAAGGTCGCTGGTCCAAAGGCTGGACTCACCGTACTGTCCGCACACATTTGGTAGACATACACATCGTAAGACGTGTTTGTATCAAGACCGGTTAACCAATGCGGCGATGAAGACGCAGTAACAATAGTTCCTGTACTCTGTTGGAAATCCGGGACAAAACCTACTGGACCGTATTCGAGATACGTGGCAATACCTGCTGC
>WTIZ01000042.1 GCA_011525035.1 Cryomorphaceae bacterium | reverse complement strand
CCGGCCAATTCAATTTGCTTTTTAATCTGCTCCAATAAATACGGCGCTAATGCATTGGAAAAGCTGGCGCGATCATAGTAATTGAAATTGACCCAATTGCCGTTTTTATTGACTACAAACCCCAATGGACAAACGGATCCGATGAAAAATTCACGGTAGAATTTCTCGGGACCACCGAAAGCATTAATTGCTTCATATACGAAGACCGAACTAGGCTCGTGGGTTGAAAAGCTTTCAAAGGGAATGCCGCATTCAATCAATCGCTTCGTGTCTGTAAAAGGTATGCCTGTGGCGCCTGCGCCGAGGCGACCTGGATTGATGCCAAGGATGAGGTTACGAGGAGTGTCGTCGCTGTAAAATTTATGGTAAAACCCGCTTAGCGCCTGCTCTTGCTCAGCGCTGGCCCCTTCGAAAGGATTGAGTACTTCTAGATCTGCATCAAGGTATTTACGGTCGAAATCGAGCGCGTTGTAAAAGGCCAATATCTGTTCGGCCTTGGTCATTTCTTGTTGAGCTGATTCATGGTGGTGTTTATCCCTGCCAATCCGAAGCTTTGACACATCTTAACGGCGTGTTCAATAAGCGCCGGAAGATGGGGTGCTTCGTCCTTGTTCCATTCTCCGAGTACGTAGTCTACCTGACGCCCTTTCGGAAAGTCGTTGCCAATACCGAATTTAAGTCTAGGGTAATCGCTGCGACCAAGTTTAGCTTGAATGTCTTTTAGACCGTTGTGTCCCGCGTCTGAGCCTTTGCCTTTCATGCGAAGTGAGCCGAACGGAATGGCTAGATCGTCAACGACCACCAGTACATTTTCTATGGGGATTTTTTCTTCCTGCATCCAATAGCGAACTGCATTGCCGCTAAGGTTCATGAAGGTAGTAGGCTTGATGAGCCTAAAGATTCTGCCTTTGATTCTGGCCTCTGCAGTCATTGCATAACGCCCAGGTTCAAAAACAACATTGGACGCCTTCGCGAAGGCGTCCAATGTCAAAAAACCAATATTGTGACGGGTATTTTCATACTCGGCTCCGGGATTGCCCAAACCGACAATGAGGAACTTCTTCATACCCGTTAAGGTACAATTTATTCAGCAGCAGCTGCTTCAGCTGGAGCTTCAGCACCTTCAGCGCCTTCCTCTTCATCATCATCGTCATCGTCAACGGCACCACGTGCTTTCTTAACGGTAACAATAACTGCAGTATCTGCATTGAGGATTTCGAAACCTTCAGGAGTTACATCACTTACACGGATCGACTTACCAATTCTTAGGTTAGTAATGTCTAGATCGATGCTCTCTGGGAACTGACCTGGGATTGCACGAACAGAAAGCTGACGCAAAATCGTCTTAAGCTTACCACCGTTCAATACACCACGTGCTTGACCGTGAAGAACTACTGGGATGTTCATAGTCACTGCCTTTCCATCTACCAACTGAATGAAGTCGATGTGCATCAACTGATCAGTAACAGGGTGGAATTGGATGTCTTGAATAACTGCCTCTACAGTAGTATCTCCCACTGTGATTTTTGCAGTCTTTGCTTCCGCAGTGTATACAAGTCCTCTAAATGCTAGAGTCGGTGCAGAAAAGTGAATAGGAGCTTCACCACCGTATACTACACACGGTACGTTTCCTGCTTTACGCTCTGCTTTTGCGTATTTAGAACCAACCTCGGTTCTTACATTTCCTTGAATTTCAACAGACTTCATCTAATCTTGTTTATTCTGGTATTACATTATGAAGTGTCCTGAAATACTCTCGTGGTGGTGAACGTTTTTCATCACCTGTGCGAACATTTCAGCAACTGAGATCACTCGGATCTTCGGGTTTTCTTGTGTTTGTGGAATGGTATCAGTGATAACCAATTCTTCCAATGCGCTGTTTGCAATTCTTTCGTGGGCTGGCCCGCTAAGAACGCCGTGCGTACAGTAAGCGCGAACTGTTTTGGCACCTTTTTCTTTCAGCATTTCAGCCGCCTTACAAAGTGTGCCGCCCGTATCAACCATGTCGTCAACAAGAATAACATTCTTACCATCAACATCACCAATCACGGTCATTTTATCAATCACATTTGCCTTCTTGCGCTCTTTGTAACATACGACTACATCTGCTTCAAGCTTCGAACCGTAAGCATGTGCACGTTTTGCACCACCCATATCTGGGGAAGCAATACAAAGGTTATCCAGCTTCATTCCTTCGATGTCTCTGATGAACAACGCTGAAGAATACAAGTGATCGACAGGAACTTCAAAGAAACCTTGAATTTGGTCTGCGTGAAGATCCATAGTCATTACGCGAGTTGCTCCTGCTGCCATGAGCATTTTGGCTGCAAGCTTTGCGCCTACAGGAACTCTTGGTTTATCCTTGCGGTCTTGACGAGCGAGGCCGAAGTAAGGTACTACTGCTGTAATGTGTTTTGCCGAAGCGCGTTTCGCTGCATCACACAACATCAGAAGCTCCATCAAATTATCCGCTGGCGGGTTGGTGCTCTGAATCAAAAAGACACGGTTGCCACGAACAGTTTCCTCAAAAGACGGGCAAAACTCACCATCACTGAATTCAGTGATTTTGACATTCCCCATAGGAATACCGTACTGTCCCGCAATTTTCTTGGCGAGATCCATCGTGTGTCGACCGGCAAATATTTTTGCTTCAGGTAGCATCTGTACTGTGTATCAGTGTTATTAACGCAATTCACGCACCTCCGAAGAGGGGTGCAAATGTAAGTAAAAGAACATTAAAAATTGCCCTAAAAAACTAGCGGATTCAATTTCTTGGAGAAAATGTTAGGAGAATTCGAAAAGCCCCTTATTTTTGCCCTCCAATTCCACGGAAGCCTAGGTGGCGGAATTGGTAGACGCGCTGGATTCAAAATCCAGTTCCTTCGGGAGTGCGGGTTCGATTCCCGCCCTAGGTACTAAAGCCTTGTTCTTTTCAGAACGGGGCTTTTTTCTTTTCAAATTGGACCCGCGATATGCACCAGAAAAAGCGTGCTAGATTCGTCCACACGTTTATCTTTGGTACATGGTACAAACGGAAAAGCAAAAGAAGTACGACAAAGCATACCTCAGGATGGCATTAGAATGGGCACAACTCAGTCATTGCCAGCGAAAAAAAGTAGGGGCGCTCATTGTGAAGGATCGAATGATTATTTCAGACGGTTTCAATGGAACGCCCACTGGATTTGAGAATCCATGCGAAGACGAGGAGAACTATACCAAATGGTATGTGTTACATGCTGAGGCGAATGCGATTACCAAAGTGGCCAGCAGCACTGCAAGTGCACGCGGCGCCACATTGTACATCACCATGAGTCCATGTAAGGAGTGCAGCAAATTGATACATCAAGTCGGTATCAAAAAGCTCATTTACATCAACGAATACAAAGACCGCAGTGGCCTAGACTTTTTGATAAAGGCAGGGGTCGAGGTGGTTCAAATGGACATCGATTGAAACGAGAAAACGTCATTTTATGGGTAGCGTTCTTCCTGCTCTTCGGGGTATGGATAGGAAGCAAATTCGGTGAGGCTCCTCCAGCGGGGGACAAGATGAGTCAATTCTTTGATTACCTCAAAGAGGAATATGTAGAAGAATTGGACGTGGACTCTCTTCAGGCAGAAGCCATGGATCACATTTTATCTTCTTTGGATCCGCACAGTACCTATATCCCACTTGATGAAGGCGCGGCGATGGCAGAGCGCATGCAAGGAGGGTTCTCCGGAATAGGTGTTGAGTTCGCCATTAAAAAGGATACGCTTGTTTTCGTTCATGTCATGCAGCCTGGACCTGCAGCCGCTGCCGGTATTTTATCGGGCGACCGCGTCTATGCGATTGATAAGGACACCATCGTTGGAGAATCATTGACCAACGATATAGTTACCTCCAAAATAAAGGGACGTCGGGGGACTTCCGTATCGCTCGAGGTTGTACGAGGCAAAGACCAGTTGTCTTTCTCAGTACAAAGAGATTTGGTGCCGATAGAAAGTGTACTCCATTTACCGGTAGAGGATGGCGTAGGTTACCTCAAAATAGATCGATTCGCAGAGACTACTCACGACGAATTTGTGGCGCATTTGGACTACCTCACGGCGACGGGAATGGAAGAATTAATTATCGACCTTCGAGACAATCCCGGTGGATACTTGCACGAATCTGTAGCTATGGCAGATGAGTTCTTGGGTGATAATAAGAACATTGTAACGACCAAATACAAGGACGGTTCGACGAATACATCTACGGCAAAATCGGGGAATAGATTCGAAGAATTGCCGGTCCATATTCTCATCAATGAAAATTCAGCCAGTGCCTCAGAGGTATTTACCGGTGCACTTCAAGACCATGACCGAGCGACTGTGTACGGCCAAACTTCTTTCGGCAAAGGATTAGTTCAAGAGGATAAAGTCCTTGCGGACGGTTCAAAAGTACGCTTGACCGTAGCCTACTATTACACGCCAAGCGGAAGATCTATTCAGAAACCTTACCGTGAAGGTCAAGTGGTTAATGAAGGTGTTTTTATTAGTGATACAGGTCGCGTTCTCTATTCCCAAGGGGGGATTGAGCCGGATGTGGAAATCACCAATGATAGTGCTTCCTACTTCTGGACATTTTCTTACGGCACCATTGATGCCTACGGATTTGATTATGCCGATACACACCGAAGTGACTTCAAAGACTTGAACTTCTCAAATTATTACAGCGATTTTACCATTACTGAGGAAATTCTCAGTTCATTTTTAGAGTTCGGCGGTTATGGTATAGTACTCGAGGACCTTGGTGCTTTTGACCGTAAAGAACTGTCTTTGTTGCTCAAAGCAGGTATTGCTAGAAACCTATGGGGTTTTGATGCCTACAGAAAAGTATTGCTGAAAGACGATGCGTCCATTGCTCAGATTAGGTCTGCAATAGGACAGTAAATAACAGCTAAAAAAGAACCCCCGAGCGCATCGCGCTCGGGGGTTTTTCTTTTTCTAAGAGGTAAATCTTAGTGCTCGTGACCTTCGTGGTCTTCGTGCATTTCTTCAGCTGCTGCTTCTTCAGTAGCTTCTTCCATTGTAGAATCAGCCTCTTCAGCTGCAGCAGAGTCTGCTGCTTCTTCCATTGCAGGAGCCTCTTCAGCTACCTCTTCCATTGCTGGCTCTTCTGCCGGCGCTTCTTCAGCTGGTGCAGCACAAGCTACCATAGCTAGTGCAACTACTGCTGAAGCAAAAATGTTGAACTTTTTCATCTCGCGAATGATTTTTTAATTGTAGGAACCAATATATATGAAAATCAAAGTTTTAAGAATGATTTTTAGGAAAGTTTTCCCAATTGCGCACTAAGCGACACTTTTTCACTCGTTAAAGCCTTCAATTCATCCATTGAAATTCGAATCTGTTCCATGGTATCGCGGAATCGAACGGTAACCGTATTGTCTTCCAAACTTTGGTGATCCACCGTAACACACAGCGGCGTACCAATGGCATCTTGACGACGGTAACGCTTTCCGATGGCATCTTTTTCATCGTATTGAACCATGTGGTCAAACTTCAAAAGATTGACAACTTCTCGAGCTTTCTCCGGCAATCCATCTTTCTTCAAAAGAGGAAGTACGGCCACTTTATAAGGTGCTAAAAAGGCAGGTACGTTTAATACCGTGCGCTTACTTCCGTCTTCGAGAGTTTCTGTGATGAGACTCTTGGAAAGTACCGCAAGGAACATACGGTCTAGACCAATCGAGGTTTCAACGACATACGGCACATAGTTTTCGCCGATTTCAGGGTCAAAATATTGCAGCTTCTTACCACTGAACTCTTCGTGTTGTTTCAAATCGAAATCTGTACGCGAGTGGATGCCTTCGAGCTCTTTGAATCCGAACGGGAAGTTGAATTCAATATCTGCTGCAGCATTTGCATAGTGCGCAAGCTTTTCATGGTCGTGGAAGCGGTAGTTGCTATCGTCGAAACCGAGGCTTTTATGCCATGCCAAACGCTTCTCTTTCCAGCTTTCGTACCACTCCATTTCAGTACCAGGACGCACGAAGAATTGCATTTCCATCTGCTCGAACTCGCGCATACGGAAGATGAATTGGCGTGCGACTATCTCGTTTCTAAAGGCCTTCCCAATCTGTGCAATACCGAAAGGAATTTTCATTCTTCCCGTTTTCTGTACGTTGAGGTAGTTCAAGAAGATGCCCTGCGCCGTCTCAGGACGGAGGTAGAGTGTAGAGGCACCCTCAGCTACCGAGCCCATTTGGGTACCAAACATGAGGTTGAATTGACGTACATCGGTCCAATTCATGGATCCACTCACAGGACATTTGATCTGCTCGTCTTCGATCAGTTGTTTCACGTCCGCGAGATCTTCGGCATCCATCGCCTTTACAAAGCGATCCATGATGGCCTTCATTTTTTCTTGGTAGCCAAGAACGCGGCCGTTGGTTGCGAGATACTGCTCTTTATCAAAGGCCTCACCAAAGCGTTTTGCAGCTTTTTTGACCTCTTTCTCGATCTTTTGACGAATCTTCTCAACATGATCTTCAATCAAAACATCCGCGCGGTAGCGTTTTTTGCTGTCTTTGTTGTCTATCAGAGGGTCATTAAAAGCATCGACGTGGCCAGAGGCTTTCCATGTAGTTGGGTGCATAAAAATGGCGGAGTCTATTCCGACAATATTCTCGTGCATTTGTACCATGGCACCCCACCAATAGGCTTTGATGTTGTTTTTGAGTAATGCCCCACATTGACCATAATCGTATACAGCGCTCAATCCGTCATAGATTTCGCTGCTTTGAAAAATGAATCCATACTCCTTGGCGTGGGAGATTACGTTTTTGAATTGATCGTCAGCCATTATAAAGAGGTCTTAAACCGTTTGTAACAAAGGAATGAGATTGGTGAAAAATAGTTTCACTGCAATCGCGAGCAAGATAATACCGAAAACTTTGCGAAGCACGCTCAATCCGCCCGGTCCGAGAATACGTTCTAGGCGTTCGGTATTCTTGAGAACCGCATAAACCACAATCATATTGGCAACGATGGCAATAATGATGTTGATATTATCAAATTCCGCCTGTAGCGAGACTAAGGAGGTCATTGAGCCCGCACCAGCGATGAGCGGGAAGGCAATAGGTACAATGGAAGCAGTACTTGGACTTTCCTCTTTATAAAGAGTGATGCCTAGTATCATTTCTAGTGCCAAGAAGAAAATTACAAAGCTCCCCGCAATGGCAAAGCTTTGTACGTCAACTCCCAAAAGGTTCAATATGCTTTCTCCTACGAAGAGAAACACAATCATAATGATACCGGCAACAATGGTTGCTTTCTCACTTTGAACGTGGCCTACCTTCTTACGAAGACTGACAATAATTGGTATACTACCAGGAATATCAATGACAGCGAAAAGAATCAAAAAAGCACTCAGTGCATCGTTAATGTTAAATCCCACGGTGTTTAGTTTTTTGGCAAAATTAGCTTCTTTAGGTTCAAAAATCGGCGGAAGTCTTCGTTAGTTTTGTAGTATGATTGACATCGATAACAAATTGCTTTCTACAGACCTTTTCAAGAAGGAATTTGTCTGTAATCTCAGCGCCTGTAAAGGTGCTTGTTGTGTTGAGGGCAATGCTGGTGCGCCTGTGGAAGAAGAAGAGGTGGCCATTCTAGAATCGATTTACCCAAAGGTCAAGCCGTATTTAACCGAAAAAGGCATTCGTGAGATTGAAAAAGTGGGAACTTCCGTTGACGGTCTTGGCGAAAAGGAAACGCCTATAATCGGAGGGAAGGAATGCGCATACACGGTGTTCAGTGAAGATGGTGCGGCGCATTGTGGTATTGAGAAGGCTTACAATGACGGTGTCATTGATTGGAAGAAACCGATCTCATGTCATCTTTATCCTATTCGCATCGCTCGCTACACAGATTTTGAGGCGTTGAACTACGACCGCTGGTCCATATGTTCGGCGGCCTGTTCTTTGGGTGAGGAATTAAAAGTGCCCGTCTACAAGTTTTTGAAAGACCCTTTGATCAGAAAATACGGTCCAGCGTTCTATGAAAAAGTGGAAATCGCGGCCGATTTAATTGAGAAAAGCGGACTTCAAAAGTCTTAATTGTAGAAATCTTCAGACGCTTAACGGCTCAGTCCCAATAGCAGTCTACAGCGAGGGCCGAATCCAATAATTTTTCGTTGTTAATAACTACGGGAAAAACCCAAATAGCGGTTCTTGTTATTGGTGCAAATCGTGGCCATGTTTGTATAGGCCGTTCAGCTACGGACACGTATTGAACATCCTACTCCGCTGAAAAACCAAAAACATAATTAGTTGGAAAACAGGACATTAACAATGATTAATGCGGGCTTCCGACCTTAAAATTTTTGCTTTATGCAACAGGAACCAATTTTACAAGACAACAAAAACAGGTTTGTGATTTTCCCAATCCAGCACAGTGATATTTGGGATTGGTACAAGAAGCAAGAGGCTTCATTTTGGACAGCGGAGGAAATCGATTTGCACCAAGACGTTGTGGACTGGAAAAAGCTCAACGACGACGAGCGTTACTTCCTCAAGCACATCTTGGCATTCTTCGCGGCTTCTGATGGTATCGTAAATGAAAACCTTGCGGAGAACTTCGTGAACGAGGTACAGTACTCTGAGGCGAAATTCTTCTACGGTTTCCAGATCATGATGGAAAACATCCACAGTGAGATGTACTCACTACTCATTGACACACTTGTGGACAATGATGCTGAGAAAGACGAATTATTCAATGCAATCGAGCGCTTCCCAGCCATCAAGAAAAAGGCAGATTGGGCGTTGCGTTGGATTGAGTCTGAATCATTCGCAGAGCGTTTGATTGCTTTCGCAGCGGTAGAGGGTATTTTCTTCTCAGGAGCATTTTGTTCAATCTTCTGGATGAAGAAGAGAGGATTGCTACCAGGTTTGGCAACTTCTAACGAGTTTATTTCTCGTGACGAAGGTTTGCACCGTGATTTCGCTTGTCACTTGCACAACAACCACTTGGTGAACAAGGTGCCTGTAGAGCGCATCACTCAAATTATTACTGAGGCATTGGATATTGAGCGTGAGTTTATCACGGAATCATTGCCGGTGAATTTGATTGGTATGAATGCAAAATTGATGTCTGAATACCTTGAATTCGTTACTGACCACTTGCTTGAGACACTCAACTGTCCAAAAGTGTACGGAACTGCGAATCCATTTGACTTTATGGACATGATCTCATTGGAAGGAAAAACAAACTTCTTCGAGAAACGTGTTTCAGAATACAAGAAAGCAGGAGTTGGTGAGAGCCAAGAAGATCACAACTTCGACAATGCGTTTGGTGGCGACATGAGCTTCTAAACGAAAAAGAACACAAGAACACACCCAAGAGAATAAGCTATGATGCGCGTACTGAAAAGAGACGGAAGAAAGGAGGCGGTAAAGTTTGATAAGATTACTGCACGTATTGAGAAACTATGTTACGGATTGAGCGAATATGTTGATCCAGTGGCAGTAGCAAAGCGTGTAGTAGACGGCGTTTATGACGGCGTAACCACCTCTGAGTTAGATAATTTGGCTGCAGAAACTGCTGCGTCAATGACCATCAAACATCCGGACTACGCGAATCTTGCAGCAAGAATTGCCGTGAGCAACTTGCACAAGAGTACCAAAAAGAGCTTCTCCGAGACTGTTAAAGATCTGTACGAATACATCAACCCAGAAACGGGCAAAAAAGCACCATTGATTGCTGATGATGTGTACGAAATCATTCAAGCGAATTCGGAATACTTGGATTCGCAACTGATTTACGATCGCGATTTCTCCTACGACTACTTTGGGTTCAAAACACTTGAACGTTCGTACTTGCTTCGCATGCACGGAAAGATTGTTGAGCGTCCTCAGCAAATGCTCATGCGTGTGAGTATTGGTATTCACAAAGACGATCTTGAGGGTGCCCTGGAGACCTATGAGTTGATGAGCAAGAAGTACATGACGCATGCAACGCCAACGTTGTTTAATGCGGGTACGCCAAAACCTCAGATGAGCTCTTGTTTCCTTTTGACAATGAAGGAGGACAGCATTGATGGTATCTACGACACCTTGAAGCAAACAGCCAAAATCTCGCAGAGCGCCGGTGGTATTGGATTGAGCATTCACAATATTCGTGCTACAGGATCATACATTGGCGGAACCAACGGTACTTCTAACGGTATTGTTCCAATGCTTCGCGTGTACAACGATACTGCTCGTTACGTAGATCAAGGTGGCGGTAAGCGTAAAGGATCATTTGCCATTTATGTAGAACCATGGCACGCAGATATCTACGAGTTCT
The DNA here is from genome assembly GCA_011525035.1 of Cryomorphaceae bacterium. Taxonomy (GTDB): domain Bacteria; phylum Bacteroidota; class Bacteroidia; order Flavobacteriales; family Schleiferiaceae; genus UBA10364. The sequence continues at coordinate 17,162 of WTIZ01000042.1, read as the reverse complement.
TGGATTTGAAGAAGAACCACGGTAAAGAGGAAATGCGTGCACGCGATTTGTTCTACGCAATGTGGATTCCAGATCTGTTCATGGAGCGCGTTGAGAAGAATGAAGAGTGGACGCTCATGTGTCCAAACGAATGTCCTGGTTTGTTCGATTGCCACGGTCAAGAGTTTGTAGACCTATACACCAAATACGAAAGTGAAGGAAAAGGTCGCCGTACGGTGAAAGCTCGTGAAGTATGGGCAAAAATCATGGAAAGCCAGATTGAAACTGGAACGCCATACATGCTCTACAAGGATGCTGCAAACTTGAAGTCAAACCAGCAGAATCTTGGTACGATCCGTTCTTCAAACTTGTGTACGGAAATCCTAGAATACACTTCACCGGATGAGGTTGCGGTATGTAACCTAGCGTCTATTGCGCTTCCAATGTTCGTTGAAGATGGGAAGTTTGACCATCAGAAATTGTACGATGTAACCTACAAAGTGACGTACAACCTGAATCAGGTGATTGACCGCAATTACTACCCAGTGGTTGAAGCAAGAAATTCAAACATGCGTCACCGTCCTGTAGGTCTGGGTGTACAAGGATTGGCCGATACGTTTATCAAACTGCGTATGCCGTTCGACTCAGAGGAGGCGAAAGCATTGAACAAGGAGATTTTTGAAACCATGTATTTCGCTGCAGTAACTTCTTCGAAGGACCAAGCTGTGAAGGATGGTGCCTACGAAACCTACGAAGGCTCACCAATCTCTAAGGGTCAGTTCCAGCACAATCTTTGGGGCGTTAAGGATGAAGAACTTAGCGGTCGTTGGGATTGGAAAGAATTGCGTGAAGAAGTCGAAAAACACGGAGTTAGAAACAGTTTGTTGATGGCACCAATGCCTACGGCCTCGACGTCGCAGATTCTTGGGAACAACGAATGTTTCGAGCCGTACACATCGAATGTATATACCCGTCGTGTGCTTTCAGGCGAGTTCATCGTAGTGAACAAGCACCTATTGAACGATTTGATTGAATTAGGTCTGTGGAACGATGATATGAAGAATGCGTTGATGGCAACGAACGGTTCAGTGCAAAACATTGAAGGTGTGCCGGATAATTTGAAAGCGATCTACAAGACGGTTTGGGAAATCTCAATGAGAGATATTCTAGATATGGCAGCCGATCGTGGTATGTTCATTGACCAAAGCCAAAGTTTGAACCTCTTCATGGAAAGTCCAAACATGGGTAAACTCACTTCTATGCACTTCTACGCTTGGAAGAAAGGTCTGAAAACGGGTATGTACTACTTGCGTTCTAAACCTGCTACAAGTGCAATTAAGTTTACCGTGAAGAAAAATGCACAAACAGATATGAGCCCAGGTGTTAGCTCGGGTGCTACTTCAGATACTGCTGATGCTGTTCCTGCGACTACGGCAAAGCCGACAGCTGCAGAAGTAGAAGCGCGTGTAAAAGCTCAGAAAGAAGCTATGGCTAAAATGAGTGAAGAAGTTACTGCCGAAGAAAAGATTGCTTGTTCAATTGATAATCCGGACGAATGTGTGGCCTGCGGGTCTTAATCACCGGAGTTGAATACATCAAAAAGCCCTCAGTACCTCTGGGGGCTTTTTTTATGGCAAAGATTAGAGTTTAGCTTGTGCTTGCTGTATACTTCTAAATGATTGGCATTAAGTGAAATAGCGTGTTTTGTTTTTGGAGATTAGAAGGATTTTTGTATCTTATTGCTACACAACAAAACACACTCGCTATGTCCACTCAAGCAACGACGAAACGTCGTAGAATGAAACCTGCGAAAGAGAAGATGTCAACAGCACAACTCTACGCACAGATCGCCTTGGTAATCGTAATCATAGGAGGTATCGCTGCCTTCGCCTATTTCGTGGTTTAATCTCGATTACAGGCTTTAGTTTTTTCCGTTTTAGCCGAGTATCTTTGGACTCGGAATGAAACGACTTTTTCAAATTTTTGGGGGCGGTTTAGGCTGGTCTTTAGGAGGTCCTATTGGCGCTATACTTGGAGTGGCCTTTGCGAATCGTATACACGATTTGGTCGAAGGTGAAAAGTCCAGCAGCAGCTATACGCGTACCCAACAATCCTCGCCAAGCGACTTTCATATCGCCTTACTGGTTCTTGCTGCACGTGTCATTAAAGCGGACGGCAAGGTAGCACAGAAGGAGTTGGACTTTGTTCGAGCACAGTTCGTAAGCATGTTTGGTAAAGAGCGTGCCAACGAGAGCTTTGCTGTTTTCAGAAAAATAGTCGACCAACAGATTCCACTGACTAAAGTGTGTAATCAGATCAACGGCTTTACGAATCACAGTACACGTCTTCAGTTAATTCACTTCTTGTTTAAATTGGGATTGGCAGACGGTCACTTGCATCAGAACGAGGTAGAGGAGATTCGTCGTATCGCGCGCAATCTTCGCATTAACCCATACGACTTCGAATCGATCAAAGCGATGTTCTCTAAGGAATCGGACACGGGATGGGCATATAAAGTTTTGGAAGTGAGTGAAAACGCATCCGAAGCAGAAGTAAAAAAGGCGTACCGTAAAATGGCCTTGAAATATCATCCGGATCGTACCATCGATGCGGGAGCTGAGGCGCAGGCTGCGGCCAAAGAAACCTTCTTGAATGTGCAGAAGGCCTACGAGCACATTCAGAAATCAAAAGGCTGGAGCTAATGTCAAAGTTGAATTCTATCAAAGCACCTATCTCTGAAGAGATGAAGGAATTTGATGTGCGGTTTAAAGCACATTTAAAGTCAAACACTCCTTTGGTCGATCGCGTCATGAATTACATGGTCAAGCGCAAGGGGAAGCAACTTCGTCCGATCCTCGTCTTATTGACGGCAAAAATGTTGGGCAAAGTGAACGACAGCACCTACGTTGGTGCTTCTTTGATAGAGCTCATGCACACAGCAACCCTTGTCCATGACGATGTAGTAGACGATGCGGACATGCGGAGAGGTTTCTTTTCGATCAATGCGCTCTGGAAAAATAAAGTGGCAGTACTCATTGGAGATTATCTTTTGTCTAAGGTGCTTTTACTAGCAGTGGACAGGAAGCAATATGAACTACTTGGAACCGTAAGCACTGCAGTGAAGAGCATGAGTGAAGGTGAACTCCTGCAGATAGAGAAAGCAAGAAAATTAGACATCACAGAAGAGGTCTACTATGAAGTTATCCAGCAGAAGACGGCCATACTGCTAGAAACGTGTTGTGTCGTGGGAGCACAGAGCGCAGAGGCGTCAACTGAGGTTCAAGAGCAGATGCGCATGTTTGGTCGCGAGCTTGGATTGGCATTCCAGATCAAAGACGATTTATTTGATTTTGAAAAGGTCAATTTGACGGGTAAACCTTCCGGAATTGACATCAAGGAACAGAAAATGACGCTGCCGCTTATCAATGCCCTTCAAAACACCACGGCAGCCAAGCGCAAGCAAATCATACGCACCATCAAAAAAGACCACAACAGGCCTAAAAAGGTGGCTGAAGTGGTAGACTTCGTTCGAAATTCTGGAGGTCTAGATTATGCTCGTTCGAAAATGGAAGGGCATTTGCAAAAAGCTGCGGATATTCTTTCTAATTTTCCTAAGAGTGCAGAGCGTTCTGCTTTAGAGGAGGTTATTGCTTACACAGGCGCTCGTAAGAAGTAAACCAAAACCGGTTACATCATGGAAGAAATTATTGGAGTCTCTATGGAGACCATCACAGAAAATGCCTTAGTATGGGCAAAGCAAGGCGTCGTAGCGTTACTCATTCTTTGGATTGGTATGCGTGTCGTACGCATTATTCTTAAGGGGTTTAAGAAAGCAATGAGCCTTCGAGATGTGGATGCGAGTTTGACGACCTTCTTGGAGTCGCTCATGAAAATCACCTTGCAGGCATTCGTCATTATTGCTACCATCAATCAATTGGGAGTCGCGACTACGAGTATTGTTGCTGTGCTTGGTGCTGCAGGCTTGGCAGTAGGTATGGCACTTAGTGGTACGCTTCAAAACTTTGCAGGCGGCGCCATGATATTGATGTTTAAGCCATTCAAAGTCGGCGATTTTATTGAAGCCCAGGGCCACTCAGGTACAGTGAAGTCCATTCAAATTTTCGTCACCACACTGACCACGCCGGACAACAAGCTCATTATTCTACCCAATGGGGCATTGAGCAACGGTTCTTTGGTGAATTATAGTGCTCAGGAATTTAGGCGATTGGAATGGACCTTCGGAATTGGTTACGATGCTGATTTAGATAAGGCGAAATCCATTCTTCACACCTTAATTGATGGTGATACAAGGATCATTAAAGACAAACCTATCCTTGTCGAGTTGAGTGCTATGGCGGACAGTTCCGTTAATATCATAACACGTGCATGGGTGAAGTCGGAAGATTATTGGGATGTACACTATGCGATGAATGATGCGGTATATAAATCGTTCAATGCGGAGGGCATCTCTATTCCATATCCACAAATGGATGTACATTTGCATAAATAATTAAGTTCAACTCAGCTTGCTTAGAGCCGCCCTTAGGGGTGGCTTTTTTATTTAGAAAAAGTATCTTGCATCCATGGCCCGGATTCCACAAGAAATCATCGAACAGATCTTTACCACCGCTCGTATTGAGGAGGTGATAGGGGAATTCGTTCAGTTGAAAAAATCGGGCAGCAATCTCAAGGGTTTATCGCCTTTTAACAACGAAAAGACGCCGTCTTTCATGGTGAGCCCAGCGAAGCAGATCTTTAAATGTTTCTCTTCGGGCAAAGGTGGTAACGCGGTTACCTTCTTGATGGAGCTCGAACAGATGAGTTATCCGGAAGCTTTGCGTTGGCTTGCTAAGAAGTACAATATCGAGATTCCAGAGGCACGTCCGCAGACGGCTGAGGAGATTGAAGCAGGGAATATGCGTGAGGCAGTGTACCTGATTACCGATGTTGCTGCCAAGTTTTTTAAGGAGCAAATGCTTGAAACGGACGAAGGTAAAGCCATTGGTCTGAGCTACTTTAAAGAACGTGGGTTTAATGATGAGACCATCAATAAATTTCACCTTGGCTACAGCCCTGAGGCTTCAACGGCATTTGCAGATTATGCCATAGCCAATCAGTACAGTGAAAAGGCATTGCAAGAGAGTGGCATCTCCATGCAAAACGAACGTGGCTGGTACGATAGATTCCGTGGCCGTGTCATGTTCCCAATACACAGCGTTAGTGGTCGAGTTTTGGGATTCGGTGGGCGTATTTTGAGCAACAGTGCCAAGGCAGCGAAATACCTGAACAGTCCAGAAAATCCAATCTACCACAAGAGCAAGGTGCTCTACGGCTTGTACCAAGCCAAGCAAGAAATTGTGAAGCGCGACGAGGCCTTTTTGGTGGAAGGATACACAGATGTGTTGAGTTTTTATCAGAACGGTGTCCGCAATGTGGTGAGTTCATCTGGTACGGCATTGACCGAAGGGCAAATAGGAATGTTGAAGCGCTACACGCCGAACATTACCCTGCTTTTCGATGGAGATGCGGCAGGACTGCGTGCGAGCTTCCGTGGGCTTGATATGATGCTTGAACAGGGCGTGAATGTTCGTGTAGTGAGCTTCCCTGAGGGTGAAGATCCTGATAGTTTTGCCAAGCAGCGCACCAACGAGGAGTTAGAAGCCTTCCTCAAGAGCAGTAAGAAGGATTTTATCAGTTTCAAAACCTCGGTTTTGAAGGAGGACGTAGCCGGTGATCCATTGAAGTTTGCTGAGATGGTTCGCGATGTGGTAAGCAGTATTTCTAAGGTACCAGACCAGATAGGACGACAAGTATTCATCAAAGAGGCCGCTTCCATTCTTGAAATAGATCCAACAGCCCTTTATGAAGAGCTGGGCAGATTACAAGGGATTCAACAGCGACAGCAAAAGAAAAGACAGGCATCTGCGCCGCCGATGGAAGTCGTCCAACCTCGTGAGGCTGGAATGGTAAAGATTCACGGTTTCGAGCAAGAGGAGCGGATTATCCATCTTTTGGTGGCCAAGGGTACCGAAGCGATGCTAGATGCAGATCTGGATGAGGAGGAAGTAATACCGGTCTCTATCGCTACTTGGATTGTAGATGAAATCGAGGAGGATCAAATAGAATTTGCAACACCTATATTTTCAAAAATGTACAACATGCTCGCCGATGAGGTTGAAAAGGAGCATGTTCCCAATACAGATTGGTGGGTGCGCAGGGAAGATCCCGAGATCATCAAGGTGGTTACAGAAGCGTTGACGGAGAAGTATACGCTGGCGAATTGGAAGTCAAAGGAGATTTACCTTCCTGACGAAAAGAATACCATTTTCCCATTGGTCAATGAAACGACGCTGCGCCTGAAATATGTCCACGTGGAGCGGAAGTTGAACGCATTGAAAGAGTACCTGAGCATGGAAAATGCCGATTACAACTACTACATGGTACAATTCCAGAAATGGAACAATGCGCGTCAGCACATCAATGAGAAACTAAACCGCGTCGTTTAGTAATTCCTCAATAGTTTTTTGGGCGTAGGCAAGCCTACCTTCTAATGTTGGTTGGTCGAGATGTACGACGGTGTTCGGCAAACGATTGAGCACGTTGAGGTACTCCCTATGTAAAGACGTTCTGCGCTGTGCATCTATGCGCAATCGATCCTCGCCTGCAGGAACGTTCGGATGGCACAAGAAATAAATGACATCTTCAGGAACCTTCAACAGTTCTGGGTCAATTTCACCGTATTTATCAGCTTTCCAGATGTGAAGGGTAATGCCGTCGGTATCGAATATTCGGTGTCCTAAGTTGTCAAAGTATCCGTGCGTTTTTTGGCTCTGCAGTTGGCCTTGTTCGATGCGATCGTAGTCGGCTCTAGGCATCGGGTCTACTGGAGTATTTGGCGCAATTTCCTCCAAGTATTCCCTCGCATACTCTTTGGTATGGACAAACGAGAACTGTTGAGCCAGCGCTTGGGTAAGCGTGCTTTTGTAGGTGCTCTCGGTTCCGGTTACCACTATTTTCACAACAACTCCAATTTATACATGTGAAGCATTTGTCCTTTCCAGCTGTCGAGGTCTTTTTCAGCAATATTGTAGTCCTGCGCGAATGCTTCAATAGGCAGGCTTTCGTAGCGCTGCATTCCTACCTTCTCTAGTACCTTCCAACTTCCAATATTTTCGGACAGCGCACGACCGATAAGACTACTTAGCCCAAGTGCTTTGGCTTTTTCAACGGTAGCTACAGCACATTCTGTGGCGATGCCTTGGCCCCAGGCTGCCTCAAAAAAACGGAAACCAAGATCGATGCCCCACGGGTTGTTTTTGAGTCCACACCAACCGATCGGGTTGCCTGTAGATTTATCAATGACCATCCAGCGTCCATACCCGTCGCGCTGGTAGTTTGGGTAGCTTTTTATCAGGTTTAAGGCACTGTGCGTAGAAGTGAATCCAGCATCTCCCGTGTAACGCACGACTTGAGGATTCATATTGAGATCATATAGCCAAGGTGCGTCGCTTGGAACCCATTCGCGCAACACAGTACGCTTGCTTTCGAAGGGAACGGTCGGTATTCTGTGTGTCGCCAAGCATATATAATGTTCGCCAACCAAAGCCGTTTGTACTAAACATTGGAGCGGTTCAGGACGTTCTTGGCAGGTTTGTCCAACCCATGCGATGCCCCATCCTTGTCTGCTCTCGGGATCCCATTCAAAGGTGGTGATTTCTAGATGGGCTTTGAAGTCTACACTGCCGTATCCGTAGAGTTTGAAAAGGCTTTCCTTAATGCCCCAAACGAACTGAAGCGCAGTTTGTGGTTCGCAATTAAATCGAGCGAGTTCTTCTTCTGTGGTAAATTTTTGGGCGATACGGACAAGGTTTTCACGCTTGGTTTCGATATCGATTCCTACGTCGAGCTTTTCACTGAATGCAGCGGCAACACCATTTTTACAGTGGCTTAGGCTAATGTGCCCGTTAGCTGTGAGGGGTTTCTTGCCTTGGTATTCGATGTATTTCAAATCAGCTCCGGTGCTATGAAGAGCAGCGCGGCTCCATAGAAATTCCTGTTTTTTCGATTCAGATTTCAGTTCGGCGTACCGTTGACGATCAGCAATGCTGAATTGGTCCATAATAGCCGCTCCCTGGGAATCAGGGTTGATGGAAACCTGAACGGAATCAGCGAGGTATTTAAATGGATAAATCAACATTCTACTGAACTGTTTGTAAGACCCTTGTGTTGTGTATCTTTGCAGCAAATTTATATACTACATGAGTACAACTACACAGTACGTACCGTACAAAGTTAAAGATATGTCATTGGCCGATTGGGGCCGTACAGAAATCAAGCTTGCCGAAGCAGAGATGCCAGGTCTTATGGCGCTTCGTGAGGAGTTTGGTGCAAGTAAACCATTGGCAGGTGCACGCATCGCCGGTTGTTTGCACATGACCATTCAAACGGCAGTATTGATCGAGACTTTAGTAGAGCTAGGTGCAGACGTTACCTGGTCTTCTTGTAATATTTTCTCTACCCAAGACCATGCAGCCGCAGCTATCGCAGCAGCGGGTATTCCAGTTTACGCTTGGAAGGGCATGAACGAGGAAGAGTTCAACTGGTGTATTGAGCAGACGCTCTTTTTCGGTGAAGACCGTCAGCCGTTGAACATGATCTTGGACGACGGTGGTGATTTGACCAACATGGTGTTCGACGAATACCCAGAGTTGGTAGCCGGCATCAAAGGGTTGTCAGAGGAGACCACTACGGGTGTTCACCGTTTGTACGAGCGTGAGATCAACGGCACGTTAGTGCTTCCTGCGATCAACGTAAACGATTCGGTAACGAAGTCGAAGTTCGATAACAAATACGGTTGTCAAGAATCTGCAGTAGATGCGATCCGTCGTGCTACTGATGTGATGATTGCAGGTAAAGTTGCTGTTGTTGCCGGTTACGGTGATGTAGGTAAGGGTACTGCTGCTTCATTGCGCGGTGCAGGTGCTCGTGTGATTGTTACTGAGATTGATCCTATCTGTGCATTGCAAGCAGCAATGGACGGCTTTGAGGTGAAGCGCATGGAAACAGCTATTCCACGTGCACAGATTGTAGTAACTGCAACAGGAAACAAAGACATCATCCGCGAAGAGCACTTCCGTATGATGAATGATAAGACCATCGTTTGTAATATCGGCCACTTCGACAACGAGATCGACATGGCATGGTTGAACGGTGCCTACGGCGATACGAAGAAGGTGATTAAGCCTCAAGTAGACCTGTACAATGTAGAAGGCAACGAGATCATCGTATTGGCAGAAGGCCGTTTGGTGAATCTAGGTTGTGCTACCGGTCACCCGTCGTTTGTAATGTCGAACAGCTTCACCAACCAAGTTTTGGCACAGTTGGAGTTGTGGAACCACAGCGATAAGTACGAGAACAAGGTATACACGCTTCCTAAGCATTTAGATGAGAAGGTAGCCGCCTTGCACTTGGCTAAGATTGGTGTAGAGCTCGAGACGCTTCGTAAAGACCAAGCCGATTACATCGGTGTGAAGGTTGAAGGACCGTTCAAGCCAGAACACTACAGATACTAAGAACTAGTGATAAGGAAGCCGCTTCAAACAGAAGTGGCTTCTTTTTTGGCATAGTTTTTCTGATATTTAAGGAAACAAAACACCCGCATGCGCAACTTAAAATTTGCTCTTCTATTCACCTTGGCTCCGCTGTTTTCTAATGCGCAGGCAGAATTGACTTTAGGGGAGATCGATATGGGTATTCTTGCGGGCTATCACACACTGCTCACAGATCCTACGGCGTTTGTTCTGGGCGAGGAATATGAATTAGGGGGTTACCTGCACGACTTAGATAATGGGGGTGTCCTTGCTTTTACGGCGTCCTACATTCGCAATGGTGCCTTTGGGAGCAATTATGCGCTTCCTCAGTACAGCTATAATGTGGGTCGATTCACTTCAGCCAAAGTGCGCTTCGGTAAATTGTGGGAGGGCGATGTATTCGACATTTTCTTAAATGTTGGTTTTGGATACATGACTGGTGCGGATTATTCCGAAAAGACCGGTCTAGTGGATTTGTTGTTTATCGATCCTGACGATCCGGTGAATGTATTTACTATACCGATCGGTATGGACATTCAATGGTACGGCTTTGACGGCAGTATCAATGCACTGGGTTTGAAATACGAGATCAACGGGTGGAACAACTACTTGGGGGTAGGATTTACGTACCTATTGTAGTGTCTTTGGTTCGTCGCCCGTATGCACGCATCTTTTTGTGGGTTCACCTTGTGAGCCAATTCTTTATGTGGATGGACGAAGGCTATTATGACTTTCGCTGGATGTCTGACGGTTGGAATTGGGTCATTTATTTCGTGTACACGTCACTAATTACTGCTTTTAGTATTGCGTTTCATCGGTTGGCCTTTAGGAATTCCAAAAGGTCTGGAATGAAAATAGCGGCTTCCGTGTTCTTCGGTTTTGTACTCATGACTGGTTTGTTACTACTGCTCTACATGAATAGCGATTGGACGGTCTATCAGGACTAGCAAAGCAGGGTGGGCGGAAATTAAAAACCCCCGGTTCGCGCAGCGAACCGGGGGTTTTTAATGTGTTCTACAGATGTGATTTAGCTTCCGCAAGCCTCACATTCTGGGTTGTCAATGCTGCAGGCTTTGGGTTGCTCTGCTTGCTCTAATTCTTGAACGAAGCTTGCGAAAGAATCGTCCATTCCGAAATCGTTAGTATTCATTGCGTAGTGTTTTTGTTTAGACTCATACCTAAACTACCAAATCGATTTACAGATTCAAGACCTTCTCAAAAAGCGTTATTAACAATTTCATTTTTTGATTTTGTGGGAGTTAGCACTCAAATTTTTAATAACTCAGTCGACTGTTTGAAAAAACTTCAAGAAGGAAAATGCAATTTGTAGTCAAATCGTACTCCCAATGTTAACGAACCGTTACCTCCACCTTCTTGTGGTTAGTTTCACAACGCTTGTCTTACATGCACAGACCAATGCGCGTACTGCTTATGTGCTAGAATATTCGCAAATCGCTGTAGATGAGATGAATAGAAGTGGAATACCAGCGTCGATTACGTTGGCGCAAGGAATTTTGGAAAGTGGTAATGGCTTAAGTGAATTGGCCAAGAAGTCAAATAACCACTTTGGAATCAAATGCCACGGCAGCTGGACGGGCGAGAAGGTCTACCACGACGATGATGCTAAAGGCGAGTGTTTCAGGGCCTATAAGGAGGTTAGACACAGTTATGAGGACCATACAGATTTTCTGGTACGAGGATCGAGGTACGAGTTCTTGTTTGAATTGGACCCAACAGATTACAAGGGTTGGGCAAAGGGTCTAAAAAAGGCCGGTTATGCGACCGCTCCGGATTATGCCGACAAGCTCATTCGAATTATAGAGCAAGAAGAATTGCACCGGTTTGATTTTGCCGCTACGGCGCCGCTATTAGCCTCCGAGGATACACTCTCCGTGAAAACAGAAGGGCCTACATTAAATGCAAAGGGCAAGCCCGTGACCAATGCGAAAAAGAAATTCCTCATTCATAGAATGAAGCACCACGAGAACGGAACGCCGTATGTCGTGCTTAAATCAGGGGAGACCTTGGAAGATTTGGCAGATTCGCTGCACATGAGAGTTCCAGTTCTTTTAAGCATCAATGATGCCTCTTACGAAACAGTATTTCATTCGGGCGAAGCGGTGTACATCGACTACAAGAAACCTCGCTCAAAACAGAAGTTTGTGGTTGCTTCGCAGGGATTGACCATGCGTGCAATTAGTCAGCAGCACGCAGTATCGCTCGATAAACTATACAAGTACAATGATTTTCCGGTCGGCCGTCAGCCTCAAAAAGGGGAGCAAATCCGATTACGTCCTGTAGGATTGCTCGAAAAGTTCAAAGATTAAGAGCGTCCGCGTAGCTTATCTATGGTATAGGTCAGAATAAACACTCCTGTGCTCACTGTACCAATAAGTAGTAACGTTGGGGCGCCCATGTAGTGGAGAACCTTAAATAGCACACTCAAAAGGAGTCCAGAAGCTCCCACAATTCCGCTGATTCGAACAATCTTTTTCATGAACACTAACATACGCTTTTCGTGTTATACATTTGCGTTGTCTCAAAGGGGTGCCCAGAAAGTCATTTGACCTACGGGCTGAGAACATACCCATAGAACCTGGGCAGGTAATGCTGCCAAGGAACGATAAGCAATAATATGTGTAATACACGTTGTTGCCCCTTGACGTGGTTTAAAAACCAAATTCATGAATAAATTCATGTGTACCGCAGCTGCTGTAGCAATGTCGCTATTTGCCTCTGCACAAGAAGTAGCCGATTCGGCTAAAATCGACATTCTCCTCCTTCCAAATGTGGAACTTAATGAGGTGAATGTACTGGGCACTTGGGCGCAAAAAGACGACCCAATCGCACAGATCAACCTAACGGAAAAGGATGTTGAAGCGCTGAACACCGGTCGCGACCTTCCTTATGTTCTGCAAGATGTTGCAGGTGTAGTTAGTTTCTCTGATGCTGGAAACGGTATTGGATACACCAACATGCGTGTTCGTGGTTCAGACATCACGCGCATCAACGTAACGGTTAACGGCATTCCAATGAATGATGCAGAGAGCCATGGCGTGTTTTGGGTCAATACACCGGACCTCATGTCTTCTACAAACGCCATTCAATTGCAAAAAGGGGTCGGAACATCTACCAACGGTTCTGGTGCTTTTGGAGCAAGCCTTGGTCTAAGCACTTTGGGTGCTGGTGAAAAAGGCGGTCGTATCACTTTGGGTGCTGGATCTTATGGTACACAACGTGCTACCATGGAAGCAAGCACAGGAAAGACGGCAAGCGGTTTTTGGATGAATACGCGCATCTCTTCCATCACTTCAGATGGATATGTTGAGCGTGCATCTTCAGACCTACAATCGTACTATGTAAGCGCTGGTTTTGCCGGTGGCGGTCATTACGTTGAGGCTGTACGCTTTGGCGGTGGCGAACGTACCTACCAAGCTTGGTATGGGGTCGATTCTACCACCATGTATGGTGGCGCTTGGGATGCTGCACCACGTTCAAATTTCGCTGGTGCCATCTATGACGACATGTGGAATGTTGTCGGTACCTACGACGACCAAGTAGATAATTACGGCCAGGAGCATACACAGTTGCACTACCGTTATTCCAACCTCTTTGGAGGAACTTTTGCGGCGGCTTTGCACCACACTGCAGGCGCCGGTTATTATGAAGAATACAACCAAGGTTCAGTCTTGGGATTGAGCTTCATGGATTTTGGATTAATGCCGTATTACACGGCTACAGGCGATACCGTTGCGTACGGAGATGTGGTTACACGTAAATGGTTGGACAACGATTTCTATGGAGCCACTTCATCGTGGACCTATGAAAACGGCGGCCAGCGTGTACAGCTTGGCGGTGGCGTGCACCGTTATGAGGGAGCGCATTTTGGTCGTGTGATTTGGGCAAACAATCCAAACGTAAGTACCCTTGACGAGGATTACTATACGGGTGATGCCGTTAAAGACGATGCGAACATCTACGCGAAATACGCTGTGACTAGCAATAACCTTTTGGTCTACGCAGATGCACAATACCGTTATGTGAACCACAGTTCAACTGGCGGCTCAGCGACGGGTCCGGCAAACTTCGACCGTACGTTCAACTTCTTTAACCCTAAAGTAGGTTTGACCTACAACTTAGGTGGAAATCAAGTTTTCGGTGCCTATGCAGGTGTGGGTCACCGCGAGCCGAACCGTACAGACTTACAGTATGCTGCTGATGCCAATGCATTGCAGGCAGAACGTATGTTGGATATGGAATTCAATTTCCGCAACTCGGGTGAGAAGTGGGCTTTTGATGTGAACGCCTACCGCCAACAATACCAAAATCAATTGGTCTTGACAGGTGCGATCGATGCGCAGGGGTATCCAATCCGTGAAAATGTCGGTCAGAGCTTCCGTCAAGGAGTTGAGTTTACTGGTGCGTATGAGCTGACTTCAGCGCTTTCAGCAACGGCTAATGTGGCTTTAAGTCAGAACGAGAATGTGAACTGGGTGAGTGATCCTACCTCTTCAGTTGTGAATAATACGCCGATTGCGTTTTCACCTGGCGCAGTAGCTAGTGCTCGATTAACGTATGCTAAGAAAGGTTTTGAGGCAACACTTTGGAACCAATACGTGGGCAAGCAGTACATGTCGAACGAAGGGCTTGAGGCACACAGTCTACCGGCCTATCACATTATCAATGCACGTACCTCGTACACTTGGAATTGCAGCGATATGCAGCGCTTGATTGGATTTGTGGAGTTCAGAAACTTGGGCAACACATCCTATGCAGCCAATGGATATATGTGGGGCGATTTTGCGTACTACTACGCACAAGCGACCTTCAACATCATGACTGGTTTGACTTTCGAATTTTAAGCAAGCCAATTCTTGAAACTAAAAAACCCGCGGGCATCGCCCGCGGGTTTTTTTATTCTAATCTGCCTGCATCGTACGCAGGATTTTTTGCAATTCTGACTTGACATAGCCCAATTTCTCGAGGGCTTCTACTTTAGCTACTGCCGATTTGCCTTCGTCTTTCAAGTGCTTCTTGGCGCCCTCAATAGTAAAGCCGCGCTCCTTGACAAGGTGATTGATGGTGCCAATGACTGCGACATCATCCTTAGAGTACTTGCGTTTACCAGAAGCATTCTTCTTGGGGTGTAATTGTTTGAATTCACGTTCCCAATAGCGAAGGTTCGAGGTATTCAGACCAAAGTGTTTGGCCACCTCTCCAATGGTATAATACAGTTTGTCCGGCAGTTGATTCATACTATGAAGGTATGAACTTATTGACTATTAATCGAAACTCTGGTTCGAGTGAGAGCTGATTTTCAGCATTTCCTCGTACTGTTCTGCGCTAAGATCGTTGAAGAAGTAGTTGATTGGATTGATCTTACGACCGTCCTTAATGACTTCATAATGCAGGTGTGGTGCCGTAGAAGAACCGGTTGATCCTACATAACCAATGAGGTCGCCGCGCTTCACTCGCTGTCCACGACGCACTTCAATCTTGTTCATGTGCGCGTACAACGTTTGGTAGCCAAAGCCGTGGTCAATCACGATATGACGACCGTAGCCCGAGCGGCTGCGTTTGTAGGTGCTCACTTTGCCGTCACCAGTTGCATAGATAGGTGTTCCTGTTGGCGCAGAGAAGTCCGTTCCCCAGTGCATCTTACGCACTTTATAAATCGGATGGATGCGGTAACCGTAGCCAGAAGCCATGCGTTTTAGATTCTTATTCGCCACAGGCTGGATTGCAGGAATGGAGGCAAGCATTTGCTCTTTGTTGCGTGCCATTTCAACTACATCGTCGAAACTTTTGGTTTGAACATAAGCGCGCTTGGCCACTTGATCCAACTTCTTGCGGGTATCGATAAGAAGCTCGGAATTTGAGAATCCTTCGAGGTTTTTATAGCGGTTCGCACCCCCGAAACCTGCAGTACGTACTTCTTGCGGGATAGGCCCTGCCTCAAAGATGGTACGGTAAATTTCATCGTCGCGTTTTTCAATATCAGAAAGCACGGTGGCCAATTCTTCCAACTTACCGTTCATCAGGTCGTATTGGATGACCATATTGTCCAATTCGCGCTTCATTCTGCGCTCCTTTGGACTCTCAAACCACAGGTCGGCCGCGGTGTAGAAAACAAAGCCAAAAGCGGCTGCCGCGATGCTAAAAAGGGCAACTTCTTTAACTCTCTGTTTCCATGTACGCTCTATCTTTCTGTAAGACAGTGTTTTAGAATCGTACGTGTATTTTACTTTAGCCATACTTAATGCGTTATTTTTGCTAAGACGCAATATTGACGCGAATATTGTGCCACAAAGAAACGAAATTAGATAAACACTTAACCGTAGCTCTCTTTTAGAGAATTCACAATATGCTCACTTCGAAAGAAATACGTCGCAAATTTTTACAGTACTTCGAAAGCAAAGGACACGAGATTGTGCCTTCTGCTCCGGTGGTAAATAAGAACGATCCTACCCTCATGTTTATCAATGCGGGTATGAATCCGTTCAAGGACTTTTTCCTTGGGAATGCCACGCCAAAGAATGCACGTATCGCGGATACACAAAAATGTTTGCGCGTCAGTGGGAAACACAACGACCTTGACGAGGTAGGGCACGACACCTACCACCACACCTTATTTGAGATGTTGGGCAACTGGTCCATCGGCGACTACTTCAAGAAGGAAGCCATTGAGTGGGCCTGGGACTTATTGACCAACGTATACGGTTTGGATAAGGACAGATTGTACGTCACTGTTTTTGAAGGCGATGCCAAAGATGACCTGCCGCGTGACAACGAAGCTGCAGATTTATGGGCGCAATTCGTTCCAGCGGAGCGCATCCTCAATGGAAACAAAGCTGATAACTTCTGGGAGATGGGTGAGACTGGGCCTTGTGGGCCTTGTTCTGAAATCCATGTCGATCTTAGAAGCGAAGAAGAGCGTGCTAAGGTTTCTGGTGCTTCTCTGGTAAATGAGGACCATCCACAGGTCGTGGAAATCTGGAACCTCGTATTCATGCAGTTCAACCGCAAAGCAAGTGGTGAGCTAGAGAATCTACCGGCACAGCATATTGATACCGGTATGGGCTTTGAGCGCCTTTGTATGGCGCTACAAGGCAAGCAATCGAATTACGATACAGACGTCTTTACACCGCTCATTGATAAGGTGGCCGGTATTTCAGGCATTAAATACGGCGCCGAGGAAGCGACGGACATCGCACAACGTGTGATTGCAGACCATATTAGAGCTGTAGCTTTTGCCATTGCTGATGGACAGCTTCCAGCGAGCTCAGGTGCGGGCTATGTTATTCGCCGCATTCTACGTCGTGCCATTCGTTACGGGTTCTCTTATTTGAATTTGAAATCACCGTTCATGTTCCAATTGGTCGAAACCTTGGAAAGTGAGATGGGTGAATTCTTCCCAGAATTGACCGCCCAACGTGCGTTGGTAGAAAAGGTCATCGAAGAGGAGGAGCAGAGCTTCTTAAAAACCCTTGCACAGGGCTTGGCGAAGCTTGAAGAATTTTTGGCGACTGATGCAAAAGTATTGGACGGCAAGCGCGCTTTTGAGTTGTACGACACCTACGGATTCCCGATCGA
>WTIZ01000051.1 GCA_011525035.1 Cryomorphaceae bacterium | reverse complement strand
AGCAAGTAATCTGTTCCGCCGTTGTTCGGAAACTGAGTAGCATCCGTAAATAAAAGTACGCGCTCGTACTGTTCAAAAAGCAGCTTCATGGATGGATTCCAATACGTAGGAATACCAATTCCCGTAATCGCATCCATCTGCACGTAATCGTAGGCATCACCAATGCTGTCCAACCACTCTTTATACTGTGCGCCGATATATGCGGGCTGACTATTCAACACCAACATATCTGCCGCCTTTGCCGACCAATAGAACGTACTTGATGTATCTACCTCCGAGTACGAACCTGCCCAGTCTTTCACTCGAAGGAAAACTCTATTGGTGTCGTTAGCAGCAGCGCCAGCAAGCGCAGTATCCACTAAGAATCCATTTTGATAAACGGCTGCTGAAGTGCCGCTCGCATTTAGGGTGAAACTCAGCAGTCCTTGACCCAGGTCAATGGGTGCCCAAGGTCCATTGTTTAAACGTACCTCAGCCTCAACAATGGTTTCGTTGCCGTCGATATCTTCTGCGTCCCAGCGAAGCGTAAGAACAATCTTTGCACTATCCGGGGCAATCTCATCGGCATCAATGCGGCACGAAGGCGCAGCATTTTTAAGCGGCACCCACAACTTTGCAGGCGTAGGGTCTTCCAGCCCTTCGTGATCCACAGCGCTGACCTGGATGAGAACATCCGCTGAATCTAAGCCTGCATCAATCACAAACGTAAAAATGCTGTCGTTGGAGCGAGTTTTTCCTACAGGTTCGTCATTGACCTGAACGTTGAAGTAATCTATGTAGCCGTCGGCATCTGACCCGTACCAATTCAAATGCACATTCGCATTCAATCGCAGGTCCCCAGAGCGCTGGATACTGTCCACACTAATGGTAGTCTCCGGTGCCAGGTTATCTACAGATCCTTGGGGCTTCTGACACCCCAAGGCTGCAAATAAAATGCTACATATGACCGCTACTCTTTTCAAGATCTATCGCTGTACAATGAAGATGATGGTTCCTGCACCTTGTGCTCCGCTGAATCGAGCCACATAGGTTCCTTCTGCTAGTGAAGTTGTAGAAATTCTCAACGAACCTTGCGTTTCGTAAGAAGCTACCTCCTGACCCAAAACATTTGCGATGGTCCACATACCTGCTCCTGAGCTTTCTAGCTGCATCCAATCGTTTGACGGGTTTGGATACGCTTTAAGATTTGAAGTAGCCCATTCATCTAAACCAATAGGCGATGTTGCTACCGTAATGCTATCCAGAGTGACAGACGGGTTGATAAAGTCGTTGTTGTTTCTTGGCAACAAGCGGTAGTTGCTGAAACCGTAGAATAAGATTCCTTCGATAGCATCAAAAGTCATGGTATTGTCCACTACGATAGGGGTAACGTCCATCTCACCATCAATCGAAGCATATGAAGTATCTGTAACCAGCTGAACATTCAACGAAGAATATGCAGTGGTAGACTGACGACCAGCCAATACACGTCCGCTGCTCCATACCGGTGCAGAGGCGCTATTACTTACTGCATAATCCCCAAATCCAAGGTTGGTTTGACTCACATACAAAGAACTGTTGTTCGGATCCTCGTAACGAACCAACATACTCTCGTAAGGCTCCCAACCGAAGTTTGCATAGCTCGCTGAATCCGATGGATCAATGACCAAAGGTGTAATTGAACCCAAGTTGCCCGTTTTGCTCGAAGAAGTCACATTTAATCGAGTCATTCCATAGAACTCCTCAACGAAGCCTGTAACCTCAACTTCTTCATTGCGGTAGTAGGTGTTAAGGCCAATTCCGACACACCAGATACCCGCCCACGATGTGGCATTTTCATCTTGGATGTACAAGAAGCCTAGGTCGCCAATTTTAGTCGAAGCCGTCACAATACCTTTCACAGTCACCTCAGCACCGTTCAAAGGAGAAGCGCCGTTTGAGTTGTAAGTGAACTGAATATCCGGGATGATCAAACCATTATCACGAACAGTATAGAAGTCAAAGTTTGGTGTCGCCTGATTGATCGGCTTCGAAGGCAAGTAGCTTTCGTTACCGTCGTCGTCTTTTGCATAGATGTAGTAACGCACCAACGTACCGTTGGCCTGCTGTGGAATCTCAAATTCGAATTCATCCGTAGTACCTGTTACTAGCGTCATCGGAGCTACCGTGAAATTAGCCACCGATTGCGTATCAATAGCACTCCATACAAAGGCTACAGAATCTACGCTGCCGTCAAAATCTGTGATGGTACATACAATCTCCACATCCTGGTTTGAGGTAGGAATCGAAGGATCGCGTTCAAAGTTCGCGATGTACGGCGGCGCATAGCCGATGTCGTAGTGTGAAGCTGCAAACGGATTGATCTCGTAACCACGACCGTTATCCCCTGTACATCCGTTCGCATCGTGACGAACTACACCCGAAATAGAGTTGTAGAATGTTCCAGGAACTGGCGGCACAAAAGAACCTTGAGTTTGCGGAGAGTTTGGGTTTACCGTTGTCCATGAGCTCAATTTTTGAGCAAGGAATCGATCACTCACGTTCATTGCATTCCCGTTTCCATCGACAATGTTGAAGCTCACACGGTTTCCGCTGAAAGGAATGACCTGCGTAACAGTTACATCCGTCAACGTCACAAAAGAACCCTCGTACTGCTCACCCGTTGTTACGTTATTCACGAACTGTGCGTCGTTAAGATCACCCACAGTAATGGTATCGCTGACCACAGGATCCGTAGTCGTACTCACAATGCTAAACGAGTTGGCATCGGCCAATGACAATTGGTTTGAACCATTGTACTCACCAACCACACCTTTTACCTCTACGATATCTCCTGGTAACGCTTGGGTAAAGGTTGCAGGCACTTGCAAAGAACCTGTGCTGCTCGTATATACTCCCATCACCTCGATACCTGCGAATGGTGAGCTCTGACCGCCTACTGTTGTATCCTGAATGAAGATAAATGGACGCAAGCCTCCAGTTACCGAACCTGAAGCAACCTCCGTTACATTCCCTGGTGTCACTACAACACCGCGAGTAATTACTGTCTGTCCCAAGTAGGACGAAGTATCATTACATGCAGCCAAATCCGTTGGGCTTACATAGTTAATGTCCGAAATGGACACATAGCTCTGTGCATTGGCCGACAAGCCAAAAAGCACTGCAAAAAGTAAAACGACTCTTTTCATTATTTCACGATTAAAAAAGTTCCTGTAAATGATTTTCCTGTTTCTAAATCCTCCACGGTAAAGAGGTACATACCGCGCGCAATGATCTGACTCTCCCTAGAAAGCAAATCCCACGCATGTTCACCACCCGAGAATACGTTTCGCGATGGATCTTCTGACCCGAAGCTGCGGAACCAGCGAATGTCCGTTCCATCGTACTCTTCGTGATGCTCAAAACTGTCTATATAATCACCGCCAGCGGTGGTGATAGTAATTCTTGAATTTCTTGGAAGGTTAGAAAAGACCAATTTTCGACTCTCCTCTTGGAAGTTACTCGACCCTTCCCAGCTTGCCCCCAGATAATACGGGTTCGGGTACACATAGGGCTCAACACTGTCTAGATTGCTTGGACCAGCACCCGGGAAGGCCCTTACCGCATTCGACAACACAGCACTCTCCAGCGACTCTAGGCCGCTGTTCAGATCACCTTTATCAAAAGCCGTTACCGCTACTGCCGTCTGCCAACCGTTGGGAAGAGGACTTAAGGTATACGCAAAGGCATACTCATTGGTATCGCCGTCGAAAGTCACAGGTGTGGCCAATTTCACAGGCAAAAACCCATTGTTGAAGCCGTAGTCATTGGCCAATGAATCAAAGCTTGCCACCAACTCTAAGTCGTTCTGTAAATCTGGCGTTCCGAAGACATCAAACCCGGTCTGGGTTGCATAAATATTATACCCCTCGAAATCTTTCTTCTTGGAGATAGGGTCCTCGCTTTGGCGCGAATTATCTGCCCAATAAATGGTGCACTCGCCATCGCCTGGCTCTACACGAATGATCGGAGTCTCCGGCGGCGAGGGTAGAATAAATCGTGTAATCACACCGTTGCCGTCCTTATCCTCACCTTCGTCGAGTACGCCGTTAAAGTTGGCATCTTCTCCATTGTAAGTACGTTGTGCCCAGTTGGCAGCGTCCAATAGATACGTTTGCTGTGTGGCGTTGTTAGAACCGTTCGGCAAACCGTCCTCAAATTTCTTCGCCACGACGTAGGCGAAACTCACCTTGATTTCATCACCAGATTGAAAGTCGTCAAAAGGACCCACTGAAACTAAATCTGAACGATTCCCCAAAGCATTCAGCTCTGACTGCAAATCAACGTCCATAGTCGTCACACAAGCTGCACCTGTGGGATCGTTCCAACAAGGATGTTGGTTAAAACCGTCCGACATCTTCAAATAGCGCTGCTGGTCTGAGGTTGGAAAGAAGAATGTATTGGCCCCGCTGTTGTTGAATACCCAAGCGTTATAATTCACCTTGGTGTCCGTGCTAACCTGTGGGTGCTGGAAACCGTTCTTATCCTCCGCGCCCAAGAACATCTGGCCAACATAGCTGTCTGTAAAACCAACATCTCCATTTCGGTCGTAACAATAGGCCAAATTCAAACTATCGATAAAACCGTTCCCACCTTGCGAATAGAAGGTGGCACCCCCAGCGCCTGCCGGTGTGATGTTGATGTTACGCACCACGGTGTTGTTCCATAGACCCACATAAAAATCTTCATAGGTATTGCTGGACCCGTTGGTGATGGTGAGGTCGACAATGACCATGAAATCTGTAAACGAATATTCCCAATTGTACACTGCCATATCCACCTGCAGGTCCATAGGGTTTAGGTGGTTGTTGATCGGAATACTAGTACCAGGAACCAAAATCTCACTGTCGTTGAAGCTCGCGATGAAATCTTGGTGGCTCACAGCATCTGCGCGGTAATTCGGCGAAGAGCGAAGCGAGCTTTTCTCGACGACATTTGCACCTTGGGTGGCATTAAACTCAAAGCCTCCTCGTCCTGGCGCATAGCCCTGCGGCGCATCATAGGCTGAAGTGCTCACACGAACGATTCCGTTATCGAGGCCGCCAAACCAAAGGCCGCCCTCAAAGAGGTGTTCTATACCTGAACCGGCAGGATATTCCATGGAAGGTGTTCCTGAGCCGTCGCGGTACCCGCGGAAGGCATTTCCGAAGGTTCCAACATTGGTTGCACTCAAACGCACATTAGCACGAGTCGTTTGAAATTCCTCAAATCCCTGACCCACACTCAGCAGAGGCAGTAACAACAAAACAGCGAGTAGTTTTCTTACCATAGCATCAGTTTTGTACTTGTGCTGCGACCGTCTTTCGACCAATGAGCAATGTATAATCCCGTTGGGAGCCCTTGCACTGTGGCAGGCTCTCCTTCCGGCTTTTCAAATACTTTTCGTCCATCCAACGTGTAGATAGCAAGACCATAACGCAGGTAATAATCGGCCAATTGAGCCGGCTGACGCATCGGGTTTTCTAAAACCGGTACTTCTAGCTCTGTAGTATTCAATCCTTGGAGGTCGATATCAAAATCTGCAATTACAGGGAGGTGATCACTTAAGGAGTAGAGGGCAGATAAAACGGTGCTACTCACGCTGTAGTTGGTGCCTGCATTCACAGGGTCGTTAAAATGGTTGCCGTCATTTCCAACAGCGAAGTAGGTATTCGGTACGTACACCATTCCGTCTTCTCCTTCGATGATATCCTCTGAACAAAGAATCTGATCGAATCGATCGTCTAATCCACCTCCAGAAAAACAGCTGTTCGATCCACCGTTTCTTGTACTCTGTGTATGAATAGCCGCGAATGAACTGTTGTTGTTCCAGCTTCCTGAACTGTTTATAGGGTCTTCAAAACGGAATCCATTTCCCGCAATCAACGTCTGGTAGCCGCTCTCGGAAGATGCATACATGTTGAAGTCGCCCATGAGCATGATGTTCGCATCGACTGCATCGTTCTCGATATAATCAATGATTGCCCCAGCCATCGCATTGCGCTGCGAAGAATTTGAGGTTCCACTACCCGCTTTAAAATGCGCGCCAATCACCGTGAAAGTCACCGTATCGCTCTGGGCATTAAGCAGCGGGTCTTTGTAATAGAATCGAGCCACGTCTACCACACGGACCAAATTATTATTACCTACATCTTTCGTGATCACGTCCTGTGAAATCAAACCAAAAATGTCACTGCGATAGGCAATGACATTGGTTAAAGAGGAAAAGCTATTGTTGGTGTAATTCGTCGTCGTCCAGTTGCTCGCGCTTGTTGTGTTTAATGCGTTATTCAGTAAATAGGTAGCGTTGTTTGCGGATGCACCAACCTCCTGAAAACAGATGATGTGCGGCTGCATGTTGCGAACGATGGTATCTAGGGCCACTTCCTTACTACTCGCAGAGTTTGTATTACCGTTGCACTCGTTGGTGGAATTTCTGTAGTTCAAGATGTTATAAGTCATCACTCGAACCGTAGTTACTTGAGCAGTAACTAGCTGGTAACCAATGCAAAAAAGTAGTAGTAGACCCCAACGTTTCATTGCCTTGAAGATGCAACATAATCTTGTCAAAAGGAAGCGCATCGCTATAAAATTCATGCGAAATCAGTAGCTTGCCCGCATGGTAGAAAAAGAAGGCGTTTTGTTTGAATCGAACCAATTGTTGGTGGTTCAAAAACCTGCAGGAATAATTACCGAAGCCAACCCCTTCGAAGCCAATAATCTAGAGGCAAACTACAATGCCTATCTCAAGCAAAAAATCAACGATCCTTACCTTGGAGTTGTCCACCGACTAGACCGAGTAACCAGCGGCGTTGTGATCTTCGCCAAGAAGCGAGGAACTTTAAAAACCCTGAACAGATGGTTCGAAGAGCGCCAGATTCAAAAAACGTATTGGGCCATCACCTCCACAGCACCAGAAAAGACCAACGACACGCTGACCCACTACCTTCTTACCGATTCAAAAAGCAAAAAAGCGCTCATCGTCGACCCCAAAGTTAAAGGCGCCAAAAAAGCAGAGCTGAGCTACAAGGTATTATCATCTATTAACGACCATTACCTTCTGGAAATAAAACCCAAAACCGGCCGCTTCCACCAAATCCGCGCACAGCTCAGCCACATCGGTTGTCCCATCATTGGCGACGAGAAATACGGCTCAACCGTTCCCTACCAAAAACTGCAAATCGCGCTTCATGCAAGATCAATAGTACTTCCAGAATCTATAAATGGCAGCCCCTTGACTTTTGAAGCTCCACCACCAGCGAATGGTTTTTGGAGAATATTTTTTAGCAGACAATTTCGCCCCGTTTCTTAGCATTTTGAGGCTTTAGAATGTATCTTTCTTCTTTAAGAAAAAATATGACTAAAGCGCCTTTTACATACTGTGTCTGGCTATTTCTTTTGCCAATTATTTCAAACGCACAGGTCACCCTGACCGCCAACGGACAGGGGAATACTTATAACCTCATAACGAACGTTCTTGCTCCAGGTTATAACCCTATCGAGACGCCTGATTGTAACCATACTGCCTTTGGGGACCATATCGATGAAGTTTGGGATTCGGCATATGGAGGCTATGTTTTTAGATTTCACATTCATGTGTCACCAGATAATGATCGTTGTATAAATTTTGATAGGCAGAGAAATGAAATCAAAACTTACGATAAATCATCTTCAAACTTAAAGGGGACTTTGGATGAAATAGTTGAATATAGCTGGAAGTTTAAATTGGATTCGGGTTTTCAATCCTCACCAAATTTTACGCATATTCATCAATTAAAATCGGTTGGGGGGTCTCTAGAAAGCATGCCGATGTACACTCTAACCACGAGAAAAAGCAATCCAGATCGCCTTGAGTTGCGCTATGCCGAAACCAATTCTCAAATTACATTGAAGCACACACCATTATCCCCATTCATAGATGAGTGGTTATATGCTCATGAGAAAATTCATTACTCAGCACAGGGTAGCTACGAATTAGAAATCAAAAGCCTGGCTGACAGCACTATACTTTTCAGCTATTCCAACGACAGTATTGTTAATTGGAGGCCCAATGCCGACTTTGTTCGGCCAAAATGGGGCATATACCGAAGTTTAAACAACAGCCAGGATTTACGAGATGAAGAAGTTCTCTTTAACGACTTTACGGTACATGAATTAGGTGTTTTTTCTATATCGCAAGACGGCTTACAAGACTTAAATATTTATCCGAATCCGTCTTTAGCAAGGCTAATTATAAGTGAGATTTCAAAAGACGTTGATTTCCTGAATATTGCAAACGAGAACGGCCAGATAGTTAGAACCATTAATGTAGATAATCAAGAAACTATAATGATTGATACTTCATCGCTTCCCTCAGGAGTATATACAATTTCTTTTCATGGGAGTTCTACGTATGGCTCTAAGAAAATTATCATCTCACACTAAATGAAAAGGCTCTTCCTACTGTTTAGTTTGTTTAGTCTTTCTATTCAATTTTCACGCTGTGGGAGAAATGATAGGCATGTCATCAAGGACCTTACTGCTTGGTCTATTCTGCTAGGCGACGGCACTCGAACCAATGAAATTGAATCTTTCGAAAAAGACAATTTCTTTTTCACTAAAACTGAGCAAGGAATAACTTGGCAGATTTTCAAGGCTCCAAATTCAGGGGTTACAAGCAAAACATCTAATAATACAAGAAGTGAATTAGGCGAGATTCAGACCTGGACTCCCCAAGAAGGTGGTAAGCTAAAGGCTACGTTAAAAGTGATGCATGTCTCCCAAAGTGGGAATCCATATGTTCCTGCTTCGTATTCAACGGTCATTGGTCAAATCCATAGTGTTGAAGGCCACGAAAATGAGCCTTTAAAGATTTTCTATAAGAAATTCCCTGGCCACGAATTCGGTTCTGTTTTTTGGAATTACGAGATCAATACTGAAGGTGATAACAGTAATCGTTGGGATTATTCAATCCCAATATGGGGATACGATATGTCAATTACCTCAGATAGCCTTGGTAATCTCCCTGCAGACCCTTTAGACGGTATTAAGTTAGGAGAGACCTTCTCTTACGAAGTATTGGTAGAACAAGGAATAATGACTCTAATTTTCACCTCCAAAGGACATGAAACGAAACGCTTTACTAAAAGTTTAATCGCCACTTCCTTTGGTAGTTTAGAGGCCGTTCCCGCCCAAGTGATAGATCTTTATACTCCATTGGGTAGATCTGGTTATGAAAAGGCAACCGGGTATTTAAACGAAAAGCAAATATTCAAAGTCGGTTGTTACAACCAGTCTAATGGAAAATCGCCATCAACTAATAGTGTTTGGCATACAGGATCCAACACAGAAAATGGTAATATTTCTGAGCAATATGAGCGCGGCGATTACGCCGAAGTCTGGTTCAGTAATATTGATGTAAAGCATAATTAAAAAGCCGAATCCTTTACGGATTCGGCACAAGTTACTTGCTTTATGATACTTGTTTTATTTTAAGGCTAATGTCATACTATGAATTAGCTTCTTTGTTATTTGATCGTAATCAAACTCTCCGTCATCCTTTTTGACGAACAATTGAGAACCCATACCCACACAAGTGGCTCCTGCTGAGAACCATGCACTCAAATTTTCTTCCTCCGGTTTAACACCGCCTGTTGGCATGATTTTAAGCCAAGGACACGGTGCTTTAGCTGCCTTAATCATTCCTGGGCCATAGATGTTTCCTGGAAATAATTTTAACAAAGGGACTCCCCAAGAATAAGCGGTCTGCATCTCAGTAAGCGTTCCGCAACCACCAGTCCAAAATATATCATGGCTTTTGGCGAAATCCGCGAGTGATTTATCAATGAACGGGGATACCAAAAAATCAGCACCACTATTCATAAATAGCCCTGCTTGCTGCACATTGGCAATAGACCCAACACCAAGTGCCATTGTTGGATAACGATCCTTACAATATTCTACCATTACGGCAAATACTTCAGCTGCTTTTTCACCTCTGTTGGTAAACTCAATAGCTCTTGCACCGCCTTGGTAACATGCATCAATTAATTTACAAGCAACCTCCGAGTCCGAATTATAGAATAGAGGGACTACTGGGGCAGACTCTAAAATCTTTAGTACTTCTGAATTCGTCATTATTATCTCGCTACACGTCCAGAGGCATCACCAGACATTAATTTTTCAACCTCATCTAGGGTTACCAGATTTGCGTCACCCTTAATAGTATGCTTTAAACAAGAAGCCGCAACAGCAAAGTTCAAGGCATTCTGATCGTTTTCAGGGTACTTTAATAAGCCGTAAATGAGTCCACCCATAAATGAATCTCCTCCACCTACTCGATCAACGATATCTGTGATTTGATACTGTGGTGATTCAAACATTGTCTCGCCGTCATACATAACTCCTGCCCATGTATTATGTGAAGCCGAAATCGAACCACGAAGTGTAGTAATGACCTTTTTAGCCCTTGGGAATTTTTTCATCATTTGTTGACAAACAGACAAAAATGCTTCTGCTTTCACATCATGACCTTGCGTGGTGATATCAAGACCTTCTGGTTTAATACCAAAATGCATCTCAGCATCTTCTTCGTTACCCAAGATGATGTCACAGTAACTTGTCAACTCAGTCATAATAGCCTCACGATCTCCACCGTACTTCCATAATTTCTTGCGGTAGTTAAGATCTGTTGAGATTGTGATCCCTAAATCACTAGCAACTTTAACCGCCTCAAGACATGCATCCGCAGCACCTTGGGAAATAGCAGGAGTAATACCAGTCCAATGGAACCACTCAACATCTGCAAAAACTGCTTCCCAATCTATCATACCCGCTTGAATCTCTGCCATGGCAGAATGGGCACGATCGTAAACAACCTTGCTACCTCTAGAGACTGCACCTGTTTCTAAAAAGTAAATACCGAGACGATCACCACCCCAATTCACGTGTGATGTGCCGACACCTCTTTTTCTCATCTCCATATGAGCGCAATGACCAATATCATTATTCGGCAAGCGCGTCACGAACTCAACCGGCACGCCATAGTTAGCAAGTGAGACTGCAACGTTGGACTCACCACCTCCGTAGACAACGTCGAATGAATTCGTTTGTGAAAACCTTAAAAATCCAGGGGGCGAAAGTCTTAACATGATTTCACCGAATGTGACTACTTTTTTCATTTCCCGAGTGTTTTATTTTAATCAAATGTTAGATACCCAAAGCTTGACCACCGCCTATCTGAACAGTTTCGGCTGTGACAAACGAAGCGTCTTTTCCTGCTAAAAATGACACAACAGCAGCAACCTCTTCAGGCTGTCCCAATCTTCCGAGCATGATGTTATTTTTCCAAGAGGCAAATACTTCAGGCTTTGTAGATTTTATCTGAGAATGAAACGGAGTGTCAATTGTACCTGGAGAAACAGCATTCACGCGTATGCCATATTCAGCCAAATCTTTCGCCAATGCACGAGTAATTGCATGTACACCCGCTTTTGATGTTCCGTAAATTCCTGCACCTGGTCCACCTGCGTTCCAGCCCGCATTCGAAGTATAATTGATGATGTTGGCATTATCGCCTTTTTTCAAAAATGGAATTGCCGCACGAGAAACATAAAATGTTGAATCGAGATTTAGCGCCATAACTTTTTTGTAAAAGTCAGTAGTCATATCCTCAAATCGAGAACGACCCCCTAGGCCACCAGCATTATTCACTACAACATCAATTTTGCCATATTTCTCTCCAATACTAGAAACTCCTTGATTTACCGCTTCTTCATTAGTTACGTCAAATCCAACATATTCAGCATCAATTCCCTCACCAATAAGCTGTTCTAAACATGTTGCACCTTGGCTATCATCAATACCATTCAATACTACGGTATATCCATCGTTGCCTAGTCGTTTTGCGACTTGAAATCCAATACCGCTTGTTGCTCCTGTTACTAAAGCAATTCTTCCTTTATTACTCATTTTTACTTATTTAAATGTTAGCCCTAACTGGACCAATTTTTCTGATTAATACAAATAATGAAACTACTCCCATTGCCACACTGACGGTAATGGCAATAAACGCCGGCGTGTAAGAGCTCAATGTGATTTTGCCAACAAACCAATTCATAATCATTGGTGAAATTGCTGCAATAGTGCCTGCAAGACCGGCTAAGGTACCAACTGAAGGGCCCCTAAATAGGTCACTCGCAATAGTCTGGATATTTCCAATTGCAAATTGAAAACCAAACAGTGCAACTCCAGCGAGGTATATAAATGTCATAAAGTTGTCCTCTTTCACGAAAAGGATTATGGAAACAAAAGACATCAAAATCAAAAGTGCACCAACCACGATAGTCATCTTTCGAGATAAATCTACCGACAATGATTTCATCAATCTGCTTGAGAACATTCCACCTAAGATACTTCCTGAGGCAGCCATTAAATATGAAATCCACATTGTGGCTGCAATCTCTTCAATACTTAATCCAAACTTATCATTCAAGTAGATTGGCATCCATCCCGCAAAAAACCACCATATAGGCTCTATGAAGAAACGACAGGTTAAGACACCCCATGATTCTTTATAACCTAAAATAGTAGCAACAGAGAGGCTTTTAACCTTTTCAGATTTTGGTTCTTTATCAATTCTAGAGGCTAGAATTAAATCACGTTCCTTTTCTGTAATCCATGGGTGTTTTTCAGGGGTAGCCTTGTTTAAAAACAACCAAGGAATAACCCAGAGTAAGCCTACGCCTCCTAAAACAATATAGGTCGTCTTCCATCCGAATCGGGAGTATAGAAATACAATGACAAATGGCGCAATTACATTACCTATTGATGCCCCGGCATTGAAAATACCTTGGGCTATTGCCCTCTCTTTAACCGGAAACCACTCACCATTACTCTTGACTGCTCCTGGCCAATTTCCAGCCTCTCCAACCCCTAGAAGGCCTCTTACCAATGAAAGCGAAAATAATCCGCGCGCAAAGGCGTGAAATGCAGATGCTAATGACCAAATGATAATTGATACCGTAAAGCCTAACCTGGTGCCTATGATATCATAGAGCTTACCTGAAGCAAATTTACCTAAGGCATAGCACGCCATAAATACATTCAGCATTACCGCATAATCGGATTTATCCATCCCTAAATCCTCGCCCATTTGAGGCCAAAGAAGTGCAAATGCAGTTCTGTCAATATAGTTTATAACTGTGGCGATGAAGATCAGTGCAATGATCCACCAGCGTAATCCATTCACTTTCATAATTAGTCTTCTAAGAAATCTTCCCTATGCGGACTGAAAACATCAATTAGCATTCCTTCTTCAATACATACGGCTCCATGTGAAACGTGAGGAGGAATGTAAAATGAATCCCCTCCACGAATAATTCGAGTTTCTCCATCAATAAACATCTCAAAAGCACCGCTTACTACGTAAGTTACCTGTGAATGAATATGATCGTGAACCGGACCTATACCTCCTTCTTTGAACTTCACTTTGACCATCATGATATCGTTGTTATATCCCACAATCTGACGGCTTAGTTTATCATCGATTCTCTCCCAAGGAATTTCATTTTCCATTAAGAATAAATCACTACCTAGTTTCTCCATGTTTTTACGTTTTTACAACTAAATCCGAAGATTCAGCAAGTGTTGTCTTATATAGTTTTAAATCCAATTGATCACCAATGACTATTGTATAAAAGTCCTTGAATTCAATTATCTCTACTTTACCAAGTTTGCTTTCAGCACCCGATGTAAATTCATTTACGGTATCATAAGAACCATGCAATTCAAACACTGAACAAACGGCCTGTTTTTTAACTCTTTCTGATCTAAGGATGATGCCTTCTTTACTCAATAAATTATGGTTTGGATCATTAGCTCCAGTACGAACGATATGAACACTGTAGGGCACAAGAGAAGACTGATGCAGAGTCAAAAAAGTATTATCTATTTGCCATGTGAATTGACTCTGATTGTCGGGCTCACTATGACCTAAGTCCCATAAATATTGATAGCCATTGGATTCGCCAAGAGCTTCTATATTCTTTAATCTAAAATCAATCTGCGGTGCACTTTCAACGAAAGGATTCTCAAAATAAAAAGGGAAGTCCACATCAAAAGGACTGGAACTTTCTACTTGCTGAAGATCAATGATCAAGTCTTTACCCTGATGATTCAGCATTACATGATACCTAGTAAGAATATTTCCTGGATACGCATTAGAATCTACAGCTACCGTATAACTCATTTTATCTGTAAAGGACTTTTGTACTAAATACGATTGCGATTGATCTGCAAGTTTATCGCTTCCCTCATGCTGAGTTGTCCTGTTTAAAACAGCCGTATTATGTGCAATTGTTTGATTAGCCCAAGTATTGTTTTCCTTCAGATAACGACCGCCTTCTTTCTGTGGAATATTATGAAATCTAGAAGCACCGTAGTCTGATAGGAACGATTGACCATGAACATAAACTTGTATGCCCAACTGATCAAAATGACCATGACCCATTCCATGGGTACCGAACTTCATCAACGAGGTTATTCCTGTACAATCGCCTCTCGACCTAAAGATTGACAGACCTCCATGATTACCATCTGGACCATCACTAATAAATTGAGAGGTACGCTTATAGTGCGTTTTTTTCGTGCTCAGTTCTGAAATCGCATCCGTTAATACTAAGTTGCCATTCTGTTGCATCGCGTCAATCCAGTGAGTCTGACGTCCCCCAAAATTATATACAAATGGGATGGCATACCCCAACTCTGGGGTTGTAATCGCTTTCGCTTTGACAGCATCGTTTAAAGGGAAAAACGCCCCTTGACAGGTACTTAAATCAAAGGTCGTTCTTACTGCTTTAATCACTAAACTATCCCTGTATTGGATAATTCCAAACTCTTTTCGGTTCTGCTCTAAAGCTTGGGCAAGTACCACAACCGGCATAAGTGCATACCTTTGATAATAAGGACCCTCAGAATAGTATCCGTCAGGAGAAAATAGGGAGCTCAGCATTTTAAAATAACCACAAGTTGAGTCTTTCTCAGGACCGTATAGGCTTGATAACAACCACTCTTCATTTTCAAGAGCAATTCCAGCCATACCTACACCCGCCACTCCCCAAAGGGCGTGATTGTGAATTTTTGTGAAAGTCTCTCGACTATCGTCCTTGATAAAGGAGACCATTGGTTCAATTAAACCTTCTTTGATAACTTCAAATTCTTCTTCAGATAATTCGCTTTTAATAGCGTCAAATGCTTGAATGAAATAAACTAAGGCGACTTCTTCATTGAGTATCTGCCAAAATAATTTCCCCGGACCTTGATTTTTTTGTTGAGGATGAAGTTCAAGAGTTGGATATAATTCAGCATATTCAAGCAACATCGTCTTAACCAAATCAAGATATTTTCTTTCCCCTGTGATTAAGAATAAAGCTCCTGCCTCTCTGGCAATGACATAATTCGACTTATGTTTCTCATGAGTGTATCCCCCTCCGGCATCCACCGGCAATGGAACCTCTATTTTGTTCAATAGAGCCTTATCAACTATTGCTTGAGATCTATTAAAAGACTTCGAAACCAATTCATTACCAATATTCTCATAAATACCTTTTGCTCCATTACGGGAGAGTAGAAGAAACTTTTCGTCTTCTATACTGGAATGCTCTTTCGACGTACATCCAGTTAATACAAGAAATATTGCGATAAAAAATCCGATGGTTACTCTCATCTTAATTGCCAATTAGAAAGTCCACCTCTATTTATTTGCAAAGGAGATTTGTCAATTGATGACCAATCAACACGATAATCGTAAAATGTTTGAATCTTTCCTGAGTTTGATAGCACAATATGGTCTATCTGGATATCCGCCCAAGCAGGATCCTCAAACCATATACTACGGCCGCTTTTACCCGAATCTGAAAATCGACAATCCCTTATTCTAGACCATTGTACACCAATCATACGTACAGTGGTACCTAATTCTCGGTTACAAACATTTATAAAGTCACAGTCATTGATAGTAACAAATGGTCCAAGCGTACTTTCATCATTACCGCCACGATAAACATCAATGGCTGAACCCATCATATCGACAAACTTGCAATTATCTATAGTAATATATTCTGCATTATACCTTCCCCTGTCGTCATTTTCAGTATTCAGTGAAATACCATGACCTGAAAAATCTTTAAACCAAGAATTTAAAATGACTATTGTATCAGCGAATGTTCCTTTTTTGGCATGAATGCCTGCATAACGACTTTCTTTAAAGTCGCTAAATCTACAGTCGTTAATGAATAAATTATAATGCTCGAGCATTGGGGCTTGAGCTTCTATTCCATAAGATGCATTGTTTGCTTGATTTCTGCCAATAAACCAAAGTTTAGAAGCGTTGAGATTAACACCTTGCTCTATTTGAATTAGCGCACCTTTGAATCCCTTTCCAGGCTGAATAATAGCATGATCATCACCCGAAACCAATAGGTGTGCATCTGAATTGATTGAGATTGGCTGATTGATGGTGTACACTTGACCACTTTCAAATTCAATAGTGTCTCCTCCCTGAAGGTCCTGAAGTATCGAATTAATTTCGTTGGCATTAGAAGGAGAAATTGTAACTCGTCTGTTTGAGTTTTGAATTTCTTCACTAATTCCATCTTTGTCCAACCAATGAGGACCAACTAAGGATTTTAAAGAAGTATCGTCTTTTTCAACCTGTACGGTAGCCAAAGAGGATTGTAACGGGGTAAATCCATCTAAGGATGTGAAGCTATTCGTGACGTTTCCTTTAAATTCTATACCATCCACGTCATCCAGAAACTTTGGCGCGTTAGTTGGATTAGAGTAAATGATTGAATTGTCGGTAAATAAGGTCGATTCAGGTGCTGCCGTTCTTTCGTTATCACTGCCTACTCCAAAAGAAATATTCTCGCAATTGACCCAAGTGTTATTTGAGATGTCAACACCTGATACCTGATGATATCTATTAATCGCTGAATTTGGTACTCCATTCATTACGGCCAGAGCAGCGAAAAATCTTTTACCCGTAACCCCTTGAAAGTAATTATGACGAATAGAATGTCCCGCATTTATAACACGTAGTCCACCAGTCTCCGATTTATCGTTTCCAAAGAATTTATTGCGATAGATTTTATTTCGATTGCCATGTCTCAATGCCAATACGCCGGAACACTCGAAAAATACGTTGTCGGTCACGCTATTATCTGAACTCTTTATGGAAAGGACCTCTACCTCACCACTGCATCGGTCAAAGTAATTGGCAACGACTTTAGCTCCACCCTTTTTTAAGGAATGTGCCGACGAACCAATACGTAAAGTTTCCCCTCCATTTGAGCCTAATCTCGGCTTTGGAGCGAAGTAATTTGAATCAATACTATTGTGATTATCCGTACTTACAGAATCCGCTAATCGCATCACCATGGTCGCGCCAAGATTGAATTTTGTTCCTACGTAATTATGATCGAAGCGGTTTTCTCTTCCAAAGACTTCAATCCAATGGTCTGACGCAATCCTATCTGGATTAGAATAATTAGAAATTGCACATTGAGTCACACGTACACCCTTCGCTAGACTATTTCCGTCTTTAGCACGAAATGAAATGACTGCGCCATTTGTAGAATGTCCGTCGTCAAAGTGAATTCCCGAGATTGTATAAAATTCCCCTGAAAGATTTAATGAGGAACCGCCCGTA
The DNA here is from genome assembly GCA_011525035.1 of Cryomorphaceae bacterium. Taxonomy (GTDB): domain Bacteria; phylum Bacteroidota; class Bacteroidia; order Flavobacteriales; family Schleiferiaceae; genus UBA10364. Next base: position 10,014 of record WTIZ01000051.1, on the reverse strand, counting down.
AGAATTAATTCACCGGGATTCTTAGCAAGAATATATATCGGTGAATCTTTAGTGCCCTTCGCATTTAGGTCCAATGAAACATCTTCAAAAGTGCCACTTTCTATGAATATGGTATCACCGGGACTAGCTACCGAACAAACACTATTTAGATCCATTACTTGGACAGATGTTTTGTTCCCTGAAATACAGGAGCCTAGGAGCAACATCAAGATTAAAATTGAATACTTTGGGGTTTTCATGATATTTACTTTTTTCCTAGGTGAGTAACTTCAAGAGAATAGTATTTGACAGAGGAGTAAGAGTTTGGCTGTTTACTCTGTAAATAGTTACCCGCGGTAAAATAATTTTCAAAATACCATTGTGAAGTACTTAGGTCTCGGTAGACAATTGGTTTTTCATCATTAATCTGAATGACAACTTTACCTCGCTTAACCTCGAGTCTAATTTTCGTTTTTTCAAATCCAATTTTGGTTCTTGAATGTCTGGCATCACCCTCTTTCCAACTGGATTTTGATAACAACGCATCTCCTGCGGTACCATCATCTTTAAGTACTTTTCTAACTACTTTTAAGTATCCGTCTTGCCAATAAACCTTTATCATTGGTAAGCTTGCCGGTTTGGACAATCCTAATTGCTTTGTTTGCTTCGCTGTAGTTCTACCGTCTATTTGAAAAAGAATTGTCTTAAGGTATTGGCCCTTATCATTCTTCGTGATACTATCTACTTTAAATTCTGCCTGTAATATCCCCCCTTCTTTCATCGTCCAATTAACATCATTACTTCCCGCTTGCACTTGCTCTCTTAGTGTACAACGAGTATACTTAGCCTTGGAGGTACCTTCAACCGGATATGCCTTCATGACGAGGGAATTATCTTCAGGGTCGAGATAAAAAAAGTCTCGAGAAAAGCGGTCATTTTGAAAATTCGAAAGTTTCCAATCTGAGGCCTTATATCCATTAGGAAGTTCAAGCTTCCAATGCCATAAGTCTATAGGGCCATCGAACGAACGTTGGGCGCTTGTTAGAATAAATACAAGCACCAAAATAAAAGTCTTACTTAAGGATTTAGTGATGTACTTCAAGCTCATAATATTTTACCGTTGCATGTGAGTTTTCATCTCTAGACTGAAAATAATTGCCTGCTTTGAAATAATTCTCAAATATTCCCCAGCGATCAATATGAACCCCTTGATATACAAAAGTCTCTTGGTCGTTTAGTGTTACTTCCATGAGTCCTTCTGATACTCTAACCTCTAAAGTAAACTTCTCGTAACCGACAATTTCTTTAAAATTTCGTCCTTCATCATCGCCCCATGCACTTTCATGAAGAATATCCTGATTAGAAGCGGAAACGTCCTTTAAAACTTTGGTCTTGACACGGATTTTTCCCTCATCCCAATAAATCTTTAGCATTGGAGGCGCATTGTTATCATCCTCTCCTATCAAATCGCGTTGTTCATTGGTTAACCTTCCATGAATCTGCATAACAATTACTCTATGATAATCACCTACCGCATTTTGGGTTACATCCTCAACATTTAAAGTTCCGCGCATTACTCCTCCTTGACTAAATGTCCAATTAACATCGTTACTTCCAGGAACCATTTGCTCTCTGAGCTCCGTTCTGGAATATTTGGAGTTTCTCGTTGATTGAGCAGGATAAGTATAAAAAGCAAGTGCTCCAGTTGTTGGATCCTTAAAAAAGAATGGCTTTAATACCGGATTTAGCTCAAAATCAAATATTTCTGGCGGCTCGACACTAGTAGGATTCCCCTCCGGAATAGTCACTTTCCAATTAGAAAGGTCGATGTCCTGTGCAGCTAAATGTAGAGAGCTGGCAACAAAAAGAGTCAACAAACATCTAATCATGACTAACCTCTAATTCATAGTATTTAACCTTGGCAAAGGCACCATCATCCTTCGTACCTAAATAATTTCCGGCTTTGAAGTAATTCTCAAAGACACCCCAGCGATCCATATGAACCCCTTCATAAACAAAGGTTTCATTTCCGCCTAGCTTCACCTCTAATCTTCCTTCAGACGCTATCACGTCGAGCGAAAAGGTGTCAGTGCCAACTACTCTAGTAAAGTACTTTCCGGGACTATCCGTCCACGCATCAGTAGACAATGATTCTTCATATGTATCGGTCGTGTCTTTCATCTCCTTGGTAAGTACATAAACTCGATTGTCTCTCCAATAAATTTTCAAAACCGGTGGGGCATTATTATCGTCCTCACCGATTAAGTTTTTTTGAGCATCAGTAAGTCTACCATGTATCTGCATGATAATTGTCCTATGATAATCTCCATCAGACTCTTGTGAAATATCAGGTACGCTTAGTAAACCGTGAATCTCTCCTCCTTCCGAAAAAGTCCAATTGTCATCATTACTTCCTGGCGTCATCTGCTCACGTAGTTCTGTTCTTGAATAACTCGAATTCGTGGTAGATGCACCTGGATAAGTGTAAAATACAAGACTGCCATCTGAAGAATCATTGTACATAAAAGGCTTTAAAACTGGATCACTTGCATAATCTAAAATAGCAGGTGGTTCAACCTCAATTGGTTTACCGTCGGACCTAGGAATAGGTAATGTAACCTTCCAGTTTGACAGGTCTATGTCTGGTAAAATGTAAGTGTTTGAAGGAGGCGGCTCATTATTACCTGAGGACCCTCCTGTTGGGGAGGGTCCTACGGGTAATGCCTTTTCACAAGCACTTAACATGAAAATCCAAACAATCGGTAACACAAACAATGATTGCCTCAATATTTTCATTTTGAGAAAGGGGTTTTAATCTTTAATTCTCAGAAATGCTTACGTCATCAACGAATGTTTCCGAGTCTGTCGCTGTTAACGTGTAATCGTTTTGAATAAACAATACGATAGTATCGTTATTGCCCGAATTAAAATTGATAATAGCTGGTGTATAGACGTTCGTATCATGTCCCGAAGTCGAGTCAAAGTCAGCCGAAGACAAAATCTTCGTTGCATCATCAATAGTTGATGCGGTGCTGAACGGCCCGTCATAAATTTGGAATGTCACGGTAGAACCTACACCAGATGCTTTATTTCTGATGTACGCTTGAATGTCATAGCTAGTATTAGGATTAACCGCTACCTCCTGGTATAACCATCTTCTTGGATTTGAACTGTTCTCAGCAGTCGGTAACTTACCCGCGTAAGAACCCGTATTTACAGTAGTAGTTATCTGGAGCATATAATCAGAAGACCCGAAATAAGTATCTGCATCGGTTTCTAAATCTGTGTTACGCCAAACAATTCTATTGTCATTCTTCACTGGTTCGTCATCAAAGCTAGGGTTACGGATAGCAACTGCTAAAGGAGCTGCTACTACAACGTCCATAGTTTTTGTATCCGTTCCGCCTCCAGCATTACTTGCAACCAATTCAACCGTATAAGTTCCTTCTGCAGTGTATGTATGACTAGGATCAGTATCTGTTGAGGTTGATCCATCACCAAAGTCCCAAGCATAAGAATCGGCACCAACCGAAGCATTAGTAAAATCAACGCTTAGATAATTTGTTGAATCCACTTCGGCACTGAAGTTTGCAAGAACAGGAATCGGACCTGAGCCGAGATCGATAGAGAAATCGTCCAGTCTTGTTTCTACAGAGCCATCATTAAAGAAATACAATGCTACTTCAGAATTAGAACCTGAGTAGAACGAGAATGTTTCTTTAATATAAGTATCAGGGTCCGTTTGATCATTTACCGTAGTTGCACCAATAATCTTTGTGAGTGCATCCGCGTGGCTTGTAGCTGGTCCGGAAAGAACAGCAACAGTTAAAGAACCCGGTTGATTGTCTTTCATAGTATAGTAGAAGCTAACATCGTAAACGTTATCCTCTGAAACAGTCAATAATTGATAGCCGATTCTTTTATCACCTGGATCACCAGTTAACTTAGCGGCTTGTGACCCTGTTAAAACTGGGCTACTAGTAATTTGAATCACACCGCCTAAGTCACTATTTCTCCAAGAATCACGACCGTCACCAGTACCACCTGAAAGTTGACCGTCTTCAAAACTAGGTTCTAAAATTGGAGGAATATATGCTGCAGGTTCTGTTAATTCAACCTCCATCGTTTTAGTACTTTCTACTCCAAGTTTGTCACTAGCTGTAAGAGTTACGGAGTATGTACCATCAGCCGAATAAACATGAACCGGCTCAAATTCTATAGAGGTAGTTCCATCACCGAAATCCCATAGATAATCCGTAGAACTCCCAGATAAATTTGTGAAGGTTACCTCCAAATAATTGTCTGATGACAATTGTGCAAAAGAGAAGTTTGCTGAAGGTGGAGTATTGTCAGGAATAGAACCTACTCCTGGGTATTCCTCTTTACAAGCCGTAAAGGCTATGAGTGCCGAAAGGGCCATTAATGGCAAACCCTTCCAACCCCATATTTTATTAGTTAATATATTTTTCATGATTTCAATAATCTAAAGTTTGATTTTAATTGTAGCCTGGATTTTGAGAAAGCTTTCCTTCACTAACGTTAATCTCGTTCTGAGGAATTGGCAACAATAAGTCGCTACCAGTGAATGCATAACCTGCAGCTGATGCGAATTCAGAAAGGACCGATTGAGCCTTTCCTGTTCTGGTTAGGTCATCCAATCTGTGGTTCTCAAATGCTAATTCAATACGACGCTCATCCAATAGCTCATCTAGTGTAATTTCACCAGTACCATCTGTTGGTACTTGTGCTAATCCTGCGCGAGCACGAACAGCGTTAAACGCAGCTATCGCATCCAAATTTTGAGTAGCGCCTTGGCCAGCCATTTTTGCTTCCACATAAAGTAACATAGCATCGGCTAAACGCATTACAATCCAATCGTTACCGCACATTCTCGCGTTCAAACTAGCAGTCAAAAACTTGCCACATTCGTTAGTATTCAGCGGGTTTGCGATCACTGGATTGCGAGCTGTATCACTTGCATCCATAGCAGCTTTAAGATCATCAGTAAGATAATTTAAGCCGCTTCTTACTCCACCTACAGTAAATTCAAATGAGAAGTCTTGACTTTCGAAAAGATCGTCATCGATGTAAGGAATTGCAAAGAGGATTTCATCATTACCTTCATTGTAGAATACATCATTGTACGACCCCTCCAAAGCATAATCACTGCCTGAAATTAGACCTGACAATATCGCCTCTGCAGAGGAGTAATCACCTGTACGCAGGTAAGCCTTAGCAAGAAGACCTTCTGCTGCACCCTTAGTCGCACGACCAAAGACCATATTGGACTTTGAAGGGAGTAAAGTAGATGCATCTTCTAAATCGGAAATGACAAAAGACATTACCGTTGATACTGGCGTTCTGCTAAAGAATGAAGAATCTTGAGGACCAATCACTTGAGTAAGCATCGGTACGTCTCCATAGGCATTGGCAAGTTTATAGTGACACAATGCACGTGCGAATTTCGCCTCGCCCTCAAGCTGATCTTTTAGAGCAACATCTGTAATTACATCTAAATGTTCCAAGACTCTGTTTGCACGGAAAATAACATTGTAATTCGCCGCCCAATAAAGTCCAACTTGCTGGTTCGTTGCTTGCACAGTGTAACTCTCAAATTCTGCCCACTCACCTTCACTGGTTTTGGTTTTAGAATTATCAGAACGCATTTCTGTAACTGCAAATTCAATTTTCGGAATTGCCTGCAAGCCGTCGTAAATAGCTACTGTTGCAAGCTCCATTTCTTCATCATTGGTGTAAAAACCATTCGCTCCAATTTCTGATACAGGAGCTAGATCCAATGGGTCTGTAGCACAAGAGTTTAGTACTAACAAACCACTAATTATTAATAAATGCTTTTTCATAATTCTTAAAAGTCAAGGTTAACGCCCAAAGAGAATGTTCTGTAGATTGGAGCTGGTCCACGCTGGTAACCGTAAGTAAGAGGATTACCTCTTCCTTGATCGATTCCTTCAGGATTGTATCCTTCATAACCTTCCGCCATAATGTAAAGAAGGTTTTGAGCCGACGCGTACATACGCAAACGTTGAACACCCAATTGCTTCAAAGTTGACGTTGGTACGTTGTAACCAATATTCAAGTTTCGCAATGAAATAAACGAAGCGTCTTGAATATCATCACTTGTGAAAATTCTTTGCTTAACTAAATGTGCATCCGGGAATTCTGTGGTGTAATCTTGATTTCCCGAGAACTCATTCTTGATGTATTGTGATGAAATATTTCTCACCTCTGCACCATGAGAACCCTGCATCATCACCATAATGTCAAAATTCTTGTACTTAAAGTTATTTGTAACACTCCAAACAAAATCAGGGTACGGAGAACCTAAAATTGTTCTATCATCAGTATCAATAACACCGTCGCCATTTAGATCACGAACGTAGATATCTTGAGATTGCGCATTAATCGGATAGAATGGGTTCTTGATGTATTCCAATGGAATTTCATCTTCAACAACATAACCGTAGAATGAAGAAATAGGAGATCCTACTCTTGCAATCCATTCTGCTGGACGCTTACCATCTACGATACTAATCAAATCACCTGCACCTGCAAAATCTACAAGTGTATTTTGGTTATGTGTTAAGATATATGATGTAGACCAAGTGAAGTTACGGGTATTCACATTACGGGTCATCATCTCAAGTTCAAACCCTTTGTTCTCTACCTCTCCACGGTTTACCAAAGCAGTAGTAAAACCTGTAACAGAAGGAACAGGAACTTGTAGAAGAAGATCCTCACTTTTTCTTTGATATAAATCCAATGAAAGATTGAAGCGAGAACCCCACATAGATAGATCAATACCTGGGTTGATTTCTCTTAACTTCTCCCAACCGAGGTTAGGGTTTTCAATATTCGTTGCGTTATATCCAATTTGACCAAAGCCAGTTCCAAATGGTGAAATCAAACCAAGGTGGTCATAAGCTCCAATACCGTTATTGTTACCTGTTAAACCATAAGACGCGCGCACTTTCAAGTTGTTTATTGGACTGTTCGCAGGGAAGAAGTCTTCTTGACTCACCATCCAACCAGCTGATACTGCAGGGAAAATACCATACTTAGTATCTGGCCCGAACTTAGAACTTCCGTCAGTACGAACACTTGCCGTCAATAGGTATCTATCTTTCAACGTATAGTTCACACGAGATAAATAAGACAATAATGACTCTTCGAACTCTACCATTTCACCACCAGTTAAGTTGGCACCAGGAATAGTCTGGATTAGATCATTACTAAATCCAGCTGAAGTCAATATAGTTTGTTCAGTCTGCCATTTTTCATAAGCAAAACCTGCTACTGCATTAAGTGTTTGGTCTCCCCACTCTTTATCGAAGTTCAAAGTACTTTCACTTACGGAGTGCCAACGGATATCGGTGCTGCGGTTTGATCTTGAATCTCTAGCTCCATTTCTCGTGGCTTCAATACCGAACCACTCGCGGTTTTTTGTGTAGCGGAAATCACCACCTAAAGTTTGCTTAAATGATAAAGCATCTGTAATCTGGTACTTTAAGAAAGTATTTGCGTAAACCTTAGTTTGGTACTTTCTTCTATCACGCTCAAGCACCTTCGCTAAAGAACCTTGATTTGAAGTAGTAGAAATATCAGTACCTGACATATTCGGGTCTGGCATTCCGTTTTCCAGATCATAGTCATCGAACATACGCTCCATTGCGTAGTCACCAACCTTTACGTCGGACCAACGACCGTTTTCACGGTAACGGTTAACGTATCCGATATTGTCCTCTGTCAACCATAATGGCGTCCAAGGGGCTTGACGGATAGCATCGTGCACTCCAATTGGGAATCGTCTTTGTTCTGTGTGCGAAGGATTCAAGTTAACACCAAACTGAATGCGCTCACGCAATTTGGTTGTAAGGTTAATTCTGAAGTTCAGCTTCTCAAAATTATCAGTTAACAATACCCCTTGATCATTCAAATGACTTACTGAGGCAGTAAATTTGGTGTTTTTTGTACCTCCTCTAGCACTAATGGCATTACTAGTAATCATACCACCATCGAACATAACATCTTCCCAGTTCGTGTAGTTACCCATTTTCTCAATGTACTTCATGCGGTCAGTTAGCTCGCCATTATTGTTCTCACGAACAAAATCAGCCCATTCTGAAGGCGTGCTCAGAACATCGTTTGAAGGAACGTCTTTGAATCCTACGTAGGTATTGTATGAAAACTTAGTTGGTCCTTCAACACCTTTTTTAGTCGTAATCATGATGATACCGTTGGCACCACGTGAACCGTAAATCGCACCAGAAGAAGCATCCTTTAATACCTCAACAGAAGCGACATCATTCATATCAAGACTAGACAAAAAGTCCCCGTCATTACCTACAACGATTCCATCTAATACAATCAATGGATCAGAATCAAAAGAAATTGAGCCTTGACCTCTTACACGGATAGTAGGGGCTTCACCGGCGGCTGGGTTAGTTTGTTGTATAGTGACACCTGTGATTTGACCACTTAAGGCATCATCTACACGACCGAGAGGAATTTGATCCAAAATTTTGTTCTCAATTTTCGCTACGGACCCGGTGAGATGTGACTTTCGTATAGTACCGTATCCTACAACAACAACCTCATCTAGAAGCTCGTTATCCGGATTAAGTACAACATCAATTAACGGTCTGTTAGCGACTGGGATTACTTGTGAAATAAAGCCAGTACCGGAGAATATCAATGTTGCATCTTTAGACACATCAATCGAATATTTACCTAAAGCATCCGAAACGACTGCCTTCGAAGTTCCCTGGACAACAACTGATGCCATTGGTACAGTTTCTCCATCAGAACTTGAAATCGTTCCGGTAACAGTGATATTCTGCGCATACAGACCACTGCTTAAACCAAGAAACAGCAGTATCGTTAAAACGACACTACGCCCTTTGGTCTTCAAAATCGTGTTTTGTTCTTTAATCATGATTCTGTTTTTTGGGGAGTTAACCCCTGGTTATTATGTATTTATTAAGTTTCCGTTGGGGCCTATGTATGAGTTGCTTTTGAGGGTCTTGACGTATTCGCTTACCTCCTTTAAATGATCGGACAAAGATTGATCTGCAGAACCTGGATTCTTATCAATGATTGCGTCTAGCAATTGCCTGTGCTCTTGGATTACTTCTTCTGCTTTAGAACCAGCACAGATGTTGTGCTTTTTGAAATACTGAAGAATTTCTGGTGTGATAATCAACATCAAAGATTTCAGCACAGAATTTTTGCTAGCATCCGCAATCTTTAAGTGAAATAAAAAATCCTCACCTATTCCGTCTTCTCCTCTTCTTAATGAATCTGCGTGGCGCTCAAAAGCATTTTCTAACTCTTCTATATCATGCTCAGTTCTATTAACTGCAGCTAACTGAATAATACTACGTTCAAGAATCACCCTAGATTCTACGAGAGATTTAAAATCATTTCCCTGAAGCTTTAACATGTCTGTCATAAGACCTTGCAAAGCGGGAATACCTAAACCTGAAACGATTGTTCCACTCTGTGGTTTTGTTTCGAGAATGCCGTAGAATTCTAATTTTCTTAGAGCTTCTCTCAACTGTGTTCTACCAACACCAAATTTTTCACTCAGCAAACGCTCGGAAGGCAGTCTGTCGCCTGGTTTAAGATATCCGCTTGAAATAAGATCTCTGATTTGACGAATAATTTGATCAACTGGCGATTCAAATACTATTTCAGAAAAGTTGTTTAAGAGGTCCATGTTATTCATATAAGTATTGGTCAAACTTTCAAGACAGCTTTAAAAAAGAATTATTGGTAAGTCTTTTTAATCGCTCTTTAATTGGTCGACCAATTTATTTACATCCAATAATACACCAATTTCAACAATTATAAATGTCTTAGGGACATTTTTTTGTGATTACCACAAATATGTTATAAATACATGATTATCAATTATATATGAGGCATACATGAATCGCTTCTAAGGTAAAAAACAGTTATATAAAAGTATCCTGTACGTTATTTTATACAATTGGCACACCAATTTATATAATGAAG